>DATJVU010000035.1:0-428681 GCA_035501655.1 Candidatus Solibacter sp.
AGGCGCACGATGGCCAGACTGTAGATCACCCGGCGGCGGAGCGAAGCGCCGCGGGCAAACACTCTGAGCGGCCTTTGAAAGACGTGGAAGGGCTTGCGCACTTCCAATCTCATCTGTCCGACCTTCCCCCCGGGCCCCCGCCGTCGCCGGGCTCCAGGCGCATTCTGGCCTTCGTGCTGGCATCTTACCGCAAAAAGCCGCCTGGCTTGCCATCGAAATCGGCCGGACCGGGCGCGTGCGGCAGGCTCGCGGGCCGCGCCACGGGCAGGGTGACCGCCACATCGGCCTCCCGGCCGGGAACTTTAGCGGGTCTTGGGCGTATTATAGTGCAGACGGGCCGCAGGCGCGCGCTGTGGCGCTGGCGGCGGAGGTGGCTATGTTTTGCCCACAATGTGGACGGGAATACTCGAATGCGGTGAATTACTGCAGCCACTGCGGCGCGGCCATGTGCAGCAGCGCTCCGCCCGCCACGAAAAAGCTCTATTTGTCCCGCAAGGACCGCAAGCTGGCCGGCGTGTGCGGCGGATTCGCCGAGTACCTCGACCTCGACGCCACCATCGTCCGGCTGGTGTGGGTGATGACCGTCCTTTTCGTGGGCTGGGGCGTGTTGGGCTATCTGATCGCCTGGCTCGTAATCCCCGAGGAGCCCCTGTTCCATCCCGCGCCCGCCCCGGGCCGGATGCCGGAGCCCGCCCCGAGCGGCAGCCGCGCTTGAGGCCTCGTGCGGCTCACCCGGCGGCGCAGGGGGCCGCCCCGCGCCCGCGCCGCCGGCGGTGGACTGCCGCCGCAGCCCGAGTTTTGTCATAATCTCCAAGCCCACCCCGGTCGGACCTCGGAGCGCCGGCGCGCGAGCCGCCGCGCATCCGCGAGTCACCATCGGATGAGGGCCTGCGCCGGCATGATTTACTCCGAGCGCCGCGCAGGGGAGGAGCCAGGTGGAAACTGAACTGTCGCTGGAGTTTGTTCGAGTGGTCGAGCGGGCGGCGGTGGCCGCCGCGCGCACCATGGGCCGCGGCGAGCGCCACTATGCCGATCAGATGGCCGTCGAAGCCATGCGCAAGGTGCTCGAGACCGTGCCGATCTCGGGGACGGTCGTCATCGGCGAGGGCGAGCGCGACGAAGCGCCCATGCTCTACATCGGCGAGAAAGTAGGCGCCGAATTCCCTGATGGCATGGAAGTCCCCGAAGTCGACATCGCCGTCGATCCGCTCGAAGGCACCAATCTCTGCGCCACCGGCGCGCCCGGCTCCATCACAGTTCTCGCCGCCTCCGAGCGAGGAGGCCTGCTCAATGCCCCCGACTGCTACATGGAAAAAATCGTCGTCGGTCCCTCGTGCAAAGACGCCGTCTATCTCGACGCACCGCCCTCGCACAACCTGAAAAACATCGCGCGCCGCCTCGACCGCGACGTGGAAGACCTGGTCGTGATGGTCCTCGATCGCCCGCGCCACGAAAAACTCATTGCTGACATTCGCGCGGCCGGCGCCCGCATTCGACTAATCGGCGATGGCGACCTCTCCGCCGGAATAGCCGCGGCCGTCATCGGCACGGGTGTGCACGCGGTCATGGGCTCCGGAGGCGCGCCCGAAGGCGTCATCACTGCAGCCGCCGTCCGCTGCCTCAACGGCTACATGCTCGGCCGCCTCGTCGTGAAACCCGATCAGGAAGAGCGCCTCGAGCGCATGGGCATCAAAGACAAGAACCGCATCTACGAAGCCGAAGACCTCGCCCCCGGCAAGCAACTCATCTTCGCCGCCACCGGCGTCACCGACGGCGCACTCATGAAAGGCGTCCGCTTCTTCGGCGACGGCACGCGCACGTCCTCGGTCATCATGACGCTGCGAACCAGCAAGGTGCGCTTCGTGGAGAGCATCCACTTGGAAAAGGGCCCGGACGTAAAGGTGAGGTTCTAGCATATGATTCGCAGCTAGCTCCAAACCAAATCGGAGTAGACATGCGAATAATGTCTTTTCGGGTGATGCCCGTTGCAAAGATCATCGCGCTAATCTACGGCGTTCTCGGGATTCTCTACGTCCCAGAACTTCTACTTAGCGGAGCCAAGGAGATAACGCTGCCACTCGGAATCCTCGCCCCACTGGTTTTTTTCAGTGTCAACCTACATGTGCCGGTGCCAACTCATTTCTTCTCTGGTGTCATGGCCGCACTGGCGGCCTGCGCCTGTTACACGGTCTCGGGTTGGTTGACCGGAACCGTCGCGGTTTTGTCCTTCAACTCAGTTGCTAAGTTCGTCGGCGGGATCGAGGCTTCCGTTATTACGAAAGACAGCCTTGCCGCTTCGCGTCGGGATTAACGAAGCAAACTCGGCGCCATACGCAGGCGATAACCTGCCTAGTTCCACAGCAAGGCATCGCCATCTTGTCGCTGTCCTGCTACAATCTAGATGATTAATCTAGATTGATAGGAACAATTCTTATGCGCACCGTAGGTCTGTTCGAAGCAAAACAAAAACTCTCCGAACTCGTCGAGCGTGCCAGCGAGGGCGAGCGAATCGGCATCACCCGCAGGGGAAAGCTTGCGGCTGTAATTGCACCTGCGACGGTCGACGCCGACATCGACAAGGCTTTCGCTGAGCTCGATAAAATTCGGGCTCGCGTCAAGCCCCTACCCAAGGGAATGACAATCAAGGATCTTATTCAAGAAGGCCGGCGCTAAATGCGCTTTGTTCTGGACGCATCCGTAAGTCTCTCTTGGCTCATTGACAAACCGGTTGCGCCTTACGCGACTTCAGTCAGGCAGCAGTTGCGAGGAGATAACCGGGCGGTTGTGCCACAGCTGTGGCAGAGCGAGGTCGCCAACGGGCTGGTCGTGGCGGAAAGACGCGGCCTTGTGAACCCTTCTGATATCGTCCAGATCCTGCAACAATTTGACACTATCGCCCGACTGATCGATATCAGAAACGAATCCGTCTCGATTCGCCGAACGATTGCAACCGCGCGTGCATCAGGTCTAACGGCGTACGACGCAATTTATCTGGACTTGGCCCGGGACCAGCAACTACCGATCGCAACCCTCGATCGCCAACTGGCGGCCGCCGCCAAGAAAGCCGGCGTTCCGCTGCTCGCCTGACTACTTCAAATACTCCGAATCTTTCTTCAACTCCTCCGGCACCATAGGCATCGGCGGCCAATCCTGCGAATATCCCTTCAGCAGCGGCGTCGCCACTTCCTCGCGCAGCGTCCCGTCATGCACCACGAACCGGTGCGGATTCCCCGGCGAATATCCCTCCCACAAGCACACCCCGGCATACGCGCCGTCTTTGCGCAGGATGTAATACGTCATGTCCATGTATTTCAATTTCGCCCTGTCGCCGTTGTAATTTCGCTCGATGCGCTTCAGCGCATCCATCCCGGCCTCATGCGGAGACATGCCGTGCCGCATGTTCTCGACAATCGTGTGCGCGCCCGCGACTTTAATATTTTCTTCGCCCGCGCCGGTCGCTCCCGCCGAGCCCACATCCTGATCGGTGTAGCAGCCGGCGCCGATGATCGGCGAGTCTCCGCACCGGCCGGGCAGTTTGAATGCCAATCCACTCGTCGTCGTGATTCCCGACATCTCGCCTTTCTCATTCAGCACCGAGCAGTGAATCGTCCCCGTCGGCGGATGCAGCACGCGCCGCACCGCCGCCATCTGAAACTCAGGCTCAATACCAAACTCCGCTGCGCGCCGCTGCAGTTTTTCAATCCGCTCCTGCTGCAACTCCGCCTGCGGCCGAGTATCGCTCAGCGGAGGACGCCAATGCGGATCGGCCATCCCGGGCCCCCACCAGTCGCGATCGGAGTTCGTCTCCTTCCACAGCAGCCAGATTTTCCGTGAGCGCTCGGTCAATAAATTCTCCCGCGGAAATCCCATTGCCACCGCGAACCGCTCCGCACCCTCGCCCACCAGCATCACATGTCCGGTGTGCTCCATCACGGCCTTCGCCACCATCGACACATTCTTGATATTTCTTACGCCGCCTACAGAGCCCGCACGCCGCGTCGGCCCATGCATGCAACAAGCGTCGAGTTCGACCACGCCCTCTTCATTGGGCAAACCGCCGAGCCCGACCGAATCATCCTTGGGATCGTTCTCCGGCCCCTTGACCACGCGAACTCCCGTCTCCAGCGTGTCACCGCCGCCTTTCAAAAACGAATACGCCGCATCGGCATAAGGATGCCCGTTGTGCGCGCAAATGATAATCGGCAGCTTCCCTGCACCGCCCTGCGCCGATCCATTCGCACCAGCCTCGGCCAGCGCATCCGATGCCGCATTAGCTCCCACCCCAGCAGCCACCGCTCCCATCACCGACGTCTTCACAAAATCACGGCGCGAAAAAGTCACGGATTCCCCCAGTGGAATGAAAAGTTGAAAGCGCTCGCAGCCGAAGGCCGCCGTGCAACCAGAGCATCGTTGCGGAAAAGTAAGAAGCCTCGCCTGCGAAAGGCGAAGCATATCACGGCGAGAGGAAGTCATTCATGCGAGTAGAAGAAGGACTGTCATGCTGAGCGAAGCAAGCCGGGCGTGAAGCGCCCGGCCTGCGAAGTCCAAGCATCCCTGCAACCCGAGAGCGACCTAGTGGGCCAGCTCCGAAGCGATGCTTAAGCAACTTACCGGCTGGCAAACTTCCGCAGCCGGCCCGGATAGGCTGCTCCAGCGCGCCCCAACTGCTCCGCCGCTGCCTTACTGATCGGCTGCAGATTGTTTGGCCGGTAGCGCAGAAGCGCGGCAATGTTGCCGACTTTGTCGAATTCGGCGTCGTTATCGACGTAGAACAACTCAATGTCGCGCCGGATTACCCAGGGCAGAATCGCCTCGCTCACATCCACCACTTCCTGCATCGGGCGTTCGCACACCGGGCAAGTACTCACCAGGTGCGCGTCGATGTGTCCGCATCCCGAGCATTCCACAGCGTGCGCCTGAAGATTGGCGCCCACCAGCAGCGTCTGGATTTCTCCATTCTCCAGCGACCGCAGCACGCGTCGCAGCCCGGTCACGCCGCGCAGGTGGCTGCGCGCGTGGCTGATGGTCTGCGCCACCAGATCGCGCCGCCGCCCAGCCTGCCACTGCTCCAGAATCTGCTGCGCGTGGCTGCGGATCTCGTCGCGCGTCGCATGCCCGAGGTCAGCATGAAACCGCCCGATCAGCACCTGCCTTACGGAGGAATGCATTTGCGCCTCAATCATCGGCACATGCGCATCCTGGCAAGCCAGAATCCACTTCTCGAAAACGCGCTTTTCCAGCAACTCCTTCAGCGTTTCCGAGACATTCCTGAAATGCTGCCGTACCTCGTCATCCACCCGCCGCTGCGCATGGCCGCCGTCATACCCGGCAAAGCCGTCACTGCGTCCCCGTCGCGGCAAGGCATGGAACAAGTCCTCACGCTCGGTCAACTCGCCGAGCCGAAGATCGAAGATGCGCGCCCGGTGCCGGTCGACCAGCACGACGCCCAGCAACGGCACCGCGCCCAGCAAATGCGCCAGCGGCTTCAAATGGAAGTGCCGATCTACAAACAGCTGCGTTCCCGCCAGGCTGGGGGACAAATCATATTCCCGCCACAGGCGCTCTCGTGCGCAGGCAAAAACAGCCTTGGCGTGTGTGCCATTGCTGCGCAACCCACCCGCCAGTTGCAGGATGCGCTCGATATCCGCGCGGCCGCAGTCTTTCCGCCCCTTGCTTTCGAGAGTCCGCACGGCTTCCCGCGCCAGGTCCTTGATCAAAATGGCATCTTCTTTGTGCGCCTTGTTGCGTGGGGCTGACGGTTGAAAGTAAAAGCTCACAGCGCATGACTTTGGGTCTTGAAATTCAGCCAGCTCTCGGATTTGTTCGCGAGTAATACTCATGAATCTTCTCCAGAATTGAAATTGGGATTAAGCGGCGCCAGTCGGAGCGAAGCGGCCCTGGAATTCGCGGGCCAGTCCCGGCGCCTTGCGCAAGTGGTCGCGCGCGGCAGAAATGAACGTCACAACGCGGTCGGCCGGACGGCCGGTGATCACCGCAATCTCGTCGACGCTGAAACCTTCAATCGCGTGCAGGATGAACGCCTCTCGCGGCCCCGAGCCCAGATCGCGCAGGTTGGCGGCGATCAGCCGCAGCATCTCGTCCGACGCCATGATCTGTTCCGGAGTCGATACACGCGCATCCGCGATCACAGTTTCTCCCGTGATCGCTTCGTCGGGCTGATGAAACTGCAACTCGGCTTCGTCCGAAGCCTTCACGTTGCGCTGCCGCGCCGAATCTTCCAGATGCACGGCGTGTTCGCTGCTGTCGTCGCCGCGCGACAGATCGTCGAGCGCGCGCAACGCCAGGTGATAGAGCCACGGCTCCAGCGCCAGCTTCTCCGGCTTCTCCCCGCCGCCGCCCAGCGCTGCCGCAATCGCTTCGTCGATCACTTCTTCCTTCGACAGCGCTTCCCCATCAACCGAATCCTGCGTTTCGCGAAAATAAATCTCGCGCTCCACAAACCGCTCCAGGCGGCCCAGGTTGGCATTGACGTACTTGCGCACGTCATCCCCCGAAATCGTCGGCGGGTGCACCGCGGCCAGCGTCTGCTCAAACGGAACCTCGGGCACCCGAGTTCCCGCCCGCCCGCCGTTTCCGCGGCGCCCGCGATTCCATCGGTGCGAAGCGCGCAGCAAATCCTTGTGCTTGTTCAACTGCAGCAGCAGATCCTCGAACGCCGCCTTCACCGCGGCCGCCGCGGTTGGAGCCTTCTCCTCGACCGCCATCTGCCCCGAAGGCAAACGTAAATTCAGCGACACACTCACCCCTTCGCGCGCCGACACTTCTTCCACCACACCCTTCAGGTGCACGAGTTCAGGGCGAAATACCTGCAGCCGCTTTTGCAGTTTTTCGATTTGATGTTGAATGTCTTTTTCTACGGCGGGAATCTTAGGAAGACGATAACTGACGTGGACGTTCATGAAGCGCCTCGGCCTTGCTTACGAAGTTGTGCGCAACCAGGTGCTGTCGTACACGGCTTTCTAAGCGAATTGTACACCCGGTAGAAAAAACGCAAGCGCAGAATTCACGCACACTGCACTGTGATTCTCCGCACATTCCCAAAAACGATCGCGCATCGCAGTAAACCTTTCGCCGTAGATTGGAAACGTCTGTGAAAATCTTCAATGCCCATGTAGCGGCGGCCGCCTCGGCCGCCAGGTGAAGCAAAGCCGACGATCTGTAGCGCGTCCCATTTGCAACCCCTCACCAAGGCCGTTATCATCCGTGGCCTATGACCGCAATCAGAATTTTTCTATTCCTCTCACTCACGGCTCTAGCCGCCGCCCAGGCTCCATCGACCAATGAAGTCGACTCCGTCTATTCCGACGCGCATACGCTTTACCTCGATCTTCACCAGAATCCCGAATTGTCCGGCCACGAAAACCAAACTGCTGCAAAACTCGCCACCCGCCTGCGCGCTGCCGGATACGAAGTGACTGAGAAAGTCGGCGGAACTGGAGTCGTCGCACTGATGAAAAACGGCCCCGGGCCCACCATCATGCTGCGCACCGAACTCGACGCGCTTCCCGTAGAAGAAAAAACCGGACTCGACTACGCCAGCAAAGTCCGCACCAAGAATGACACCGGCGCCGACGTCCCGGTCATGCACGCCTGCGGCCACGACTTGCACATGGCGGCGCTTCTCGGCACGGCAGAAATCATGGCGCGCAGCAAGAAAAGCTGGCATGGCACTCTCATGCTGATCGGCCAGCCTGCGGAAGAAACCATCGGCGGCGCCGAAGGCATGATCAAAGACGGCCTCTTCACCCGCTTTCCCAAACCTGACGTCGCCGTCGCCCTGCACGTCGGCAACGAACTGCCCGCCGGCATGGCCTCCATCACGCCCGGCATCTACAACACCAACTCCGACTCCATCCGCATCACCATTTACGGCAAGGGCGGCCACGGAGCCATGCCCAATACCGCCGTCGATCCCATTGTCATCGCTGCCCGCACGATCCTCTCGCTGCAGACCATCGTCTCGCGCGAAATTAAGCCTGGAGAGATGGGCGTGGTCACCGTTGGCTATATTCACGCCGGAACAAAAAACAACATCATCCCAGATCAGGCGGAGATGGGCCTCACCGTTCGCACCTACAAGCAGGATGTGCGGAAACAGATTCTCGCCGCGATTGCTCGCATCGCCAAGGCCGAGGCCGCAGCGGCGAATGCTACGCACGAGCCGTCCATCGATCACTACGAAGGCACCGATGCCGTCTATAACGATCCGGCACTAGCAGAGCGCCTGAAGGCCCCACTCGAGGCCGCGTTAGGCAAAAACAACGTCGTGATCGAAGGACCGATCGCACCGTCGGAAGATTTCTCGTATTTCGTGGAGCAAGGCGTGCAGGGATTTTATTTCAGCCTGGGCGGAGCCGATCCGCAAAAATATGCCGAGGCCAAAAAATCCGGAGAGCGCCTGCCCTCGAATCACTCCCCGTTCTTCGCCCCAGATGCAGACCCGGCAATTCACGCAGGAATTGCGGGAGAAGTAGCAGTGCTAAGAAATCTGCTCAACTCGTCGCCAGAAGAATTACACAAGCTGACTGCTGAAACGAAGTCGGACAGGCCATGACAACTTAAAGATGTATGTACATATGTATTGACACAAAACGGCCTTCGTACTAGCCTTGACTAAGGCGCAGGTCAGTATTCATGCGCTTCGAGTGGGACGAAGAGAAAAACCGACTCAATCTTTCAAAGCACGGAATTCGCTTTGAAACTGCTGCTCTGGTATTCGCAGATCAGCACGCCCTGACTGATCAGGATCCATTCCCTGAGGAGGAGCGATGGGATACGCTCGGAAGTATCGCACCCGGCATCGTACTCTTCGTGGTTCACACGTGGCATGATCTCGAAGGGGAAGAGGTCCTCCGTATCATCTCGGCTCGACGCGCCGAATCCCACGAAAGGAGGCGTTATGAGGAGGCTCAGCAAAGAGCAGAAAGAAGACATCGCAAGGCTCGCCGCCATGTCCGACGACGATATTGACTTCTCCGATATCCCTTTGAAACTCGACTGGAGCCGCGCCGAAATCGGCAAGTTCTATCGCCCGCCGAAAAAATCCGTCACCATGCGGCTAGACGAGGACATCCTCGACTGGCTCAAGGGTTACGGCCCGGGATATCAGACGCGGGTTAACCTGCTGCTTCGCCACGCGATGACGAATTCCGCCGAGCCAAGAAAAGACCGGAAGAAATCCCGCCGGGTCTCGTAATAAGGGCCACGATTCGTCCGCTCTAACTCTAACGCGCAGACCCAAGCAACGTGGACACCGACGCCGGCGCCCCAGGAACGCTCACGCTCACGGCCGCATTAGCCGTTCCCGGCACCGTAGGCGCAAACACCACCTGAATCTGGCAGGTCTTCCCTGCACCCAGCGCCGTTCCGCAATTGTTGCTCTGCCGATACTGCGACGCGCCCGTTCCCGTCAACTGCACGTTGTTGATCTTCATCGACACATTGCCCACGTTGGTCAGCGTGAGCGTCTGCGCCGAAGTCTGCGTATTCACCGGGATCTCGCCAAATCCAAGGAACGGCGGCAGCAAACTCGCCGGAGTCTGCAGGAACACTCCACCACTGGTCAGCAAATCAAGTTTGCCGTCGTTGTTGAAGTTGGCTGCCTGCAAGATGCCGGCAGCGGGCACATCGACAATCTTGAATGTTCCATCGCCATTGCTGAGAAAAACGTTTCCGCCAGGCGCCGCATTCACCGACACGCTGGCGGCGAAGTCGACTTTGCCGTCGTCATTGAAGTCGCCCGCAACAATGCCGCCGAAGGTTCCATTACCCGCGATGCCTCTCACGTCTACACCGGCATCGGTGAATGTCCCGTCTCCGTTATTCATCAGTACCTGCACCGCGTCAGTAGCGATGTCAAGTTTGCCATCTCCGTTAAAATCCGCGACGACAGCCCTCGTAGCCAAATTCTGCGACGAAGAATACGTCGCTGGCGTCTGGAAGCTTCCATCGCCGTTGCCCATAAACACATACGTAATCAGATTTCCTTCTGTGCCATCCAGGGCGGGTAAGACAACGTCAAGTTTGCCGTCGCCATTCACGTCGCCCACCGCTGGAGTCGTAAACCAAATCGCGTCGCCGAGATAAGCTCCCTTGGTAAATGTTCCATCGCCATTTCCCAGCGCAACGGAAACGAACCAGTCTTCGCCGTAGTAGTCGGTATTGCCGACCAGCACGTCCAGTTTGCCGTCGCCGTTGAAGTCGCCCACGGCCAGCGGCTCGCCATAAAACACAGTCTTCGGAACAAGAACCTTGAAGGAACCGTCTCCCGCGCCCAGAAACACCTGCAACAGATAGCTTCCGTATCCGCCGCACCCGCCGCACAAAAACGGCAGCGACGCCGCCACATCGAGTTTTCCGTCGCCATTAAAATCGCCCACCACGACCGCGTTGTAGTAATAGCCGGCTCGATAGGTCACCGCCGGCAGGAAAGTCCCATCGCCCTTGCCCAGCCGGATCGTCAGCCCTCCAGCCTTTGCGTTGGTCGTCGCGATGTCTATCTTGCCGTCTCCGTTAAAATCAGCCGCGACGCTCCCGAAGCCCGTCGCAGGCACGGCCGGATCGGGCGCAAAAGCCACCGACGTGCGCGCACCAGGAATCGAACCGACACGTCCGCTCTGTCCGAACGCACAAGAGGAAACAACGACAATGACCGCAACCAGCCAAAATGATTTCATCGCAGACGCTCCAATTCGAAAATCTCCTGCGCCGGGCAGGAACGTGAGAAATGACGGAACGCGGCAAATCCCGCAAGGACAGCCGGGTTCAAGGGGGAGAACAACAGGACCAGTCCGAAATCTTAGCCGATGATGAAGAATGCAGCAATGAGAAGAACGTCTTACACCGCAACCGTAACCGACGTCTCGGTCCGCGTCACCGCGCGATATAGCGTGTCGCGTTCGATCGGCTCGCGCCCGGCGCCGCGGATCAGCCGTTCCAACTCTTCCCGGCGCATGCCTTGCGGCGTGGTCGCGCCGGCATCGTGATAAATCTTCTCCTCGATCACGGTGCCGTCCATGTCGTCGGCGCCAAAGCGCAGAGAAATCTGCGCCATCTTGGCGGTCACCATCTGCCAGTACGATTTGATGTGCGGAAAATTGTCGAGCACCAGCCGGCTCACCGCGATCTGCTTCATATCGAGCATGCCGGTCGTCTTCGGCAAATGCTGCAGCGGCGTGTTATCCGGATGAAACGCCAGCGGGATAAACGTTTGGAATCCGCCAGTCTCATCCTGCAAATCGCGCAGCTTCATCAGGTGATCGACGCGGTCTTCGTCATTCTCGACGTGCCCGTAGAGCATGGTCGCATTCGACTTCAGCCCGATCTGATGCGCCAGCTTCGCCGTCTCCAGCCATTGGTCGCCGTCAATCTTGTGATCGCAGATGATGTGCCGCACGCGGTCGGCAAAAATCTCGGCACCGCCGCCGGGCAGCGAATCCACTCCCGAAGCCTTCAGCGCCTCCAGCGTCTCGCGAATCGAAAGCTTGGCCCGGCGCGCCAGGTAAGCGACTTCAACCATGGTGAACGCCTTCAAATGCACCTGCGGAAAGCGCTGCTTTAACCCGGCGCACAAATCCAGAAAATATTGAAACGGCAAATCCGGATGCAGCCCACCCACAATATGAAACTCGGTCACCGCCTCGCTATAACCAGACGCAGCAGTCTCAAACGCCTCATCCAGCGCCATGGTGTAAGCGCCGGGCGCGTCTTTCTTGCGCCCAAACGCGCAAAGCCGGCAAGCCGCGACACAAACATTCGTCGGATTGATATGCCGGTTGACGTTGAAATAAGTCTTGTCGCCGTGCATGCGCTCGCGCACGGAATTTGCCATCCAGCCGACAGCCAAAATGTCGCCAGTGCGGTAAAGCGCCAGCGCGTCGTCAGCATTCAGACGCTCACCAGCCACAGCTTTGTCATGAATCGGGCGCAGCCGCGGATCGTCCGTCTGAAAGGGATGCAGTTGGCGCGAGACAGGCATTCCCCTTGATGATATCGCAGGAGCGCGCCATCACGCATTGCCAAGGAAGGGACGAACGGCGTGCCCTACCTTGTCTCGCGTTCTTTGCGAGACGGGGCGGGGAATTTCACTGTTCAAAAGCGAGCTTCCTGCACGGTCTTCTCCCGCAATTGATCGGGATTCTGATTGGTGCAGCCCACGCTGGCGCCCAGAGACAGGCCGAGAGCGCACAGAAAATGACAAAGCAGTCGCGTTTTCATGGCATTCGGATGCCGCCGCCTGCTGCGCGGTTGGCATCTGTGCAAATGCCCGGCGCACTTTCCCGTGAGAATCTGCATCTAACGATGCTGAGGCCCTGTACTTTCTTCGCGCGCCGCCGACTTCGTCCGCGCTGCTACCCTAAGAATCAGGAGGGCTGTTTCATGAAACGCATTTCTCTCGCAATTTTGTCGGTGACGATCCTGGCCGGATTCTCCCTCGCGCAAATTCCATCCGGGACCGCCGCGCAGCCGCAAACCTCAGCGCCGCCGACGCAGCAAATCCCCGCGCCCTCGGCGCAACCGCAGGCCCCGAATGCAACACGGCCCAGCGGCGCAGCCACCCCGCGCATCGCCCCAGGCAGCGTCATCCCGGTGCAGCTCACCAAGACCGTCGACGCCAAAAAAGCCAGGAGCGGCGACGAAGTGGTCGCGAGAGTTACGCAGGACATGAAATCCGGCAACGGCGATCTCATCGTTCCCAAAGACACGAAGATTATCGGTCACGTCACCGAAGCGCAACCACGCAATAAAGAACGAAAAGAATCTCAGATGGGCATCGCCTTCGATAAAGCTGTCATGAAAGATGGCCCGATCGATCTGCCCATGTCGATCCAGGCTGTGATTGTTTTCCAGAATCCGAACCCCAGCGATCAGGATTCCATGGCGAGTTCTGGCCCCTCTGGCTCAAGCGCCAGCCCCAGCGCCGGCGTACACAGCCCCATGAGCGGTGCCACGCAGCCTCCGCAGCAACCATCTGTTCCCTCCGGAGGGACGGACACCCAAGCCCAAGGCACAAAAACTGGCATGCCTCCCATCAACGGCAACACGCAGGGCGTCATCGGAATTTCGAATCTCACGCTCTCGACCGGACCGAACGGCACGCAAGGCTCCGTCATGACGTCAGAAAAAAACAACGTCAAGCTCGAAAGCGGAACCATGCTGCTGCTGAAAGTGAATCAGATGAATCAAGCCAGTCAGTGAGAGAACAGGCGGAAAGAACAGATGCATCAAGCCGCGAAGCGGCAAAAGAATACAGCCCACGGCGTAAGCCGTGGGTGGTCCCGTTTATACCAACCAGCCCCGAAGGGGCGAAAGAAAACTACGCCGTAGCCGCGACGGCCCGTGTCACCACCGGCGACTCCACCGATCCCGCCCGCAACAGCCGATTCCACAGATAAATCGAAGGCCCCACGGTCGCCACCACCATCGCCCAAGGCACCACCGGAGAACTCCAGAACAATCCCACGCTAAAACTCAACAACGCCAGCCAGACCAACGTCACAAACGTCCCGAACAAAAACGCAATCTTGCGCTCGCCGCTGCGAAACGGCAGCGAGAACGAGCACAGCGACTGCACCATCAAAGAAAACGGAAACGCCACCACCAGATCGACAAAATAATGTTCGCCCGTGCCCACGGTAGCCATCGCAGTCAAAACCAGAAACACGAACGCGATCGCCCGCACCCAGCGCGCCAGCCCGCGCGAGTTCCACCACACCAGCAGCACCCAGGTCATATGCAGCGACGGAATCGCGTTGCGCGCGCCCTTCAGCAGGACCGGCGCAACAGTCATATGCATCGCGTCGACCGCAGACAACGGATGCCACGGAAACATCTGCCCAAACACATGCACCGGCCCGCAAGCCGGCAGCATGTTGTAGAACAGCACTCCGATCGGCCCGGTCACCAGAAACGCCAGCATCACGGTGAGAGCTTTATCTTTGCGCCCACGCAGCTGCGCCGCGTACACCAGCGCCAGCGGCAGCGGCAGCGCAATGTAAATCACCAGGCAAGCAAAGCGCAGCCACGGCAGCGTCCACAAAAGCTGCCCCACAAGAAAACTGATCTGCACCCGCAAGCTGCTGTCAAACGAATACAAGAACAAATCAAAAGTCTTGGGATGCAACTTCTCCGTGATATCCAGCAGCGTAGTAGCCATCCACTCCGAACCGACAAACAGCACCGCCGGCAGAAAGCCATAAAGCAGCAGCTTGCGCTCTTCCCCGTCAGCCCAGATCGTGCGCGCGCCTAACACAGCCAGCGCCGATAAGCCAAGAAACGAAAACGCCGCCATAAAAAGCGGCTGAAAATTCAGCACGCGAAAATCAATCACCGCCAGAACCAGCGCCCCAGTCACAGTCCACAGCAAATCCATCCACGAGCGCCGAATCATCTCCAGCACAATCAGCGCACTAGCCAGCGCCAGCGACAAATACGCCGACACCATCGACCCCATGTAGAAGTCTCGGCTCACCGACAAGGCAACAATCGCAGCCAGCAGCACCGCGGTAGCGCCAACGCGAAACGCACGCGTATCAGTAAACGAAAGATTGAATTTCGTTGGACTCAAGAAATGGCTCAATGGGAAGCCTCGCGAAGCCAGAGACACTTCCCTGTCAAAAGTTTAGGAGCGCCACGCAACCCCGCGCAATCGAAGCACCCAAAAGTGCGGTTACAAGGGTAACGCCAGAAAAAGTTTCATGAGCAAGCTACTGCAGCACCAGGATCATTTTCCGGAAATCAAACGTCGTCTTGTGGGCCTGCTGCAGCAGATCGATCCCAAGGTTTCCCGCGAAAAACTTGCTCGCGTTCGTGGTGGGCTTCAGCAGCACGCCCGCCGGCTTGAGCGTCACCGGAAATCCTCCGATTTTGAACTCGACGGACTCCAGCGTCGCAGCGTCCATGTACTTCGCGCCGCCCACGCCCTCCATCTTGTAAGAATCCGTCTTCGCTGCGCCGCGAATCAGTTCAGGAAATGCCTCGGTGAAGGGCGGATACAGATCGGTGTTGGATGCTCCCGTATCCAGCGCGAAGTCAAGAGTGCGGCCGGCGTGATCTAACTGGACCACAGGATGATTCCCGTCAAAACACATGCCGGCGTGATCCACACTGTGAGCCGAAGATCGTTCCGAAGGTGTCCCGATGGAAGCCCCTCCGATCTCGAACGTATCGTCCGCTCCCCACTTGATGTTTTCCAGCGCCAGCAAAACCGGCAGCCCGATCAGACCCCGCGATCCGGGGCTCTGCTGATTAAACGGCGGTTGCTCGTCCGGCAACACCAGAAAAGCAACGTGCCGCAGGTGAACGGTACCGATGGAAAGCTCATCCGCCACCACAATGCGCGTGCTGACCTGAGTCCCATTCACATCGCCCACACTGAGCGCTGTCGGATGACTCTTGAGTCCGAAGCGGCTCGCTTCCGATTCGGTCATCACAGAAAGCTCAGCTCCGGTGTCGAACCAATACGTCGCCTGCACG
Organism: Candidatus Solibacter sp.; assembly: GCA_035501655.1. Taxonomy (GTDB): domain Bacteria; phylum Acidobacteriota; class Terriglobia; order Terriglobales; family Acidobacteriaceae; genus Sulfotelmatobacter. The sequence continues at coordinate 15,496 of DATJVU010000035.1, forward strand.
CCGTTGATCGAAAACGGCAAGCCGCCATCATGGAGTTTGACGGTGACATGCCGGCGCGCAATTTCCTGATCGGGATACTCCGCCAGCACACCAAGCACCGGCCGTCCGCTGACGGCATCGGAATCGGCAGGCTTGATTTTGAGAATGGCATCCACTTCGGCCAGCGCCCGGCGGTATTTCCCGTGTGTGAAGTAAGCCGAAGCCAGAGTCCGACGCGCCTCCATGGACTCCTCAGATGTTGGTGCCGCCCGCCAAACACGCGCCAGAATCTTCTCGCAGCGGCGCAGATCGTTAAAGGCGCAAGCCACCACGCCTTGATAAAAGATCGGCGCCTTCTGCTTCGAGATCAACTCCCGAAGCTCAAACCAGCGGTGATTGTCGTAGAGCGCCTTCAGCGTGGCATCATCGGCGCGCGCCATCGCGCAAAGAAAAAAACAAAGCAGAAAACAAAGTGCAGGAGATAGTCGGCGAATGACCTTTCGGCTCAGAGTAAACATTTATTCCACCGACTGGGCGATTCCCCTCCGCCCAAAACTATTCTTATTTCTTCGCCTATGGCAACAAAGACATTCCTGCGAATCTTGAAAAATGATAAGCAGCGCAAGCATCATAAACCGTATCAGCGCTCGTTCATTAATTCCGCAGATGGGCGTGACGGACTGATTTACAACACTTTACTTCTAAAGCCTGAGGGTCTGTGTTAGATGTTGACCCGTACGAGTGCCAAGCAACAAAGCGCGCGGAGGTTTCAAATGAAAACAATTAGCGTGATATCAGTCCTCTCACTGATGTTGATTGCTATGGACGCACAGGCTCAGCGAAGCGCCTGCGGCAACCTGGACACGAAGTTCGACGTAAAAGTGTCGCCCTTCGTTTCTCCTGTGGCTGACGCAGAAAAAGCTGTCGTCTACATCATCGAACGAGATCTAACTGCGCAAACCTTCACCACGCCGTCCTCGCGCATCGCCATGGACGGCGAGTGGCTCGGCGAGACCAAGGGCGATTCCTATTCATACTTCACAGTGACCCCTGGCGTTCACCATCTCTGCGCCGACACCAAGTTTGGAGGAGTCGGCGGAGGAGGACAAGCCTTCCTCCACTTCAATGCCAATGCCGGCACCACTTATTTCTTCGAGGTGCGCAACATGCGAGTGGGGGATCCGAAAGGGAACTCAGGAGAGCTCAGCGACGTGGCCTTAATGCAACTGGATGAAGACCAAGGCGAGTATCGAATTTCGCTGAGCGCCTTCGTCAGTTCTCAACGGAAGAATTAGCGCGCCAAAACTATTGGTGTAAACATCTCGGCGATCTCGGACTCTTCAGGCTCCCGCCAACTTCTTCTTCGCCAAGGGTCGCGCAAACGCATTCGTGGGATTGTGATAGTTGATCGCCAACACCTTGCGGTAGTACTCCTTCGCTTTCACGCCGTCGCCAAACCGTTCGAACGACTGCGCCAGCAGCACCAGGATGAACGGATCGCGCTGATCGGCTTTCTGCAATTCGTTGATCGCCGTTTTGTAGTCCCCGGCGTAGAACGCGACATAACCCGTTAGGTAAGGATAAAAGCGCGTCTGATCGGGATCGTTCAACTTGTCGAGCACAGTCTTGGCGGCAGCCACATGTTGCTGTGCGTCGGCGTTTTTGCCGCGGCGGGCGGCGAGGCGCGCCTGCGCGCTCTCCCAACGGAAGAGCCACAGATTCTTTTCGTTCTCTTTCAAATCTGTCTTGCGGCCGATGGTCTCGTGGCCCAGCGTATACCACTTGTCGGCGTTCTCGATGTCGCCCGTCTCCAGAAAAATTCGCGCCGTCTCGTTGCAGGTCTCCGCCGCGCCGACAAAATCTTCTTTCGCCGATCGCGCCATAAAAAGCTTCAGCTCATATTCGGCGGCCTTCGCGCCATCGCCCCGAAACGCATAGGAAAACGCCATCGAGCGCAAGGCCTGCGGCCTCTGCTCGGGAGAAGCAAGTTCGATTGCCTTGGTGAAGTGATCCTGCGCTGCGTCGTAGTCACCCTTCAGATCAAGCGCCGCTCCGGCGCCGAGATGGGCCTCATACATATCTCCAGCCATGTCGAAGGCCTTGGAGTACATGGCGAGCGCCTCATCCTGCTTGCCGGCCTGGCTTAACTTTTCACCCTGCTTGACGAAATCTTCGGCGCTCCCGGGCTCGGAGGCTTTCTCTGCCGCAGGTTGTTGTGCGAAAGCTAGACAGCTCAACAGGAAGAAAGCGCAGACACAGCCGAAACATCGCGTGCGAAACATGAGACCCTCCAAAGATGCCAGCGATTATGGCACGCTTTAAGCCTTCGCTGCCCGGGTGGTGGCTGAATTTGATTTTCTCTGCGATCTCCTGCGGTCAAAGGCTTTTGCCGTTGGGAAACCTGCAGCATCTGCGGCGAGTAGGCGAGAAAACGCCGCAGAGGCGCGGAGAACTTAAATTGAACCCGCCGCTGCTGCGCCGCCTACCACACGTGGCAAGCGTTGACCGGCATCATGGGTTGTCCCACTTTGCAGCCGAAGGCCTGGCCAAACTCCGGCATGTTTTGCACCACGCCATCCACGCGGAATTGCCGTGGTGAATGCGGATCGGTCTGCACCTGCAGGCGAAGCTGCTCTGGACGAGTGCTGCCGCACCAGGTCTGGCCGTGTCCCAGAAAGAATTGCTGGATCGGCGTGTAACCATCCTGTTTTGCACTAAGATCGATATTCTTGCGTTTCGCGTCGGCCAGGAACGCGAGGTAAGCCAGCCGCAAGCCGCCGTTGTCAGCGGTATTTTCGCCGAGCGTCAGCTTGCCATTGATCTTCACATCATCAACCACTGTGAAGTTTCCGTACTCTTTCACTTCGCAATCCGTTCTCTCTTCAAATTTCTTCGCGTCTTCCGCCGTCCACCAGTCCTTCAGGTTGCCGTTAGCGTCGAAGCGCCGGCCCTGATCATCGAAGCCATGGGTCAACTCGTGGCCCACCACGCCTCCGATGTGGCCATAGTTGCTGGCATCGGAAGCATTCTTATCGTAGAGCGGCGCCTGCAAAATGGCAGCGGGAAAGTTAATGTCGTTCATGGTCGCGCTGTAATAGGCGTTCACGGTGGAAGGGCTCATGCCCCACTCGCCGCGGTCTACCGGCTTGCCGATCTTGCCCAGCTGCCGGCGGTTTTCAAACTCGACGGCGCGCAGCGAGTTACCGAAAGCGTCATCGCGAGCCACCGTCAGTTTGGAATAGTCGCGCCAGTGATCCGGATATCCGATCTTGTCGGCGATGGCGCGCAACTTCTCCTTTGCTTTCGCCTTCGTCTCTGCGCTCATCCAGTCCAGCGTGTCGAGGTCCTGATTCATGGCGTCTTCGATATCATGGACCATCTGCACGGTCGCCTGCTTGCTCGCAGCTGAGAATTCGTGGGCGACGTAAACCTGCCCGACCGCCTCACCCAGCGCTCCATCTGTGGCCTGAACGCAACGCTTGTTGCGCGCGCGCTGCTCCGGTTGACCGCTAAGCTTGCGGCCATAGAAATCAAAAGCCTCTGCGTCGAACTCCTTCGGCATGGCCAGCGAGTCGATGGAGTGCAGAAGTTGCCACCGCAAGTAGGTCTTGATCGTCTCCAGATCGGTGGAGGTCAGCACCTGATTGAGACCTTTGAAGAACTCCGGGTTCGTCACGTTCAGCTGTGTGACCGCGGGAACGCCGGCGGCGGCGAGAAATGTCGTCCATTGAAACGACGGCGCCAGCTCGGAAAGTTGCGCCACTGACTTCATGTGGTAGACCTTGTCCGGATCGCGTTGCGAGGTAATGTCCATCGAAACTTTCGCCAGCGCGGCTTCGAGCTCCATGATTTTTTTCGCATCGGCGGCGGCCTGGTCGGGCGCTTCGCCTGCGAGCTTCATCATGTTGGCGACATGCTGCACATATTGCACACGCGTCTTTTCCGGAACGTCTCCGGTGCGGAAGTAGTAATCGCGCTCCGGCAGTCCAATGCCGCCCTGGTCCACTACCGCGATCTGCTGGCGTGCGTCTTTGAAATCCTGCTGCTCGCCGAATCCCATGAAGGCATTCACGTTAATCAACTGAAAGTGGCCGAGCAGTTCCGGCAGTTCGTCTTTGCTCTTGAGCGCGGCAATGCGATCGAATTCCGGCTGCAGTGGCTTCAGGCCCTTCGCGTTGATCGCGTCAGCGTCGAGGCATGCGGCATAGTAGTCGCCGATCTTCTGCTCGTTGGCAGAGCGGTCCGCTCCTCCCGCCGCGGCTTTCATCAGCAGCGCGTTTCCCACTTGTTCGGTGTACTCCGCGATCATGGTTCCCGTGCCATACCCCGAACGATCATTCGGGATGGGATACCGCTTGCTGAAATTTCCGCAGGCATACTTAAAGAAATCAACGCAGGGATCGGCCGAGGTATCGATGAGCTCTTTGTCGAGCCCGGAAATGAGCTTCACGGGTGCGGAACTGTCGCCATTAGAGGCACGCTGCGGCGTGTTGACTTGTGCCGACAGGAAACAACTGACTGCGAGAGTCGCCAGCGCGATCAAAGCGCGCTTCGTAAAAATTGCGTTCATCGATTGTCCTCGTGTTTTTTCTAGTCTTGACTGTGTGTTTTGGCGCACGGATGCGCGAAGAGCAACATTCTACGTGATGTTCATACTCGTAGCTGGGACCAAACGCTGTACAAAACAAAACACCTTCAAACTGTTTTCCCTGCACGCTACTTGCGAACGAGCAGATCGCCTGCGACGAAAACAAAAAACAGCACCGAGATCACGCCGTTCATCGTGAAGAACGCGGCGTTGAGTTTACTAAGATCTTCGGCTGAGACCAGCGAGTGCTCGTACGAAAGCAACAATGCCACCACCGCAACTCCTGCCACTGCAAGCTTGCCCAGGCCGAACGACCAGAGCAGCGCGATCAGCAGAGCCAGCATGAGCATGTGGAATCCGCGGGAGACCCACAGCGCGCGGCGCACGCCCAGGTGACGCGGAATGGAGTGCAATCCGGTCTCAGTATCGAATTCGAAATCCTGGCAGGCGTAGAGCACATCGAAGCCCGCGACCCAGAAGGTGACCGCAGCGGTGAGCAGCAGAATTCGCAGATCGAGCGAGCCTCGGACCGCAATCCACGCCGCCGCGGGAGCGATTCCCAGCGCGAACCCCAGCACCAGATGCGACCAGCGCGTAAAGCGCTTGGTGTACGAATAAAGCAGCAGCACCGCTAGCGCCACCGGCGAGAGCCACAGCGCGAGACGATTCAGTTGCGACGCGGCGAAGACGAAGATCGCACTCGAAAGAATCGTGAACACCGCCACGAACGCCGGAGTCAGATGTCCCGCAGGCAGGGCGCGCGTGCGCGTGCGCGGGTTGGCGGCGTCGATCGACGCATCGGCCAGACGATTGAAAGCCATCGCCGCCGAACGCGCCGCCACCATGGCGACGACGATCCAGATGAGTTGCTGCGCGGTGGGCCAGCCTCCCGCGGCCAGCATAGCCCCACACAACGCAAACGGCAGCGCGAAGACGGAGTGCTCCCACTTGATCATCTCGAGGGTCACACGCAGGCTGCGCAGGAAAGCCACGGGACAATTGTAATTCAGGATGTAGACTCCCCAGGCCATCGCCTGGATAGGCTCCCATACCCGCTATGCCAACACGGGAGAGATCCATCGCTACGCCTGAAGAACGGCTCCGCTTAGGATGACGCCGTCGATTTTGGAACGCAGCGACCGAGTCGCGCGCTTCAGGACATGGCCATTGCGCGATCACAGCGGCTCCGTGATGAAGAGAAAATCGCTGGACGAGTCTCAGGCTCGACCCGTTTTTGCGTCGATGCAGCGAGCCGTTAAATCGGTTTAACTGCCGATTTTAAATTGCTGATTACAAAGGCTTTAGTGTCGTTATTTTCAACAACGTACGCGCCGCCTATCTCGTTGACAGCTAGACCTGATCCAGAGCGCTGCACCATTTTCAGTGCATCGACCACTCGGGTTGTACGCGGGTCAGATTTTTTCACTCGGCTTCCCCGTCGCCCACCAGCGGTACAAAGCGGCACAACTCGCGCGACGTAGTCTGCGGCTTGCCGTTCGCCATACGAATTAGCTGCAGTTGCTGCGTATCGTTGGGCCCAACGGGGATCACCATGCGTCCACCTTCGGCGAGTTGCCGAAGCAGCGCCTGTGGCACTTTGCGGGCGCCCGCCGAAACCAGAATCGCGTCGTAGGGCGCGTCGTCTGAAAATCCCTGGCTTCCATCTCCCGCAAGTACTTTCGCGCTGACATAGCCGAGGCGAACCAGCCTCGCCCGTGCGGCGTCGGCGAGCGCGACGTGCCGCTCGATTGACGTCACCCGCGCGCCCATCTCGACCAACAAAGCGGTCACGTAGCCCGAGCCGGTTCCGACTTCGAGAACGCGATCGTCTGGCTGAATCGCTAATGCTTCCAGCATGAGCGCGACGATATAAGGCTGCGAGATCGTCTGGGCCTCGCCGATGGGCAGGGGATGATCGCCGTACGCCTGGCCACGGTAGGACTCCGGCGTGAATTCGTGGCGCGGCACGCACGCCATCGCCTGAAGCACTCGCTCGTCGAGAATGCCGCGCGCACGCAACTGCTCTTCGACCATCCGCCGCCGCTGCGAGTAGAACAACGCGGTATCAGCCGCAAGATTCATGGGAAGTTGCCGGGGCCGTGACGATCCTCGCCTTACCCATTCTAGTTCCTGCGGCTATTTCTTACGGCGGCGGATGCGCACGTCAAAGCTGACCACGCCGTTCTGGTCGCGGGTTCCGGTCACCGAAACATTGCGTGTGAAGTAGTACTCTCCCTGAATGATCTGGTCGGCAGTTTGCGAGACGTTGGTGCTGTAGGTGAGCGAGATGTTGTTGGCGAACTGCTGCTCGATGGTGACTTGGGGCCCGCGCGCGGTGGGGTTGGTTTCGGTGGTGAGGCCTTGCGGATCGATCTTGATGCGGCTGACTCCGAACAGCTTCTGCATGCGGCTACTGACGGTCTGGTTGATCGCCTGGTTGATAATCAGGGCGGTGGCTTCGTCACTGAACATCGTCTGGCCGGATTGCTGCTGCAGCTGCTCCGACTCCTGGCTGGTGCGGCCGAGAGCGAGCAGGGCGATGATGTCGGACTTGGGCAGGGGCGGCTCGGAGTGGTAGTTCACGTTGAGGCGGTCGGGAGTTCCAGTGACGGTCACATCGAGATCGTAGTTGCGCACGTGCGTGGTCGCCTGCAGGTTCACCTGCGGCTCGATCGCCACCGGATTGGCAAAGGTGATGTCGCCGCGTTCCAGGCGAAACTTGATTCCGTTGAACGTGGCGTCGCCTTCGAGAATGTCGGCGCGGCCGAGAACGCTGGGCCGGGCCACCGATCCGCGCACGCGCAGGTCGGCATCGCCAGAGAGCCGAGCCACCGCGGTTTTCATCTGCAGTTCGGGAGCGGTCTGCACCGCGACGTCGAGCTTCACGCTATAGAGCGGCGAGTTTGCGGCGGTGATCGCCGCGACCTGGCGGGTGCGCTCCAGGTACGAACCGAAATCGAATCCCGGCGTGACCGCCAGCTTGGTAACGAGCATATCGCCGGACACGGTGGACGACGACGGAGTTCCCACCCAGTGCAACTCGGCGGTTGCGGTGGAGCTGACTCCCGGCGGATAGCGCAGGCGCACATCTTTGGCGTTGGCGCTGAGGTTGAAATTGATCTGGCGATTGAACCGGGTGGCGTCGCCTCTGAGGTCGAGCGTGCCGCCGCCAGTGCGCGCGGTCAGTTGCTCGATGTGCATGTGGTCGCGAGTGAAACTGAGCGACCCGTTCATTTCGCTCAAGCCGCTGGGCAAGCCGGCGTAATTGATGGCGCCATCGCTCACCTGGACCGTTCCCTGCGGCAGCGGCTGATCGATGGTGCCGCCGACGGTCATGTGAACGTTCACCGATCCGGACGCGGTGATGTCGGAGTTGAACAGGCTCAGCAATTTAAGATTGGTGCGGCCCTCGGCAGTTAGGTCGAGATCCTTGTTTCCGGCAAATCCGATCGAGCCCTGACCGATCAGGTCGGTTCCCTCGCCCACCATGTGCGCTGGCGCGATGTGCGCGATGCGATCCTCGTAGACAAAATGTACTGGGCCGTCGTTGCGCAGCTTGGCGTATTCGAGTTCGATGTTGATTTCGCTGGCGTCGCCCGTGAGCTTCCACTGCCGCGGATAGCGCAGCGGCCCCTCCATGGTCACGCGGCCGACTACATCGGAGTGCCCGGTGAGCTGCGTGCCAAGATAAGCCCGCCACAGCGGATCGAGATCGAGATGATCGGAGTGAGCGGTGATGTTCGCGGGATAGTCGCCGTGCATTCCGACGGTTCCGTCGACCGCGAGCGTGCCTTTGGTGAATTGCGAGTGCCCGGTGACTTTGAGTTCGCCGTTGCTGGTGGTGACGGCCACGTCAAAATCGCCGGAGCGTTCATGATCGAAGCTGAGATCGCGCACGTGCACGTTGGCATTGAGCACCGGCGTGTCGACCGTTCCTGAGCCTTGCAGGGTGAAGTCGGCGTTACCGTCGATGGGCAACTCGTCGAGGTGAATCTGGCGCACGCGCGCGAGATCGAAGTTGCGGCCTTTGAGATCGAGGCGGAAGCCGCGCGTCGCAGGCGTGTAGGCGGCGCTGCCATCGACCAGCGCGTCGAGATGCGTCAGGTGAATATTTTCGAGAGCCGTTTCTTCTCGGGCAATGCGCAGGTCGGCGTCGAAGGCTTCAATCGGCTCGCCAAAGGCGGCGGCGTTTTCGGCTTGAATGTGGCCTTGCACCTGGGGATGCGCGCGCGTCCCGCTGATCTGCAAGCTCACATCGGCTGTGCCGGTAAGCGGATAGTCAACTCCAGCGAGCGCAGCCGTCGAGGCGACATCGACGTGATGAAGATTCACATGCACGGTGTATGGGCTGTCTTCGGTGAATCGACCTTTTTGCAGGAAGGCGTTGGCCTCGAAGTCGGCGCTGGTTTCGCCGCGGCGCAGCGTGCCGCCGCGCAGAGTGAGTTCGCGCGACGAGAGCTGAATGCTGGCGCTGAGAGCATCCCACCGAACCTGCTGCTCGGGAGTGCGCGAGGTCGCAGGCACCGCGAATTCGAAATCCTGGGCGACCAGAGTTCCGGCGAGTGTCGGCGAAGTGAATGACCCCCCGGCTACGCCGTTGAAGCTGGCGTTACCGTCGATCTGAAATGGCAGGTCGGTCGGTCCGCCGAGCGCGGTGACCAGCGGCCTCCACTCTTCAAGATTCGAGGTAAAAATCGAGAAGTGCAGCGTAGACGTTGCGGCCAGACGTCCCGAAGCCTGCACGCGGGAGGATGGAGTCGCGAGGCTAAACTGCGCCAGTTCGAGTTCGTCGCTGGCGACGCGATACTTCCCTTGCATGCGGGCGGTGATGGGCAACTCGCCGGCTGCGGATTGCGCCGGCGGGCTTACGTCGACCGCGAAGGCGATTTCGGTGTCTTTGGGCGAACCGCGCCAGGTGGCATCGACTTCTCCGGAGGCAGTGCCGGCGGGATGAAATCTGCCGAGCGGGTGCGCAGGAGTGTTCAGGGATGCGGCGGTCTCGGCGGCTGAGACATCGCGTAAACGTATGTGGACGGCGCCCACCTGCACTCCCGGAGTTTTCGGATGGACGCCTTTCTTGGCGGGATGCGTGGCGCTGATGGAAGCGACGTTTTCGTTCTTCTTGAATTTGTTCGCGATTGGTGGCGGGATGCTGTGCAGCCAGTTGTCGACCTGCGCATCGCCGGCGAAGCTTCCGCTGAAAAGTTTGCCTTGCAGCTTCGAGACCTTGATCTGCTGATCGGTGACGGAGTAGTCGGCGGCGGCGCTGACTTTTTTGACGTCGACTTGCTCATGTTGCCAGGTCAGATCACGCAGGGCCATCGCGCCGGAGCTCGAAAATTCTTCCAGCGACCAGTGCCCACTGCCTTTAAACTCGGCGGCACCTTCGCGCAGTTCGGCCCGGTGCACGATCGCGCCCGCCTCCTGCAGGTCGAAGTGCGCCTCGTAACTGCCGTCGAGATGGGGATCGCGAAAGTCGCTGACGCGTCCGCTGGCGCTGAAGCGCGAGTGGCCGGAGTTCCACTGCAGCGATTTGATGTCAGCGAAGGTCGTGCCGAGACTGAGTTCAGCGCTGGCCATCCAGGCGAAGGGGCGGAAGTCGAATAATCGCGCGTCGACCTTGCCGATAGAAATGTGGCTTTCGTAGCGGCCGCGCAGAAACGAATAATCCATCTGCAGGCCGGCCTCGTTGACGGCGAGGTCGAGGGGAATCTTTTTGTCCGCCCAGAGCAGTGTGCCGTTGTGCAGCGCGAGGTGATCGATGTTGAGATCGAAGAGTTGCTCGACCGGGGTTTGCTTCTTGTTGGGCAACGAGAGCTTGAGCGCCGGAACATTGGTCGAGCCATCCGGCGCGACGGCGACGTGGATGACCGGATGGTCGAGGCTGAGCGAGTAAAAACCGAAGTCGGTGCGGAGGAAAGAGTTGACCTTCATCTGCGCGACCAGATGGTCGGCGTGGGCAAGCGGAACTTCGCCGGGAGCTTCGCTGCCGCGTACGGTGATGTCGCGCACTTCAACCTGCAAGCGAAACGGGATGACGTGAAAGCTGCCGACTTCGGCGCGGCCGCCGGTGATGCGTTCGACTTCGGAGACCATGCGGCGGCGCACGTAGGCCTGAAAGGATTCGGTCGTGGTGTACCAGAGAGCGCCGAGAAACAGCACTAAAACCGCACCCGCGGCGATGAGCGGCGTCTTCCACCGGCGCCGTGGCCGGGTGGCCGGCGCGGTCACTGCGATTGCGCCCCCTCGATGGAACCGGAGGTTCCGGGAATGCTGACTTTGCTTTCCGACCGGAGGGTCTGGATCCACGAGACCATCAGCTCGTTGACCTTCTCTTCGGTCAGCAGCTCGCGAATCTTGCCGGAGACATCGGCGAGTGGGACCTCGTGCGCGCCCGACTCTTTCAACTGGGGAACGAACTTATCGCGGTAATAGGCCTCAATGGTCTTGGAGTCGATCTGCACGGCGGGGCGCAGATGAGAGTCGACCAGCCGCATGAGATCGATCTGCTGCTGCACGTGGGCGACGAGTTCCTGTTCGGTGAGACGGAATCGGCTGAGCAATAACTGCCAGCCATCGCCGGTCGCGGCCTCGGGATACAGCTTGCGGGCATCCGCGACGCGGGGCGCGGCTTCGGCTTCCGAGGCATGCAGGAAGAACGACGACTTCATCTGCTCGGCAAGCAACTCCTGATCGATGAGCCGATCGAGGATGGAGCGGCGGTCGTCTTCGGTGAACTGACTCAGCGCGCGTCCGCTCAGCAGCGCTTCGTAGCGCAAGGCCTCATCCCAATCGCTTTGCAGAATAATGTGGCCATTGACCGTTGCCAGGATGCGGTCGATGACTTCGGGCTGTGCCGGCGCAGAGAACGCGGGCACGCAAAGGATCGCCAAGGAAAGAGCCAAGGCACCGGTGGCTAAGACCGTTTTGGCGGAAAAAATTCTCATTCTCAATTCCAACTAGAATGGCTGACCTACGCTGAAGAATACGTTGAAGTGCCGGAGACGCTGCGTCTCGTACCCGGTCAGCGTTCCACTGCTGTCGAATACTCCCTTGAAGTAACTGGTCGGATTCAGATTGTACCCAAAGTCGAAGCGCAAAGGCCCGATCGGGGTCTTATAACGCACGCCCACGCCGACTGAATGCGATGTGTAATCATAACCCGAATCGTTGAAGGTGTTGAAGCACGAAGTAGGTGTAGTACCAACGGGTAAACACAGGTTGGGATTGGCCTGGTGCCAGCGCAAAAGGCCTTTGATCATGTCATGCTGCGCGGTGAAAACGTTGCCCATATCGTGAAAGATGGCGAATCCGAAGCCCTCGCCCAGGTAGGGCAGGCTAATCTGAGGTAACCGCATTTCGAAATTGTTGACGAATAGTGCGGTGCCGCCGAGCGGAAAACCAGACGACGGGTCCCGTGGTCCTGCCTGATTTAACCCGAATCCGCGATGAGAGTTTCCGCCGCCGGCGAAAAATTGTTCGGGAAGAGGGATGAGGGAGAAGCCCTCGCAGACGGTTTCCCCGGTCTGCGGATTCACGGGACAGGCTCCCGGCGGAACTACGCGGGTGCCCTGAAAGGGCTGCTGCAGGCCGATGCTCGTAGAGCGGGCGAAGATGAACTGATGGCCGGGCTTGCGGCGTTTGCCGAGGGCGTAGTAGCTGGAATACTGTGCCAGCACGCGGCCGAAGTCGGCCTCCGAACCGAAGTAGTGAGAGGCGGTGAAGCCATCGACCGTGAAGTAGTCGCCCTTGGTACTCTCGATTGGATTGTCGCGCTTGTCGTGGATGAAAGTGAACCCGGGCCCGCCTACGCGTGCGGGCAGCGATAGCAGGGTGATTTCGCCGGCGGAGAAGTTTGACGCGAAATCACTAGCTCTTACACGGCGAAACTCAAAGCGATAGGTGATGGAGTCGGGTCCGGGGCGGGTCCCCGGTTCGGCACCCGACTTGCCGATCTGCTGCCGCAGATCGATCTTGCCTTCGAGGCGTTGGGACGTGAAGGTGGAAACGTCCAGACTGTTGTCATAGAACAGGGTATAGATCAATTTGAACTTGTCGCTGTCGAAGAGCTTGGGAACGGTGTAACTGATCAATCCGCGCTGCTGCAGGCGGCCTACGTGAGATTGGAAGGTCAGTGTCTGGTTTCTGCCGCCGACGTTCAGGCGGGTTACATCGAAGCCCACGCGCGGGCTCACGTCGGCGGTTCCCGAGCGCTGGCCCGTCTGGAATTCAAAACCCAAGGCGTACGTGAAAGTGTATCGCTTGGCTTCCTGGATCTGCACCAGAACATTCTTTTGCGGATCCGAGCCTTCAGGGTTCTGCACAGCCGTATCGACCTGGCTGAAGATTCCGAGGTCGTAGAGGCGGGTCTGGGTATCGAGCAGGCCCTGCTGGCTGAGAGGCTCGCCGCGCTGCACTTGCACTTCGCGCTGGACGACGTAGTCGCGGGTGTGTTCGGTTCCGGCGACCATTACGCGGTCGATGGTGAAGCGCTCCCCTTCGGTGATGGCGAAAGTAACGTCTTCGCGATTTTGCTCGGTGGCGGGCCGGGTGGTGATTTCGAGCGCAGCGTTGGGAAAACCGTGGTTGAAGTAATAGTTGAGGATTCGTTCGCGATCGTCTGCCAGATTCTGCTCGGAGTAGGGCTGGTTGGGCTGGGTGTTGAGTTCGGGCAGGTCGACGGCGGGAATTTTTTCGTCGCCCGTGATGTGCACTTCTCCGACCTGGGTGCGGGGCCCCTCGTCGATGATCACGTGCACGGCCAGTTTGTTGTCCTGACCTTGGTAGTTGTCATCCACTTTGGTCTCGATCTTCACTTGACGGAAACCGTTGGAGCGGTAGAGGCCTTCGAGCGTCGATACATCACTCTTGAGCAGCGTGCTCGAGTAGCGGCCGTGGTTGAGGAAGCGGCTGGCAGGCTGAATCTGCAGGTAAGACTTTAACTTGGCGGTGTCCAGGAACTCTTTGTTGCCCGTGATGTCGACCAGCACCAGCTTATGAATCGGGCCGGGATCGATCTGGTAGATCACGTGCAGAGTCTTGGGATCGCTCTCCTTGACGATATCGACTCGGGCATCGAAGTGGCCGCGCGTCTGCAGATAGTCCAGCAGGTTGCGCTTGCCCTCGTTGAGCAGGTCGTCATCGACGGCGTTTTCTTCGTAGACGGGAATTTCTTTTTTCATCACCCCTTTGCTGACGTGATATCCGCGGGCAAAGATGACGACGACCGGGCCAGGATCGATCTGAAAAGTGAAGTCGACGGCGTTCGATTCCGAGTGGTATTTCTGGTCGGCGATGGAAACCTGAGCCAGGGCGCGACTCTGCTTTTGGAATCGCTTACGCAGTCGCCGCAGGGAATCGCTGACGCGGGCAGAGGTGAGGCGGTCGCCGGGGTGCATGCGGGCGATGTCGCGCACGTCGCCAACGGAGAGGCTGGATGTGCCGGTAACTTTGACTTCGCCGATGTGGGCCTGGGAGCCAGGGATTACGTGAAAGAGAATGTCGGTCTGCTGGGTGGCAGGGTTGCCGGTGGTCTCGGCCGTGACCTGGGTGCGGTAGTATCCGTCTTCTTGCAGGAGCTGGCGAATGTTGTCGGTGGCACGCTCCAGCTTGTCGCGGCTGTAGAGCTCGCCCAGCTGAAACTTCGAGGCGTTAACGATCTGATTGCGGTTGGGGCGGGCCGGAGCGCCCTCGACATCCACGGCTCCAACAAAGAAGTTCGCTGACGTGGCAAAGATCAGATTGACGCCGTCGCCGGAAGGAACTACCTCGGCCTGAATGTCGGCGAAGCGCCCGGTGGCGTAGAGCGCGCGGATGCTTTCGCGAACGCGATTGCGATCGAGGGGCTCGCCGGATTCTTGCGTGATGGTGAGCAGCAGGTGGTCGCGGTCGCCGGCGGGCACGCCGGGCAGGTCGATGGATTGGACGGTCTTGCCTTCGTAGGATGGGGATTGGTCCGTAGCGCTCTGGGCGCCGGAAAGGGCCGGCCACAGCACGACAAGCAGTGTCAGCAATGACGCGTACTGTTTCAGCAAACCCTGTCCTTGTCCTGGGCCCGTGCGCTGATGCTTAGGATGAACGCGCGTTCGGGCGGCGTTGTACGAACGCTAGACGTCATGATTCCAACTATCGGCAACGGCTTAGTCGTGAGGCAACATCAGCCACTTATAATAAAGGTTTCACGAGAAGGCGACGGGTGATCTGTTTGGCAGGGGAACCACAGCGAGAACGGCTTGGCGCGACGGAGCAGGAGCGGACGAGGCCCTCTCGCATCCCGGTGCGCGAAAACGAGCGTTACTCGCGGCAGATTCTGTTTCGCGGCATCGGCTGCGAGGGACAGGAAAAACTAGCCGCGGCGCGGATGACGATCGTAGGCTGCGGCGCGACTGGGTCGGCGCTGGCGGGGTTGCTGGCGCGGGCAGGAGTGGGGACGCTGCGGATCATCGACCGCGACTATGTGGAGCCGAGCAACCTGCAGCGGCAGTCGCTGTTCGATGAGAGTGATGCGGCGGAATCTCTGCCGAAGGCGATCGCTGCTGCCAAGAAAATTGCGGCCTTCAATTCGGCGATTGTGATCGAGCCGAAGGTCGAGGATCTGACTCCGGACAATATTGCAGTATTGCTTGAGGGAACGGAGCTGATTCTGGATGGCACCGACAACTTCGAGACGCGGTATCTGCTCAACGATTATGCCGTGCAGCGAGGAATGCCCTGGATCTATTGCGCGGCGGTCGGAAGTTACGGCGTCACTTTGAACGTGTTGCCAGGCGAGACGGCTTGCCTGTCGTGTGTCTTTCCCGACGCGCCGAGGGGCACGGTGGAGACCTGCGAGACTTCGGGAATATTGAATTCGGCGGTGAATCTGGTGGCGTCGATCGCGGCGACCGAGGCGATGAAGTTCTGCGTGGGGGCGCAGGCGGCTCTACGGCGGACGCTGCTGTCCTTCGATGTATGGAGCAACGAGCAGGCGGAGATTTCTGCGGCGAAGCCGCGCGCGGGATGCCGCGCCTGCGGCGAGCGCGACTTCATCCATCTGGCGGGCAAGGGACGGCCGCACATCACGCTCTGCGGCAGAAACTCGGTACAGATCCACGAACGGGAACGGCCGATTGACTTTTCTGAGATGAACCGCCGCCTGCAGCCGCATGGTATCGTCCGGCACAACGACTTCGTGCTGAAGTTCTGGCGCGAGCCGTATGAGATGACGCTGTTCCCTGACGGGCGGGCGATCATCAAAGGCACGACCGACATGGCCGTGGCGCGGAGCTTGTACGCTCGGTATGTGGGGAGCTGAGCTAGTCGTGAGTCCTGAGTCGTGAGTCCTGAGTCATAGTGCTGCCAACGAATGTCATCCTGAGTGGCGAAGCCGGTGCGAAGGACCTTACGTCGGCCCGCAGCGCCGATGCGGTTGGCGGGATCATCTCTGCCGTCGACAGCACAATCAAGGCCCATGCGCCGCATCGTGGCTCCAAGCCGTCGTACGGTCCCTCACCGCGGCTTCGCCGCGGTTCAGGATGACATCGCTTCAATTCTCGCGGCGGCTAGGAGCTACCACCTCGATCTGCTAATCTGCTGTGTCTTGAATGAAGCAATTAGCAACGAACCGTTAGAGTTCCGTTAACCCGAAAACCCATGCCTGAAAACTTGCGTCCGCAGCCCTCTGCGTGGTTCCGCTGGACGGTCCTGATCGTCATCAGCCTCGCGCAAGGCGGGAATTACTACATCTATGACAGCATCAACGCGCTGGAACGGATTTTCATCGACCACCTGGGATTTTCCGCGACGCAGTTCGGCTGGCTGAATTCGAGCTACAGCGTGGCGGCGGTGGCGACGCTGCTGTTTGGCGGAATCATCATCGACCGCATCGGGACGAAGAAGGCGCTGCTGGCTTTCGCGGTGATTTGCCTGATCGGGGCAGCGATCACCGCTGCACGCGGCAACGCCATCGTGATGATCATCGGGCGGACAGTGCTGGGCCTTGGCGCCGAGTCGATGATCGTCGCGGTGACGACGGCGCTGGCGAAGTGGTTCAAGGGAAAGGAACTGAGCTTTGCTTTCGGCATCAACCTGACGATTGCGCGGCTGGCGTCGGTGGCGGCGGACAACTCGCCGACATGGGCGAACCGGGCGTTTTATCCCCAGGGCCCGGCGGGCGAGCCGAGCTGGCAGGGGCCGTTGCTGATCGCCGTGGGCGCGGGCGTGCTGGCGGTGGTTTGCTCGATGATTTATTGGGCGATGGAGAGCCGCGCCGAGTCAGCTTATGCATTGGGCGCGGCGGGCGCGACCGACAAACTTGAGTTCAAGGGCATCTTCCGCTTCGATCTGTCCTACTGGCTGGTGGTGGGACTGTGCTTCACGTTTTACTCGGCGATCTTCCCTTTCCGCACTTTCGCCATCGACTTTTTTACCAACAAGATTCTGGCCGCGCATGGCGGTGCGGCGGCGAGCGATGCCGTGCGGGTGGCCTGCCTGGAGCGGGCCGGCAGCCTAAACAGCCTGCTGCCTCTTTCGGCCATGATCGCCACTCCTCTGTTCGGGCTGGTGGCCGACCGGATTGGCAAGCGGGCTTGGTTCATGATGTTCGGCTCGCTGCTGCTGATGCCGGTTTACCTGATGATGGCTTACTCGAGCATTTCGCTCTACGTGCCGGTATGGCTGATGGGGATGGCCTTCTCGCTGATTCCGGCGGTGATGTGGCCTTCGGTGGCGTATATCGTCGACCAGTCGCGGCTGGGGACGGCCTACGCGCTTATGACGCTGATCCAGCAGATTGGATTCTTCCTGTTGAACCTGCTGATTGGCAGCGCCAACGATTACTCGCACGCCGGGCTGAGCAATCCGGGGGGATACGCGCTCGGGATGTGGATTTTCTCGATTCTGGGATTCGTGGGCATGGCGCTGGCGATTGGGCTGCGGGTGCGTGAAACCGGACCTCACGCGCACGGGCTGGAGACCATCACGACGGCGGGAAGCGCGGCTTGAATTCTGGCGAAAAACTACCAATTTGTGAAGAAATGCCGCAAAAATCGGAAGGCGAATTTACATCTTGGCCGGGAATCATTTTTAACTGCACGGTGTTAAAGGATTTGTGGGGGCGGCATTGGCGTGCTCGGGCATCCCAAGAACGGTAGAGGTGCTCTGATATTCTGAATCCTGTGATTACCTTAGGGTAGGCCTGAGGAGCTTGCAACCCATACAACGTAAAGATAGTTAGCCGCATCTGACGGAATGCGGCCGGAAAAGGCAACTTGACCGACCCAGCACAGCGACAGAACCAAGAGTTCAATGAAGCCGAGGCCATCGAAAAGGCCAAGCAGGGGGATGCACATGCTTTCCAGGCGCTTTACGATCGGCACAAGCGGCGCGTGTACTCTCTGTGCCTACGCATGACGGCGAACACGGCCGAGGCCGAGGATCTGACGCAGGAGGCGTTCCTGCAGCTGTATCGCAAGATCGCAACGTTTCGCGGAGAGTCAGCCTTTTCCACCTGGCTGCATCGACTGTCCGTGAACGTGGTGTTGATGCATCTAAGAAAGAAGAGCCTGCCGGTGGTTTCGCTGGACGAGACCACGCAACCAGGCGAAGATGACACGCCGAAGAAAGATTTCGGAGCCGAAGATTTGGCGCTGGCCGGGTCGATTGACCGGCTGCAGTTGCAGCGGGCAGTAGATGACCTCCCTCCCGGCTACCGCACGATTTTTGTACTTCACGACGTGCAAGGTTACGAACATAATGAAATCGCCGACATCGTGGGATGCTCGATCGGCAACAGCAAGTCGCAGTTGCACAAAGCGCGCATGAAGCTGCGCGACCTGCTCAAGATGCAGAGAGCCGAGAAGGCCGGCTAATCAGGAGCAGGAAGATTTCCAAAGCATCCATCAAGCCAGCACAGACTGGCACAGCGGTAACCTCGACAGTGGCGCCGGAACAGCACGAACTGGAAATGAACGTAGACTGTTACGCCAGAGGCTTGGGGAGAGCAGTATGAATTGCGTTGAGTTGCAGCAGAGCCTGGCCGAGATCGAAGACGGCAGCAGTGCCGCACAGCGGGCGCACCTGAAGACGTGCCGCGCATGTTCGGCGCTGGTCGCGGATCTGAACCTGATCGCCACCTCGGCGATCGAACTGCGGGAGGCGGAACCGAGCCCGCGGGTATGGAACTCCATTGAAATCGCATTGCGGCAGGAAGGGCTCATTCGCCCACAGCGAGCGAGCCACTCCCTGCTGCCCTCGTTCAGCAGTCGCTGGGGCTGGGCGCGCTGGATGGTCCCTGCGGCGGCGGCGCTTCTGATCGCGGTGGGCGTGTACGTTCGTCAGCATTCCCAGCCGGAATCGATCGCGACGAAAATTGCACAACCCATCAACGAAGCCGAAGTGGCTGGCCTCAACGACAGCGACCTGATGCAGGAGATCGCGGAGCAGTCGCCGGCGATGCAGGCACAGTTTGCCGAGAACCTGCGCCGGGTGAACGAGTACATCGTGGATGCCAAAGGCACGGTCGATGAAAATCCGAACGACGAAGAGGCGCGGCAGTCGCTGATGGATGCGTACCAGGAAAAGGCCATGCTGTTCGAGCTGGCCATGGATCGTTCTTTGCAATAGCGTCTTTGCAGTGGCGTTTTGTGCTTTCTCTGCCATAATGTACGCAATTTCTCGCGCCGGGCTGAGTGGGCGCGACGCAGTCAGTCGGGGATCCTATGAGCAGACGTACAGTCGAACTGGTGGTTGTGGGCGTAATGATGGCCGGCACGCTGGTGGCGGAGAGTCACAAGGAACTCCGCTTCAATGTCGGAGCCAAAGCCGGAATCTCAGTGAACAATACTTACGGCTCGATTTCAGTGAGGCCGTCGACCGGCAACGCGGTTGTCATCAACGCCATTTTGTATTCCGACAAGGTCGAGGTCGACAGCAGCCAGACGGGAAACCGCGTAGAGATTCAATCGCACCTGCTTCCCGGGGCCACCGCAGATTCGGGCCGCGCCGACTACGAAATTCTGGTTCCGGCCGATGCCAGCGTGGTTCTGCACTCCAGCACGGGCCCGCTGCGGGCGGAAAAACTTCACGGTGATGTCACACTCGAAGGCGCCGGCGCCAGTGTAGACGTGCGCGATATCTCCGATGCGCACGTTCACGTAAGAACCCTGAACGGGCCAGTCACACTGACCAACGTGCAGGACGGCCACGTGGAAGTGGATTCGCTGAGCGGCGAAGTCAATCTCTACCAGGTCACGGGACCGCTGGTGCAGGTGGTTTCGACCAGCGGAAAGATCAGCTATACCGGTGACTTCGGTCGCAGCGGCGAGTATCGCCTGACCAGCCACAGCGGCGACATCGACGCGATCGTTCCGGAAAATACCTCTGCCGACGTGAGTGCCCGCTCGGTGAAGGGCGAGGTGCACGACGACATTCCTCTCCAACCCAAATCGCACACTTCCTTCCTCGTGCAAAAGGGCAGTGCCTTCGTCGGTACCATGGGGCGCGCAGCGGTGTCATCTACGGTAGTGCTGCGCAGCTTCAGTGGTAAAATCCACCTCAGAAAACGCACTGCAAAATAAAACAAGCTTCTGGCTTCTAGCTGATGGCTTCTAGCCAAACAACTGGGTGGCTGGACAGCCCAGTTATTTTTTCTTGAAGAAGAAAAAGAAGAAGCGCTCGGGCCAGCAGGTAGGCGTTCGGAAACGCACGGGTGTGCGGCACCAACGTGTTCCGCGACAACGCCCGCCTGTGGCGACGGCAGCTGCTGGAAATGTCGTTTTTCTTGTGGGCTTCATGGGCGCTGGAAAGACCAGTGTGGGCCGGGCCTTAGGGCAGCGGCTGAATTGGATCTTTGAAGATCTGGACGATCGCATCGAGCAGCGGGAGCGGCGAAGCGTCGCCGAAATTTTTAGAGACTCGGGCGAGGGAGCATTTCGCGCAGCGGAGCATGCCGCGTTAAAGCAGGTGCTCGATGATCTGGGCGGCGATCCGGGCGGCGATCTGAGCGAAGGTTCACCCCGCGTGATTGCCTTGGGCGGCGGCGCCTTTGCGCAACCGGCAAATGCCGCCCTGCTGAAGGCTACGGGAGTACCAACCGTCTTTCTGGATGCGCCAGCCGACGAGCTGTGGGAGCGATGCTGCAAGCAGGCTAGCGAGGCCGGGCCGGAGCGCCCTTTGCTTAAGAACCGGGAACAGTTTCAGAGACTCTACGACGAGCGACGCAGGCATTACGCGAAGGCGCAGGTGAAGGCCAATACCAGCGGACGCACTGTGGAAGCGATGGCCGCCGAGATCGAGAAGAAGCTGACTCTGAAGAAGATCGTAATTCAGACAGAATCAGGAGAAGTGGAGTGAACTTTGAAACTGGAATGCGTTGGACGGCGGCAGTAATTCTGACGGCGTTGCTTGCGGTGCCCAGCCGCGGCGCGCGCCCCAGGGACAAGGACAAGAAGGACAAGCCCAAGACCGCGGCTGCACAGACCGTCGATTCAGGCTCATTCGGGATATTCGTCAAGGGGCAGCGCGTCGTGACCGAGACCTTCAGCATCCAGCAGCTGAACAGCGCCAGTGTCGTCAAGGCTCAACTGAAAGAAACGGGCGGCGCTGACCCGGCGACACAAAAATCCGAACTGGAGCTGAGCTCCAGCGGCGAACTGCTGCGTTATGAATGGAGCCAGCCCTCGGGAGGTTCGCTGACGGTTCTTCCCAAAGACGACTTCCTGATCGAAAAGATCACGCCTTCGGCCTCGGCTAAAACGGCGGAGAAGCCGTTTCTGATGCCTTCGACTTCGTCGATCCTCGACAATAACTTCTTTATCCACCGCGAGGTTCTGGTCTGGCGCTACCTGGCTGCCGACTGCAAGCCTGAGGGCGGAGACTTAAAATGCCAGCAGGGCCCGGCGCAGTTTGGGACGCTGGTGCCGCAGGACCAGACGTCAGTAAGCGTGCGGCTGGAACTGGTGGGAAAAGAGAAAGTTACGATTCGAGGAGCTGAACGCGAACTGCTCCGTTTGAATCTAACTGGAGAGAGTTTCGAGTGGTCGCTGTGGGTTGATCCGCAGGATCAATTCAAACTCATGCGGGTGGCGATTCCTGCCGATAACACGGAAGTAGTCCGCGACTAAAGCAACTCTTCCGGCGGCAGAATCGAGACCATCCCTGGAAAGCGTTTTGCTGCTGACTGACTCACGAACGGCGCGTGCCCTGGTCACGGTGCTGCTGTTTGCACTGGGGCTGGGCTTCCTCTACGTGGCGCGGGCCACGCTGATCGCCTTCCTGTTCGCCATCTTCTTTGCTTATCTGATGAGCCCGCTGGTGGCGCATCTGGAGCGCCTGCTGCGCGGTCGCGGACGCGCGATTGCCGTCATCTACACGCTATTGATTGCGCTGGTGGTCGTGTTCTTTGTGGTGGTGGGCCCAAAGGTAACGCACGAGGGCGCGCGACTGGGAAAGGCGTTGCCGGATTTGATTTCGCAGCTCAGTTCGGGGCAAATCGCCACCCACCTCGGCGCCGAGCACGGCTGGAACCAGAAGACCACGCAATTGATGGAGTCGTTTCTGGTCAGCCATAGCGACGACATCTCAGAGATGGCGCAGCGCGTCGGACTGCGCACCGCCGACGTGGCCAAGCAGGCTTGGCTGCTGTTGGTGGTGCCGCTGCTCTCGATTTTCTTCCTGAAAGACGGGCGGGCCTTCAGCGATTTTCTGCTGTCGACGGTGCAGTCGCGGCCGCAGCGCGAATTCCTGGAAAATGTGCTCAACGATCTGAACCAGATGCTGGCGCACTTCATCCGTGCGCAGCTGACTTTGGCTCTGTTGACGATGGTGATGTATTCGGCGGTGCTGGGAATCATGCGCGTGCCCTACGCGCTAGTACTAGGCACAATAGGCGGGCTGCTTGAGTTCATTCCTGTGGTCGGTCCGCTGGCGGCGGCGTTGATCATCATCGGGGTTGCCTTGCTGATGAGTTATCCGCACTGGCTGGTGCTGATTGTGTTTCTCGGAGTCTGGAGGCTGGTGCAGGACTACGTTTCGTCGCCGCGCATTATGGGCGAGAGCATGGAGTTGCATCCGCTGGCGGCGATCTTTGGCGTCATGGCAGGCGGAGAGGTCGCGGGCATTCTCGGAATTTATCTTTCGATTCCTGTGATGGCCAGCTTGCGCATCGTTTTCCGGCGCTGGCGGCTGTATGCGGAAAAGAAGAAATTTGGGCCGCTTAACAGCGACTACACGTTGGGGAGCCCTTTGATGCATAGGAAGTAGCACGCTGCAGTGGCCAGTGGTCGGTGGCCGGCGGTGAGTAACTGCAGTTGGCGCCTTCCCAATTCCTTGCCAGGCAAGTCTCCGTGGCGCTGTCTCACTTCCCTGCTGCGGCGCCGACTGCCTTTCCGGCGTCTACTTTTCTGAGGAATTCTGCGGCGGCTTCGGGCAGCACTGTGTTGATGAACATCCCTGAGCCCAGCTCAAATCCTGCTACGCGCGTGAGGCGCGGAATCACGCTTACATACCAGTGAAAGTGGCGCGCGCCCGTGTATTCCGTGGGGCCGCTGCGCACAGTGAAGTTCAGGTCAGGATTCTCCAGGCCAACATAAATCTTGGCCAGTAGTTCGCGCAGAACGCGCGCCAGGTCTGAGATTTCAACGTCGGTGACGTCGCCGAAGCTGGCCATGTGGCGCAGCGGAAAGATGTGCGTGGCGAAGGGCGTGGCCGCGGCAAAGACTTCCATCGCGACAAAGTGTTCGCCCTTAAGCACGATGCGAGTTTTGTCTTCAACCTCGCGCTCCACCATGTGACAGAACATGCACTCGCCCGCGTCGTCGTAGTGGCGGCGTGCCTCGTGCAAGCGATGGCGCACCTGGCTGGGAATGACCGGAGTGGCAATCAACTGCGAATGCGGGTGCTGCAAGCTGGCGCCGGCGTCGGCGCCATGGTTCTTGAAAATGGTGATGTGATTTACGCGCCGGTCGATGCTGAGTTCGTTGTAGCGCTCTTTGTAGACGCGCAGAATGCTGGCGACGTGCGCGTCGGGAAGCAGCCCCATGTAAGCGGAGTGATCGGGACCGTCGATGACGACTTCGTGAAATCCGAAGCCGTCGATGCGCCGCCGCAGGTGCTGCAGGCTGCGTGTGGGCTGGGCTTCGCTCGAGAGGGCGGCGAACTTATTGGGAATCACGCGCACGCTCCACGAGCCGGCGCCGTGGGGAACGCGCAGGACTTCTGGCGGCGTTTTGTTTTCGTTTCCCGGGCAGAAGGGGCAGCTCTCGACAAACGCCGGTATGGCAGCGGCCTGCCGGTGCGTGACCAGCTCTTCCGGACGCTTGGCCCGCTCGGTGGCGAAAATGACCCATTCTTTGGTGAAAAAATTCTGGCGCAGTTCGGGCATCGGTTGGCCCTCCAGCAGAGCACATCGGCACTTAGGACGGAGTGCTGGAGCGGAGGCGGATTTTCCGCGCCAGACGGACGTTTTCATCGAAAAAATGCCGTTGCCGCCACTTCGCGAAAGTGGTCCTCCTTTCGCTACTTGCGACGCAGGGCCGCTGCGCGAGAAGCTTGATGTGAACTCTCTCATCCGTGGCGGCTCGCCTCGGCTGTTATAAAATTTCCAAGTACCCCATATGAGCAAAATTCCTATTGGCATTCTTGGCGCTACCGGTGTCGTTGGGCAAAGATTCATCCAGATGCTGGAGAACCATCCGTGGTTTGAAGTGGCGTGGCTGGCCGCTTCGGATCGGTCTGAAGGCAAAGCATACGCGGACGCCGCGCGCTGGCGGCTGAAGACGCAGATTCCCGCGGCTGTCGGGAAGATGAAAGTTTCTCCCGCCACGCCGGATGGCGCGCCCAAAGTGATTTTTGCGGCGCTGGATTCGTCGATCGCGGCAGAGCTGGAGCCGCGATTCGCCGATGCAGGCTGCTACGTGGTTTCAAATTCGAGCGCGTTGCGCATGCAGGAAGATGTGCCGCTGGTGATTCCCGAAGTCAACAGCGGCCACATCAAGCTGATCGACGTACAGGGATGGCGCAAGAAATCCGGCGGCTATGTTGTCACCAATCCCAACTGCTCGGCGATCGGGCTCGTGCTGGCACTGGCGCCGCTCGATCATCAATTCGGCCTTGAGACGGTCATGGCGGTCACGATGCAGGCCGTGAGCGGCGCGGGATATCCCGGCGTGGCTTCGCTCGACATTCTCGGGAACGTGATTCCCTTCATCAAGAACGAAGAAGAAAAGATGGAAGAGGAGACGAAGAAACTGCTCGGCCGGGTTAACGGGTCAAAGGTGATTCCCGGTGGCTTCGCTATGAGTGCGCAGTGCAATCGCGTCGCCGTAGAAGACGGCCACACGGAGTCGGTCTCGATTCGACTGAAGAAAAAAACGAAGCCGGAAGAGATCATCGCGGCATGGAACAGCTATCGCGCCGAGCCGCAGGAATTGAAGCTGCCGAGCGCGCCGGAGAAGCCGGTGGTTTATCTCGAAGCAAGCGATCGCCCGCAGCCGCGTTTTGATGTGGACCTTGGCGCCGGCATGACGACGGCAGTCGGACGCCTTCGCCCGTGCAACGTGCTGGATTGGAAGTTCACCGTGCTCTCCCACAACACGATTCGCGGAGCTGCCGGCGCCGCCGTGCTCAACGCCGAACTTCTCAAGGCCAAGGGATATTTGGGATGACTGGGGCACGCGGGCTCGAGTACGAGCACTCAGTATTCAGCAATCAGCATTCAGCCCTCAGAGTTGCTCGTCAGGTGCGTACATCGGACGCGGACCGGCTGAATGTTGAATGCCGAGTGCTGACGGCTTCCTGCGAAATTCGCCGTGACAATCCGGAGTTCCGCCGATGATCGTCATGAAATTCGGCGGCACCTCAGTGGAAGATGCCAAAGCCATCGACCGCGTGGCCTCGATCGTGGAGGGACGCGCAGCGCAGAAACCGGTGGTCGTGGTCAGCGCCATGGCCAAGGTCACGGACACGCTGCTGACTATGGCCAAGGCAGCGGGCAACGGAGACCGCAAGGCCGCGCTGAAACTTTGCCGCTCGCTGCAGGAACGTCACTACAACACAGCCAGTGAATTGCTTGGCAGAGCGCTGTTCACGGAATTTCATTCGGAACTAGGAGCGGAGTTCGAAACGCTCGACGAACTGCTGCGCGGCATCTCGGCCGTGGGCGAAATCACTCCGCGCACTACAGACCACGTCGCTGCCTTCGGCGAAATGCTTTCCAGCAAAATTGTTGCGGCGGCGTTTGCCGCCCGCGGACTGAAGGGCGCGCACGTCGACTCGCGCGACGTGCTGGCGACCGACAGCAACTACATGCAGGCGGTACCGCAATACGAAGAGACCAACGCGAGGCTGCAGCAGAAAGTTCAGCCGCTGCTCGATGACGGGCAGGTTCCGGTGATGGGCGGCTTCATCGGCGCGAACCGCGCCGGAATCACCACGACGATTGGCCGCGGCGGCTCGGATTTTTCGGCGGCGATCTTTGGCGCGGGACTGAACGCGGAGCGAATTGAAATCTGGACCGACGTTGATGGCATTCTCACCACCGATCCGCGGATTTGCCCCGAGGCGCGTCGGATCAAGGTCATCAGCTTTGATGAAGCGGCCGAGTTGGCCTATTTCGGCGCCAAAGTTCTGCATCCGGCAACGGTACTGCCTGCAATTCAGAAAAATATTCCGGTCTATGTTTTGAATTCGCGCAATCCAACCTGCGAAGGCACGCGCATTGCGACTCATGGCCCGCGCAGCAAGACGATCTTTAAAGCAATTGCGGCGAAGAAAAGAATCACTATCGTCGACGTTGCCGCGCCTCGCATGCTGCTGGCACATGGATTTCTGCGTGCGATTTTCGAGGCCTTCGACCGGCATAAAGTTGCCGTCGATGTCGTCTCGACCTCAGAGGTCAGCGTGTCGCTTACAGTCGATTCAAATCAGGCGATCCCGGCGCTGGCAGCCGATCTGGCCAAGCTCGCCGACGTGAAATATGAAGGCCGCAAGGCGATTGTCTGCCTAGTGGGAGAAAATTTGCGTGAGACTCCCGGCATCGCGGCCATCGTCTTCCGCGAACTCGCCGACAAGAAGATTCGCATGATTTCGCAGGGCGCTTCCGAAATTAATTTGACCTTTGTGATCGAAGAAGATGAAGTGCCCGAGGTTATCCAGCGGCTGCACAAAACATTCTTCGCTGAGCCGGACCCTGAGGTGTTCGCGTAGAGACGGTTACGTGGAAGAGCGCCGCTTCAAAGCCGTGTCAGCGGATTAATCTCTTCGACGAGTGAACGCGTACGCTTCCCGACTCCTGCGAGTTCTGTGTCTCTGTGGTTAAATCTTCCTATGAATTTGCTGATCCTCGGCCGGGGAAAAACCGGAGCATTGGTCGCCGAAGTTGCGGCCGAGCGCAAGCATCATGTGCAGATTGCCGGGTCCAAGGAAAATACCGGGTGCTCCGCTCTGAGTGCAGACAAACTTAACGACGTTGCTGCCGTCATCGACTTCACCAATCCGCACAGCGTGCTGCCGAATATTGAGGCCTGCGTCAAAGCGGGCAAGAGCATGGTGGTGGGAACGACCGGCTGGTACAAGGAAATCGATCGCGTGAAGAAGCTGGTCGAGGAGCATGGGACGGGTTTCGTTTACGCTCCGAATTTTTCCATCGGCGTGAATCTGTTTTTCGAGATTGCCCGCACTTCGGCGGCCGCCTTACGGCACGACTACACGGGGCAAATCTTCGAGCGGCACCACGTGCACAAGAAGGATGCGCCCTCGGGAACCGCAATCGGCCTACAGCAGATCATTCTCGACGCAAGCGGACGCACCGGGCACACGGAAGATCTCGAAATCACTTCGTTTCGTGAGGGCGAAGTGATTGGGCTTCATGAAATCGTCTTCGAATGTGGCGCCGACCGAATTTATCTGTGCCACGACGCGAAATCTCGGCGCGGGTTCGCGGAAGGCGCGGTGCGCGCGGCCGAATGGCTTGTTGGGAAGAAGGGGTTCTACGAGTTCAAGGATGTGTGGCGGGAGTTGTGAAGACATCGGTCCCCATGAAAATTGGCGATAAAGTCCGAGTGCTTACGATTCCGGCGGGATTGCCGGAGAACTCCATCCAGACGCGGTCCCTGTTTCAAATGTGCCTGGGCCGAGTTTTCCCTATGGTGGGGTTTCAAGGAAATCTGTTACAGCTGGAAGTGGGCGCGATTCTCAGGAAGGAGCCTTGCATGGACTCCATATGGATCGAACCGGAGCACGTTGAAGTTATCGCCACCGAATAAAAGTTTCGATATTCTTCGCGATTTTCCCTCCACCCGCATTCGCGCTATCCTAACTTTATGCAACTCCGCGGATGTGGCACGGCCCTGGTAACTCCGTTTCATCAGGATGGCTCGATCGACGATGTGGCCCTGCGCAATCTGGTCGCGTGGCAGATCGACTCCGGCATTGATTTTCTGGTGCCCTGCGGCACCACGGGTGAGACACCGACGCTCACCCACGATGAATGGCTTTACGTGATCGATGCCACAATTGAAGTGGCGGCCGGGCGCGTGCCGATCGTGGCCGGGGCGACTTCGAACTCCACGCATGAAGCTGTCGAAAAGGCGAAAGAACTTGCGCTGCGGCCCGGAGTGAACTACATCCTTACGGCGAATCCGTATTACAACAAGCCGACGCAGGAGGGCCAGTACCGGCACTTTCGCGCGATCGCTGAGGCCGTCGGCGACAAGCCGGTCATTCTCTACAATGTTCCCGGACGCACCTCGGCGAACCTGGAACCTGCCACGCTGGCGCGGCTGACGGAGATTCCCAACATTGTCGGAGTGAAAGAAGCGAGCGGGAACATGACACAGATCGCCGAAGCGATCAATTCCGTTCCGGAGACATTTTTGGTTTTCTCCGGAGATGACGCGGTTACGCTGCCGGTGATCGCGCTCGGCGGAGTGGGCATTGTGTCGGTGGCGTCAAATGAAATTCCAAATGAGATGGCCTCTCTCACGCGCGCGGCATTGGCGAACGACTGGACGACGGCCCGCAGCCTGCACCGAAAGTATCTGCCGCTGATGCAGGCGAATTTCATCGAGTCGAGCCCTCTGCCTGTGAAGGCCGTGCTTGCGATGATGGGGAAAATTGAGGAGGTCTACCGCCTGCCGCTTGTGCCGATGCGCCGCGACACGCGCTCGAAGCTGCAGAAAGTGGCGACCGAAGTAGGATTGATCAGCAAGCCTGCGGGCCCGGCGGCCGAAGCGGCAGACTTCTATATCTACGAAAACTGGGCGGCCGGCCCCCACAAAATTGTTTTGCATCGCGGAAGCTGCGGGCAGTGCAGCCACGGCAAGGGACGACCCGCGGGGCATGACAGCAATCATTCCCGCTGGCACGGCCCGTATGCTTCGCTCGGCGAAGCACGATCGATGGCGCAGGCCATCACCAATGTGCTGATTCGCAGCGAATGCAAATGCGTGTGATGGAATTGTTGATTGGTGATTTTTGATTGTTGATTGAAAACCGTTATTTCGCTGGAGCGCGTGCAAACGCGTAAACCGCTCGCTTTGACAAATCAACAATCAACAATCAACAATCAACAATTCATGTCCTCCCTGAAATCTCCCATTGAACGTCTCGCCGCTCTCGGCGAAGTCGAGCACGATCCGGATGCGCGCAAGACTTTTCTTGAATTTCGAGATCAGCTTACGCTGGGGAAAGTCCGCGCTGCAGAAAAAGCAGATGGCAAATGGAAGGTGAACGCCTGGGTGAAACAAGGCATCCTGCTTGGCTTTCGGCTGGGCGCGCTGGCGGAAATGCCGGCCGGGCTCTCGTTCGTCGATAAAGACACCTTCCCTGCCCGCCAATTCACGGTCGCCGATCGCGTGCGCGTCGTACCCGGAGGATCATCGGCGCGAGTTGGGGCCTATGTTGCGCCGTCGGTGATTTGCATGCCGCCGATGTTTATTAATGTCGGTGCTTATGTCGATGAGGGAACGATGGTCGATTCGCACGCGCTCGTTGGCTCGTGCGCACAAATCGGCAAGCGCGTGCATCTCAGCGCCGCGGCGCAGGTCGGAGGTGTGCTCGAACCCATCAACGCCGCTCCGGTCATTATTGAAGATGACGTCCTGGTTGGGGGTAATTGCGGCATCTATGAAGGGACGCTGGTGCGGGCGCGGGCGGTGCTGGGGGCGGGAACGATTCTTACGCGCTCCACGCCGCTTTACGATCTTGTGAAAGGCGAAGTTTACCGCGCGACCGCTGATTCACCACTCGAAGTACCGGAGAACGCGGTCGTTGTGCCGGGATCGCGAGCAGTGAAGAAAGGAATGGCGGCGGAGTGGAATCTGTCGCTTTATACTCCGGTGATCGTGAAGTACCGCGATGAAAAAACCGATAAAGGCATTGAGTTGGAAGACTGGCTGAGGTAGTGCTTTACTTTCTGCTATCTCCGGACTAGTCGCGCTGCTGCGAGAACATCCACTTCACCAGCGCCGGTTCCGTGTAAGCCCACTCCCACACGTTGTGGTCGACTCCGGCGTACTCCGTGGAAAGCGGATGGCCGCCTGCTTTGCGCAAGGCAGCAATGCGATCGCGCGAAACGGAAACCGGGACGGTCTGATCGGACGCGCCGTGAAAATTCCACAGCGGGGTGTTGACCGATCCCGTGCCGTCTTCGGTCGATGTGCTTCCACAAACGGGCGCGGCCGCGGCAAAGAATTTTGGCCGCTGCGCGATCATGTGCCACGTGCCGCCGCCACCCATGGATTGCCCCGTGACGTAAATGCGGCTCTCGTCAATGGCGAGTTCGCGGCAAAGCTTGTCGACGATTTCGAAGACAACGCGTGCCCCATCGCCCAAGCCGGGGATCACCAGCGCGCGTCCATTTGCATCCGACTGGGTGCGGTCGTAGTTCACCCATCCGCGGTCGGTCTGAGGCGCGAGCACGTAGCAGGGATGGTGTTTTTGATTCTCGGGCAGCAGCCAGACACGCGTACCGAAGATGTTGCCTAGGCCGAGCTGTTTCAGGTTGTCATCGCCAAGCCCACCGCTGCCATGCAGATAGAGAACCAGCGGGACTCTTCTATTGGTGGCGGGCCGGAACAAGCGAAGAGGCATCTCCCAATCGCTTTTGTGGGTGCGCGCTTCGAACTTGTTCTCCAGGCCTTCGGACTGCTTCTTGAATGCTTCGATCCGTGCGAGCCGCTCCGGCGACATGGGCGCTCCCCGCGCCAACTTCGGAGTCGCGTCGCTCGCAGACGCAGCAGCGCCAGACGCAAGCCAAGGGTTCAGGCCGACTCCCGCTGCCCACCATGCTCCAGCGGAAGCCGCGCCCAGCAGACGAACTGCTTCTCTTCGAGTCATCATTTTTATCTGTGATTTCCACACTCAGCTTGATTCCGAAGATCGATTTGTATTCCCGCTCATCAGCGCAAGCTCGCCTCCCTGAAAGTCACTTTTACCAGGTTGGCGGCCATGTCATCGAAGGCGGCGGCCAAATCCTTGTCGGCCCCCGCAAAACGTTCTCGGAATGGCGCAAGATCGACTGCACTCTTCACGTCGTCCAACGACTGAGACATCGCCGGACCATTCTGCACGAGCCTGGCATTCATCTGGTCGAGTGCGCTCTTTAACAAGTCGCGAATCAATAAAGCATAGGCATTGTCGTGCAAGACGGGCCCGTGGCCGGGCACAATCGTCTCCGCGTTTAGCTGGCCGAGATTTTCGAGAGTGCGTATCCATTCGCTGGGATAGCCGTCGTAAATATACGGAATCGGGTAGACGACGAGGTCACCGACGATGGCAATTTTTTCTTTCGGCAAATAAGCGACCGCATCCCCCGCAGTATTCCCCCGTCCCAAGAACTTGACCTGAACCTCTCGGCCGCCAAGATCGATAGAGAAATCGTGATCGAAGGTTAGAGTTGCGCTCTGATATTTGACCTGTCTGATCTCGTCGGTCACGGCGTGCCGGCGAGACAGCGCATTTTTTAGTTCTGTTTTGTCTTCCGGACTTAAAGGCGTGCCATCGCTGGTCTTTCCCTCGTCCAGCATCCGTTGCAGTCTGGCGGTACTTCGTTCTTCTCTTCCAGCCGAACCCGGGCCGAACATGTCTTCGTCTTTCTTGGTTTCGACATGCGCGATGATCGTCAACGACGGAAAGGCATCCATGTAAGCGCGATTCCCGAGGTTGTGGTCGTTGTGGAAGTGCGTGTTGAGGAGAAAGCTGACCGGTTTGTCGGTCCATTGCCGGATTTGCGCGATATCTTCGCGAGCCTCGGACGGCAGGAAGCAGGAATCGACTACAAACACCTGCCTATCGCCGATGATAACCGTCGTATTGCCGCTGGCCAGGCCATCCAAAGCGTCTTTGTGCTGAATCGCGTAGACATTTTCTGCGAGCTTCGTCACCTTTCGTTCCGTCTGCGCCGAGGCCGATATCGTCAAGGCAGCCATCAGCCCAATCGAAATGGAGAGGCTCGTTGACCTGTGTCGGAATTGCATGGATGACTCGCACGTGTGGACGGGTCGAACAGGCAATCGGTAGCCGTGAGGGACGAAATGCTGCTGCTGTGGGTTGGTCAACACCAGAATAAATCGCTATCTCCGCCAGATTTTAGAAGTATTCAGAACATTTCAGACCATTTTCAAGACTTTCGCCGGCGCAATTCCATATGGTCACCCTGGGTACGCAGGGGACTCAGCGAAAGGACATTCGGATGGTCGAACAGGCAACCTACGGGAAACGAAATGGGCTGCTGGCAATAACGGTCGGTGGCTTGATCGCCGGAACTTTGGATCTGACCCAGGCTCGCATCCTGTTCGGATGGCGTGTACCGCTCGTGATTGCCGCCGGACTGCTGGGTCGGCAAGCTCTCCATGGGGGTCTGGGAACTTTCGCACTCGGCATCTTGCTGCACTTCTTCATCGCATTCTCGGTTACGGCTATCTACTATGCCGCTAGCCGCAGGCTGACTTTTCTGACCGAGCATCCTCTGGTGTGCGGCCTGTTCTTTGGAGCAGCCGTTGAAGAGGTGATGAGTCTTGTAGTCCTGCCCCTCTCGGCGCTGCACGACAGAGGCCCGTACGAACTTCACGATCTGATCCTGGGCCTGGTCGTGCACATGATCGTGATCGGTTTGCCGGTGGCTTATAGCGTGCGGCGTTTCGCGAAGTAGATTTCAACTCTAGCGAGCTTGCCGCTCCGGGAGGCATTCAGTCCTCCTGGGTCGCGTCTCATTTGAACACCTCGGCATTCCCCAGTAACATCTAGGCATGCCCGTTGAAACCGAACTCACGCAGGGTTCTGTCTCGATTCGCGCGCCCCGCGGCAATTCCCTTTCGTGCAAAGGCTGGCAGCAGGAAGCCGCCATGCGCATGCTCATGAACAATCTTGACGAAGAGGTCGCCGAGCGGCCCAAGGATCTCGTTGTCTACGGCGGAACCGGACGCGCCGCGCGCAGTTGGGAGGCTTACCGCGCGATCATCGAGACGCTGAAGAAGCTGGAAAACGAAGAAACGCTGCTGGTGCAATCGGGCAAGCCGGTGGGCGTGTTCAAGACGCATGATCATGCGCCGCGCGTGCTGATTGCGAACTCAAATCTGGTCGGTCACTGGTCGAATTGGGAGAAGTTCAACGAGCTCGAGCGAGCTGGATTGATGATGTACGGTCAGATGACCGCAGGATCGTGGATTTACATCGGGTCGCAAGGGATTGTGCAGGGAACGTTCGAGACATTTTCCGCTGCGGGAGAAAAACACTTCGGCGGCGACCTCGCCGGCAAATTGATCGTCTCGGGCGGCATGGGTGGCATGGGCGGCGCTCAGCCGCTGGCTGCAACTATGACGGGCGCGGCGTTTCTTGGGATTGATGTCGACCCGGAGCGAATCAAGAAGCGGCTCAAGACGGGCTATTGCGACTTCATGGTCACGACGCTCGACGAAGCGCTGCGGATTCTGAAGAATGCAATCCGCAAAAAGGAAAATGTTTCAGTAGGCCTTGTTGGAAACTGCGCCGATGTAATTCCTGAACTGGCCGAACGCGGCGTAGTTCCTGACATTTTGACCGACCAGACTTCGGCGCACGATCCGCTGAACGGATATGTTCCGAATGGAATGACGTTTGAAGAAGCGCTGGCTCTGCGCAAGAGCGATCCGAAAGCATACGAAGAAAAATCGCTCGATGCGATGGCGCGCCACGTCGAAGGAATGCTCCGCCTGCAGAAGATGGGCTCGATCACGTTCGACTATGGAAACAATATTCGCACGTTCGCTTTTCAGCGCGGCGTGACGAACGCTTACGACTTTCCCGGCTTTGTGCCCGCGTACATTCGCCCGCTTTTCTGTGAAGGGCGGGGGCCCTTCCGTTGGGTGGCTCTGTCGGGCGAGCCTTCTGACATTCACGTCACCGACGAACTTGTCCTCGAACTCTTCCCCGACAATCGCATTCTGCGGCGCTGGATCGATCTCGCGCGCAAGCGCATCAAGTTTCAGGGGCTGCCGGCGCGCATCTGCTGGCTGGGATACGGCGAGCGCGCGCAGTTCGGCCTGGCGATGAATGATCTGGTGAAGAAAGGCAAGATCAAGGCGCCGATCGTGATCGGCCGCGATCATCTCGATTGCGGATCGGTGGCGTCGCCGTTCCGCGAAACCGAAAGCATGAAAGACGGCACCGACGCCGTCGCTGACTGGCCGCTGCTCAACGCCTTGGTCAACACGGCCGCGGGCGCGTCCTGGGTTTCGATTCACAACGGCGGCGGAGTAGGCATCGGCTACTCACTGCACGCGGGCCAGGTCACCGTCGCCGACGGCAGCGAGATGATGGCCAAGCGCATCGAACGCGTGCTGACGACCGATCCCGGCATGGGGATCATTCGCCATGCGGACGCGGGCTACGAAGAAGCGAAAGATTTCGCGAGGAAGATGGGCGTGAAAATCCCGATGGGGATTAAGTGAGCTTCTACCGGGAAGACACCGAGTCACGGAGTTTAAAGGATACGCGTGCCTAAATCGCGCTCGCTTCTGCTGGTCAATATCCATCAGCTTCTGACGCTATGTGGAGACTCTGAGGTATCCGGTCTACGCCGAGGCTCGAACCTCAAGGAACTTGGCATCCTTCAAGATGCCGCCGTCCTCTGCCTCGGCGGAATGATCGTTTCGGTGGGCCCGACCAAAGATGCCCTCCGCGATGCCTGGCTCAGGAAGAACCGCAATAGAATCAACGAAATCAACTGCTCGGGAAAAGTTGTAATCCCCGGCTTCGTCGATTCGCACACGCATCCGGTGTTCGTGCAGCCGCGACTGGTGGATTTTGAAAAGCGAATCACTGGCGCTACCTACGAAGAAATTGCCGCTGCGGGAGGCGGAATCCGTTCGAGCCTCGAGGCCGTGCGCAAGGCTGCCAAGAGAGTCTTGGCCGACCACGTTCTCGCAGCCCTTCGTGACATGGCAACTCATGGAACCACGACCGTCGAAGCGAAATCCGGCTACGGACTGACCGTCGAATCCGAGATCAAATCGCTGGAGGCGATTCGTGACGCTGGCCGCCGGTGGCCCGGGACTGTGATTTCGACCCTGCTGGGGGCGCATGTCGTCCCTAAAGAATTCGCCGGCCGCTCACAAAAATATGTTAAGAGCGTCTGTTCAGAGATGATTCCGTTGAGCGCACGGCGGAAGCTCGCCCAATTTGTGGATGTTTTTTGCGACCAGGGCGCCTTCACCGCCGCCGAGACGGAGCAGATTTTCGCAGCGGCCAAGGCTTACGGATTGAATGTGCGCGCGCACATGGGCCAGCTTTCTGAGACAACTCTATCGCCGTTCCTTCGCTTTCAGCCCGCATCATTCGATCATATGGATCATGTGAGCGACGACGACATCCTGCAGTTGGCGAAGAGCGATACGGTAGCGACGCTGGTGCCGGGCGCAAATTATTTCTTGGGCCTGAAGGAGTACCCGAACGCGCGCCGGCTGATCGATGCGGGAGTTCCGGTGGCCCTCGCCACGGATTACAACCCGGGAACTTCACCGACGCTCAGCATGCCCATGGCGATGTCGCTGGCCTGCTCGCAGATGAAGATGTCTCCGGCGGAAGCGATCGCCGCCGCGACCATCAACGGGGCGTGGGCGCTGCGTGTGGCAGATCGAAAAGGCTCGATCGAGCCGGGAAAAGACGCCGATCTTGCGGTGTTTGATGTAAGAGATTACCGCGAGATTCCCTACTGGTTCGGAGCGAACCGGTGCTCGATGACGATTCTCAATGGGGAGATTGCTTCGCGGAATTGAACTTCTGCGAGACGATTTGCGTATGTCAGGAAGTGAAGAGAAGTGTGCGTCATTGTGGGGCTGCGTCAGAGATAGATATCGAAGTTAATATGTTCTGATTCTGTAGTTCCGAGTTGAAGGAAAAACAGTTCCGATTCAACCTGCTGAGGACAAAACCGAGGAAACGACTATGAAGCGAATACTTGCAGTGCTGACTTTTCTTGCCCTGAGCATCGCGCTGTGCGCGGCGCAACGCCTGCCCGAAGTTGCGCGTCCTGACAATTACAAGCTGAGCTTTGCGCCCGATCTCGACAAAGCCAGTTTCGAAGGCGATGAAACCATCAGCCTGCACGTGCTGAAGCCGACGTCCGAGATCACGCTCAACGCGGTCGACATCGACTTCCACGAGGTCAGCATCACCCAGGGCGGATCGACGCAGAAGGCGAAAGTTAATCCGGAGAAAGACAAAGAAATGGTAGTGCTGGCGGTCGACAAGCCGCTGTCTGCAGGTCCGGCGACGGTTCACATCACCTACACCGGCATCTTGAACAGCGAGATGCGCGGACTCTACCTCGGCAAAGACGGTGAGGGCCGCAAATATGCCGCCACGCAGTTCGAAGCGACCGACGCGCGCCGCGCGTATCCGTCGTTCGACGAACCAGATTACAAAGCCACCTTTGACATCACTGCCATCGCCGACAAAGGCCAGGTCGCAATCTCGAACTACAAAGTCATCTCCGACACGCAGGGACCCGGCGACAAGCACACGGTAAAGTTTGCGACAACCGCCAAGATGTCGTCTTATCTCGCCGCCTTGGTCGTTGGCAACTTCGAATATGTCGAAGACTCCGTCGATGGAATTCCCATTCGCGTCTACAGCACGCCTGGCAAGAAAGAAATGGGCAGATTCGCTCTGGACGCCACGAAAGCCATCGTCTCTTATTACAACAATTACTTCGGCATCAAGTATCCCTACGGCAAGCTCGACCTGATCGGACTGCCCGATTTCTCCGCGGGCGCAATGGAAAACATCGGCTGCATCACCTTCCGCGAAGTGGTGCTCCTGATCGACGAAAAGCAAGGCTCAGTCGACCTGAAGAAAACTATCGCCTCCGTCACCGCGCACGAAATCGCGCACATGTGGTTCGGCGATCTCGTCACCATGAAGTGGTGGGACGACGTTTGGCTCAACGAAGGCTTCGCCACCTGGATGTCGAGCAAGCCGGTCGCGCATTGGAAGCCGGAATGGAATTACGATCTCGACGACGTCAGCGGTACGGGCGGAACCTTAAACGTGGATGCCCTTGCCAGCACCCGTCCGATTCATCAGGCCGCCGAAACTCCGGCGCAGATTCAGGAACTCTTCGACG
Source organism: Candidatus Solibacter sp. (assembly GCA_035501655.1). GTDB lineage: Bacteria > Acidobacteriota > Terriglobia > Terriglobales > Acidobacteriaceae > Sulfotelmatobacter. The sequence continues at coordinate 52,638 of DATJVU010000035.1, forward strand.
GCATTGCCTACGGCAAGACGGCGTCAGTCCTGCGGATGCTCGAGGCCTATCTCGGCGAAGAAACTTTTCGCCAGGGCGTCAATGTTTATCTCAAGCAGCATCAGTATGGCAACGCCACGGCCGTAGACTTCTGGGATGCTCAGGCCAAAACCTCCAAGAAGCCCGTCGACAAAATCATGCCGACGTGGGTGATGCAGGCGGGCGAGCCGATTCTCGACGTAAAGCCGCAATGCTCCGGTGATGCAACCAACGTCACGCTTACGCAGCAGCGTTATTACTTCGACCGCGCCAAGTTCGCCGACCCGGGCGATCAACTCTGGCAGGTTCCCTTTTGCATGAAAGGTTCGGCCACGAGTGGCGCGCCCAAGTGTGAACTGCTCACGAAGAAAGAAGAAACCTTCTCGCTGCCCGGTTGCTCGAACTGGGTGACAGCCAATGCAGGCGCGACCGGCTATTACCGCGTGGGCTTTCAGCCTGAAGCCGTTCGCGCACTGGCCAAGGACGCCGAGTCGAAGCTGACTCCCGCCGAGAGAATTTCGGCGCAGAACGACATCTGGGCTTCCGTTCGCGTAGGGCGCGAACCTGTCGGCGACTACCTCGCCTACGCGCAGGGCCTGCAGGCCGATCGCAACCGCGCAGTTCTCGAAGACGTTCTCGGCCGCCTGAACTACATCGGGCAATATCTCGTCAGCGATAGCGATCGCGATTCCTACCGCGCGTGGATGCGGCAACTGCTCGCTCCGGCGCTCAAAGATGTCGGATATGAGCCGAAACCGGGCGAAGCCGACGAGGAAAAAACCCTCCGCTCACGCGTGCTGGGAGCGATGGGCTACGACGCGCGCGATCCGGAAACGCTTGCGCAAGCGCGCAAGATGGCCGACAAGGTGCTGGCCGATCCTTCTTCCGTGGATCACGAACTGGCCGGCGGGGCGCTCGGTCTAGCCGCCATCAACGGCGACTCGGAATTGTACGACAAGGTCATGACCAATCTGAAAAACACCAAGGCGCCGGAGGAGTACTACATGTACTTCTACACGCTGCCGCAGTTCACCGATCCGAAGCTTCTGCAGCGCACGCTCGATTTCGCGATTTCGCCAGATGTGCGTTCGCAGGATGCTCTCGGCCTGATCACTAACGTCCTGGGAAATCCGGCCGGCGAAAAGCAGGCGTGGGACTTCATCCAGTCGCATTGGGATGCCATTGCCAAGGCGGGCGGCCCGTTTGCCAGCGCGCAAGTGGTTGGCGCGACCAGCGTCTTCTGCGACGCCGGAATGCGCGAACAGGTAACTGCGTTCTTTACGGCCCACAAAGTCGAGGCCGCCGAGCGCACCTACAAACAGTCGATCGAGCGCATTAACAACTGCGTCGATCTGAAATCACAGCAAGAAACCCAACTGGCGTCGTGGCTCGGACAGCACGGCAACGCCGGCGGCAAATAGTAGTTGGTGAAATGAGACTGGCCCAGGAGAATATCCTGGGCCATTTTTTTATTGCCGACAGCGCCGACTACGGCATAACGGGCAGCACGATTTGCGACGGCATTTCCGGCGAGCTATAGACTCGCTGCGTCGCCGAAACGAAATCGCTTGCCGCAGCCTTATAGATACTCGGCACAAACTTCTGCGGATTGCGGTCGATCACCGGAAACCACGTTGACTGAATCTGCACCATGATGCGGTGCCCCTTCAAGAATACGTGATCGTGATCGCGCAGCGGGATGTCCCACGGCGCCGGCTTGTTCGGCGTCAGCGGCTCCGGCTTCTCATAGCTGGCAAGGTAGCGGCCGCGCCGCACTTCCATCGCGATGGGCAGCTCATACCCATTCAGAGACTGCGCATATTGCCCCGGCTTTGGGCCTTCCTCGGGAGCCCAAGCGTTCTTCTGCGCATCCTGCGGATACACATCGATCAACTTCACCACGAAATCACTGTCGCTCTCCGACGTTGAAGCAAATAGCTTCGCGGCCAGCGGTCCAGTCACGATTACGTCGTGATCTAGCGGTGCGCTTTCGTATGTCAGCACATCAGGCCGCTGATCGACGAAGCGCTGGTCCGCAACTTCCCAAGTCCGCCAATCGCCCTCCGGATATGTCGGCGAAATCGGACGCTGCCGGTACGGCACCGGATTCGCCGGGTCGGAAACATACTCGCGATAATCCTTGTCGCCGGCTGCAGGCGCAGTAAACGATAGCGTTCCATCCGCGCGCAGATACAGGCTGGTCGCCTTTGCCTCTTTCGGTGGCCAAACTGCATACGTATGCCAACTGTTCGACCCACTCTGAAAAGTGCTCGCCTGCCACGCGGGCTTCTGGCCCTTGCCGTGCAGGTAATAACGAAAAAACGGCGCTTCGATATTCTCGCGAAATTCGCGCGACGTTTCGTGGCCGCCGAACGGAATCAAGCCGATGCTCTCGCCCTTCGGCCGCTGCCATTCGCCATGAAACCATGGCCCGGCGACGATGAAATTCGTGTGCTCGGGATCATTCTCCTCTGCGTGGCGAAAAATCTGCCACGGCCCCCACGGATCTTCCTGATCCCAGAATCCGGCGACGTTGAGATTCGGCACGCTCGAGGCATGCAACTGCCGCACCCATGCTTCCTTCTTCCAGAACTCGTCGTAATCTGGGTGCTCGACGCTCGAATTCCAATACGGAATCGAGCCGTGCAGATACTTCGCGTTGATGTTCGAAAGCGGCCCGAGATCGAGATACCACTGATACGTGTCGTAGGTCTCAAACTCGAAATGCGTATTCTTGTTCTTGTCGGCCTGCTCCATCACGGCGTATTCAAAGTCGTAGCTCTCGCGCAGCGCGCCGTAGCGGTGGTCGTCGTCGTTCATCCATTGATCGACCGGCGACGCCTGCTCACTGATCGCCTTGAGCGCGGGATGTGGATGCAGCAGCGTCAGAGCGGTGGTGAGCCCGTCGTACGAAACTCCATACATGCCGACCTTGCCGTTGTTGTTGGGAACATTTCTGATCAGCCAGTCGATCGAATCGTAGGCATCGGTCGTCTCATTTGTGGCCTTGGGATCCTTTAGTTCGACCCACGACGAAAGATTAAACACGCCTTCTGACTTGAAGCGCCCGCGCAGATTCTGAATCACAAAAATATAGCCATCTTGCGTCAGTTCTTTGAGCGAAGTGGGCATTTGATCCGGCACTTTTTCGGGAACCCCGTAGGGCGTGCGCCGAAACATAATGGGCAGTGGACCTTTCTGATCGATGGGCGTGAGAATCGCCGTCTGCAGACGAACTCCGTCGCGCACGGGGATCATGACTTCCTGCAACTTGAAAAAAAGCTTTGGAGCAGGTTCTGCTGGATTCTGCGGCGCAGCGGATGTTTGGGAAAAAGCGACGGAGCAACAGCTCAAAAAGAAGACAAATACAACGCGAGTTCGGGGCACCAGTGTTCCTCCCAGGAACAGACAAGATGATTGTGGCGCGAAGTATATCAATCCGAGGCAGAAAAAGTGGCAAGGTGACAAGGGTTCAAGCCCATAATGTCAAAGAGTGAAGCCTTGCCACTTTGTCACTTTGCCACCTTTCCACTTTTTCTCGCGATTTCATCTATAACTGATAATTCATCGTGCTGTACAAAACGAGGACTCATGAGCAAGACCAATGGCTACGCAGCACCATCGCCGAAATCACCGCTTGTACCGTATTCATTCGAACGGCGCGAACCGCGCGACCACGACGTCGTGATCGAGATCATATACTGCGGCATCTGCCACTCCGATATTCATCAGGCCCGCAATGAGTGGAGCGACTACCTCGACGAAGCAATTTTCCCCATGGTACCCGGGCACGAGATTGCGGGTATCGTCAACGCGGTCGGGAGCAAGGTCACCAAGCATAAAGTTGGCGACAAGGTCGGCGTCGGATGCTACGTCGATTCCTGCCGCACATGCGCAGAGTGTAAGCGGGGTCTCGAACAGTACTGCTCGGTGAAAACCGTCTGGACTTACAACGCTCGCGACAACAACGGCGACCCGACCTATGGAGGCTATTCCGACCACATCGTGGTGGATGAAAGCTACGTGTTGCGCATGCCGCCGAATCTCCCACTCGATGAGTGCGCTCCCCTGCTATGCGCCGGCATCACGCTATACTCTCCGCTGCGCCACTGGAATGTCGGTCCGGGGAAAAAAGTCGCCGTCGTAGGTCTCGGCGGCCTGGGACACATGGGCGTAAAACTCGCGCACGCGCTCGAAGCTGAAGTCACGGTGCTGAGCCAGTCGCTAAAGAAAAAAGAAGATGCAAAACGTCTCGGTGCAGATCATTTTTATGCGACGTCAGATCCAGAGACATTCACCAAGCTGGAAAAATCCTTCGACCTCATCCTCAACACCGTTTCTGCCTCGATCGACTGGAACGACTATCTAAAGCTGCTCAAAGTGGATGGCACGATGGTTTTGGTCGGGCTTCCGGAGAAAGACATCCCAGTCGGCGCCTTCTCTCTCACAGGCGGCCGTCGCAGCTTGGCCGGATCGCAGATCGGCGGCATCGGTGAAACGCAAGAAATGCTGGATTTCTGCGGCACGCACGGCGTCACCAGTGACGTCGAAGTCATCCCAATCCAAAAAGTAAACGAAGCCTTCGAGCGCGTCCTGAAAAGCGACGTGCGCTACAGGTTTGTGATCGATATGGCGTCGCTATAAGACAAGATCCTTTGGATTTTTGTGCTTGCGGCTCAGGACTCACGACTCAGGACTAGAACAGCTTCCCAATCGAAAAATTCACCCGGCTCTGTCCCGTTGGGCTGGCGCTGGCCGCCAAAGCAATCGGCCCGACGAATGTATCCGCGATGATTCCGAGATTGAACGTGCCTCTGACCACCACCGGCCCGGCGTCGCCCGCGACAGTTCCGAAGGCGGTGCCCGCCTCGTACCATCCACCCCAATAAATCCGTCTGCCGAGAATCGACGGAATGCGGTACAGATCGCGCCGGAACCCGAATGAGGCATACGCGTAATGATTGCCGAGAAACTCCTGCGGCAGGTAAGCGCCGAGATGGAATGGTCCGCCCAGTGCGAACGCTTGGAACGGTCCGGCATTACCGTTGAAAGTCGTGGCACCCGACGCGAGCACGAACAGCGACGTCTTCGAACTGACGGGAACAAAATTCGAGGTCTGCACCTCAAGCTGGGTGACCGGGTGCGCGAGGCCTGGGCTTTCAAAAACGCGCAACACCGTCGCCACCACGCGCGAGCCTCGGCTCGGGACTGACGGCGAATCCTCCCCATCCCATATGTAGCGGGCGCGCACCTCGCCCGTGCTGCCGTTGATAATTGGCATTCCTTGGCTGCCGATGAGCGGACTGAGTTTGCCGCTGAAGATTTCGTACCCGATGCGGAACTCGCTGCTTCGACCGGTTCGTCCAATATCGAGGCCACCCCCGGCGCGCTCGTCGCCGAAGACCGCGACGCGCGTCAGGCCGGAGAACGAATTGCGCGCCGTCTTCGATGCGAAAGAATACGGCGCGACGAACCATCGCGACATCGCAACCGGCTGATAAAACTCGGTTGCTGCCAGATTGCTCGATCCGAAAAGCAGATCGTTGCGCCACTCGCCCCCATGATGCGCGATATCCATAAATGTAACGCGCGTACCGGCGGAAAAGCCGAATGCGGCCACGCCCGATCCATCTACGTTGATCGCAAGGTCCACAAACGGCGGCCCATACGGTTTTTCATGCGCCGTCACGCGCAGGGCTGGAACTCCGTTTTGCGTGAATCCCTCATAACCAAGGCGATCAAACTGCCCCTCCCCGGCGATTCTGGTGAGTTGCGCGTCGAGCTTGTGAAAGTCGAACGTTCCCCGCATCGCGTGGTCGAGCCGTTGCTGAATCCGCTTGTCCGTATCGGGATCGGCGCCCGTCACCTCGATCGCTCGAATGTCCTTCGATCTTGTCTTGATTCGCTCTCGCCGCTGATCAAGATACCGCTGCCACGCCGCCGCATCGTGAATCGCGTAAGTCAGCAGTGCCGCGGATTGCGCCTCAGCGGTCTTGTACCCGAGCTTGACTAGATCTTCGACCCTCCCGTAGTCGGCGACAGAAAATCCATGCGTGTCGATGCTGACTTTCGCTTCCGCCTGCGCCAGCGAACGATGTTCATTTTGTGTGACCATGATGTCGACCGCCCGGCTCAGCACTCCAGTGATCGTCTGGAGGTCGCCAACTTGGCCGGGAGGGACGCGCAGTTCGATCGCAATCACAACGTCGGCATGCATGTCGCGGACAGTCTCTACTGGAATGTTCTGCACCATGCCGCCGTCGGCCAGGACCCGCCCGTTGATTTCCACTGGAGTGAAAACTCCCGGAATCGCCATCGACGCGCGCACGGCCTGAGCCAGCGATCCGTCGTGCAGGACCACTCCTTCGCCGCTCAGCATGTCGGTCGCGACGCATCGGAAAGGAATGGGCAGTTCGTCAAAATTGGCCAAGTCCGACACCGGAAACGCAATGCGGTCGAGCAGCAGACCGACGCCTTGCCCGGAGTTGAAACCGTTCGGCCCGCTGAGACCGTGCTTCAAGCCAAGCGGCGCGCTGATAAGAAAGCTGCGGCGATCCTGCTTGCGCCGGTAGGAGAGCTGCCGATACGTGGGTTCAGGCAGAAAGGCCTCGTCCCAATTAATTTTCGCGGCGAATTCCTGAATTTCGGCCGGCGCCATGCCTGTGGCGTACATACCTCCGATGATCGCGCCCATACTAGTTCCGGCCACACGATCGACCGGAATCTGGTGCTCTTCCATCCACTGAAGCACGCCGATTTCGGCGAGTCCCAGCGCGCCACCGCCGCTCAGCGCCAGCCCGACGAGGGGACGTTGCACCTCTTCCGAGGCGGGAAAATCCTGGGCGCGAGCCGCGCCGAAGCAAACCACAAGAAGTGAGAGAGCAGCTGTCGGGCGGATCGCAGCGAGGTAACACTCTTTCATCACGTGCTCCTGGGAGAGCAACAAGTTGTCGCAATCAGTTGAACAAATCGGTGGAAAAAGGTTAGCAGGTTTGGGCTAGGGACTTTTCGCTCCGGCCGGCGGCGGCTGATGCACCTCGGCCACCATGGTGCGTACAGCGTCAATCACAACCTGAGGATCGTCGATTTGAATGTAGTGCGAGCTTCCCTTCACGACCCTCTGCACGCCACGCGTGGAAAGGTGCGCCAACTCTTCCTGCATTTTTTCCCACGCTTCATTCGTGGGCTTGGCGACATCAGGCGGAAGCTCCGCCGACGGCTTGTCAGGATCGTGGGAGAGCACCTCCAGAGGAATGTCTCCCAACAAACCGGTCTGCCCGGCCTCCTGCGCACTCTCGGAAAAAGTCTTCAACTCCGCCACCGCGCCTTGTGCCGTGTGAAAGTTGCACTCCGCCGTCCGCTGCGGCACATCGTCGTCGCAAAGCCCCATCGCGCGCGGAACGCCGAATGGCATCGTGTAGGCCAGGAACTCGGCTTCGCGCATCCAGCTGGCCTCCATATTTTTAAGTTCTGGCGGAAAACGATTCTCCTGATCCGGATGCGACGCGTCCACTAGCACCATGCCTGCAACTTCTTTGGGATAGAGGCTGGAATATATCCGCACGTCATAGCCCGCCATCGAATGACCAACCAGAACATATGGAGGAGGCACGCTCGCGGCCTGCAGCAGAGCATGCAACTCCTCTGCGATGGACCGGCTGGTGCGCGGGCGCGGACTGGAGTCGCTGTAACCCAACCCCGCGCGATCATAAGAGCAGACCCGCGTAGATTTCGCGATCTGAGGCTGCACCTTGCGCCACGAAATGTAGGTATCGCCGAGCCCGGAGTCGAGAATCACCGCCGGGCTGCCCTCGCCGATGCAGTCAATATGCATCTTGTAGCCGCCCACATCGAAGCGCCTGCCGCTCATGGGATTGAAGCGGCGATCGCGCGCCTCGGAGACGTTCTCGTAGAGAAAGCCCGCGCTCGCGCAGAGAAGAAACAGCAGGATCAAGGCAGTAAGAATCCGCCGCAGAACCGGACGCGCCGGTGACGATGCATGGTCAGTTTGAGGCATTAGTCAGGGGCCCATGCGGTAAGAGGATCCGCAAGGATGGCGGCATTTTACATGACTGGCGGCGCCTCGATACCCATTACTGCGAGCGAGCGGATTAATTCTCTGCGGACGACCGCGACCGTAGCCAGGAGAAACTGCTTTCTTTCCTCATCTGATTCGCTGAGGATGGGATACCGGTGATAGAACGTATTAAAAAGCTGCGCCAACTGAAATGCATGTTTCGCCAGGTACGCGGGCTCGGTCGTGGCAATACACTGGGCTACTACGTAACTTGTCTTCGAGGCCGCCAGCCAGAGTTCCCAGATTTCGTTGGCGTCGGCGGCGGTCAGGTGTTTCGCAAGAATATCCTTGCCCAGTTTTCCTGAGAATTCCACGGCAATCGCGTCCGGATCCGTTCCCGCCTTGCGAAAGATGCTGGTCGCGCGCACCACGGCATATTGCGCATAGGGTCCCGTCTCGCCTTCAAAGCTCAGAGCCTCCTTGAAGTCGAACGCAATGACCGACTGCTTGGTGTACTTCAGCATGAAGTAGCGCAGCGCACCGATGGCGATCTGCGTAGCAATCCGCAGCCGCTCGGGGTCGTCAACCTGAGGATGGCGCGCGTCCACTTCTTTCTTGGCCGAGGCAATCAACTGGTCCAGCAGATCATCGGCCTTCACGCCGAATCCCTTGCGCCCGCTCACTTCAATGTACGAGCGCGTCTTGTCTTCCTCGCTGAGTGTGTATCCGAGTTCGGCGGCGCAGCGCGGAGTCAGAGCAACCATCTCGTAAGAAAAATGCGTGTAGTGATCAGCCGCATCGTTGTGACCGAGTCCGCGCAGCGCCTCGACGACGGTGTTCTGCGCCTCGGACTGCCGCGCATCGATCACGTTGTAAATCTCGGCCACGTCGCCAAAGTGGGGATGCTCTTTTTCCCCATCCGTCGTGGAAATCCAGCAGTCATGCTGGTTGGGATAGCGATAAAATTTCCGGTATCCAAAATCGCGTCCGAGCAAGCCAAACTTCCACATGTGATAGGCAATATCTTTGCCGACATAGCCCACGGTTCCGTTCGAGCGCACGATAACTTTCTGGTCTTCCTCTGCAATATCCTTAGGTTTGGGGATGTCAACACCCTCAATCGGCTCGATGACATGCAAACGATCGTCTGGATCCTCCTCTGGGACCGCTGTGGTTAAAGGTTTGGCAGCCCCAGCCCGCCGCATAACCCAGCAGCCCTTGTTCTTGCCCGCGCTCTCAAAAGTAAGCACGGCAGAATCTTTGAGCTGAGTAAACGCCGAATCCCAGAAATGCAAATGCAGAATCTCGCTCTCGCGCGGCAGGAAATCGTATTCAATGTCCAGCCGATCCATAGTCTCCAGATGCCGCCGGAGCACCGCGACGGAAATCAAATCGGCAATCGCAGCCGTCTCGCTGGAAGCATCTTCAATGGCATGTAGCGTGTGCAGCCGCGTTTGCTTATTCTCCGTGCTCTGCTCGTACCACTGCGAGACACGCGCGTAGAGATCCCAGCAGTAGTAGTCGAAGCGAGGCTGGCGCGTCAGCGCTTCAATCTCCGCACGGGATTTCTTCTCCAGGTGCGTGAATCCCACCACCACATCCGCCACCTGCACGCCCGTGTTGTCGATGTAGTTCTGCACATCGACTTCCCTGCCTGCATATTGCAGCAGGCGCACGAATGTATCGCCCAGAATCGCGTTGCGCAGATGCCCGATGTGCGCCGCCTTGTTGGGATTGATGCTCGAGTGCTCCACCAGGATCTTGCCCGACGGAGTCGTCGCGGCCGCTTTCTCGCCAGCGGCGAGCCTTGCCGTCAGCCAAACGCGGTCGATCCTGACATTCAGATATCCCGGCGGCGCGACCTGCATCTCTGCGATGCCCTCGATTGGGCCGATCTCAGTTCGAATCGCTTCCGCAATTTTCAGCGGAGCCGAGCGCAGCGGCTTGGCAAACGGAAACATGGGGATGGCGAAGTCGCCCAGTTCAACGTTGGGCGGCTGTTCGATAACCGGCGTTGGCAGCGAAACGCCCGGGTGGCGCCGCGCCAGAAATTCCAGCAAAGTCGCGGCCAGACGATGTTCCAAAAAACCGTACAAGAAGTCCCTCTAAGCTGTTGAAGAAACAGTGATTCTAACAGAGTGCGCCGCGCCTCCCGCGCGCGCCGCTGAGGTTTGACGCGGCTTCCCGCGTTCCCTATGATGAAAACTCGGACGAAATTTCTGTTTCCCCGCGGAATCGCAGAGACATCGGAGATTCCATCGCTCTTTTATTCGTGTCGATGTCTCGGGGCCGCGGTGATAAAAGAAAGCCCTATGCGCATTGCCTACCTTGAATGTTTCTCCGGCATGAGCGGCGACATGTTTTTGGGCGCGCTCGTTGACGCCGGAGTGTCTCCACGGCTTCTCGAAGAAACCGTGGCGGCTCTAGGCATCGGCGCGCGCCTGGAGATTTCGCGGGTTGTCCGCAGCGGAATCTCGGCCACCAAGGTCGACGTCTGGGTCGATGGCGAAAAAGACATGCCGCGCGAAGAGTTCTGGGCAAAAGAGAATGTGGCGCGGGCGTCCTCGCCCGCGCAATCCCGCCACGAGCACGATCATCATCACCACAGGCACGATCACGAGTCACACAATCACACCGGCCACTCGCACGAGCATGTACACACCCACGGCCGCGGACTCGCAGAGATTCGACAGATAATAGGTAAAGCAAAGATCGGCGACTCCACAAAGAAGACCGCGATTGCCATCTTCGAAGCGCTCGGCGCAGCCGAGGCCAAAATTCACAACACTTCTGTCGAGAGCGTCCACTTCCACGAGGTCGGCGCCGTCGACGCCATGGTCGATGTCGTCTGCGCCGCAGTCGGTGCGGAAGAACTCGGAGTCGACGAAATCATCTGCTCGCCGCTCAATGTCGGGGGCGGCACGGTGCAATGCGCCCACGGAACGCTTCCCGTCCCAGTCCCCGCGACAGTTGAGATTTTGCAGGGAGTGCCGATCTACTCGTCCGCCGTGCAGAAAGAGTTGGTCACACCAACCGGCGCCGCAATCGTGAAGACGCTCGCGCGACGCTTCAGCAACTTCCCCGAGATGAAGATCGAAAAATCCGGCTACGGCGCCGGCTCGCGGGATTTTCCCGGGCATCCCAACGTAGTGCGCCTGGTGATCGGAGAAGCCGCGGCCTCCTCGCTCGCCTCAAAAACGACCTCTGAGATCATCACCGTGCTGGAAGCGAATCTCGACGATTTGAATCCGCAGGTCTTTGGCTACGTCATGGACCGCCTGTTCGAAGACGGTGCATTGGACGCGTTCGCGATACCGGTGCAAATGAAGAAGAATCGCCCGGGAACGCTGCTGACCGTCTTATGCAAGCCCGAAGACTCCAGCCGCCTCACGCAATTGCTCTTCACCGAAACCACAACCCTCGGCGTACGCCGCCGCGACGAAACGCGGCAGACCCTGGCCCGGCGCTGGGAAAATGTTCGCACCGAATGGGGCGAGGTGCGCATCAAGATTGCCAGCATGAACGGCAGCGTCACCAACTACGCTCCCGAGTACGAAGACTGTCGCCGGCTGGCCTCCGAGCATCACGTCCCGCTGAAGACGGTGATGCAGGAAGCAATACGCGTGTACACCGAAGGTGGTCGTAAATAATGTCGGCACCCAATGCAACTCATGACAAGGTAACCGATGTGAAGGCCTGCTACGACCTCATCGCGGAAGAATACGCTCGCCGTATTTACGCCGAACTGGAAAATAAACCGTTCGATCGCGCGGTTCTTGACCGCTTTGCAGCAAGCGTCGTCAACATGGGCATTGTTTGCGATTTAGGCTGCGGCCCGGGGCACATCGCGCGCTATCTGCACGACCACGGAGTCACCGTGTGTGGTGTGGACCTGTCGACAGGGATGCTCCAATGCGCCAGGCGCTTGAATCCGACTATCGAATTCCGCCAGGGTGACATGCGCTCGTTGCCGGTGCGCGATAACAGCTGGGCAGGAATCGCCGCTTTTTATGCCATCGTGAATCTGGCGCCCAATGACATCCTCAAGGCGTTTCGCGAGATGACACGTACGCTGATGCCGGGGGGCCGACTGCTGGTCTCCTTTCACATTGGAGACAATTCATCGCACCGAGAGGAAGACCTTTGGGGCACGGGAGCTTGTTTCGAAATCATGTTTTTTCGAGTCGGTACTATCACCGGATTTATGGAGTCAGCAGGGCTGGAGATCGATGAAGTCGTTGAACGTGAGCCTTACGGGCCTGACGTTGAATTTCAAAGCCGTCGAGTTTATGTTTTCGCGCACAAGCCACAAATGAAAGCCACATGACCAGGAAGTTCTACATCACGACCCCGATCTATTACGTGAACGCGCGGCCGCACATCGGACACGCCTACACCACCATTGCCTGCGACACGAGTGCGCGCCGCCAGCGGCTGCTCGGCTCCGACACTTTTTTCCTGACCGGCACCGACGAGCACGGCCAGAAGATCGAGCGGGCCGCAGAGGCAGCCGGCAAGACTCCGCAACAGTATGCCGACGAAATTTCCGCCGAGTTTCGCAAGCTCTGGCAGCGCATGGGCATCTCCAACGACGACTTCATCCGCACCACCGAAGAGCGCCACAAAAAGCGCCTGCAGGAGCTCTTCCGCCGCATTCGCGACAACGGCTACATTTACAAAGGTACCTACACCGGCCAATACTGCATTTCTGACGAACTGTACGTCGATGGCGCGCAGCCGGGTGATCCCTGCCCCATTTGCGGACGAATCACCGAGACAGTCCACGAGGAAAATTATTTCTTCAAACTGTCGGCATTTCAGGACAAGCTGCTGGATCTGTACAAAAACCCCGATTTCATTCGACCGGAAACGCGGCGAAATGAAGTAATTGCGTTCGTCCGCTCCGGACTGCGCGATCAATCAATCAGCCGCTCCACATTTTCGTGGGGCGTTCCCGTGCCGGATGACCCCAAACACGTGATCTATGTGTGGTTCGACGCTCTGGCCAACTACATCACCGCCATTGGCTACGGCTCGGCGCATGCCGGAGCACAAGAGGCCTTCAAGAAATACTGGCCCGCTGACGTGCAGATGATCGGCAAAGAAATCGTGCGCTTCCACTGCGTCTACTGGCCTGCATTTTTGATGGCTGCAGGCTTGCCGGTGCCGAATGCGATCGTGGCGCATGGCTGGCTGCTCTTCGAAGAGAGCAAGATGTCAAAGTCGCGCGGCAACATCGTGCGCACCGAAACCATTCTCGACGTGCTCGGCGCCGACGCCCTGCGTTACTTCCTGCTGCGCGAAGTCGTCTTCGGCCAGGATGGATCGTTCTCGTTCGACGCGCTGGTGCAGCGCTACAACTCTGACCTGGCGAACGGCCTCGGCAATCTAGCCAGCCGCACCTTAACCATGATTAACCGCTACTTCAAGGGTGAGGTGCCGGCTGCATCGAACGCGTCGAAGAAAGCTTCGGATGAAGCCGTCGCCGAAGTAGCACGCAAGACGATTCGGGAATTTGGAACGTTTTTCGATCAATTTCAGTTCTCTCGTGCGCTTGAATCTGCATGGAGCCTGGTCGCCACAGTCGACAAATATATTGTCGAGAACGAACCGTGGTCGCTCGGTGAAAAGAAAGACGACGAGAGCCGCGCCCGGCTCGCGAGTGTGCTCTACACGTCCGCCGAGGCGCTGCGTATCGCGACGGCGCTCGCTTATCCGGTAATTCCCGATGCCGCGGCCAAAATCTGGACTCAGCTCGGCCTGGGCGACATCAAGAAACTGGCTTTGTCGGACTTGGCGTGGGGACAGTTGCAGTCCGGCACGAAGCTGGGCGAAATCAGCCCCGTTTTCCCGCGCGCCGATAAGAGCGCCATCGAAAGGATGCAGAAGATGGAAGATCAGCAACGAGGACCGGCGGTAGAAGAAGCAGCAAGTCAAGCGACGCAAACCGCGAGCGCTCAATCTTGCGCAGCGGCGCCGCCGGCGACAACGCCTGCCGACGGAGCAAAGACTGGCACGGCGAACACGGACGCAGCAAAAATCACGATCGACGATTTCGCTAAAGTCGAATTGCGCGTTGGCATCGTCAAAGTCGCGGAACGCGTGCCCAAGTCCGACAAACTTCTGCGCCTGGAAGTGGACATAGGCTCAGAAGTCCGGCAAGTCCTAGCCGGAATCGCAGAAGCCTACACCCCAGAAACTCTGGTCGGCCGAAAGGTCGTAATCGTAGCGAATCTAGCGCCGCGCAAGATGAGAGGCTTAGAGTCCAACGGCATGATCGTCGCCGCATCGCTAGAAGGCGGCAAGCCCGTGCTGGCCAGCTTCCTGGAAGACGTGCCCATAGGAGCCAGACTCAAATAAAATGTGCGTCAGGCGGCTGGCATCAGCCCGCAGCCTTCGGCGCAGGCTTCATCATCAAGAAACAAGTTCAAGTCAGGAATTGCGCGCTCTCCAAATTGATTGACCAAGGAAGGATGAAGCAAGAGGCTGATGGCTTAGGGCTGAAGCCCGACGCCTGACGCCCGATGCCCGAATGTACGTCGATTCCCACGCCCATCTCGATGGCAAGCAGTTCGACTCCGACCGCGAGCAGGTCATCGCCCGCGCCCGCGAAGCGGGCGTGCGCACCATGGTCGCCATCGGCAACGGCGACGGTCCGCCGCACCTAGACGCGGGCGTAAAACTCGCAGAGAAATATCCGTTTATCTACGCGACGCTTGGCATCCATCCGCACGAAGCGCGCCTCGCCGACGAAGCCGCCTATCAAACCATGGAGCAACTCGCGCGCCATCCCAAGGTCATTGCCTGGGGAGAGATCGGCCTCGACTACTATTACGATCACTCGCCGCGCGAGACGCAACAAACTGTCTTCATCCACCAGATGGAACTCGCCGCCGCCGCAAAACTCCCAATCGTGATCCATTGCCGCCCGTCCGACAACAGCGAAAACGCCTGGGACGACTGCCTGCGGCTGATTCAAGAAGAATGGGCGCCCAATGGAATCGGCGGTATCCTGCACTGCTTCACCGGAAACGCGGCGCAGGCCAACCGCGCCCTCGACCTGGGCTTCATGGTCTCCTTCGCCGGCAATCTCACCTTCCCCAAAGCGCAGCAGATTCGCGACGCAGCGCTCGAAATTCCCCTCGACCGCATACTCATCGAAACGGATTGTCCCTATCTCGCCCCAGTCCCCCATCGCGGAAAAAGAAACGAACCGGCCTTCGTGAAAGAAACGGCGCGCAAGCTCGGAGAGCTCCGCGGGCTCTCCATGGAAGAAGTCGGCGAACAGACCGCGCGCAATTTCTACAATTTTTTCAAAATTGCTGAAATGGATGAAAGCAAAGTTCCTGCACGCTAGCCGGAAAGTCTGTTAACCTCAGGTGAAGATTCCATTGTTTCAGAAAGAATAGAAATATGCCGGACAACAGCTTCGATGTCGTCAGCAAGGTCGACATGCAGGAGGTCTCCAACGCCATCCAGCAGGCGCTCAAAGAGATCCACACCCGCTTCGATCTGAAAGACTCCAAGTCCAACATCGAACTGGAAAAAGACGCCATCGTCCTGCACTCCGCCGACGAATACAAACTGAAGGCCGTGAATAACGTCCTGCAGCAAAAACTGGTGAAGCGCGGCGTTTCGCTGAAAGGTCTCACCTATGGGGCAGTCGAACCCGCCGCCGGAGGCACGGCAAAGCGCAAGGTGACCATGCAGCAAGGCATCCCGATCGAGAAAGCGCGCGACATCGTGAAGCTGGTCAAAGACTCAAAGAAAAAAGCGCAGGCCTCGATCCAGGCCGATCTGGTGCGCATCTCAAGCAAAGATCGCGACACGCTCCAGGAAGTCATCGCCATGCTGCGCGCCAAAGATTTTGGCATCGATTTGCAGTTTACGAACTACCGAACAATTTAGAACCAATATCTACCACGGAGGCACAGAGACACAGAGAATTGCTGGAAAATGTTTTCTCCGTGCCTCTGTGGCTCCGTGGTGAAAAAGCAAAAGGAACCCTTGAGCGCGTCCGCCACCATTAACGGCAAGGAAGTATTCGATCTTCTCCGCGACGACCTCGTTGCGCTCGAAGACGAATTTGGCCGCGACACGGTCGCAGGCGTTCAAGCCATCACCGAAATCGGCGAATACCTGCGCGCCGGCGGCGGAAAAAGAATCCGGCCCGCGCTTCTTCTGCTCTCTGCGAAGCTTCTCAACTACCGCGGCCAGGGCGCCGTTCGACTCGGCGCGGTCGTCGAGATCATCCACACCGCCACGCTCGTCCACGACGACATCATCGACGAAGCCAAGACGCGCCGTGGCCGTCCCGCCGCCAACACGCAGTGGGGAAACTCCAAGTGCGTGCTCGCCGGCGACTGGCTTTACATGCAGGCCTTCAAGATCGCGGTGCAGGAGCGCAACTTCCGCATCCTCGACACGCTGATCGAACTCACTCAAGCCATGGTTGAGGGCGAACTCCTGCAGATGGAGAAGCTCGGCAAGCTCATCACACTCGACGAGCACTTCGACCTCATCTTCCGCAAGACGGCGTGTTTGTTCTCGGTCTGCATGCGTCTCGGAGCAATCCTCGGCGGAGCCACACCAGAACAGGAAGCAGCGCTCGGAAAATACGGCCACGATCTCGGCATGGCCTTCCAAATCGTTGACGACGTCCTCGATCTCACCGCTTCGGAAGAAGTCCTCGGCAAACCGGTGGCCAGCGATCTGCGCGAAGGCAAAGTTACGATGGCCGTCATTCACGCGCTCGAACGGTGTACCGCCGACGAGCGCGCGAAGATCGAAACCATCCTTCGCGATCGCGCCTTCAACGGTGTCACCCACGCGCAGATTCTCGAAATTCTTGAGCGCTACGGATCCCTCGACGAAGCCGCCGACCGCGCCGCCGCCTACGCCGAGTCGGCCCGAAAATCCATCTGCACCTTCCCCGACTCCGAAATCAAGCGCGCCCTGCTCTGGGCGCCCGAATTTGTAGTAGCCCGCGAAAAATAGTCTTCTTTATTCGTAAGCCCCAGCCACATTGTCATGCTGAGCGGAGTGGCGAGGTGAGCGCAGCGAACCTCGTCACGCAGTCGAAGCATCCCTGCAATCTTCGCGAACCAATGGTCTCTCACAACCTGTGAGCCGCAACGGCCCGCCCGTTACGTTGGTTATCTACGGCCCCATTCCCTTGCTGACTAGAGTGTGGACATGACACTTTCGTCGATGGTGGTCTCGCGTGACTGGCAGGAAATCAGCGTACTGGAATGCATCCTCGGCAGCCTTCACATGGACGTCGCAGTCGAAGACGAACCGGAGCGCGCCCTCGAGCGCCTGAACAAATCGAAAGTCGACGCGCTCATCGTCGACTGCGACCTCAACGGCAGCACGCAATTCCTGCACGAGTTACAGATGAGTGAGAAGCGCGTCAACACCACGCCCCTGGTCATCATGGGAGGGCCGCAATGCAGTCGCTGCCTCGACGATACCGGGGCTCTGTTTGCCTTCGCCAAGCCGATCTCAGTGGAGCAAGCGGTACGAACTCTTTCGGCGGCGCGCAGCATGATTCTCGATGGCCGCCTGCGTTACCATCGCGCCGGGCTAGAGGTGCCTGTCGCCGTGAGTTGCCGCGGCCGCAAACAGGCGGAAGGATTTCTGATCAATGTGAGTCAGGGCGGCATGCAGATTCGCACCGATGATCCAGTAGAAACCGCGAAGCCCTTGCAGGTGTCGTTCGAATTACCGGGCGCCCGCGCCGTGCTGAAAGCTCGGGCCGAAGTCGCTTGGCAGGATCAGCGTGGCAATCTGGGCATCCGCTTCGTAAAGCTAGCCGCCCGTGAAAAGCGAACCCTGCAGCTCTGGCTGGCGCAACAATATTTCGCGAATTAAAGCCGTGGTCAGTGGCCGGCCAAGTTTCCCACCAATTCCGCCTTAACCATCGAAATGCCCTAAATCGATGTCATTCCGAACCGGCGCAAAGCGCCGGTGAGGAACCTGCTTTTCCCCAGCGCCGAAAGGGCAGATTCTAGCGCCGGAAATTGCTCAGGACATTCTGTAAAGAGAAACTTCACCGAAATCGTGCCAGCTCTTCTTCCTCTCGATCCGGCTCCGCCAGCTTCGCCAATCGTGCGCCCGGGCTGGCGCCGCCGACACACTTGAAGAATCCCCAATACAAGCCACCCACAGCGGCCACACTTCCGAACGCCAGTTGCCATGGATGCGCCGGCGCCTCCCGCGTGACCGAAAGAAAAATCGTAGCGAACAAAAGCAGAGCCGCGATCACCACCAGGCTGTTTAGGGTCCAGGCCAAGCCCCGGCCTGAGAGCGGCTGCGACAGCCAGTCGAGTTCGCTCGGCATTTCCCGGAGCAGAGAATCGGAATCGTCCCCATCCGCCGCGACCGCCGTCATCCCCACCTCGGGCCGGGCCGGCAATTCGATGATCTTTCGTGCCGCGGGCGAAAGCAGCAGACCGTCGTCTTCCTCAACTCGCCTTTCTTCATCTCGCCTTTCCACCCCCGGCCGCTCAAACATCGCTGAAGAATTCTGCCCGGAAAAGCTCGCGCCTTCGAGCAGGTTACCGAAAATCCATTCGTCGATCTGCCGTGTCAGGCGCGGCGGCATGTCGAGAAGGCGGATGCCGCATTGCCCGGAAAAGGTCGACCATGCCACTTCGCCGCGGGCTTCCACGCGCAGCCGCGGATAACGCAACTCAAAGCGCACTCGTACCTGCTGCCGAGGCCGCACCGCAGCCACCGCCTGCACTCCAATGCCTTCGTGCGTCAGATTGCGAACGATGCCGCCGTTCGCCTGGTCGATCGTCACGTAGGTCAGGGTGCGGAGTTCGTGCCGGTATTGAGTCCGCGCCTGGCGCGCAGTTGAAATTCCTGAATCCATTCACACCACCGGGAAACGCTGGTCGGCCAGGGGCCTTATTTGTGAAATGGTATCCGGCGCGAAGGTGGGATTTTAGTACCTGCGCTGGTTCGGAGGCATCGATTCTCGAAGCGTAGGGACGTAGGTTGCAACGTCTCTAGGATGGGCCCAGGAACGCCTGCTTCGCCTTCCTGCCCGAGGCCTGCCAGACTTTGACAACTTCGAAAACAATCACGGTCGCATAGCTCACGGCGATCCACACGCAGACTTCCTCAATCGGCAAACCAGACCACGCTCCGACGAACAGCCCGGCCATCTGCCGATGCTGGAAGCCCCACCAGCCATAGGGCAGGGCCAAAGTCGCCTCCCAGAGTTCGCTAACCAGCAGCATGAAGAAGAGCGTGAGGCTGAACGCGCGCCAATTGATGAAGCGCCGCACGATGGGATAGAAGCTCATTGCCGGCACTAACGCCCCGACCACCAGAAACGTGAAGTATCCGGGAAAGCCCGCTCGCTCAGGCGGCGGAGCGAAATTCCTCTTGTAAATCCATGCGGTACCAATCAGAACAACTGCGATCACCAGCGACGTAGGATGAAAATGCAGCAACCGCCGCACCTTCTTCGCCTCTCCCGGATAGTCCGGAACACTGTAAGCGGCCAGCCAATATTCGCTGAGCCACACGTAGAGGAGCAGAATCGCGATGAATCCGGTGAGATAGAAAATGTATTCCTCCACCGGAACCCGGTGCCCGAAGGCAGGCGCAAGAATGCGCAGCGTCGCCTGCTCATTCGGATACGTGAAGAACCACTGGGCAAAAACTACATCCAGCAACCACCCCAGCGGCACCAGAATCCAAATCGTCCGCCAGAAAGAGCGCCGGGGAATATCGAGACCTTCGCTCGGCAGAAACCACCATCCGATCACAAGAATGGGAACGATGAACAGCGAGAGGCTCAGGGTGTATCCATACGGCGAGGGGTTTGGATCCACCTGCAGTGTTCCGGGGTGACTCACGCTATGCAGTGCGAGCCCTGCGGGAAATACCATCATTGCCAGCATGCCAATCACGATTCCGGCCGCCACCGCGGGACTGGGAGATCCGTGCGTACGAGGTTGCATGGCAGCTGCTCCTTAACTAGCTGAAGACAATGCCCAATATAAGCGAATCGGGCATCTCTGATATCCGGGACTCGCGGATTCTACTCTTCACTCTCAAGCGCCCGCTAGCCGCCCGGTTCTGTTCCGTCTGTTTCCTCTGTGTCCTCTGTGGTGAATTCCTTTCACCAGGGAGCGCAGAGGCTGCCGGTATAGTTCGATAACCCGAAAATCACCTGGCACCAAAGTGCATGGCCAAGGGGTCACCCTCGGGTCATTGAAAGTCACCTCAAAGGTCGGTAACGTAATAGCTGAGGCGTGCCACGCCTTGCCGTACGGAAGTGTTTCTACCGCGTCCACCCAGGCGGAGAAAACGCAATTCTCCCGCGGAATTAGGCTAAGTGGCCAATTGACAAGGACATTGCCCAGTGCGCAGACTGGACGGTTGAAAGCTCGCGCCGGGATTGGAAATGGCGACGACTACGACGAACCCGGGACTTTCTGAGGAGCCTCCTATTTCTGGCGTCGGCGTGCCCGCGTGGCCGCGCGGGCAGAATGGCACAACGGTCGCTGCGCAACCCGATCCCGTTTCCGACTTTCTTCCCAGCGAGTCGTCTCCGCAAAAGCCTGCGCAACATGACGCGTTGCATGCACTCCTCGCCTTCTCCGCGCTGCACGAACAGCTCCGTCGCAGAAAAGTTCTTGCCGCCCGCCATGCCGGTCTAGATGCTGGAGCCCCAGGCGCCGAGTTCGAATCGCAGGAACAACTCGTCCTCGACGATGTTCTGCAGCTCGTCGCCGAACGCGCCATCGCCATCACCGGCGCTGACGGCCTAGCCATTGCTTTGGCCGAAAACAACGAAATCGTTCTGCGTGCCGCCGCCGGCTCGGTTCGGCCCGACATCGGCGCGCGCATCGACCGTGATTCCGCCTTCTCCGGAGCGTGCTTTCGCAGCGCCGAAATCGTCATCTGCGACGACACCGAAACCGACGCGCGCGTAAACCTGCAAGCCTGCCGCAAGCTGGGTGCGCGCTCCATGGTTGCCGTTCCCTTGTGCGGCCGACGCC
Organism: Candidatus Solibacter sp.; assembly: GCA_035501655.1. Lineage (GTDB taxonomy): Bacteria > Acidobacteriota > Terriglobia > Terriglobales > Acidobacteriaceae > Sulfotelmatobacter. The sequence continues at coordinate 73,695 of DATJVU010000035.1, forward strand.
GCGTGATTGGCCTGCTGGAGGCATTTTCTTCCTGGCCTTTCGGATTCAACGAAAGCGACGTCCGCAACCTGAGCCTGCTGGCCGAACTGGTTCTCGGCGCTCTCAAGCCTGAAGATGAGGACCGGTTCGCCGAGTCCGCCAAGGCTGCTGCGGTCAAGCTCGAGCCCGCTGTTCGCCCGGCTCCCGCAAAACCTTCGAATATTCCGCCTGTTCAGGTCGTTGTGGTGGAATCGAAGCCCGTCATCGACGAAAGGAAAGTGGCTGGGCCAGAAACAAACAAAGAAGAGGCGAACAAAGAGGAAACAAAGAAAGAAGCAGCGAAACCAGAAGAAGGCACCAAACCAGAAACCAAGAAAGACCTGCCGGCGCCCACAATCGCAGTACCAGCGGCCGCTGCCTCGACTTTTCTGGCAAGTGTGACCGCCAAGGTCGCTTCGACCGAGGTTGCAGCCGCAACACCCGCCCCCGTGCTGCATAAGCCTGCCGTCGAAGAAAAAGCGCCCACCATCGAATCGCAGGTCACTGCAGAAACCGCTTCCGACACAGAAGCTGCCATCGAGCCGGAACTGACTTTTGGCCTCGCCCAGAGCGAGACCGAAAACAAACTTCGCCCGGCCACGTTAATTGCGCTGTTGGCAATCGTAGTCATCGCCGCCTTTGCCGGCGGCATGTGGTGGAAGCTCAAGACCTCGCAAATCGGCAGCCAAATGGTGAAGGCACAGAAGGTCGTGCAGCAACCCACGCCATCCAAAACTGCAGGTTCCTCCGAAGTGGCCAACTCAGCACCTGCAACATCTATTCCCGATTCGATGACGGACACCGAAGACGAATCCGCGTCTCCGGCCACGCCGCAAGAACTGGCGAAACTGCCCAAGGTTACCGGAATCCGGCATTGGTCGTCCGCCGATTCCAGCACGGTCGTGCTCGACCTCGAAGACCAGGTCCAGTATGAAGCGCATCGCCTGGCCAATCCCGATCGCATCTATTTCGATCTGCACGACACGCAACTGGCCCCCGACCTCGCCGGAAAATCGGTCGAGATCGGAGACCCGCTGCTCAACCGCGTGCGCGTCGCGCAACCCATCGCGGGCATGACCCGCATAGTGCTCGAAACTCGCTCAAGCTCAAACTTTTCCGTCAGCCTCGAGACCAATCCCTACCGCCTGATCGTTGAAGTCCGCAAGCTGGGATCGCTGCCCAAGGGCGCCGTCAATCTCTTCCCCGGACAAGAGTCCGAGAAAGCCAAGCTCGCCATCGTAGTGCCTCCGCCAACAAAAGAAGACCTGCAATGGCGCGCGCATGTGTCCAAGATGAAGATCGTCGTCGACGCCGGCCACGGCGGATGGGATCTCGGCACAGTCGGCAAGCGCGGTCTGCTCGAAAAAGACCTAGTTCTCGAAATTTCCGAGCGCCTCGGCAAGCTGCTCCAAACCCGCCTCGGCGCCGACGTAATCTACACTCGCCCCGACGACAACTACATCACGCTCGACGATCGCGCCACCATCGCCAACCAGTCGCAGGCGGATCTGTTCGTCTCGGTACACGCCAACTACAGCGATCTGCCTTCCGCCCGCGGCGTGGAAACCTACTACACCAACTTCTTCTCCGCCCCGGGCTCCAAGAACGCTGTGCAGAAAGACGTCGATGCCCACGCCGGAGTCGCGAACGCCGCGCTGCCCACGCTCTCCGCCGCCGACCTGCACGACCGCATCGAGCAGTCTCGACGCCTCGCGGCCAGTGTCCAGCGCTCTCTCTATGGAACGCTGTCGACACAGAATCCCGGCCTGCGCGACCGCGGCATTAAAGAAGCCAGCTTCGTCGTGCTGACCGAAAGCTCCATGCCCGGCATTCTCGCCGAAGTCTCCTTCGTCTCCAGCCCCACCGACGAACAAAAGCTCCGCTCCGACGGCTACCGCGAGCAGATCGCCGAAGCCCTCTACCGCGGCATCGCCCGCTACGCCGTCAACTCTAAAGCCGTGAAAGTCGCCAGCGCAAAGTAGCGGCGAGCTAACAGCCGGCAGCTATTCTTCAGCCATTCAACCAGGCTGCCCACTCCATCCCGATTTTGCTTGAGTGCGGCAGTCCTGCAACCTGACACAGTTCTCCCTCCGCCCTCCGCATTTCGTGCGTTCCACTCTGACTCAATCTCGACCCCGTCCTTCACAGCCAGTTGCATAGTGACGACGGGACTCGGCACTCCGGACTCGCTAGAATGATTCCATGATCCACGAGATCATTCCTGTCGGCCCACTGCAGTGCAACTGCTCAATCATCGGTGATGAGACCACCCGCGAGGCGATGGTCATCGATCCCGGCGACGACATTGAAGACGTGCTCTCTCTGGTGCGCAAGCATAATCTGCAAGTGAAACAGATCGTGGTGACCCACGCGCACATCGATCATGTCGGCGGAGCCATGAAGCTGCGCGCAGCGACGAGCGCACCGATTCTGCTCAACCAGAACGACTATGACTTGCTAAAGATGCTCGACGTGCAGGCGGCCTGGATTGGAGTCGCCGATCCCGGAAAAGTGGAAATCGACCGAAGCGTAACGACAGGAGAAACCGTCGCTGCAGGATCGCATACAGCGCAAATCCTGCACACGCCCGGGCATACTGAAGGCAGCATCTGCCTCTACTTCGAACCTGAGAAGATGCTGATCGCCGGCGACACGCTGTTTGCCGGCTCGATCGGCCGCACCGATCTGCCGGGTGGTTCGATGCAGAAGATCATGGGTTCCCTGCACGACACCGTTTTGTCATTGCCCGATGAGACGGTTGTGGTCCCGGGTCATGGGGAATTAACTACGATCGGCGAAGAACGGGAAAGCAATCCGTTCTTGATTCGGCGATAAAGCCGGAGACAGCCCCGCATCCATAGACATAGTTCGGACCTCGGACCTCAGACCTCGGCCTTCCCGCGACGGAATCACTCAAGAAAGACCCATTCCAGTCGATAGGAATTCTGCACCGCTTGGCGCACGTCATTAGAACTGTCTCACTGTTTCACGGATGGAGGGGCCAATGCCCCACAACGAGAAGGAACGACGCAAAGAAATCCGGCACTCCGTCAGGACGCCGGCAACAATTCAGGTTGTTCGCGACGGCACGGCTCTGGCCGGGACCACAGAAAACGTCAGTTCCAGCGGATTTCTCCTGGTGTTGGATGAACACGCGGACCTCAAACTGGGAGAGGAAGTGGTATGCGAAGTCCGCATTCCTAACGATGCGGGAGCGATCGACGCTGCCTGGGGAAAAGGAAAGCTGGTGCGGATGGATGACTCGAGAGTCGCCGCCTTTCGGCTCGGACCGGGTGTGTTAAGCCGCACTCTGTGCCAGCCCTGCCCTTGCTGCGGCGGCACCGGAGTGGTCACGTCACTGGAGACACTTTGCTATGACCTTCTCACCAAGGCTCGCAAGGTCGCCGCTAAAATGGATTCGGCGGAAGTAACCGTAGAGGTTCACCCGGAGCTGGCGGAGTGGCTCAAACTGCATCATGCAGCGCTTGTGGCGGAATTCGAGCAGCTCACACAAAAACGGCTGATTATTCAGGCCAGCTCACCCGTGCATTGGCATCAATACGAGATTCATTGAAAAGACTGGCAATTATTCTTGGAGCGTCGCAAGCACGTTGCTGACTCCCGCGGCGAACTCGCACTCGTCAGCAATCAAACTTACGACTAGATACCCTTCTCGCGGGAAATCGTAAAAATGGCCGGGATGCACCAGGACCGATTTGTCGCGCACCAATTCGATGGCCAACTCTTCGTCCGGCTGGGTCACCGGAACGCGCAGCACGGCATACCACCCGCCTTCGACACTCAGCCGCTGGCATGATCTTTGCCGTGCAAGTTGGTGGTCGAGTTCCGCCAGGTTTTTTCGAACACGCTGCATGAGCTGCCGCTGAATGCTTCTTCGTTGCTCCAGCAAAACTGGCACTGACCACTGCACGGGCGAGTTCATCGACAGGTAGGTATCAGCGATGACCTCGAGCCGATCCAGCGCGGCGTGCACTTGCTCGGAGGGACCGGTGGTCACGACCCAGGCAACTTTCATCTGCGGCAGGGCCGATATTTTGGACAGGCCGCTGAGAGTAAAGGTCAAGACTTCATCATTATCGACAAAACTTCTATGAGTTGGTGGTCTGCTGCCTTCTGCCTCCGGCGCCGTCGAGCTTCGATCGGCCAAACAACCGCGGGCGGTTGTCCCTCCATGAGAACTGTCCAGCACATAGTCGAGAAATACCTCGTCGACGATCAAGGCCAAATCATGCGCGCGGCAAAATGCGTTAAGCGACGCCAACTCTCCCGCCTTCACATACGATCCAGTCGGGTTATTGGGATGGACGATGACAATGCCTTGCGTGCGTGGCGTGACCGCTTTTTCGAGCGAGGGAAAATCCAATTGCCAGCCATGGTCGTAGATCAGTGGATAGGGCACGAGCTTCACATCCTGCAGATCGGCGAGGAACTCGAACAGCGGATAGCTCGGCTTGGGTACGAGCAATTCGTCGCCGGCATTGCACAGCAGGCGAAAGACGTAGGAGTATCCCTCACTTGTGCTGGCGGTGAGGACAATGCGCTCTGGGTCGAGGTTACTAACATCATGATCAGCGCGGTAGTATTCGGCCACGGCCCGGCGAGCGTGCAACAGGCCTTTTGGCTGTGGATCGTAGTCGAGAGCGCGCTCCGAACGAAGCGCCGAGAAAATTGCTTGCGCATCGTATTCCAATCCGACACGCGTGGGATTCGATACGGTCAGATCGAGAAGGTTCACCCCCGACGCGCGCGCCTGCTGGATCGCCCGCGTTAGACGATTCTGCGAGAGCTTCCAGCTTGTACGGTCAGAGAACACGATGGATTTAGCGATGCGTGAACAGCCGCTGAATTCTAACGGATAGCGTAACAGCACATACGCCGGCGGACGCAGATCCAAGTCCGGCGGGATGGAAGTCGATACTAGTCTCTCGGCGGGAAAAGTTGGGGCGGCGTGGTACGAGTCAGATCGTCGCGGCCATCGCCAGCGGTCGGCCAGTCGCGAATCGTGACCGAGGGAAAAACGAAATGCTTGCCGGCGGGCCGCAGCAATTGCCGCAGCGTCTGGACGCCATAGAACAACCCCTCGCCGCTGTTGGCTGCGACGATGAGGTGCGATTTGTCGGAAAACAATAGGTAGCCCTGCTCGCCGACGGAGTCGTCTGCGTTGAGTCCCTTGTCAGCCAAGAATCGTCGGACACGCCGATCCTGCAACCGCGCCAGGACGATCGCTCCATCTTCGGCCTTACTGCTCGCCTTCACGCCCTCGATATTGAGTTGTAGCCCCGATTGATCCGCGATCTCTTCAGCCAAGGTCTCAGCGGCGATGCGATCTTCTTCCTGGTGACCGAAGAGCACGAGGATTTTTGTATCCTGCGTCAGGCGGAACCCACCCTCGTGGAGGGTAACTTCTTTCGGCTGAGGGCGGAGGTTGAAATCGGCAATCCAGTCAGAACTTCGCTCACACAGGCTGCTCGCAGCTAGACACAAAACACCCATGGCTACGACCGCCACACCGCGACAGTTCGACGCAAACCTGGGGCCCAAAAACAGCATTCTTTATTTTACCCTTCCGGCGCCTTCTCACAAACGGGAAAACGCGGCGTTGCATTCACTTTCCAAATGCCTCTTTATTCACGACATAGGGCATTTTGGTAACGTCGCCGCCATAGTTCTTTTCGAGCACGTCGATCAGGCCCTGGACGCAGCGGCCGGCCATGCCCTTTTCAGGATCGGTCGACAGCCGGGTGATGCGCGCGGCGCTGGCGAAGTGCGGCATGAGGCGGCAGCGGTCAGCAATGGCCGGATCGCGCAGCGGAGAGTCGGACGGCAGGGGCTCCTTTTCGTAGACGTCGAGCGCTGCGCCGGCAATCCAGTTTTCTTTCAGTGCGCGGGCAAGTGCTGCTTCGTCGATAACTGGGCCGCGCGAGGTGTTGACCAGGTATGCTGTCGGCTTCATCAGGCGAAGAGTCTTCTCGTTGAACAAATGGAAGGTGGGCGTGGTGCTCTCTCCCGCACGGAGAAGTGGCACGTGCACGCTCACGAAATCCGCACTGCGTAGAGCTTCCTCAAAAGAAACGTACTTGATCCAGGCTTTTTCTCTCACCATGCCGCGGGCATGGCGCAGGTCGTTGAGTTCTTGCACCGTCTTCGCGAAGGCGTGATTCTCATAAGCCGGGTCAAAGCACAGAATGTTCATGTCGAAGCCAATGCATTTCTTGATGAACGCCAGTCCGATGCGGCCAGTGCCGATCACGGCCACGATCTTGCCGGTCACTTCGTCGCCGAGGAAAGGCAGGTAGGGATGCCAGAATCCCCATTTGTTGTCGCGCGTGAGGTGCTCGGCAGTCCACATGCGGCGAGCCAGAGTTCCCATCATGAAAAATGCGAACTCGGCGGTCGCTTCGGTAAGCACGTCGGCGGTGTGTGTGAACGGAATTTTGTAGCGGTTCGCATCGGCGCGGTTGATATTGTCGAAGCCGACTGCGATTTGCGCGACAACCTTCAGCATGCCCTTGCCGACTTCGAACACCTCCGCGTCGATAGGATCGCGCAAGGTGGTAATCAAACCATCAATTCCGGAGGCGACCTTTTCCAAGATCAAGTTTTTCGGAGGCGCCTCCGGTTGCGGATAGACCTCAACTTCGTATCCGCGCTGTCGGAGGAGTGCGATCGCATCGCCGATAGCACAGGTAGCAAAAACCTTAAATTTCTTGTTCATATTCCTCGGAGGTCGCGACGGCATCCGGACCGACCAAGAAATTATCATATCCCGCTGCGGCTCTTCGAATTGACGAAGCGGTAGCCGCACGTAGAAACTTCTACATGGTTCTCGAGAGGTCTGCCCTTCCAAGATTGCGCCGATTTGTTCCCCTGGCAGCGGTTGGGATGTTTCTGTCTGCCTGCGTTAGTTTGGCGCACGCTCAACTGGATCGTGATGCATGGATGCGTTATCCGGCGCTGAGTGCGGAAGCGGCACAGCTCTATAAAGGGCTGCCCGGCACGGTTGTTGTGCTGGGAGATTCGCCGCTTCTCAAGTCGGCTCAGCAGGAACTCGAACTTGGCACAAACAGACTATTGCATCGGGAGTTACGGGATGGCACGTCACCCGGCAGCCAAAGTGCCATCATCGTCGGAACCGTTTCTCAACTTCACAACTTCGCGCCCGAGTTGAGCCCCGGAAAGCCGCTTGCGGTGGACGGCTTCTGGCTGAAGAACGTTCGTCTGCACGAGAAAGAAAGTTTGGTCATCACGGCTGAGAATGAACGAGGCGTGCTTTACGGAGTGTTCGCATTGCTCAGCAAAATTGCGCGCCAAGAGAAACTTGATTCTATCGACCAGGAGCAGCAGCCCTACGCTCCGATCCGCTGGGTGAATCAGTGGGACAACCTCGACGGGCGCATCGAGCGCGGATATGGCGGGCCGTCGATTTTCTTCTCCGAGGGCAAGGTGCGCGACGATCTGAGCAGAGCCGGCGAATACGCGCGCCTTCTCGCTTCGATCGGCATCAACGGATGCACGGTCAACAACGTCAACGCGAATCCGCATGCTCTTGATGACGAATTCATCCCTCAACTCAAGCGCATCGCCGACGTATTTCGCCTGTGGGGTGTTCAGCTTTCGATTGCGGTCGATTTGAGCAGCCCGAAGGTGATTGGCGGGCTGGACACGTTCGATCCTCTGGATGCGAGAGTCGCGGATTGGTGGAAGGAGAAATTTGATGAGATCTACGCGCAAATCCCCGATTTCGGAGGGGTTGTTATCAAGGCAGATTCCGAGGGGCGCTCGGGGCCGTCGGCCTACGGGCGCACTCACGCCGACGCGGCAAATGTAATCGCGCGGGCACTGAAGCCGCACGGCGGCGTCGTTTTCTACCGGGCCTTCGTCTACAACCATCATCTTGACTGGCATGACCTGAAGAATGACCGTGCCCGGGCCGCATATGACAACTTTCATCCGCTCGATGGCGCATTCGACGACAACGCCATTGTGCAGATCAAAAACGGTCCGATCGATTTCCAGGTGCGCGAGCCGGTCTCGCCCCTGATCGGCGGATTGCGGAAGACCAATGAGGCCATCGAGCTGCAAATCACGCAAGAGTACACCGGCCAGCAGCGACATCTTTGTTTTCTGGTTCCGATGTGGAAGGAGGTCCTGGATTTCGATCTGCATGCCGAAGGGGCCGAGGACGCAGCGACTGCGGTGAAGGATCTTGTCGCGGGCAAAGTTTTTCATCGGCCCACAGGCGGATTCGTGGGCGTGGCCAATGTTGGCATGGACGCCAGTTGGCTGGGCAGCCCGCTGGCGATGGCGAATCTCTACGGCTTCGGGCGACTCACGTGGAATCCCAACCTGAGTTCGGAGCAAATCGTCGATGAGTGGACACGGCTCACGTTCGGAAACGACCCGGTTGCGGTGCGTATCGTCGATGCTCTGCAACTGGACTCGTGGCACGTATATGAAAGTTACACGGGCCCGTTGGGCGCTGGGACTTTGACGAATATCCTCGGAAACCACTATGATCCCGGCCCGCAATCATCGGAGGAAAACGGCTGGGGGCAGTGGCATCGCGCGGACCACAATGGAATCGGCATGGATCGCACGGTCGCGAGCGGGACTGGTTACATCGGGCAATATTCGCCAGCAGTGCAGAAAATGTACGAATCGCTGGCCGACTGCCCGGACAATCTCCTGCTTTTCTTTCATCACGTACCCTATGCGTACAAGTTGCACTCTGGTAAGACCGTCATCCAGCACATTTACGATTCACACTATGAAGGTGCGCAGCAGGCCCACGAGTTTGTGGCGCGATGGAAAGCGGAAGAGGGACGCGTCGATCCGGAACGCTATCGCGATATTCTCAAGAGATTCGAATACCAGGCCGAAGAGGCGGTTGTATGGCGCGATGCGATCAGCAACTGGATATACCAACTCTCCGGCATTCCTGACGGCAAGGGCCGCGTGGGAGCGGCGAGATAAAGCAATGCAAGGTGCGTCAGTGCCGCGGGTGCGTGCGGAAGAAATTCCAGACCTTGGTCTCTGTTCCGTGCACCCACTGGTGACCCACGCCTATTTCGCGGGTGAACATGACCTCCACGCCATCGCTGCATGCGGTTGCGTCCTGGCTGTTGACGCCTTGCGTTGGCAGGCCGTTGGTGCACAGAGTTTTTGTCGTCGAACTCTTGGTGCAGGAGTTTGCTGCAATCCAAAAATCCACGCTGTCGTCGATCGATGGCAGCTGATCATGTAACGCACCCCAGAACCAGCCCGTTCCTCCACAGTAAGCGACGATCGGATCGTTGTCGCCATGCATTTCGTACACTGAAACCGGCTTTGTCGGCAGCGGCGGAAGGAAATTCTGGCCAATGGGATGGATGTCGATCATTCCTGACACAGGCGCGATCGCGGCCACAATGTCGCTCATGTCCGTGCCCACGCGGTGTGCCATGAATCCGCCGGATGACATGCCCGTCACAAAAGTATTGTTGGGGGTGACCTCATACTGTGATTGCAGAGAGGTGATCAGCCAGCGCAGGAAGCCGGAATCATCCGGGTCGACCGGAAAAGTTGTGTCGGTTTCGTAGACGTCCCAATACCACAGCTTGTCGAGCGGGTTATAGCTGGAGATCGGCCATGCCATCACGAACCCGTACTGATCGGCGAGGGCCTCCCACGGTTGAAAGTCAAAGTACGGGGGCTGCGTGGACGCGTTCTGCGATGTGGAATTGAGGTAAAGCACCAGCGCCGGACTCGCCGCCAGCTTCTTCGGCGTGTAGACCGCGAAGTAGCGCCGCAGTCCGTTCCACGAAGTTGTTTGCCTGGTCAGTCCGGAAGCGCCGAAGCATGGGCAAGACAGCAGAAAAAGCAGCCCGACCGCACGAATGAATCTGCAGATCTGGCCAGAATGCAGGGACACCAACCCCTCCAAGAGGTGCAGCGTGCTGCACCTACCGACGGTCGCGAAGGGGGATTGGACGAAGTGGGCTATTTCGCGCCGGACAGCAGCCCATACACATCAATTTCTGTCTGGGTTGCGACGTACACCTTGCCGTTGGCGATCGTCGGAACCACAAACTTTACACCAGCTCCGGGCCTGTCGCGCGTCGGATTCACCGCGGTCGAATATAGCTGGTGAGCGACGTTGGTTGCATCGAACGCGTAAAGGACTGCTGGTTTGCTGCCAGGCTTAATGGAGAGCAGGTCCTGGCGGGCAATGGCCCAGAGGATTCCGTTAGTGTTGCCATTGGCCGAAATCGAAGGCGTACTGCCAATAGTGAGGCGATTCAGGCTCTGCGCCACGGCCGTACCTGGACTGAAAACGCCGCCGGCCATGGTGAACTCGCGCAGGTTATCGCCCGCGGGAGCCTCGTCCTCGCTGTTGAGACCCGAGTAGTAAATGTAGGTTGTCGTGGCGCTCTGCCAGTAGGCACCGCCGCTCCAGTAACCGCCCTGAGGGCCGTCGACTGTCTGAAGAGTCGTGCCACTGGCCCCACCCATGTTATTCGGATCGATCAGGTAGACCGGAGAGATGACTCCATCGCAGGGATATCCCTTGCCCGCCATAATCATCAGGCTGGTGCTTGCTCCCAACTGCGGAGGCAGCAACATGGGCGATCCAGATCCGAGGTCGTCGTCGTTGTCGTAGCGGCAGCTCTGATCGCTCGGAGAAAAGTAGTCGAGCACCGAGAACGAATATTGGCTGGTCGATGAATTGAAGTTCAACCCGAGCTTTATGACGGTGTCGCCGTAATCGGCGCCGCCCTGATCAACGTCAAACACGCCATCGGCGGTCGCGGCATACAGGTTGCCGTTTGTATCGGCAGCGACTGCGCCGCCGCTTCCCCAGAAGCCGGACAATCCTTTCCCGCTCAACGTCACATTCGGAGCGGTGCAGAACACCGCCAGCATCTGCAAGGTCGCCGCATCAAAGGCGATCAGCCAGCCCCGGTCCTGGCCGAAGGCGGCATAGACCACGCCCTGCGCAGTTCCCGGATACGGAGTCAGCGTCAGCGCCGGCCGCTGCATCTGGTGCTGCGGCACAAATTGCTGCGATGCCAGGGTGTACGGCCCAAGATTGCAGCCCTTGCCTTTCCCCGCGCTGCAGATCAGCTTCGGGCTGCCCGGTTGCTCGGCGCCAGTCGCGATGTTCAGCGCGTGCAGGCGCTCAGCGTAGAGCACGCCACCCTTCGGTCCAGTTTCCTTGGTGCGGGTCACGAAATAAATCGACTGATTCGCCAGATTGATGACCGGCGTGCCCGTGATCCCGATCGTCGGGTAGACGTTGCAGTACGGATCGTTCTCGGTACACGGCATTGCGACCACGTTGGGCGGATTCGAATACGAAGTCTTCCATAGAGGATTTGGATTCAGGGTCGCGCTGTCGGCGTCGAAGGCATACACCGTATCGTTTTCGGTTGCGACATACACTACGTTGTGCGCGGTTCCGTTGATAGTCACGCCTTGCACATAGAGCGGCTGGGCGTAAACCATTCCGTCGACAGGATAGGAAAAGAGCTTTCCGAACTTGGCAGCGTTGACGTTGGACGGCGTCAAGATCGTTTCCTGAAGATTCTGACCGGTGTGCTGGGCGTCGTTGTGCCAGGTGAGAACATTGACTTGCGCGGAACTATTCACCGGGACGAGGCACAGAACAACGAAGAGGGTCGACAGAACGGCTGGGACGAATCGAGACATGAATGTAACTCCCAATGAGTGGTTGGACCTGGTTGCCTGGGAACTGCATGAGGGGGCTGTTGGCAGCCTTCTAGTCCTAGGAAGTCTCGCGTGTTACCGCAAAACTGTCAATGTGAAATAATCTGCAACGTGCGCGGGAAACAGGCCGGTTTGAGCGGTTTCTACGCTACAATCGCTGCACTCAAGAATCAGTGGAAACTCCTAGCATCGGCTGCACCCATACTCTATGAATGCTGAGCCGGCAACCGCGAACTTCTCCGCGCTCGATAGCAAAAAGTCCTTTTATAACCGCTTCTTACTGATCGTCGCCGGCTTCGGGGGACTGCTTTACGGCGTCGACGTTGGCATCATCGCCGGCGCTCTGCCGTATCTCGAAGCGGCTTCCCAATTCACGCGCGGGCAACTATCCAACATAGTCGCGGCGGTCCTGCTTGGGTCCGTGATTTCCACACTTTTCGCTGGCCTGCTCGCCGATTGGCTGGGCCGGCGCACGCTCATGGCTTTGAGCGGCGTCATGTTCGTGGTGAGCATTCCGGCCATCGCGCTCTCGCATGGTTACGGAGCGCTGGTGTTCGGACGCCTCCTGCAAGGCGTGAGCGCCGGATTGATCGGCGTGGTTGTGCCGCTCTATTTGGCGGAGTGTCTGACCGCAGCCGATCGCGGCAAAGGAACCGGCATATTTCAGTGGCTGCTCACGCTGGGGATCGTGGCGGCGGCTTTAGTTGGAGTTTATTTCAGCTTCCGCGTCGAACAAGTGGCAAAGCTAGGCGATGCGGTACGCTTGCTCGCCTTCAAAGACACCGCGTGGCGCGGGATTTTCTGGGTTTCACTGCCGCCGGGAATTCTGTTCGTGATCGGCAGCTTCATGGTCGCGGAGTCTCCGCGCTGGCTGTTGCGTCGGGGCAAGAAGGATGCGGCGTACGCAGCGCTTCTGCGGTCGCGAGCGACTGAGCAGGCCGATCTCGAATTGCGGGAGATGGAAGAGACCATCGCCGCGGAAAAAAGCTCACCCGGAGGGAAGAGCGGCGACTCCCTTTTGCGGCGCAAGTATGTAATCCCGTTCATTCTGGCTTGCATCATTCTCGCCTGCAACCAGGCCACGGGTATTAACTCGATCATTGCCTACAACACGAACATTCTTCTGCAGAGCGGACTTTCCGATGTGGCGGCGCATTGGGGTTATGTAGTTTTCACCATAATCAACTTCCTGGTGACCTTCGGCGGCGTGGTGCTGGTCGATCGCAAGGGCCGCAAGTTTCTTCTCGGTGTCGGCACAGCCGGGATCATCGTGTCGATGGTTTGTACGGGCGCGCTCTTTCTCGGAACCGAGCGGCAGCGCGTTGACGTGAAGGGCGCCGTGCAGGCAAGGGTCAGCGGCGACCAGAAACTCAGCCTCACATACAACGAAACTCTGGCGCGGTCTCTGAACTCTCAGGTGGCGCAGCCCACATCGCTGGTGGTGATCTATTCGTTCGGCGACTTCCGCGCGGCAACCCAAGCCGTACGCTCCGACGATCCCGCAGCCAAGCCCATCGAGATGACGCGGCAGAACTGCATCCCCGAAAACAAGATCATCGCCTTTTTCTCCAATCCGTTCGCTGACCTGAGCGCGGCGCGCACCGCGCCGTTGAAGATCGATAATGCCCTGATTAGTCCGGTGCCAAATGAGAGCAAAGGATGGCTGGTCGCGGCGACGCTGTTCATCTTTATGGCTTTTTATGCCGTGGGCCCGGGAGTTTGCGTGTGGCTTGCCCTTTCCGAGCTAATGCCGACGCGCATCCGCTCGAACGGGATGAGCATAGCTCTGTTGCTCAACCAGGCGGTCTCCACCACAATCGCCGCAATCTTCCTGCCCACGGTCGGCAAGTACGGCTACTCCACTATGTTTTTCGGATTCGCCGCATGCACGTTGATCTACTTCGTCACCGCGACCTGGTTCCTGCCGGAAACCAAAGGCAAAACGCTGGAAGAGATTGAAGCCCATTTTGAGGGCAAAAGCACGACGGCTTAGAGGCGGCTGCACAAACGAAACAGGTTCCCCGTGTCCTCAGTGTCCTCTGTGGTTAAGACCTGACCGCGGCTGAGCCCGCACCTTGTACAGGATTGCCGCGCCGCCGCGAAATGATTTACTCTCAGCCCTGTCCATGCCCAGCAAACCGAAGAAAAACACCGGCCATTCCCATCGTTCTTCCTCCGATCGTTCTTCCTCCGATCATTCGCACGCCATGCGTCGCGAAATCTATGAACAGCCCGAAGCCATTACCAAGACGATCGCGAAACATCTGAAGGACGACATCATCTTCCCGGGCGAACTACTGCCGATTGAAAGCGCGCTGCTGACTTTCGAAAAGCTGATTATCGCGGCCAGCGGATCGAGCCGCCACGCAGGCCTCGCCGGCGAAATCATGATCGAAGATCTCTCCGGCGTTGCCGTCGATGTGGAATATGCCAGCGAGTACTGCTATCGCTCCACACATGCCGCAGTCGATCCCATCGTCATGGTCATCACGCAGTCCGGAGAAACAGCCGACACGCTCGCCGCCCAACGCGAGGCTCTCACGCGCGGAGTCAAAACCATCGCGATCTCCAACATGCCCGACACCACGATCGTTCGCGAGGCTGGAGCGGCTCTGATTTCTGGCGCTGGACCGGAAATTTCAGTCCCGGCAACCAAGAGCTTTACCACGCAGCTTACGATTCTTTATCTGATGGCCCTTTTCCTCGCCCGCAAGCGTGGCCGCATGACGTCGGAAGTGACGCGTTCGCACCTGCAGCGCCTCATGCTGCTGCCCGAGGCCATCAGAGAAAATCTACGCACGTGGGACGAGTACGCGGAAGAGTATGGCGCACGGCATTGCAAAGCGGAGAAGTTTCTGTACCTCGGCCGCGGCGTGCACTACGCGATTGCTCGCGAGGGCGCCCTCAAGCTCAAGGAGATTTCCTATGCGCACGCCGAGGGTTATCCCGCTGGCGAACTAAAGCACGGCCCCCTTGCCCTGGTCGAGGAGAAACTACCCATCGTTGTGTTGGCAACCTGCGATCGCAGCGATCCGGATTCAGTCCTGCGTTACCGCAGAACGCTCGAAGTAATGAAAGAAGTAAAGTCCCGCCGTGGGCCGCTCGTGACGGTAGCGACGGAAGGCGACAAGGAAGTCGGGAAAATCGCGGACCACGTTTTCTACGTGCCGACGGCTCCCGAACTTCTCCTGCCCATCGTGGAAGTGATTCCTCTGCAACTCTTCGCTTACCACGTCGCGGTGAATAAGGGAATTGACGTGGATCATCCGCGCAACCTGGTGAAGGCGGTGGTCACTGAGTAATCTGTTGGAGAGGATGGCTAGGGCTTGTCCGGACTGACCGGATCATCGCTATGGCATAGCGCAAAGCAGGTCAGAACTCCGATTGCAACCATCCCGGCGCCTCGCGCCCAGGGAGAATTCATGATGGCCCCTCGGCCCGCAAGGTGGCCCGAGTCTTTAATGATAGGTGCTCCGCACTTTTCCTCGCGGGTCTTCTGTTCTCCCTCGTGCACAATCACGCGGTTCGAGTGTTCGGGTTGCTTGGCCTGGCGGGCATCTGAGGAATTCACATCGATGTAAACGTCCTGCTTTAAGGCAGATACCGTGATTCTCCCATTGATGTCGGCAACGTCGTAGTGAGTCCAGTCCGCATTCACGGGCGTCACCGTGACACAGCCGACCCGCACGGGCAACACGCGGGAGGTATTTACCGACACCGTGCCGTGGTCGAGAACCAATTCGTCGCCTTCAAACTGCAACATGGTTTCGTCGCTGACGTCCGCGGTCGAGCCTGAGAGTTCAATTCGCGCGACCACATCCTTAGGAGTCTCGATCAGATCGTCGCGAAACAGCGCGATCGACGACGGAGCCGGGTTCTTGTTCACCAGTACGCCGCCGCTGCTGCGTAACATCGCTGAACTGGAATCTTGGGCCAAGAGCGACACGGGCAGAATTGCAACCACGGGCAGGCACACGAGATTGCGCCAGGTAGACAAACTACGCCCCGGGACTCTCCGCACGGTTCATTTTCAATAGCTTACCGTTGGTAGGATGGGGCGGGGTATTGGCTCTCGTGGTGACCCAGAAGCGGCTTCCGGCGGGGTAATTCGCCTAGGCACGGGCGAAGTCAATGTAACCGGTCTGCACGTCGGCGCGAACCAGCTTGGCCCGGATCCTGTCGCCGACGTCCAACCCGTGTTCTCCCTGCGCCAGCAACCCTTCGATGTGCGGCTGAGCGACACGAACGAAAGTGCCGTGGTCGGTGGCCCCGGTCACGATGGCATCGAAAACCTCGCCGATGCGGTGCTGCATGGCGACCGCGGCCATGCGCTTCGACATTTCGCGCTCAACTTTCTTGGCGGCGTTTTCTTTTTGTGTACAGTTCGCCGCCACAGCGGTGAGTTCGGCGTCGGTGTAGGGATTGCTTTGTCCCGCAAGCATCGCCTTGAGCAGGCGTTGCGTCACTACGTCGGCGAAGCGGCGATTGGGAGCGGTGGAATGGGTGTAATCCTGCACCGCCAACCCAAAGTGGCCGGGCGCGGTCTCGCCGGCCCGTTCCAGAACATATTCCCCCGGTCCGATGAGCTTGATGACAATCAGGGAGACCTCGGCGAAGTGATCGGGATCGGCAGCCTTGCGGCGCAACAGGAAGTCGTTCAGCGCTTTCGAGTCCGGTTGTGCGGGCAGCTTCTCGTTCTTCGTCGCTGCTAATTGCACGATCCGATCCCAGCGCTCGGGCGTTCGCACGATGCGGCGAATCGAGTCAACTTTTTCCAGCATGCGCGCGACCACGCCATTGGCGGCGATCATGAAGTCTTCGATCAATTCGGTGGCGTGATTTTTCTGCTGCTTCACCACGTCGATGACAGTGTCGTTCAACAGCAACGGCTGCACCTCGTCCGACTGAAGCGTCAGCGCCCCATGTTGTATTCTCTGATTCTTCAGCCTCTGCGCGACTTCGCTTTGCAGCTTGAGTTGCTCCTGCAATTCGGTCGATGCCGCAACTTTGGCTGGTGCCGCGGCCTTTCCCTCCAGCCATGCGCCCACCGAGTTGTACTGCAGCTGCGCTCGATTGCGCACAACGGCGCGATAGACTTCGGGGGAGTTCACATTTCCACTCGAATCGACCACGAACTCGGTCACCACGCTCAGGCGATCCTGATTTTCCAACAAGGAAGTCGCTCCCGTGGAGAGTTCTTCGGGCAGCATCGGGAAGTTGCGGACCCCGGCATAAACCGTGGTGGTCTCGCGCGCGGCGTGTGAGTCGATCGGAGTCGCCTTTGCGGCGTAGGCGTCGACGTCGGCAATTCCCACCATGATCTTTACGTCGCCGTTCCCAGCGCGCTCGGCCACCTCAATTTGATCGAGATCACGCGAAGTATCGTTATCGATGGATGACCACAGGAGGCTGCGAAGGTCGCGAATTTCACCGTTCGACGCCACCATGGGAGGATGGCTCTTCAGCACGGCCAGCTGTTGCGAAACCGCTGAGGGAAAATCCGGTTCGAAACCGCGGGACTCCATCAATTGCTTGGCGATGGCTTGCAGATCTAGGTGAGTAGGATTGGCGTGAATAGGATTAGCGTCGGGCATGATTGCTCAAGGCTCATGATTCAGGGCCTGATGAGAATCACTAGGCTACCATGCGGAACCGCTGCGCTTGTGGACTACTCGCCGTGCAGCTTCTCAACGTCCTGATTGGTGTAGATGTGCGTGGCATGCGGCTTGTGAGCCTTCCAATAGGCCGACGCTTCACCAACGGTGACACCGTACCCCTCTGCCGAGAGCGATCTCGATTCGACCACACTGCCCACGCCAGGATTGAAAATGCTCGCCGGAAGTGGAAGAACCGGTTCTTCCGAGCTGATTTCTACCACGCTTGTGTCCTGTCCTCCCCAATAAACGCGGGCGAGATCGGGCTGAGATTGAATGGGCGCTGGCACAGCGGAAGTCGGCAGTTCAGTGCCGGGCCCGGGTGTGATTGGGGCAGGAGGCGCCATTGGCGGCTCGAACGAGAGCGTCGGTGTTGCGATTGACCGAAGGAATAGCGGCGAATCGGTCGTGATCAGGTACTGCGGACCCGTGGAAAAGTTCGTGTCCTGAGCGGACGCAAGTCCAAGTGAGGCAACCAGGAGAACCAAAACGACGGCTGAGCGCATACAACCCTCCAGCGATTCCTGCCTACGGCCATTATGAAACGAAAAAAGGCGGATGGCGAGAGCCGTTGGACTCCAACTCCCGCGTCTGGCACGGCATTCAGACCCCGGAAGCGGCCGACTTAGTGCTCTGCGCTTCACGGCGGTTCGTGACAATCACATAGAGCATGAACAAAACAACGGCCACGTTGCCGAGGAAGAATGCGCAACGAAATAGCGTTAGCCCGCGGAACAATTCGCGAATCTCC
Organism: Candidatus Solibacter sp.; assembly: GCA_035501655.1. GTDB lineage: Bacteria > Acidobacteriota > Terriglobia > Terriglobales > Acidobacteriaceae > Sulfotelmatobacter. Next base: position 91,845 of record DATJVU010000035.1, read on the forward strand.
AAGGGAAGCAGCAGGCTTCCCGAAACTAGCGCAACCCATTCCGCCCACGTTCGCGCTTTCCACAACCCATAGGCTTCGGTAAATCGGAGGGCGGCATAGGCGAACGCGATGCGCGCCGCCGCCCACAACCGTGCATCCGTCACACTGTCGGCAAAATCGAGAAACGCCTGCGCCCACTTCGTATCGGTACTGATGTGAAGCCGCATCAGCAAAGCTTCAGCGATGACCGAAAAATCCCTGTAGACCAGCATGATGGCGCAGATGCCCATCGCCACCACGAAAATTCCCTTAAAAAACTCAAAGGCCGCAATAGCTCGAAGCATGCGCCGCTGGCCGAGGTGCGAAACAGGTTTGACAAGGGAGGTCGTCATGGAGAGGCGCCAATCGCAGAGTATCACGGCGCGTTCACGGTTCTGCTTTAGCGGATGGGCGGATCGCTTCCTTACCTCGGTAACTGGAGACGGCTCGAGCACAATGCGACGATCAGGATGGGGATATCTCTATGCGGAGAATCGTGTTCGGTCTGGCTCTTGGGTCCTTGTGCTCGATCAGTATGTGCGGCCAACAATCGCAATCGGCGCAAACCGCGCGCCAGGCGCTGCTGGAGATGTTCTTCAGCAAGACGCCTGGCACCTTCGCCATGCACCTGCCCGCAGCCACGCGCGCCGCTCTCGAAAAATCCGGGGCGCTTGCCAGCCTGCAGCAGTATTCGGTTATGGCCAGCCAGATGCAAACTCCGGGACAAAATCTGCAAACCTTTGAGACCGGCTCCGTGCTGCTCTCCGCAGAAAACCCGAAGACTGGGGACAAAGTCGAAATCACGGTCGAGAATGACGCGCTGCGCAGCGACCACGACGACATCGAGATGGCATTTCACGTGTACAAAAATGGCAAGGAGGAATCTACGCCATTTATGCCGCAGATGACCTTCACGATGAAACAGGAATCGCACGTCTGGACATTGAACGAGATCGCCGTTACAGTTCACCTTCCGCTGGCGGACCCGACTCTGCTCAAGGCGATCACCGAGAAGATGACGCCGCAAGTGACTGGAGTGCGGATGACCAGTTCGTCGACAGCACTCAGTTCGCACCCTGAAACTCCAAGCCAGTCGGCGGGCAGCGATGCCATGGTTCTGGCCGCCATGCGAACCATTCTTACCGCCGAGAACACCTACGCCTCGCGTTATCCGAACGTCGGCTTCACTTGCTCGCTCTCCAGCCTCGACGGCTTCGGCTCGGGAGAACCGAACGAACGTCAGGCCATGCTGATCAACAGTGGGCTCGCCAGTGGCAAGCGTTATGGATTCGTCTTCACTCTGTCGGAATGTTCGGGCACACCGGCAACCGCCTTCCGGCTCACGGCCGCGCCCAGTGGAAATGTTTGGGGGCGAAAAGCGTTTTGCAGCGACCAGACGGGCAAGATCAAGTCGTCAGAGGATGGCAATGCGGCCAGCTGCGTCGCCAGCGGAGCACTAGTTCAGTAGCCCCTCAACAAGAAAGCACCCACTAGGAACCTTTCCGCACGGCTGCCCGAAGCTCGGCTACGATTTCCTGGGATGCCTTGATCGCCGCGGCGTGTTGATTCACGTTGAACGAGATCGCGCCCACACGCGCATGGCCGCCGCCACCGTAGCGCTCGCAGATCCTTGCCAGGTTCACCTGCGGTTCTTTTGGCGCCCACGGATTCGACCCTACAGAGACTTTCACGCGGAAACTGCTCTTGCTCAATCCCACGCTGTAGATCGATTCCGGATGCAGGTAATAGGGCACAAACTTGTTGTAGCCCTCGAGATCGTGGTCCGTTACGTCAAAAAAGATCGTTCCATCCTTGCACTCCGTGCGCTCGCGCATGATGCCGATGGAAAGCTCATGCCGTTTCAACAACGGCTGCAACAGCGGCGCTACGAATGGCGCTTGCAGGACCTCAGCTAAGGATTTCGTTGCCAGAAGCGGAATGAGATTGGGGACAAATCCGTGGTCGGGAGCCGACTCGATCACCATGGTCAGCTTCATCGCGGGAGCTTCCATCTCCACAGCGGTTTTGGCATCGGGATATAGCGCGCCGTCAATAATGTCGGTCCAGCGCACAAGATCGGCGACGGGCGCGGGATCAAATCCGAAGTGCTGCTGCGCGATCATCGCAATGAAGCTGGTACACGATTTGAAATCAGGATCGTAGAACTTGCGGTTGCTCTCGTTCTGTTCGAAGTGCTCGGCGTCGGCAGGCGAAAGAAATGCGCTCTCGTGATGATCGAACCACCATGTAATTTTGGGCGAACTCGAATACTTGAAGTCGACGATCGCGTTCTCGTCGCCGTCAAATTCGCTTTCGTTGAACAGCGCCCCGGCGCGATGAACAAGCCCGGTAAAAACGAACTCCACGTCGCCGCGAATCCGTTCGCGGTAAAAGCGGGAAAACAAGGCCGCCGACGACGCGCCGTCAAAGCATTTGTCGTGGTAAAAGACACGAACTCGCAATGCACTCCCCAATCGCTGCTGAATTCCCGCGCCAAGGCGCACCGGTGCCAGCACCTTTCGTGACGGGTAAAAGCTAATAGGATTGACAGCTTACAGGAAGAAAGTCAAGCGCACGCTACGATGTGGAGAACGAAGCGGGATAAAAGGCAACAACCACGAAGGACACCAAGGTTCACGATGGACTTCACTTCCTGCTCTCCTTCGTGAAACTTCGTGCCCTTCGTGGTTGCGGGTTCAACTGTAGTTGCGAGTTTAACGTTTAGATTGCATTGGCTTGCTTTTCGGACAGGTCCCCGATGACGGGAATCTTGTACATCAGTCCGGCATTCGCCTTGATCAGCAGGATGACCCACACGACCAAAGCGCCCAGACCGATCAGAAGATGCAACGGAATTGTGATCAGCGCCATGAACGGAACAACTGCCAGGATGGACAATCCGATTTGGAGCACGATGAGCGCCACGCAGAAAAACAGGCACTGAAAGGAATGAAACCGGATGAACCGGTTCTTGTTATAGGGTTCCATCACCAGAAAAATGATTGCTGGGATGATTGTGACGTAGGCCAGCATTCCGGCTACGTTGTCGGCTAACCCGCTGGTATTGGCGGATGCGACTGCCGGACCGCTGCCAGCGGCCGGGCCCGCGTGCGCGGCGCAAGTCGTCGCGCCGTCGGGAATCTGTGTTCCACAAACGCTGCAAAATGCCATAAGAGATCTCCCCCTCAAACCACCCCAATGCGCGTTTCCCTGCTTGCCAGCTTAGCGTCGCATGTGGGCGGCGTCGGGGCAACGTATCAAAAAATGTCGAGCAAAGCAATGAACATTTGAAGCGCGGAAGCGACGATGACTCCCTAACAGGCCCTCCCTGTTGCAGAAAAATGCTACACCTTGATCAAGAAAAGCAGTGCGTACAAGAGCAAGTTCTGTCATGCCGACTATCTGTCTGGCTAATCAAAAGGGGAAACCAATTGTGCAGAACCAAGGCTATATAGCCAGATCGTGGAACCAAGCGGTCGTGGGCGATTCGGGATGAACGTCGCCCACTGCCGAACCAAGCTTGCGGATTGACGCCCGGTCAACCGAGGCGTAGTGTTTCGTCCAAATTTCGAAGCAGGCAGCACCTCAAGGCGAAGATTTCGAACCGGAGAGAAGGATGGCGTCAATCTGCGCAGGTTGTGGCAACAACTTGCCCACAGGCGACCGTTTCTGCCGCGTGTGCGGCAGAGATTCTACGCTCGCGCCAGCGCCTCATGCGGCGCTGGCTACAGCATCCCCGGTCGCACCATCTCCTGTCCCAGCGCCCGTTCCCGCAGCAGCGGCCTCTGCTCCGCCGGAGACAAATGGCAAGGCGATCGTCAGCCTGGTGTGTGGACTGTTTCTTTTCTTTCCTCCGGCGTGGATTGCCGCGATTATTTTCGGGCATCTTTCTCTCTCGGAGATCAAGAAGAGTGGCGGGCGATTGCAGGGCCAGGGACTCGCGTTGGCCGGACTCATTCTTGGCTATCTGGGCGTGGCATCGATACCGATCATTCTCATCATCGCGGCAATTGCGATCCCCAATCTCTTGCGCGCGCGCATGGCGGCCAACGAGTCTTCCGCAGTGGCCAACGTTCGCACGATCAATGCCGCTGAAGTGAATTACTCTGTCAATCACGCCGCCGTAGGGTTCACTTGCTCATTCTCCGATCTCGCCGGGGATCGTCTGATCTCGGGCGAACTCGCCAGTGGCCAGAAGACTGGCTACGCGTTCGTTTTGGAGAACTGCTCGCCGGCCGAAGCTGGGGCTACGAATGTGAAGTATCAGATCGTGGCCTACCCGGTGAAGTTGAACCAGACCGGGACGCGAGCGTTCTGCTCGGATGAATCCGGGGTGATCAAGGTCGACGCGAATGGCTCAGCTCAGGGCTGCCTGGAAAACGGCTCGCCTTTGTCGTGAACAAAGCTCTTTGGAGGAGATGACGAATGTTCTGCCCACAATGTGGCGCCAATACTCCTGACAATGCAATGGTGTGCTCGCAGTGCGGAAGGAACCTTCAACCTGTGTCGGCGCCTCCGATGCAGTCCACGCCGTTGCAGACGCCTGGCGTTGTCATGCCGCCGGTCACAACGGTGCCGAACTACCTGGTCTTCGCGATTCTCACCACGGTGTTCTGTTGTCTGCCCGCAGGCATACCCGCAATCGTTTACGCGGCGCAGGTCAACGGTAAGTTGCAGGCGGGAGATTACGCTGGAGCTCAACAGGCCTCGAAAAATGCGAAGCTGTGGTGCCTCGTTGCATTGGGGTTGGGGCTCGGGATAACCGTGATTTACGGACTTCTCTTCATGGTCGGCCTTATCAGCGGCCTGCATAACCACTAGATCCCCATGAAACCGGATCGGGCAATTCGATCTTCCTTGCTGCTGGCCGCCGGTTGTGCTACAGCGATCGCCGCCGTGACCATGCTGCGCACCTTCGATCCAGCAACGAGTGGGATGTTTCCGCCCTGTCCTGTGTTCTACCTGACGGGTTGGTATTGTCCGGGATGCGGCTCTTTGCGGGCTCTTCATCAACTGCTGCACGGAAATCTGCAAGCGGCGTGGGCGATGAATCCGCTCACGATTCTTTTCCTGCCATTTATTTGTTATGGCTTGGCATCGCACATGGTTAGATTTTTTCGCGGACGAGGCTTTCCAGAATGGTTCATTCCGGCCACGTGGATTCGAGTTTTAGCCACTGCGATCGTGTTGTTTGGTATCGCCAGGAACCTGCCGTTCTATCCATTTGAGCTGCTGGCGCCGGGCGGGATGTTGCGGTTCTGAAAGATTCGAGGTTTTCTAGGGATTCAACTTGCGCTCTTGCCGCGGCATTCTTCGCACACTCCGTAAATCTGAAACGTATGCCGGGTTGTGAGGTAGTGGTATTTGCGGCCTATCTCCTGCTCCAGGTCTCCAACTTCCTGCGAGAAAAACTCTACCGAGCTGCCGCATTCAGTACAAACCATATGGTGATGGCTGCGCCGGTTGTACTGGTGCTCGAAGCGCGCAATGCCATCGTGAAATGCGACCTCGCTGGCCAGCCCGCACTCAGACAATAGCTTCAGTGTTCGATAAACAGTCGTGTAGCCGATGCGCGCGTCTTTTTTCTGCACCAGCCGGTGCAACTCGTCGGTGGAAAGATGATCACGTGTTTCCAGAAACGTACGCAGGATCGTGTCCCGCTGTGCGGTATGTTTGAGGCCGACGTCTTTCAGGTGCCGGTGCAGGATATCCTGCGCTTCGCGGACCATCTGGCGCGAAATCGTCGGCTGATCATCGATGCGTTTTTGCAGCATGGCGGGAGTTTCTGAAATGCCAGAATATCATCCGGCTATCTTGAAAATGAAATTCATTTTCAACGGCAACAACGGCCGCCGCACCCCTGCGGAATCACTGCCGCGTGGAATACAATCAAGCTTTCCCTCATGAGCACATTGGCAGAAATCCCTGTTCCCGCCGCCCGGCGTCCCCCGGCCGTGCGCATCGCCGCCTGGATTTTTCTGATCGTACTCGCCGTGGCTTTGGCCGCGGGGGGTTATGCGTGGTGGGTGGCGCATTCCGCATTGCCTCAGTTGGATGGGCGTCTTGCGGTCGCGGGGCTGTCCGCGCCGGTTACAGTAACGCGCGACACCCATGGAGTGCCGACGATTGAAGCCGCATCGCTCGAAGACCTCTTCTTCGCGCAAGGCTACGTTACCGCCCAGGATCGACTGTGGCAAATGGACATTATGCGTCGTTTCTCCAGCGGAGAGCTGGCGGAAGTTCTGGGGGAGTCGTTGGTCAAGGTTGACCGCGAACAGCGCATCCTCGGATTGCGCGCTGCCGCGAAAAAATCGATCGCCATGGCGCCCGCGCGCGACCAGGCATTCTTCAATGCCTACGCGCGTGGTGTAAATGCATTCATTGAATCGCATCGCAGCCACCTGCCGATTGAATTTCGCATCATGCGTTATGCGCCCAAGCCATGGCTCGCCGAGGATTCTGTGGTCATCGCCAATTCCATGGTGAAGGACTTGAACTATCACTATTTTTTTGACGCCTTGGCGCGCGAAAAAATTCTGGCCAGGCTTGGCCCTGAACTCACTGGCGATCTCTACGTAAACCGATCTTGGCACGACCGTCCGCCGACCGTGATGCGCGAAGACATCAATGAGCCGGACGCCGGCTCCGGCGATTCCGACGATGAGGACGACAGCGACGACGATGCTCCGGACAACTCGGTGACTCGGCGAGCCAGTCCGACGAATGAGCCTATTCACGGCGACGCCCCGGTTAACGGCTCTAACGACTGGGTTGTGTCGGGCGCTCATACGGTGACGGGCAAGCCGTTGCTCTGTGACGACATGCACCTCGGGCACCAGATGCCTAACCTCTGGTACGAGGCCCATCTGCATTCGGGGAACTTTGATGTCGCGGGCGTGACGCTTCCCGGCATGCCCTACATCGTCGTCGGCCACAATCAGCGCATTGCCTGGGGATTTACCAACGTCGGACCGACGGTTACCGACGTCTTCATCGAGAACTTCAACGGGCAAGGGGCGTACCAAACGCCGGAGGGCTGGGTGCAACCGGAACGCCGCACCGAGACCATTCATGTCAAAGACAAGCCCGACGTCACGGTCGACGTCCAAATCACGCGGCATGGGCCCGTCATCACGGAACTGGTGCCCGGCGAAACCCGGCAACTGGCGCTGCGTTGGACGCTCTACGACGGCCTGCACATACCATTCTTCGATGTGAACTCCGCGCTGAACTGGCAGGATTTCCGCAAGGCATTTTCCCAACTCGATGCCCCCGGCCAGAATGTTGTCTATGCCGACGTTGACGGAAACATCGGCTATCAGGCAACCGGCAGAGTTCCCATTCGCGCTGCGGGTGATGGCAGTCTGCCGGTTAGCGGCGCAGACGACGCGCACGAGTGGACTTCGTACATTCCCTTCGACAAGTTGCCCAGTATCTACAACCCACCTTCGGGAATCATCGCGACCGCGAACGGGAGAATCACTCCGGACAAATATCCCAACTCGATCAGCATGGAGTGGGAAGCGCCGTGGCGCACGGCGCGCATCTATCATGTGCTGGAGTCGGGCCGGCTGTTCTCCGCTGCCGATATGCTCGCGCTGCAGACCGACGTACAGTCAGAAGCGGAGCAATTTGCTGCGGAGCGATTTGTCTACGCGATCGATCACGCCTCAAGACCGTCACCGCGCGCTAAGCAAGCCGCCGACCTGATGCGCAGTTGGGACGGTCGCATGCAGGCCACGTCTGCCGCGCCGACGGTTGCCGAGAATTCGATTCGCGAGCTGCGACGGCTGCTGCTGGAGACCAAGCTGGGAATCGCTCCGGCCGATCCCGAAAAAGAAGATGCTGCGCTGAGTTGGAAGACCTACTCGTGGGAGATGCGCTCGGTGTGGCTCGAAAACATACTTCTGCATCACCCCAAACGCTGGCTCCCCGAAAAGTTCTCCAGCTATGACGAATTGCTGACTGCAGCGGTTGAGGCCGCCGTCAACGGTCCCGAAGTGCCCAAGGATCTGACAAACTGGCGATGGGGCGCCTTTAACGCAGTGGACATCGAAAACCCCGTTCTGGGAAAAATTCCCTTGGTCAAGCATTGGGCGGCGCCGGGCGAGCAGGAGCAATCGGGCAGCGGCTTTACCGTAAAAGCGGTCACCCGCCATCACGGTCCCTCCGAGCGATTCACTGCGAATCTCGCCGACCTCGACCAATCGACATTGAATACAGTCACCGGCCAGGGAGGAAACTTCCTAAGCCCTTACTACATGGACCAATGGAAAGCCTGGTACGAGGGAACGACCTTCACCCTTCCCTTCAGCGCAAAAGCTGTGACGGAGGCAAGGACGCATCAGCTAGTTTTGGAGCCAGCGAAATAGATCGCAGTAAGAAATTACTAGAAGAAATCGATCGCTTTGATGTCGCCCACGTAACCCACGATATTAATCTCTCCCTGCGGCACGAAATCGTTCACCAGCACAATGTCTTTGGTCGTGTCGTAAACGCGCAATACTCCGTTTTCGGCGACGTATTCGACGTCACGGCTGGTAAAACTCTGCAAGCCCGTAACATCGCCGTTGTCAGGCGGAATGATGACGCTGGCGGTATTCGTGTTGTAAATCGTGAGGCATCCGCGGACCTCGCCGCTCGGGTTGTTGACGTTGCCGATGTTCGTACAGTTATACGACCCAATGAAAAGTTGACCGTTCACGCTCATGTCCATGCGGTCGTGAGTACCATCGGTGATAGCGATGCTGCTGGTCAATGTCTGCGATCCGAGATCGACGATGCTAAGGCGTCCGCAAGTCGTAGCCGCGGTCGTCTGGCCGCTGCAGTCGTTTACTGTCGGCGATGTTCCCGCTACATAGAGGGTCGAGCCGTTCAGGAAGCCCCAAGTAGCAGCGTCCAGCGGAATCGTATTCGTGATCGTCAGACTATTGAGGTCGAGTACGGCGACACCCGCCTGTGTTCCGTTGCACTCCGGACCACAGTTGAAAATGTACGCGGTGCTTCCACTCACGATTCCGTAAACCGGCTTGTCGAAGCCATTCACGATCGTGCAAACGGAATTCGGCGTGCCCGAAAGACAGCTGGTATCGACCGGCGGAGCGGCGACAATCGGGCTCACAACAGCCACAGAGTCCGAATCGTTGAAAACCAGCAACCGGGCTCCGGTCCCATCCGAGATAACAGTTTTCGCATTGGTGAGAGCAATCGTGGTAGTGATCGCTCCATTGGACAGGTTCATGTCTTCCACGCCGCCCACAAAGGAGTAGCCATTTACAGTAGCGCTCGGCACAGCCGCGTAGCCAACCAGCGCGGCCGTTGGGACTACCATGCTCGTAGTCGGCCCTGGAAGTCGCACATTCGAGATCCCGGCTTCAGTCACCGTGTTGACGGCAAAAACGGTATTGCTATTCGTGGCCGCGTCGAAGGCAAGCAGCGTGTTGCGCGTCGGAGAGATTGCCATCAACCCGGGCGAACTACCAGCGCTCACGGGGGAGATCCGTGCCAAAGTGTCGTTCGCGCCATCGATGAAAACCAGGTCGCCAAAGAGAGTTGCCGAACTGACACCCTGCGAAGCCAGCACGCGCGTGTGCAAGGTAGGGCCCTTGTTGTTTGACGAGTTGTAAGAATTGCAGGAAATCAGGTGCAGTCCAGACCACAACAAGGCTGCCAACAGCAAGATGCGCTTCTTCAAACGGCAGGCTCCTAACAACTTGAAAAAAGAAGATTTAATTGCGAAATCGTGGATTATAACAGACCCGCAATAATTCCTTCCGCGGGCCGGTTTCGGGAATTCGCTCAAATCCCTGCGTTCCCCAAAGTACATGCCGATCCGCAGCGTGCACGAATCCAGTTCCATCCTGTATTCTGACGGGATATATGGCGGCTGACTTTCTTGCCCGGATCAAGCAATCCCCCGTTCTGTGCGACGGCGCGATGGGGACCTTGCTCTATGCCAAAGGCATTTTCATCAACCGGTCCTACGACGAGCTGAACCTTTCGCAGCCCGACCTGATTCGTGGAATTCACCACGACTATCTCCAGGCTGGAGCCGAGATTATTGAAACCAATACTTTCGGTGCTAACTCTTTCCGCTTGGCCCGCCACAGCTTGGCGGACAAAGTTGCCGACATTAATCGTGCGGGAGCGCGGCTCGCTCGCGAAGCCGCCAAAAGCTTCGATGTTTGGGTCGCGGCATCGGTTGGCCCGCTGGGAACCAGAATTGAACCGCTAGGCAAAACTTCGTTTCAGGAAGCCCGCGACGCCTTCCGGCAACAGATTGAAACGCTGGTCGAGGCGGGCGTCGATCTCCTGATTCTCGAAACCTTCGGCTATCTCGAAGAGATTCACCAGGCCATGCTCGCGGCGCGTGACGTGAGCGAGACAATCCCCATCGTGGCGCAGGTCACGATCGACGAAGATGGCAACTGTCTTGACGGCTCCGATCCGGAGACGTTCGTTCCAAAGCTAGTCGAATGGGGCGCGGACGTGATTGGCTGCAACTGCAGTGTCGGCCCCGTGGCGATGCTCGACGCCATGGAGCGGGTTCGCGCAGCGACTTCCCTGCCGCTGGCCGCGCAACCCAATGCCGGCATTCCACGTTCGGTCGATGGGCGGAATATTTATCTCTGCTCGCCCGAATACATGGCGAGCTATGCGCGGAAATTTGTCGCTGCGGGTGTGCGCCTGGTCGGCGGATGCTGCGGAACCACTCCCGAACACATCCGGGTGATGAAGTCGGCGTTACGCGTCGGCGAGGCGCGAGGAAAGACTGCTGCCGCTCAAGCAGTAACAACCGCTTCTACGCCGAAGCCCGCTCCGGCGGTTCCACTTGAAGAGCGCTCATCGCTAGGCACCAAACTCGCGCGCGGCGAGTTTGTAACCATGGTCGAGATCGTACCGCCGAAAGGAATTGACGTTCGCAAAGAGATCGAAGGCGCGCGCTTCTTGAAGTCGGTCGGCGTCGATGCGGTCAACATCCCTGACAGCCCGCGCGCTTCGGCACGCATGAGCAATCAGGCGCTCTCGCTGCTGATCCAGCGCGAGGTCGGCATCGACGCGATTTTGCACTACACCTGCCGCGACCGGAATGTGCTCTGCATCCAGAGCGATCTGCTCGGCGCGGCCGCGGTTGGCATCAGAAACCTGCTGTGCATCACCGGCGATCCGCCGAAGATGGGCAACTATCCCGACGCGACGGCGGTTTTCGATGTGGATGCGATCGGCTTGGTAAACATCGTCCACAATCTGAATCGCGGCCTCGATCTGGGAGCGAATCCGATTGGCGCGGGCACTGGATTCGTGATCGGGGTAGGCGCCAATCCCGGTTTGAATGATCTCGACGAGGAAATCCGGCGCTTCGAATACAAAGTCGAAGCCGGAGCGGAGTACGCAGTCACGCAGCCCGTCTTCGATTTGCGATTGCTTGAGAATTTTTTGCGCCGCATCGAACATTGCCGCATTCCAGTAGTCGCCGGAATCTGGCCGCTGGTCAGCGTGCGCAACGCCGAATTCATGAAAAATGAACTGCGCGTCTCGGTCCCAGACTCAATTCTTGAGCGCATGGCACGAGCACAGACGCCTGAAACTTCACGCGCCGAAGGCGTCGCGATCGCTCGCGAAATGCTTCTCGCCTGTCGCGAGATGGCGCAAGGCGCGCAGATCAGCGCGCCACTCGGGCGCTACAGCTCAGCCGTCGATGTGCTGGAAGCGCTCGGCACAACGCGCCCGGCGGCGTCGGCGTAGTAGTAAATCAGGCGCAGACAGCCCTCTGCTCTCAAGGTTTTCTCCGCGTTCTCCGCGGCATTTCTCAGCGACCTCTGCGTTGAGCAGCTTTGGAGAAACTCCAAGGACTCTCCGGGAGCAAGGGTCACATCCGCAGCGCCTCCCGCGGATCGATCCGCGACGCGCGCCGCGCCGGAATCCAACTGGCCGCGAGAGCAACCACGACAAACAAAATCGAGACGCCAGTAAACGTTGCCACATCGGTCGCACTTACCTGAAACAACAAGTCCTGTAGCAGTCGCGTCACGGCCAGCGCCCCGCCGATCCCCAGCAACGCACCCGCAGCTGAGAGAATCAATCCCTGGCGAAGCAGCAACCGAAGAATGTCCCAGCGCTGCGCGCCCAAAGCGCGCCGAATGCCCATCTCCCGAGTACGCTGCACGACGGAGTAAGAAATGACCGCATACAACCCCAGCACGGATAGAGATGTCGCAACTCCCGCAAATCCTCCAAGCAACCGCATCATCAATCGCAACTGCCCCTCGGAATCGTCCACGATTGCATCCATGGTGGAAACCTGGGAAACCGGCTGCTCGTGATCGACCTCAAGCACGCGTTGTCGCACCGACTCAGCAAACGACAGTGGCGCACCGCTGGTGCGCACCACCAACATCGCTGTATCAGGAACTTTCTGGAAGCAGGGCACGTAGATTCCGGGTCTTGTGTTCGTATCCTTGCCCGATTCGTGGACGTCGGCGGTGATGCCCACGATCTGCGAGGGTTTCGGATCGTGGGCAAAGATAATGAACTGCCCAACCGGGTCCGGGCCGGAGGGGTACTCCGGCCAGAGAGTCCGCGCCGCGCTTTCATTGATAATCGTGACCGGAGCGGAGTCGGCATTATCGTGCGACGTAAAGTCGCGGCCACGCTTCAGCGCGATCCCCATCGTCTGAAGAAATCCGGGAGTGATCATCTGGAAAATCGCGATGGGCCGTTCGTTGAGCTTGCGCGTTCTACTTGGCAGATCGATAGTCGTGCCCATCCAGCCGTCCATGGGAAGAGTCAGGGTCACGCCTGCCCCGCGCACGCCCGGCAGAGCATCGATGCGCTCGACAACCTGCCGATAAAACGCCGCACTCTTCTCATCTGAGTCGTAGCGTGTCGGAGACAAGGCGATCTTCATGGTGAGCAGGCCGGAGGGTTGGAACCCGGGATCGACACGGTAGATGCGGGCAAGGCTTTCGATCAGCAAAGTCGCGCCGATCAGCAAAACGATCGACAATGCCACTTGACCAACGACCAGCACACCGCGGGAGCCAATCCCCGCGATCGGTTTTGCTCTGCCGCCGCTGACGACTTCGCCGCTGCCTTTCAAAATGACGGACAGATTTGGCTTCGATGCGACCAGTGACGGGAGCAGGCCGAACAGGAGTCCCGTGAACAGTGCCAACGCCGCCCCGAACCCCAGGACAGCAACATCCATTTCAATCTCTCCGGCTCGTGGAAGATCGACAAAGGTGAGGTTGCGAATTCCCCTGAGGCTCACGGCCGCTAACATGATTCCCAACAAGCCGCCGACCGCAGACAGCATAAGGCTCTCAACCACCAACTGGCCAACGATTCTTGCTCGTGCCGCACCAATCGCGGCGCGTACAGCGAACTCGCGGGCGCGCGTCGTCGCTCGTGCCAGCAGAAGACTGGCAACGTTCGCGCACACAATCAGCAACACGAAACCGACAGCTCCAAAAAGAATTGCCAGCTTTGGCCGGACATCCGAAACAAGTTCCTCGCGCAGGGACTGCACAACGCGGGGAGTATCTGCCTTGGCGTCGAGCATCGTAGGGTGTGCTCTGGCGTACCGATCCTGCAGCACGGAAAATTCAGCGTTGGCCTGCGCCAGCGTGATTCCTTCTTTCAATCTTCCGAACACAACCAGAGTTGGACTCGTCTCCCGCGACTCAGGAGAAATCGCCGACCACTCTTCAGGCCGCGGAAGCCAGATATCCGCTTTGGCCAGGGGAAATTGAAACCCGAATGGCAGTACGCCGACGATCGTGTACGGCGCACCCGCCAGCGTAATCGACTTGCCTGCGATCGAGGCGTCACCGCCGAAACGCCGCCGCCAGAGTGCCGCGCTGATCATGGCGACGGCGGGTGCTCCGGGTTTGTCTTCGTCGGCAGCAAAGCTGCGGCCAAGAAGCGGAGCAACTCTCAGGATGTCGAGAAAGTTCGCCGAGACTCGCGTGGCCTCCAGAACTTCGGGCTCGCCGCCGCCAGAGAGTGCCATATCCTCAAAACCACCCGCGTAGTCTCCGATCGCCGTGTAGGAACGGCTGCCTGCCTTGATTTCCTCCAAGCGGACTGGCGTTGTCCCCTGAGCTACGAGCACGACGCGATCCGCCTCCGGATACGGAAGTGGCTTCAACAATACGGCGCGAATCACAGAGAACATCGTCGTGTTGGCGCCGATGCCCAAAGCGATGGTCAGCACCACGCCGGCGGAAAACCCCGGGTTGCGGCCCATGATGCGGAGCGCGAATACAACATCCTGCCTGAGGTTCTGCAAAAGCGATTTTGCATTCATCGACATCTCTCCAGCGCAGTGTTGGCGCGGCTTCTAAGCCATCGTCCCGATTCGGAGACGGATCAGACCTTCGACTGCAGGAAATCGATAAATCATTGGACAACGGCCCCCAATTGCTGCATTACAATACAGGAACGGAGCGAATTCCCGTTGGCCAAATTTGAAGAGTGTCTCCAGCGACTGGAGAAAATCGTACAAGAGTTGGAAAAGGGAGAGGTCCCTTTGGAAAAATCTCTCACTCTCTTCGAAGAAGGCATGCAGCTTTCCGCGTCTTGCCGGAAGGAACTGGAGCAGGCCGAAGGAAAGGTGGAAATTCTGCTGAAGAAAAACGGGAAGCTCCAACCCGAGCCGTTCGAGCCGCTGGATAAGGCGACCGTTCGAAGATAGGCGTCCTTCCAGCAACTCGTAATCCAAGCTGTCTGTGGAGTTGTGCTTTCCCAGCCCGGCCCGCAGCCTAGTCCGCATCGTTGACGTCTGAGGTCAACGAAGGTTGATGATCGGGGTGTTTCATGGCTCAGAGTGTTGTGCTGTATGCAAAAGACCCCAACGTAGTGCAATCCCTGGTCGGCGGATTGCGCTCGCATTTCCAGGCGGTTCACGTCACCGGATCGCGCGACGAAATGCGCGAGAAGGTAGAATCCAACCATCCGGAGGCGGTCGTGCTCGATATCGAGTCCTCGCGCCTTACCGATGTAGCCAATCTTCACCGCGACTTCCCTTCCCTTCTCATTGTTTGCACCCATCGCATTCCCGACGAGGAGTTGTGGATGGCTGCACTTGAAGCCGGAGCCAGCGACGTTTGCCCAGAGGACGACGTAACCAACGTGCTTTCGTCGGTTCTCCGCAATATGGCCTTGGCCCGCGCCACGGCATAACTCAGTTCCATCGAACGTAAACAGGACGCCTTACGAGGCGTCCTTTCCTCTCCTCGAACCATTGTTCGTAACGCGAGACTGCCGTTCACTGTGCTCAAACACGGCGCGCCGCCTTGTATACTCACTCCTCATGCTCAAGGAAACTCTGGAACAAGGCCAGCGCCTGACCGACTCTGCGCTCGACAGGTTGATCCCGCTCGAAACGGCATACCCGACGTCAATTCACATGGCCATGCGCCACAGCTTATTCGCCGGCGGCAAGCGCTTGCGGCCCGTGCTGTGCATGGAGGCAGGACGCATGGTGGCCGGATCCTTGCCTGTCGAAATTGAAGAACTCGGCGCAGCGCTCGAGATGCTGCACACCTATTCGCTGATTCACGATGATCTGCCAGCGCTCGACAATGACGATCTACGCCGGGGCCGGCCCACATGTCATAAAGCGTTCGGCGAGGCCATTGCCATTCTCGCCGGCGATGCGTTACAGACACAAGCTTACGAAGTGCTATCGCGGTTGAAGTGTCCCGCCGAGGCGCGCGTTCGCATCATCGAAGAAATCGCGCGAGGCACTGGCACTGTAAACGGCATGATCGGCGGCCAGGTCGTCGATCTCGAAGCCGAGCACACGATGCCGACTGCCGAAATGCTCGAGTACATTCACAAATCGAAGACGGCGGCGCTGATCACGGCAAGCCTGGTCAGTGGTGGACTTTACGCCGGTGCGAACCACAATCAGGTCGCCCGGCTGCGTGCGTTCGGCCAGGCCATCGGCTTGGCGTTTCAGATAGTCGACGATGTGCTGGACGTGACGCAGACTTCCGAGCAACTCGGTAAAACTGCCGGTAAGGACACAGCTTCCGAGAAAGCGACCTATCCGTCTTTGTTCGGGATTGATGCCTCCATCAGCAAGGCAGACGCTCTTGTGAGCCAGGCATTCGTGGAATTGGAACCTTTCGGAGAAAAAGCCCAGCTGCTCAAAGAGCTGGCTCGTTTCCTGGTAGAGCGGAAAAAGTAACGTTGCCCTCCGTGCCCTCTGTGGTAAAAAATAGTCACGGCGATGGAGTTCGCCATAACCGCCTGCGACTGGCAGGCTGATAACTCCTGCAGAAGTCAGACCATTTTGTAGGAGACTCCGAGTGAAAGACTTCCTTGCCATATCCGTCGCCGCCATCGTCGGCGCCAACCTGCGCTATCTTCTGAGCCGTCTTGCGCTCCGCGAATTTGGCGCCATTTTTCCCTACGGAACGCTCGTCATCAACATCGTCGGCAGCTTCATTGTGGGATTCTTTGTCGTCTGGAGCACCGAGCGCGTTCTGATCGATCCGCGCTGGCGTCTGCTGGTCGTCGTTGGTTTTTGTGGATCGTTTACAACCTTCTCCAGCTACGCCTTTGAAACCATGTCGTTCTTTGAGCAAGGCCAGTATGGCCTGATGTTGGCCAACTTCCTGACCAATAATCTCCTATGCCTGATCGGCGTGCTGGGCGGCATCGCGTTGGCGAGGGCGTTGTAAAATGACAAACGCAATGGCAGTGCAAGTCACCATCTACCTGAACGAGGCGGACAAATGGCACCATCGCCCGCTGCACATGGAGATTCTCAACTATCTCCGCAAAGAAAATGTGTACGCGGCAACGGCGGTTCACGCCGTCGCCGGATTCCTGGGGCGCCAGCGGGTTGAGACCGCTCATCTCGTCGAAGCTGGAGGCAAGCTGCCGGTGATCATCATCTTCGTCGACACCGACGAACACGTGAACCGTGTCCTGCCCACACTCAAAGAGATGGCCGCTCACCGGCTGATCGTGCGGGAAAACGTGGTGCTGGAGCAGGGGAATCTCGACTGAACATGTCTTCCTCGCCGCTCTCTCAACCGCTCGATATCCTTGCCATTGCCGCACACCGCGATGACGTAGAGCAGACTTGCGGCGGCACGTTGCTCAAAGCAGCGCAGCGCGGCCAGCGCACGGGCATCCTCGATCTCACCCGCGGTGAGATGGGCACACGCGGCACGGCCGATGATCGCGAACGTGAAGCCGACGCCGCAGCGAAGATTCTCAAGGCGGCGTGGCGTCATGCACTCGACATTCCCGACGGTCGCGTTGAGAACACGTGGGAAAATCGGCTGAAGGTTGCTGCTGCAATCCGCGAGACGCGCCCGCGCGTGATCATTCTTCCCTATTGGAAGGGACGGCACCCGGATCACTACACAGCTTCTGTGTTGGGATACGAAGCGTGCTTTCTTGCCGGACTCTCCAAGCTGGACCTCAGACCTCCGACCTCGGACCTCGGCCAAACCCTTCCGCCGCACCGGCCGTTCAAGGTCGTCTACGCTACGCTCTACTACGATATCCGGCCGACATTCGTCGTCGACATCAGCGAGCAGTTTGACACCAAGTTCGAATCACTCATGGCCTACAAATCGCAATTCAGCGATCAGGATGCCGGCAAAAACATCTTTCCTGCGCACCACGAAATCCGCGCCCGCATGGAAGCGATGGCGCGATTCTACGGCATGCTCGGCGGCGTGACCTATGCCGAGCCGTTCCTGCAGAAGGAAGTCGGATTGGTCGACGACCTTCTGGCCATTCCCGTTAAGTCTATTTAGTTGATCGGGTATTAACTATGGTTAACGCGAAGAACTCCGACCTCAGCTGCTCGATCAGCTCCGCTTCACGATTCGCCAATTCCGCCCCACTCCAGTTAACATGAGTTAACACCAGCAACTTAACAGGAGCACTTGTAAATGCCGCGCTTATTCCTGACCCTCGTTACCGCCCTCGCGATGGCCGCTACCGCCGCAGCCCAGGCTGGATCATGGAAGATCGATCCCAACCACTCCTCTGCGCAGTTTTCCGTCAAACATCTGGGCGTCTCGACGGTGCGCGGCGCGTTCACCAAGGTGAGCGGATCGGCGAACTATGATCCGGCCGACCCGTCGAAAACCACGCTGGAAGCCACGATCGAAGCGTCCTCGGTCGATACGCGCGTCGAAATGCGCGACAACGACCTGCGCAGCCCGAACTTTCTCGATGTGCAGAAATTTCCGACTATCACCTTCAAGTCCAAGCAGGTGAAGCCGGCAGGCTCAGGCAAACTAGAGATGGTGGGCGATCTCACCATTCACGGCATTACGAAAGAGGTCGCTCTTGACGTCGATGGGCCAACATCACCTATTCCGAATCCGATGGGAGGAGGCCTGCGCATCGGCGCCTCTGCCACCACGAAGATCAATCGTAAGGACTTCGGCGTGAACGGCGCTCCTGCCATTGCTGGCGACGAGGTCACCATCACGATTGACGCGGAACTAGTCCAGCCAGCAGCGAAATAGCGAAGCCACAAGCCTTTGGCAAAAACAGTACGAGGAGCCCAACAAGGACTCCTCGTCGTTGTAGTGCTGAATTTTCAGAATATGTTCCGGAAGAGCCAGAACAAAGATCCCGAGAGCAGCATCGCCACTGGCAAGGTCAGAACCCACGCCAGCGCCAGATTCCGAATCGTGCTCATCTGAATGCCGGACTTATTCGCCGTCATGGTGCCGGCGACGCCCGACGACAGCACATGAGTTGTACTGACCGGCAAGCCAAATCCATCGGCCGCGCCGATCGTTGCCATCGCGGTTATTTCAGCGGCGGCGCCCTGTGCATAAGTCAGATGTTCCTTGCCGATTTTCTCGCCGACCGTTACCACGATTCGCTTCCAGCCGACCATCGTTCCGAGTCCCAGCGCCATGGCGACCGCAACTTTGACCCAGGTCGGAATAAAACGCGTGGAGTGGTCGACGTGCTTCTTGTAGTTGGCGAGCACGGCGGTTTCCGCTGCAGTCAGCTTCGGCTGTCCGCTTTTCGCCATAAGCCGCAGCGCTTCGCTGACGAGATACAAATCGTTGCGGAAGTTGCGCACGCGATCGTTGGGAACATTTTTCAGCTCCCTGTACAGCGCGGTTTCCGTACCGATGTCGTTGACCAGCGTGCGCATCGCGAGCATCGTATTGGCATTGAATTGCTTGGAGCGGATGAACTCGGTCACGTCGTCGCGTGCGTCGCCGATCACCGAACCAGGTTGCACATAGTGATCGAGCACGTTAGCAGCCTGCTGCGAGACGGCGATGAAGTCCTGCGATTCTTTGAATGTCACCGCGTGATTCAACGCGTAAGCCGTAGGCACCGTGCCGATCAGGATGAGCATGATCAGTCCCATCCCCTTCTGGCCGTCGTTCGAACCATGGAAGAAACTCACGCCCGTGCAGGTGAGAATCAGCAGGCAACGAATGTAGAACGGCGGCGGTTCGGTACCTTCAGGGGCCCGATAGAGCTTTTCGTCTTTGATCAAAGCCTTGGCCGCCAAGAGCAACAGAAAAGCCACGCCGAAGCCAACCAGGGGCGACAGCAAGAGAGATTTGCCGATGTTCGTCGCTTGGCCCCAATCCACGCCGGAGGTGCCAGTTCGCCCCGCCATAAGTTGGTTCGCGATACCCACGCCGATGACTGAGCCGATCAGCGTATGCGAACTCGACGCCGGCAGTCCGAAATACCATGTGCCCAGGTTCCAGATAATCGCCGCAACCAGCAGAGCAAAGACCATCGCGAATCCAGCCTTGCTGCCAACCTGCAGAATCAATTCGACCGGCAGCAGCGAGATGATCCCGAACGCCACCAATCCGGAGGAAACCATGACGCCGAGGAAATTCCAGAATCCCGACCAGACCACGGCAACATGAGGCTCCAGCGAATGCGTATAGATCACAGTGGCGACGGCGTTGGCCGTGTCGTGGAATCCGTTGACGAACTCGAAGCCCAGCGCCACCAGCAGCGCCACTCCGAGCAGTATGTAAGGCAGCGCGGAGCTGCTTGGCGCGAATTGCAAATCGCTCAATAGGTGCGAGCTGGCGTAGACGACGCCGCAGATGAAAACAATTCCAAAAACGAAGACTCCGATTTTGCCCGGAGACCGCGAGAGCTTCGCGTCCAGAGCCGTGGCCGAAGCGGGCGCAGTTGCCATCTGCAGAAGTTCGCCAGATGGCGGAATCTTTCGTGAAGTTGCCATGTTTTTTGATCCCCCAGAAGTGGGGAACTATATCCACGGAATGTTACGGGCAAGTTAAAATGTTGCGGAATTTCACAGCTTGATAGGCGTTGGAAGCGAGCGGTTATTTCTTCAGCGCGACCGCCAGTCCGTCGCGGATGGGCAGAATCGTTGTGTAAAACTCTTTCGAATCATAGAGGTTGCGATTGAATTCCAGAATTGCCTTGGTTCGCGCGTCAGGATTCTTCTGCGCAACACGCCCGCTCCACAAGACGTTATCCGTGACGAACAATCCCCCGGTGCGTAGTCGTGGCGCGACCAGGCGCAGCACCCGGGGATAGTCCTCTTTGTCTACATCGTTGAAAATGATGTCGAACTCCTGCTTCTGCTCCGACAGGAACTCCAGGGCATCCCCTGTGTGCAGCGTAATGCGATTGGCCACTCCAGCGCGCGCGAAATAGCCGTGAGCGCGCTCGGCATTCTTAGAATCGCCGTCGGTGTAGATAACTTTGCCGCCTTCTCCGACGGCCTGAGCCCACCAGACGGTGGAATATCCGATGGCGGAGCCGAGTTCGAATACGGTGCGCGCCTTGATCATCAGCGCCAACTGCTGAAGCACGCGCGCCACGGCCGGCCCGACGATGGGGATGTTGTGCTTCGTCGCGTAATCCTCCATCTCGCCAAGCACCTCGTCGCATCCGGGCAGCAGCGAGTAGAGATAGTCATCTACGGGACCAGCGGTGGTGAAGTTGTAGTGGCGCCAACTGGCGCGCTTTTCCTCTTTGGTGCCTTGCTTCTTGCTTTGAGCCACAGAATTACCTTTCAGGATCAAGCAACGCGAGTTCTATCCGCTCGATCAGCCAGTGATTGTCACACCCGGCTTCATCTCCAGAACCTCGATGCCCGGCACCAGTTGCTGCAACGAATTCGGGCGGCCGGTCAATACCGGGAATGTTCCAAAATGCATGGGAATGACCGTCCTCGGCTTGAGGAGATTGCAGGCGTACGCGGCCTCGCGCGGTCCCATCGTGTAATGATCGCCGATCGGCAACATGACGATTTCCGGCGCATATAAATCGCGAATGATGGCCATGTCGCCGAACACATTCGTGTCGCCCGCATGATAAATCTTCGCGCCGTTCGAAAATTCGACAACATATCCACAGGCTTCGCCGCCGTAGATGGTTTGGTCGCCATCTTGAATGCCACAAGAGTGGTCGGCGTGAACCATGGTGACTTTGATATCTCCTACCGTTTGCGTGCCGCCTTTGTTCATCTCAGCAATTTGCTTCGCGCCTTTCTTACCCAGCCAGCGCGCCAGTTCCGGAATTCCTACGACCACCGGATTGTGCTGCTTGCATACTTCAACAGCATCTCCGATGTGATCTCCATGACCGTGGGTGCACAGAAGAATGTCGACCTTCTTCACTTTCTTTTCGGGCGCGGGGCACATGGGATTGCCCATAATCCACGGATCGATAATTACGGTTTTTCCACCCGGAGTCTCGATGCGGAATGTAGCATGGCCCAGCCAGGTAAGTTTGACGCCTTTCAGATTCACAATAACTCCTCGCTCACAGCTCGTAGCTCGCAGCTCATAGCTTCATTTTTAGTTTAATATGATTCGCCATGGCAGAACTCAAAGTGCTGATTTCACGCGACGAAGTGGCCAAGCGCGTGGCGGAACTCGGCGAGAAGATCACGAAGGATTATGCGGGCCAATCGGTAGTCCTGCTGGGCGTGCTGAAGGGGGCGGCGATTTTTCTCTCGGACCTGGCGCGGCATATCGATCTGGACGCAACTTTCGACTTTATCGGTGTTTCCAGTTACGGCAATCGCCCAAGTCCCAGCCAGGAACTGAAAAACGGATGGGACTCGACCGGCGAAGTTAAGCTCACCAAGGACGTCGATCAAACGATGAAAGACAAAAACATCATCGTCGTCGAAGACATTCTCGATACCGGTCTCACCCTGACCTACCTGAAAAAATTGCTGCTGGCGCGTCAGCCCAAAACACTGAAAATCGCCGCCCTGCTCGACAAACCCTCGCGGCGTAAGCTGCCGCTTGAAGGGGACTACGTCGGCTTCAAGATTCCCGATGAATTCGTCGTCGGCTATGGCCTCGATTACGCGGAGAAATACCGCAATCTTGCCGATATCTGCATTGTGCCTCGGGAATAGCGCGGCGCGGCGGGACGCCCGAATGCGGCTGTTATCATAGAAATACTGATCATGGGGACGGTTTTGTCCAAGCCGGAAAAACTGCCGGTCGAGTCGCTGCTGCTCGATGTGGCCGACGTGTTGGCGACATCGCTCGATCTGGAAACCACGATCCGGCGCGTTGCCGAGGTCGTGCGCAAAGTCATCAATTATGAGATTTTCGCGATTCTGCTGCTCAACGACAAGACTCAGGAACTGCGCTTCCGTTTTCAAGTCGGATATCCGCCCGAGTTCGCCGAGCGCCGTATCAAGGTCGGCGAAGGCGTGACCGGGCTCGCCGCCCAGACCCGGCAAGCAGTCTTGATCGACGACGTCACCGAAGATCCGCGCTACATCTCCGCTGTCCCCAACGTCCGCTCCGAACTCGCGATTCCCCTGATGACCAAGAATCGGGTCATCGGCGTAATCGATCTTGAGGCTCGCGAGCCCGGCTACTTTAACGAAGAACACAAGCGGGTCCTTACGCTGGTGGCGTCGCGGATGGCCGCGGGAATTGAGAACGCTCAACTCTATACCCGCACCACGAAGCAGGCGCGCATCCTGCTGTTGCTCAACGAAATTGCGCGTGAGCTGACTTCGATCCTGAATCTCGACGAACTGCTCGGCCGCATCGCCGAACTGGTGCGCCGGCTGATCGACTACCAGATGTTCAGCATCCTGCTGCTGGACGCCTCGGGCGAGAAGTTGCAACACCGCTTCTCTTTGCGCTTCAACGAGAACATTCACTTGAAGCACGAAATCCCGCTCGGTCGCGGCCTCGTCGGAGCTGCCGCCGAAAGCAAGCAGGCGGTCCTGGTGCCCGACGTGAAGAAAGATCCGCGCTACGTTGAGGCTAACCCGGAAACGCGGTCGGAGCTGGCCGTCCCACTCAGCTATAAGGGCAAGGTCATCGGAGTGCTCGACCTTGAGCACACCCGCCGCGGATTCTTCACCGAGGAGCACCAACGGACTATGACTACGTTGGCGGCGCAGATCGCGATCGCCATTGAGAACGCGCGCCTGTATGAAGAGATCGAGCGGCAGGAGCGGCGTCTGGAGCGCGATTTATCTCTGGCGCGCGAACTGCAGAGCCGGTTGCTGCCGCAGACCAACCCGAAGCTCGCCCATCTTGATGTGGCGGCGAAGTTCGTCCCGGCGCGAACTATAGGCGGCGATCTCTACGACTTCATCCCCTATTCCATGTCGCGGCTCGGCATTGTCATCGGGGATGTCAGCGGCAAAGGCGCGCCAGCTGCCATTTATGCGGCGCTGGTCAGTGGAATTTTGCGTTCGCACGCGCCCATCGAGCCCGGTTCGGCGGAGATGCTTTCTGCGGTGAACCTTTCGCTCGCCGAGCGCCGCATCGAGGCGCAATTCGTTTCGATCATCTATGCGGTCTGGGATGACGAGGAACGGACCTTGACCGTAGCCAACTCCGGCCTGCCACGGCCGATCTACGTTCATGGCGGAGTAAATGAAGTCATCGAGGCGACCGGCCTTCCTCTTGGTCTGTTTGATGAGGCCGATTATGACGAATTTACCTTTCGCATGAAGGCCGGGGACATGTTCGTCTTTTTCAGCGACGGCATTCTCGACGCGCGCAATCGCAAAGGCGAAATGTTCGGACGCGGCCGCGTCGAAAAAATCGTCTCCGAATGCACGGGGCAGTCCGCCGATTGCGTCGTGACTTCCCTCTTCAAAGCAGTCGCCGAACATTCCGCGGGCGCGGAAACCTTCGACGATCAGACGGTCGTCGCCATTCGTGTCAGCGGCGGGACGCCAAAGAAAAAATGAGTCTCCGCAGCCAGAGCCTTGGCGGGCGCCCTCCCGGCTTCGTGTTCCGCGAATCAACCCGTCGCGAACCGAAGAGAAAAAACGAGCGCTCGAGTCGCGAGGCAATCCTGCATTGCGAAGAAGTAGCTCTCCGCAAGTTGGCGCAGCGTTTCGGTACACCACTGTACGTGTATTCTGCCTCGACCATTCGCGATCGTTATGAGACCTTCGATACCGCGTTTCACGAGATCCCTCACACCATTTGTTACTCGGTCAAGGCGAACTCCAACCTGAGCCTGCTGCGATTCTTGGCGAAGAAGGGCTGCGGATTCGACGTTGTTTCCGGCGGAGAGTTGGAGCGCGTTCTCGTCGCAGACCGCAAGTCCGCGAAGAGCGTGGTTTTTTCCGGCGTGGGCAAAACGCGAGACGAACTTTCGGCCGCGCTCAAGGCCGGCATCATGCTCTTCAACGTAGAGAGCGAATCCGAACTCTCCGCGCTGGCTGAGTCTGCCGCGCGCCTGCGCAAAACCGCGCCGGTGGCCCTGCGCGTGAATCCCGATGTTGCGGCCCAAACTCATCCTTACATTTCGACTGGCCTGCACCGGCATAAGTTCGGAGTACCGATTGGCAACGCTCCGGTCCTCTACGCCAAGGCAGCGGCCGCGCCGTATTTGCTGGTCCGTGGCGTGAGCGTGCATATCGGTTCGCAGATCACGGATGTTGGACCGTTTGGCGAGGCGCTGGCGCGGGTCGCCGATCTGGTCCGCGAGTTGCGCACTGACGGCCATCGCATTGACTACATCGACGCCGGCGGCGGACTGGGAATTTCGTACGACAACCCGCAGGCGATCGAGTTTACGGCCTATGTGAAGAGCTACGCCGACGCGCTGGCCGGGCCTCTTCGCGACTTGAATGTGCGCCTGCTGCTGGAACCCGGCCGCGCCATCGTCGGTCCGGCGGGAATTCTGCTGACTTCAGTCGTGTACAAGAAAGCCAACAATGGAAAGCGATTTATCATCGTCGATGCGGCTATGAATGATCTGATCCGGCCCTCACTGTATGGCGCCCATCACGAGATCGTGCCGGTCGTCCAAACCATTGGGAACGCCACAGCTGAGATTGCCGACATCGTCGGGCCGGTCTGCGAAACCGGCGACTTTTTCGCTCGCGATCGTCAATTGCCGCAAGTCGAAGAGGGCGATCTCCTCGCGATTCTCGATGTGGGCGCCTATGGCCTCGTCCTTGCTTCCAACTACAACACACGCCCGCGCGCCGCGGAGATATTGGTGAGCGGCAGGTCCGCGAAAGTGATTCGGCGGCGGGAAAAAATTGCAGAATTGATTCGACCGGAGATGTGAGCGTCGCACGGTTCACACCTGACGCTCGCCCCACTTGAACTTGCCGCGCAGCACTTCGAAGAAATCTGTACCGCTGCGGAACAGGCTGACCTGATGCTCTGATCGCTTGCAGCGCACGCGGTCGCCATCGTTCAGATCAAGTCCCGGCTGGCCATCGAGGCTGAGATAGGCCAGCTCTTCGTCAGTCCGCAGGACGATTTCGATTTCCACGGAATCAGGAACAACCAGGGGACGATGCGTCAGCGCGTGCGGCGAAACCGGCGTCACGACGAACGCATTCACGGTCGGCATCAGGACTGGACCGCCCGCAGACAGAGAATATGCCGTAGATCCCGTCGGCGTCGCGACGATGATGCCATCCGCCCGGTAGCTGGCGACGAAGGCTTTGTCGATGTAGAGGTCGTAGGTATTCAACCGGGCAAGGGCTGTTTTGTTCACCACGGCGTCGTTGAATACGAGGTTACAGGCAAGAACCTTGTCGGCTCGCACCAGTTCGCACTGCATCATAGCGCGATGCTCCACATTCGCCTCCCCCTTGGCGATTGCGTCGAGCATCGCGTAGATCGAGTCCGGCGGGACCTCCGTCAAAAATCCCATGGAACCGAGGTTCACACCCAACAGCGGCACGTCCACCGCGGCCGTTACTCTCGCCGCCGAAAGCAGTGTGCCATCTCCCCCGAGCACTACAACAAGATCAAGGGAGCGCGAACCGATCTCCGCCCTCGACGCAACTTCCAGACCGTGCACGTAGCCGGAAGTTTGCTCGTCGATCACCACTTTGTAGCCGTGTTCGGAGAACCAGACCAGAAGCCCGGGAAGAATTCTCGCGACCTCTGGACGGTCGGGCCGGGAAATGATGGCGGCGGTTTTCGAGGCCGTTGTCGAACTCGTTACAGATGCAGACGATTGCTGGTTGCCCATAAAGGACGCGCTAGAGCGAATTGGGCTCGAGCGAAACAGTGATTGTACAAAATCCGTGTCCATCCTCGCGTTCTTCAGGCGTGTTCTGTATTCCGGCCATCGCGATCAGCGGCTTCAGAACTCAGCGTAGAGCAGGAACTCTCGATTCCCTTCCGCGCCCAGAATTGGCGAGTCGATGGAATCTGTTTTCGCAGCGCCCAGGTCTGTCAGCACGCCTCGTACCTTTTCCACAGACGCAGCCTGCGCACCTTCATCGCGCACAATTCCGCCTTTGCCGACGAAGTCCCTTCCTGCTTCGAACTGTGGCTTGACCAGCACGACCGCCTTTCGCCCGCGGCGCTCTTCATGCGACAGGGGAAACGCCGCGCGCGCTACAGCGGGAAGAACCAGAGTCGCGGAGATGAACGAAACGTCCATCGCGATGAAATTCACCGCCTCGCCGAGATCCTCGCGCATCAGATAGCGAGCATTTGTTTTTTCCAGCAACCGCACGCGAGGGTCTTTGCGCAAATTGAAATCCATCTGGCCATAACCGGTGTCGACAGCGATCACACGCGTAGCCCCATGCTGAAGCAGGCAATCGGTGAACCCTCCAGTTGATGCTCCTACATCCAAGCACACACACCCTGCAACTTCGATCTTCCAGTGCTCGAGTGCGCTTTCCAGTTTCAGTCCGCCCCGGCTGACGTACCTCAAATCTTCGCCAAGCAACCGAAGCGCAGACTCCACTTTAACCTGCGCCCCGGCCTTCTCGATTTTCTGATCATCGACCAGTACCTTGCCGGCAAGAATCAGCGCCTGCGCGCGCTCGCGCGACGGCGCAAGCCCGCGATCCACCAAAAGTTTGTCGAGTCGAACTTTCAAAGTCGCAAAATGCCGTACCGCGAAAGTGCCAGCACTCGCTTCAGTGCAAAGCGTGAAAGCATCTCTGGAGAGAATCACTTACGCAGTTACTTTGCCTCTTTTCCACAAGCATTTCCACGAAGATGTTGAAAACCTCAGGCTCGGATGGGGCACAAGAAAAAAGCCGCTCGTATCGGAGCGGCTGTTGGTTACGTTCCCGAGGTAAACTAGCCGGCCACTTCTTCCAGCAACTTCTGATCGATGTCGAAGTTGGCGTGCACGTTCTGCACGTCGTCGTGCTCTTCGAGTGCTTCCATTAGCCGGATCATAGTGTTAGCAGCCTGCCCCTCCAGCTTGATGTAGTTCTGGGGAATGAACGCAACGCTGGCAGAAGCGGGCGTGATCCCTGCCTTCTTCACCGCGTCCAGCACGCCTTCGTACGCCGAAGGCTCCGTTGTGATTTCCCAGTGCTCGCCGTCATCGTGCAGATCTTCGCCTCCAGACTCCAGCACAATATTCATCAGGTCGTCTTCTTTAGCGGCGTTTTTTGGAATGATGATGTCGCCCTTCTTATGGAACAGATATGCTACGGCACCTGCCGAAGCCATGTTGCCGCCATTCTTGCCGAAGACGTGGCGGATTTCGCTGACGGTGCGGTTGCGATTGTCGGTGTTAATGTCGAGCAGGATCGCCACGCCGCCCGGGCCGTAGCCTTCGAGCGTGAATTCCTCATACACCGCCCCGGGCAGTTCGCCGGTGCCGCGCTGGATGGCGCGCTTGATGTTGTCCTGCGGCATGTTCTCCGCCTTGGCAGCGAGAATGGCAGTCCGAAGCCGTGGATTGGAATCAGGATCGCCGCCGCCGTTCTTCGCGGCAATGCTGATTTCCTTGATGAGACGGGTGAATATCTTGCCGCGCTTGGCGTCGAGCGCGCCCTTCTTGTGCTTGATTGTGGCCCATTTTGAGTGGCCGGACATGGTTCGACCTCGTCTGGAAATCTATCTTAAAGATCTTGGATGGCGCAGGATTCGCCTTTAGAGGAGATCAACGAATACCTCGATCCGATTGCCTCGGTCAGATGCAGGCGAAGGGTGATTATAACACGCGCCTTCGCCCCATTTCCCATGGAATATGATGGCGCACCAAAATGCAGATGCCCGAAGGCAAAAGCCGCATCCGGCCCCTCCCGACACAATAACCTCAGTGGTATTGACTGTCAGCGCCTTCGCACCTACCATTCGAGGGCACGGGTGTGCTCGTAGGCCAATCGCTCGTAGGCCAACCGTATGATCGGCAAGCTGGTGGGGCATTATCGGGTCCTGGAACTCATCGGGTCTGGAGGGATGGGAGAGGTCTATCGCGCACACGATGAGAAACTGGACCGCGATGTTGCTCTGAAAATAATCCGGCAGTCCTCCGGCGACAAACCCGATCATCTCCGCCGCTTCCAGCAAGAAGCCCGCGCCGCAGCCTCGCTGAACCATCCGAATATTCTCGCCATCTACGACGTTGGAATCGCCGGCAAGGACTCCTACATTGCCTCCGAATTACTGCAGGGCAAGACGCTGCGCGTGCGGCTCGACGAAGGCCCCATTCCTATTGCGCAAGCCACGGATTACGCCCTTCAGATTGCCCACGGACTCACCGCGGCCCATGAACGCCACATTATTCACCGCGATCTGAAGCCGGAGAATTTGTTCCTTAATGACGATGGGCACGTCAAGATTCTCGATTTCGGAGTGGCGAAGCTCCAGGCCTCTCCGGAAGAAAACCGTCCGGTCGAAAGTCTGACCACCGTCACAAAAATGGGCACCGTGATCGGGACGTACGCTTATATGTCGCCCGAGCAACTGCGGGCGATGCCGGTCGACTATCGAAGCGATATATTCAGCCTCGGTGCGGTCTTGTACGAAATGCTGTCGGGTCACCGTGCTTTTCGCGGTGAGACTCAGGTCGATACGATCACTGCGGTTCTGCGCGAAGAACCGCCGGTGGCCAATTTGGAGCAGGCTGCGATTCCCACCGGGTATCAGGAAATTGTCAAACACTGCCTCGAGAAGGAGCCCGACAATCGCTTCCAATCGGTCCGCGACCTTGGCTTTGCCCTGCAGACGCTCGCCGTAGATGCGACGCAGCGCGTTTCATTCAGCAAGCCTCGAAGTGGCCTCGCAGTCAAACTTCCGTGGGCGATCATCGCCTTGCTTGCCTTAGCCACAGCGGTTCTGTCGATCAAACAGCTTCAGGAAGTTCAGCTTCAAGCGCCTGGCTATCGCCGCCTCACCTTCGAATCCGGCACTGTCGACGGGGCGCGGTTTGCAGCCGCCGGACAATCGATAGTGTATTCGGCCTCGTGGAACAACCAGCCCACACAGCTTTTCTCTACCGTTGGCAGTTCTTACCTCACCCAGCCGCTAAACCTGAAAAATGCCACCCTGCTGGCAGTGTCGCCCAACAACGACCTGGCGGTTGTAGTCAACGGCACACATAGCGGCCAACTCGAGACCATCAATGGAACTCTTGCCCGCGCTCCGCTCGCGGGCGGCTCCCCGCACGAGATTCTCTCCGATGTGCGCTGGGCCGACTTCAACGCACAGGGCGAAATGGCGGTCGTGCATTATGCGGAGGGCCATTGCCGCCTGGAATTTCCCCTCGGCAAGGTGCTTTACCAAACCGGCGGATGGATCAGCAACATTCGATTCTCACCGGATGGCCGGCAGATCGCTTTCATGGAACATCCAGCCCTGTGGGATGATCGCGGCACAGTTTCAGTAGTCGACATGTCAGGCCATGCTCGCGTTTTGACGAAGGAATGGGAGTCCGAACGAGGGCTCGCTTGGCGCGATGGCAAGGAAATCTGGTTCACGGCAGTCGAAGAAGGAAACCGGCTGAATCTGATGGCGGTCGACCTTTCCGGCAAGCTGCGCACTATCCTCGACCTGCCCACGGGACTCGATCTTGAAGACATTGCGGCGGATGGCCGGGTCCTGGCTTCATTGACTTCCAAACGGCTGGCCATGGCCGCAGCAGTGGTCGGTAACAAAGACCGAGCCGATGTCGACCTTTCCTGGCACGACTGGAATTCTCCACGCGACATTTCCAGTGACGGCCAAACCGTGCTCTTCGAGGATTCCAGCGAGGCGGCCGGGCCGAACTACCAAGTCGTCATTCGCAAACTCGACGGGACACTACCCGCGCAACTGGGCGAGGGCAGTTCCGGCGGTATGTCACCGGATGGAAAATGGGCCATCGCCACTTTACCGAACCACCCGACTCAGCTTGTGCTTTTGCCCATCGGCGCCGGACAGTCTCGTACCATCCAGGTAAGCGGCCTTCAGAATATTCATAACGCGCTCGCCCGCTTCCTTCCAGACGGGGAGAGAATCGCTGTTGTCGGCGAGGAAGCCGACCGAAAAGCGCGTTGTTACATCGTCAATGCGGCCGATGGACGCGCGGTTGCGGCGACGCCAGAAGGCTTTTTGTGCGGCCCGTCTTCTCCTGATGGCCGCTCGATTCTCGGCCGGGGTCCAAATCATGCGATGGTGATCTACTCCTTAACTGGTGGCCCGCCGCGCCCGCTGTCTGCTCTCCCTTCAACTTTTGCTCCGGCGCAATGGTCCTCGGACGGCAATTTCCTTTATGGTCAGCACAGCGGAGAGTTCCCCAGCCGGGTTTACCGTTTCAATATTGCCACCGGTAAGGAGACGGTACTTGAGGACCTAAAACCCGGTGTCCCGGCGGGTGTCGTGATGGTCGGTCCCGTTGTCGTCAGCCGCGATGGTAAAGAGATCGCCTACGGTTATAACCAGACCTTGTCGGACCTTTACATCATCTCCGGACTGAAATAGCAAAACTCGGCATTCTTCTTTTTTGGCAATCTTCAGTCAAGAGGCCCGCTGAAATCCGCTCTCACATAATGGAAAAAGATCGACGTTGATGTTTGCCCCTTGCCCAACGGACTGCGGTAGTGCGGCAAGCGCGTGCCGCGATATGCCAGGCCTTCTCCCAGCGCCTGGTAGACCACAACGTCTCCACTGGAAGTCTCCAGCCGGATCGGCCATAGAGTTTCATGAACAGGCTCCGGCGAGAAATCGAGACAGAGTGTGACGCTGAAGTCACATTGCTCGCGATCAGTATGCTTCTTGAGTTCCGCTCCCTCCTGATAGGACGCAAGGTAGACATACGACGGTTTCAAATGCTCGCCCGCAATCATGCTCAGAACTCGAGCGATCCGGTTGTGAAAAAATCTGGCAACCGGCTCGTTGTGCGCGACGTAGCGTCGCGAGCTTTGTCCATCTCCCAGGGAAATCGCACCGCGGCGGATGAGATAGCGATAGTAGCGGCGCAAAGCCGCCACCTCAAAGGGGTGAATCAGCCCAACCAGCGGCGCATACTCCTTCTCTTGAAACCGCCGTGCCGCTTGTTCAAAATGGCCGCGAGATGATGCCTGCATCCCGTCTGATTCAGGACTCTTCAGGATTCCGGCTTGCACGAGCAGCGCGCGCTCACGAGAGTCGAGTTGTGACGCCGTCTCTTTCCGCCGCAGTCTTCCAACTGCGCCTTCCAGCCGGGGGCCGAGCCAGAAGGGATGAAAGGAGCCCATCGCTGGATCTCGCACCCACGCGATCGTTCCCCTCAATGCAAACCCGGATGTAAGTTCCTTCAAAGCTGACAAATCTTGCGGCAGACTCTCACCGTAAGAAAACAGGCACTCGGGGTTCAAGACCGGCGCAGTTTCGCGTTCGTCATAGGAATGCAGTCGCGCGCGCGCCGCCAAAGGAACCAGATGCAGCGGCAACTCATCCAGCAGGCAGAAATAACGGTCCGCCGGAAACGTCGCGGCATGACTCTGCCGCGACGTTCCCATCAGATTTGTTATCCAGTCGAGCCAGGCCGCTGTACTCACTGACGTGCGAATTGGCTCGCTCATTGCCGCAGCCATCCATTCAGCGTGAACCGGCTGTCAGCGAAGAGCCGCGAAGCGCATTCTAACGGCGTGATCTCGTGCATCAGTTCGCAGGGAAAGAACACGATCTGATTTTGCCGCGGCACGATGGTTTGATACGTGCCTTCGCTCACATAATGGTCTCCCTCCAGCCGCGAATCGTGAATGCGCAGCTCCCCGCCAGCAAAGTGCCGGGGTTCGCGGTGGAAGAAATAAACGAAAGTCAGATGCCGCGACTCGACTGCGTCGCTGCCGTTGTCGTTATGGAAGCGGAAGAAATCGCCGTCGTTGCTGGCAGTGACCTGCGTTTCCACACCTCGGATCGCAAACTCCTCCATGCCCAGTTGCGGCAGCACTTCCGGCAAGACAGTCTTGATGCGAGCCAGCATCTGATCCTGGAAGCGGCCCAGATCCATCAGCACCATCGAGCGCCGATGCTCGTAGTTCACCACGCCCTGCTCGGCTTTCGACGACAGTACTTCGCTGGTCTGAAAATCGGCTTCATGGTCCAGGACGAAACGGGTTAGTTCCTCCAACTCTTGCGGAGCCAGGAACTCATCGAGAATCACGCATTGCGCCGGCAGGTGCAGAGGCCTGTCAGCCAAGGCAGTTTCCGCCTGCTGCAGCGTGCGCACTCTCGTGGGCTCATCCAGCGGACGCAATGAGGCATTCGGCGGCTGCGGCTGCTTGGGCGGTTCGACCGGTACGTCGCGTACCGGGCTCGGTTTGGGCGGCGCCTTCTTGGGCGGTGGCGGCGTCACATTTGGCGGCTGCGGCTGCGTGCCGGGAGCGTCATTCGTTGTCTTTGGCAGCTGTTGGGCAGCGGTGACGCCGGGATTGAGGATGCGTTCGACAATGCTCTGTCCTAGCACTGCGAACGCTCGCTGCGCTACGGTTTCACCAATCGCGGCTGCGATCACCGTTCGCACCGCTTCTCTCGTTTGAGGATCATCGGCCGCCGAGTTCCGTGCATGTTGCAACAAACTCGTCAGCAGCGCGCGTTCCTGCACGCTAAGAATCCGGTCATCCTGCATTAGGGTTTCTGAAAAGGAATCTAGAATCTGCTTCGGTGTCATGAGAGACACGCCTCCCCGCGTGTGCTTGCGATACACAATCAGGTTGTTGGGAACATCGCTTCGGGGGAAGCAGAAAGACAATACAACGGCGAGGTCCAAATATCCAAGAAGTTTGTGGATTTAGTCGAGAGAATAACTCGGGTTTCAGTGGGCCGCCATCGCGCCCACCATCGACTGGAAGATTTTGAACCCGTCGGTACCTCCGAGTTCGGCTTCGGAGGAGCGCTCCGGATGCGGCATCATGCCCACGACATTGCCGCCGGCACTACAGATTCCCGCGATATTCTCAAGCGATCCATTAGGATTCGCCGCCCACGTGACATCGCCCTTCGGGGAGCAATAGCGGAACACGATCCGCTTCTCCCGTTTCAGTTGCTCTAGCGTTGCGGCATCGCAGAAATAGTTCCCGTCCATGTGCCCAATCGGAATGGTGAGCACCTCGCCCTCGCGGCAGGCGTTGGTGAAGGGCGTTTCGGCATTCTCCACCCGCACGGGAACCGGCTTGCAGACATATTTCAAGCCCACATTGCGCATGAGAGCGCCGGGCAGCAGTCCCGACTCGCAAAGAATCTGAAATCCATTACAGATTCCGAGCACCAGGCCGCCGCCGTCGGCAAACTTCCGCACGGATTCCATGACCGGGGAAAACCGGGCGATCGCACCCGTGCGAAGGTAGTCGCCGTAGGAAAATCCGCCCGGCACGATGATGGCATCGCAGTTCTCCAGATCGTGCGACTCGTGCCACAGGAAGGTGACCTCCTGCCTGGCCACATTCTTGATCGTCCAATATGCGTCGTGATCGCAGTTCGAACCGGGGAATATGATGACGCCAAATTTCATCGGTGTCCTCAGATCTGGTGGAATAACGCTAGTCTAGCACGGCTTTCCACGCACACTGCGCCGATGAATGCGACGAGTATTTACTTGGGTGGCAGCGGCGAGGCCGCGAGATCGGACGGCGCGGTTAATGAGGAAGGAATCGCAGGCTGCGCCGGCTCGCGCGCCATCGCTTGAGAAGATGGCAGAGCGCTGGCATTGTATCCCTGCGGCGGATAGCCCTTCGCCTGCACAATGGCCCAATGCCACTCATCGCCGGCCGCGAGGTCCAGTTCCAGCGGGGCACTGAACACGGTGGTAGCCGACGGCGGTGCAGCGGCGCGCATGCGATAGATGACCGTTGTGTCCGGCCTTTTCTCCGGACGCACTTCCGCCTCCGGCAAAATCGCAGCCGCCACGACCTTCCCCCCAGCGTAGTTCAGAGAAACGCCGGCTGGCGCATTTCGTTTCACCACCGTGAACGCTACCGCGATTTCGCTCACATGCCAGTCAGTTCCGTTCAGCACCGAAACGCTCAGAGTATCCCCTTCAACGCTCGCCGGTCCCGCCAGCCTCTGCATATCTGCAAGCGGTAAGTCCATCTGCGAATACTGGCTTGAAAGCAGAGATTTGGCGCCAGCGCTGAACGAAAGGCTGCAGGTCGCGTCCGGCACGCCGACTTTGAAGTTGTTGTTGTCGCCAGTCATCAGAAACTTCAGCGCGGAACTCTGTGCCTGTCGGCTCTCGGCTTGCCGCATGACATCTGAAAGATTGTCATCATCGATCACAGCCTTCGATGGAGCCTTCTTACGCAAATTCCTCGCGACGTCGCCCAGCGGCGTGTCATTCGGATCATCCTGAGCGAGGGCGATCGCCGGCATCAGCACCGGTAGCAAGGCCGCCAGCACGAAAGTGACACAAAATTTGCGAGTTTGAACCATGAGTTGTCTCTGACAGCGTCCTGAAAAACTGACACCGCGCGGCAGAGCTTTCCCTCACTCAATTGTATGAAGGGATTTGCAGGATCACGAACGGAGAGAGAAACCTTGGTAACAGTTACTTATGGCGGAAGGAAGCGATGGGCGCGCGTTGACGAAATGGAAGCGCAACGGGTGCGCGCGCCCAAGCCCGGAAAAACTTGTCTACAGAAGTCCCTGAGATCGAAACCGTGTAACTGGGTCTACTACTGCGTGCCGCCGAAAGATCCAGCGAGCCACCGCGAAGCCAAGCGCCGCATAACAAAGGTGAACCATCTTCATGACTACCCCCAGTCCGATCGGCCGCTTCTTGATCTTCAGGGGAGGAACTTTAATCTCTGAAAGCACAATAGCAACGGCTGTTTCCACGTACAAGGCACATCCGTGCTATGAAAGTGGCACGGAAGTAATAGGAAGGAACGCCTGTTATCAACAGGTACCAAACATCGTTCTCTACAACAATGCCGTCGCAGTTCTGTAGTCGAAAAACAGTGGATCTGAAGAAAATTACGCACCCCAGAAAAAAGTTCGGAGTACAATGACTCCCGCTCGGGAGTCACAATCAAACGACGACGGCGCTTCCCCTGGTTGCCCGCAGCGTAGCGGTGCCTTGTCATCCGCATTCACCCTACGTTCTGGAGGAACTATGCGCAGAACCCTTGGGCTCATTGCACTCGCCGTTTTCGCCCTCAGCGTCTTGAATTCCGCGTGGTCTCAGGACCGGGCTCACGACCTGGCCAGCCAGGCCGCAAGCCAGAAGCCCGCAAAGTGCCCCACACCCGACGACCTGACATTAAAACAATGTCACGACAGTTTCGCCGATGGATGCTCCCAAGCTAAAAAGCCCGGCTACGATGCCTACCTGGACTTTCTAAAGGATCAGGATCCGGACCCGTCGCTAGCCGCAACCAAGACGTTGGGCCAGAGTGACTTCTCCTTTCTGGAGAAGCATCTGCCGAAGACGCTTAACAGCCGGAATCACTCCACACTCGCCGACACATTCGCCCCTATCGGCGAGGGAAACATTCACTCCGTCGTGGCTTTTTTATACTTTGCCGAAGACACGGGAGCTGGAACCCCGCCGAATAGCGAGACCTGCAACTGCAAGCTCACCACTCCCGGCACCTTCGATTACCACCTCGGCATAGGATTCGATCCAGCGCTGGCCGCGATCGCGAAGACTCATCCGTTGCAAACGAGTGCCGCAATGACCAAGCTGGAAAAAGCCAGCGTCGTGGCCGAAATGACGCCCTTCACCCGATCCAGCCGCCACCCCAAATGGACGATCGATCGTGTAGCGGCGCTGCAAGGTCAGCAGATCAAAGTGGTCGGTCAGTTGATGAGCGACAACGAACACTTCAACAAGAAGGACGACTGCGGATTTCCCAAGCACAAATCCAGTTGCTGGCGCTCCACCGTCTGGGAGATCCATCCCGTCACGCAGTTTTTGGTGTGCACGGCCAGCGCAGGGTGCAGCGATTCATCCCCGGACAGCGACTGGACAAGCCTCGATGACATGCCTTAAATCGGCACGTCCTCGATTCATAATTCGCAATTAGTGAGCAGCCACCGGCTCGTCCGCAATTCGGCCTGCCGGTGGCACGACTACCGTCGACAAACTTCCCTGCGACGCGAGCTTCTGGAAATCCGCCAGATCGCGCCGCTGCACGTCGTCCCATCGCGCCATTAGTTCGCCGGTCTGCCGCTTTAGTTTCTCGAATTGCTTCTGCTCGGCCTCAGTCGGAGCAGAATCGGCAGCACCCGCGTCCATGGCGAGATAGGCCCACTTCGCGTCGATTTGCGGAGGATACGCCAGCGAATCTTCATTCGCATCGATGTCGAGGTTGATGAACCCGTCCCGGATCGCAACCAGCTTCTTCTCCACATCGTCCGCCGCGCTGACAATCGTCTTCGTGCTCGCGTTATCCGGCAAGCGACGCTTCAATCCTGCCAGCTGCGACCGCACATCCTGAATCTGATTCACCGTGTCGTAGACGCGGTTGAGCTCTTCTTCGGTGTCGAGCAGTAATTTGAGTTGCGCTTCCAGATCTTCCTGGCTGACTTTCACTCGCGGATCCAATTTCAAATCGAATCCAGCAGTCTCACTCTGTCCTCCGACGCTCAGCCGCACCTGATAATGCCCCGGTACCGCTACCGGCCCGCGCGCCCCGCTGCTGTACTCCCACAGGTAGTACCCCGGGACCCGTCGCGCCTCTTCGTAGCGCAGGTCCCAGACGACGCGATTGAGCCCCGCCTCCGGCTTGATTTCCTTCTCCGGCTTCTTGTCGTCTGGATCCGGCGGTTCTTCGAGCAACTTATACTCCGCGCTCGAATACTTGCGGATCACTTTGCCTGACGCATCGAGGATTTCAATCTTGGTCTCCGCATCAGCCTTGGGTGCATCTTTCAGGTAGTAATAAATGACCGCGCCGTTCGGCGGATTCTGCCCTTGCGTTTTCGAAGGACGCCGCTCGCCTCCTCCGCTCGCACCGGCTTGCAGGCGATACGCCGTCGCCGGCGCATATAGAAACGCCGTCTTCTGATTGATCTCATCCGAATATTGGCGCAGCGGCGACAGATCGTCCAGAATCCAGAACGCCCGCCCATGCGTCGCCACCACCAGATCGTTATCTTTAATGACCAGGTCGTGCACCGGCGTAGTCGGTAGATTCAGCTTGAGCGAACGCCAGTTCGCGCCATCGTTGAATGAAACATAGATTCCGGTCTCAGTCCCCGCGTACAACAAGCCTCGCTTCTTGGGGTCTTCCCGCACCACACGCACGAACGCATTGTCTGGAGTTCCCTGGCCCAGCTTCGTCCACGTCTTGCCATAGTCGCTGGTCTTGTAGATGTAGGGTTTTAAGTCATCAAACTGATGCCGGTCCGCAACCACATAGGCCGTTCCCGCATCGAACGGCGAAGGATCGATCTGGCTGATGCGGCTCCACTCCGGCATTTCTTTCGGAGTCACATTCGTCCAGGTCTTTCCTTCGTCCTGCGTGAGCTGAATCAATCCGTCGTCCGTGCCCGCCCACAGCAGTCCTTGCTTCAGCGGAGACTCCGCCAGGGCAAAAATCGTGTCGTAATATTCCGTGCCCGAATCGTCGATCGTGATGTCGCCACCGGAAACCTTCTGCTTGCTCTTGTCATTGCGCGTCAGATCCGGCGAGATCGGCTTCCAGTGCACCCCACCGTCGGTCGTCTTGAACAATACTTCGCCCGCGTGATACAGCGTGTTCGGATCATGCGGCGACAGCAACACGGGCGCGGTCCACTGGAAGCGATGCTCCAGATTTGCGGCTCCGTGCGCATCCGACAACTCCGGCTGCTCCGTAATCTCTTTGACCTGCCCGATGTGACGGTCGTAGCGTGTGATGTTTCCCTGGTAATCCGCGGCATAAACGATATTCGGATCGCGCGGGTCCGGCGCAATGTATCCCGCCTCGCCTCCGCCCACGTCATACCAGTCGCTGATGCCGATCGCGGCATCGTCGCTGCGGCTGATGATGGCCACCGTGCCGCTATCCTGCTGCGCGCCGTACACACGGTAGGGCGTCGCCGAATCCGTCGTCACATGGTAGAACTGCGCCGTCGGCTGGTTATCTTCGCGCGTCCAGTTCTTGCCGCCGTCGAGCGTGACCGTTACGCCGCCGTCATTCGAGGCGATCATTCGGCGAGTGTTCATTGGATCGATCCATAGTCCGTGATTGTCGCCATGCGGCACGTGAACTTTATTGAACAGGTGCCCGCCGTCGGTCGATTTGTACGCCTCCACATCCATGATGTAGAGCGTGTTTTCGTCGCGCGGATCGGCGATCACGTGCATGTAGTACCACGGCCGCTGCCACAAGCTATGGCTGGCGTTCACTAGTTGCCATGAGTCGCCGCCGTCATCCGAGCGATAAAGGCCGCCATCCGGATTGTGTGCCTCGATGAGCGCGTACACGCGATCCGAGTTCGCGCCAACGGCTATGCCGATCTTTCCATAGGGCCCCTTGGGCAAGCCGTGCTCTTCCAGTTGCTTCCAGGTCGTTCCGCCATCGTTCGAGCGATACAGTCCGCTGCCCGGTCCGCCGTCGTCCATGCTCCACGACGTCCGCCGCGCCTGCCACAAGGCCCCGAAAATAACATTAGGATTGTGCGGATCGAACGCTACATCGATTCCGCCGGTGTTGTCGTCTTTGTATAAAACCTTCTCCCACGTCTTGCCGCCGTCGGTCGTGCGGAAGATTCCCCGCTCCGCATTCGGCCCATAGGGATGTCCCAGCGCCGCCACAAACGCGATATCAGGATTGTTGGGATTGATGATGACCTTGCCGATCGCACGCGAATCTCTCAGTCCGGTGTTCTTCCACGTCTTACCGCCGTCGAGCGACTTGTAGACTCCGTCTCCATGCGAAATATTGCCGCGGATGCAGGCTTCGCCCGTTCCCACATAAAGCACGTTGTGATTTGAGTTCGCGACCGCGATGCTGCCGATCGAAGATGTCCCTTCTTTATCGAACACAGGCGACCAGGTCATCGCTCCGTCGGTCGACTTCCACACGCCACCGCCAGTCGCGCCGAAATAGTACGTCGTCGGATCTCCCGGAACGCCCGCCGCCGTCAGCGACCGTCCGCCACGGAATGGCCCGAGCAGCCGGTAATGCATCCCCTTGAATGCTTTCTCTTCCGGCTTGGACGATTCGGCGTTCGCGGTATCGCTCGGCTTCGCCGTCTGAGCCTGCGTGGCTGGAGCGGTCTCGGCCGATTTCGTGGCCTTCGATTGCCGCTCGGGCTTGGTCTGAGCGAAAGCGTTGATCGCGAGTGAAAAGGCAAAAGCGGCAACGAGCAAGCCCGCCAAGCGCAAAGCATTCTTCCTAAGGCTGTAAGGGCCCATGTGAGTGTGCTCCCGAGGGGAAGTGGACTGTCGGACTATGTTAATCCCGTCGGCGCAGGATGCAAAGGGGAGTGAAAGCAAAACTGATCCGCGAGCGCTGCGAGTCTAGGCAACAAGCCTGCGCATAATGGCGTCGATGTGAACGCGCGCCCCGTCCACGTGCCGGAAATCAGTATTCTCGGGATTAAAAACAAATGAGAGATCGGTTCCAGCCAGAAGAATTGCATCCAGGCGCTCGCGATCGATCAGAGTGTGGGCGAGAGCACGCAAGGTGTCAAAATCTTCCTTCGTGGCTTCGGCTTTATTGACAATTCTTACGTAGATATCGCTGACACGATCGATCTCTTTAGGGCTCGGGCTAACGACTTCTACTGTCTCTAATCTGCCGAACAACTTGGTCTCCATCGTGACCCGCGCTCCAAAAATGGCCACACGCCTGAGTTGGCGTCGCTCGACCTCGGCAACAATGGCGTCGAGGAGATCAATGAGCGGGATCGGCGTCATTTCTGCCAGCTCGCGTGCGCAAATCTGGGGAGCGAATGCAGGGATGGAAGCGATCGTTGCTCCGCCTCCTGCCAACTGCTTGAGCAATCCGGCCAGGTAGGTTGCGAGTTCTTGACTCTCGCGCGCGTTGGCGTGTTTCAACACCCGGCGAACGTCCGCATGGACCATCACAATGCGCGGCGACACGCCGCGGCGCAGGTGAGCCTCCACCAATGCCTTGTAGTAGAAGATCCCCGCGCCCACGCCGAGGCCGGCCACCAGGCCAAACGTACCGTCAGATTCAGGTGCCATAGTGTGCTTGATTTTATTTCATAAGACACAGCGGAAATCTCGCCCGTCGCACAAAGCGCGACCATTCGTCGCTCATGCCGCGCGCTGAACGCCACGTTGCGTGCGAGCCCTGCCGCTCAAGCTTTTCCACGCACGCCGCAACAGCCTTTGACCGCAGAGAGCGCAGAGAAACCCCGCAGAGAACGCCGAGAAAACAACTCCCGCGGCAAGCTTCCTCTGCGATCTTTGCGGCAGTTCTCTGCGACCTCCGCGGTTCAAGCTTCTCCACGCACGCTGCAACTGCCTTTGACCGCAGAGAGTACAGGGAAAATCCGCAGAGGACGCTGTACTATCTCCACCAGATAAATGGGACCAAGAAGGAGCAATCCATTGACACCGGATCTGAACCGACGTGAATTCCTGAAGATCACCGCCGCCACCGGCGCCGCCCTTGCGATGCCTGTGCCAGCACAGCCCGCGTCCTCCAAAATGATCGGCATTCAAATCGGAGCAGTTTCGTTTGTCGATGAAGGCACCGAGAAAGTCCTCGATGTGCTTCAGGAGCGCGCTGGTGTGAACACACTCTTTCTCGCCGTCTTCACCTACGGTCGAGGCATCGCCGGCAGACAAATTCCCGGCCAGCCGCTACCAGACCACGGCAAGCAGGAATACGATCTCAATTTTCACGGCGGAAACTTCGCCACGCCCCATCCGCAGTATTACAAGAACACCGTTCTCAAAGAGACGCGCGCGCCTGATCACGGCAACCTCGACGTCCTCGCGGAAGTCCTACCCGCCGCCAAGAAGCGCGGCATGAAAGTCATTTGCTGGGCGGAAGATGTCTTTCGCGCTGACTTGCCCAACATCGAAAAAGTTCAGGAAAAAGACCTCTATGGGAGGAATGCCGAGACGCTCTGCGTCAATAATCCTGATTACCGCAATTTCCTGACCGGCCTCGTCGAGGACTACGCCCGCTCCTACGACATCGACGGAATCATGTGGGGCTCGGAGCGGCAAGGCGCGCTGTGCGACAGCCTGGGAGCCACGCACGACACTCCGCCGATCGACCCGGGAAATGTGACCTGCTTCTGCGAATTCTGTCAGCGCAAAGCCAAAGACCGCGGCATCAACCCAGACCGCGCCCGCCAGGGATTTCTCGAACTGGAAAAATTTGTTCGCGCCGCCAGAAGCGGCAAGCGTCCGGTCGATGGCTATTACGTACAGTTCTGGCGGATCCTCTTGCGCTATCCCGAACTAGCCGCATGGGAAATGCTCTGGACCGACAGCCTTCGCGAAACCTACGCCGCCATCTACAAAACTGTGAAAGCAGCCAAGCCGACCGTGCCCGTGGGATGGCATATCTGGCACAACAATTCTTTCAATCCAATCTACCGGGCCGAGCAGGATATCCATCAACTGTCGAATTACTCAGACTTCATCAAGGTCGTCATGTACAACAACTGCGGCGGCGAGCGCATGGCGCTGTATGTCGATAACATCGGCTCGACGCTGTACGGAGATCTCTCCAAACAAGGCCTGCTCGATATGAACTATGCGCAAATGGGTTTTAAAGAAGCCAGCTACGATCAGATTTCTCACACGGGGCTCTCGTCGGATTACGTCTATCGCGAGACGAAACGCTCTCTGGAAGGTGTAGCGGGGAGAAATACTCTGATCTGGCCCGGCATTGATATCGACATCCCGACCGAAGCGGATCACACCAAGTGCACGCCGCAGAGCGTGAAGGCCGCCGTGCAAGCAACATTCCGAGCCGGCGCGCCCGGCGTAATTCTATCCCGCAAATATTCCGAGATGCGCCTAGCCAACCTAAGCGGCGCCGGCGAAGCCATTCGCGAACTGTAGCTTTTAGGAGGGGCGGCAACGCATTTTAGGGATTTGACGTTCATCCCCGCGAACGAAGGCATCCGCGGCTCCATCGTGTTACTTGCTCTCCAACAGCTTCTTCGCCGCCTCCAATTCCTTCCGCTTGGCATCATCCACCTTGGGGTAGGCGAGATCGAGCGATTCCAGCGTCTCCACCAGCACAGCAGACACCACGAGCCGTGTGAACCATTTATTGTCCGCAGGCACCACGTACCACGGCGCATGTTCAGTGGCTGTATTGGCGATCATGTCTTCGTACGCCTTGTGGTAATCGTCCCAGCATGCTCTCTCGCGAATGTCGGCCGCGGAGAACTTCCAATTTTTCTCCGGCTCATCCAGCCGCGCCAAGAATCTTTTCTTCTGTTCTTTCCTCGACACGTTGAGAAAAAATTTCCGAATCACCGTGCCGTTACGCGCCATATGCCGTTCGAATCCGCGGATATCTTCGAACCGTTCCTCCCAGATGTGCTTGCCGACCAGCGAATCCGGCGTCTTCTGGCTCTTCAGAATCTCAGGGTGTACCCGGACCACCAACACCTCTTCGTAATACGACCGGTTAAATATTCCGATATGCCCGCGCTCCGGCATCACGCGTCCGCAGCGCCACAGAAAATCATGCTGTAACTCTTCCGCCGATGGTGCTTTGAAGGAATACACCTGGCAGCCCTGGGGATTGATCCCAGTCATCACGTGCTTGATGATGCCGTCTTTCCCCGCCGCATCCAGCGCTTGAAAAACCAGCAGGACGGCCCAGTTATCCTGCGCGTAGAGTTTGTCCTGCAACTCCGCGTTACGGAGAATCCCCTTCTCCAGCGCTTCATCCGCGCCCTCCTTCTTCCAGCCTTCCGTATCCGCCGGATCGAAATCTTTTAGACGGAAGTGTTTCCCGCCATCCACCCGGTACGCCTTTGCTAATTTGTCTGATTTCATCGAACTCCCTCGCTTCTTTAGCCATCTAACCATAACAAGATTCGAACCTCGCAGTGATCGAGTAGTTTATGCAGATCGTTGCGCAAATTGACCGCAGGAACTCCGCGCTCGTCAAACGGTTTGACCAGATCGTGCGTCTAACCAGCCGGGGAGTAGCCCCGTATGATCAATGCCCGGCTGTTCCTGAACTGCCGGTTCTGCTCCTGTCGCGCAAATGGGTATAATGTAAGGGACTTACGAAGATTTCGGAGGGAAGTACACCTATGGATTCGGGCGCAATGTGGATGCGCATGAAGGCCAACCGCTGGGCCTATATGCTGAGCATCCTGGCAACGCTGGCTGTCGGCATACTGCTCGGGACAATCATTTCTTATGGAGTCAAAGGCAAAGAAGGGCAGAAGAGCGACGCGACGCCGCTGAGCCTGCCCGCTCCACAGCAGCTTTCCACTACCTTTTCTCAGATCGCCAAGCAACTCGAGCCGAGCGTCGTCAATATCAACACCGAATCGACGATCAAGAATCTGCGGCGGCGCCGCGGCGGCCAGGATGACGACGACAACGGTGGCGGCGACGGCATGGACGACTTTTTCAACCACTTCTTCGGTGGCCCCGGCGGCCAGGCCGGCCCGGATAGCGGCCCGATTCGCGAGCGCTCTCTGGGCTCTGGTGTCATCGTCGACACCAAGGGATACATCGTCACCAATCGACACGTTGTAGAGAAAGCCGACCGTATCCGCGTGCGCTTTCAGGACGACCCGCCTGGAATTCAGCACGACGCCAAAGTCATCGGCG
Organism: Candidatus Solibacter sp.; assembly: GCA_035501655.1. GTDB lineage: Bacteria > Acidobacteriota > Terriglobia > Terriglobales > Acidobacteriaceae > Sulfotelmatobacter. The sequence continues at coordinate 136,227 of DATJVU010000035.1, forward strand.
CTGATCAGGAAACCGACCTCGCTGTAATCAAAGTCGACGTTGACCGCGTGCTACCTGCCGCCAAAATGGGCAACTCCGACAGCATGCAGGTTGGCGACTGGGTTCTCGCCGTCGGGAGCCCCTTCGGCCTCTCCGAAACCGTCACCGCTGGAATCGTCTCTGCCAAGGGCCGCGACATCGTTCCCGGACGCCAGTTCCAGACTTTCATTCAGACCGACGCCGCCATCAATCCCGGCAACTCCGGCGGCCCGCTGGTCAACATGAACGGCGAAGTCATCGGTATCAACACCGCCATTCTTAGCGAAACCAACGCCTACGCCGGCGTCGGCTTTGCGCTGCCCTCGAAAACCGTCGTCGACGTTTACAACCAGCTCACCGGCCCCGATCACAAAGTTTCGCGCGGCTCCATCGGCATCATGTTTGACGCCGTCGAGAATCCCGCCATCGCCCGCGTCTACGGATCGGGCACCGGTGTGACCATCTCCAGCGTTGTTGCCGGCAGCCCCGCCGATCAAGCCGGACTGAAAGTCGGCGACACCATTACCAGCGTCGATGGCAGGAAAGTGAGTAAGGGTAACGAACTCGTCGCCGACATCGCCTCGCGCAAACCTGGATCGAAAGTCAATCTCGGCTTCCTGCGCAACGGCAAGACTCAGGACGCCAGCGTAACCATCGCCGATCGCGCCAAGCTCTTCGCTGCGCGCCTGGGCGACGAACAAGATAACGAAGACGAGAGCACGCCCAAGCAAAGCAAGTTCGGAGTGACCGTGCGCAAGGTAACGCCCGAAATGGCTGACCGCCTCGATATGCCGGTCGGCAAGGGCGTAATCGTGCAGGATGTGAAACCGCGCTCGTTCGCCGAAGACATCAATCTCGGCCGCGGCGACATCATTCTCGAAATCAACAAGCAGCCGGTCAACAGCGAAGAAGATTTCTCGCGGATCGAGTCGAGCCTCAAGAGCGGCCAGGACGTGGTCTTCCTCGTCCGCCAGCGCGGCTCAACCCGCCAGGATGGAACCATCTTTGTGGCCGGTACACTTCCGTAACCAAGCCCCGCCCGCACGGCACTGGCACTGTTCTCCGTGATCGGAGATGATTACAATGCCAGTCCGGCGGGCGTTTTCATTTGGATCTGGATTCTAGCCACCGCCCAGGGCCTTCTTTATTGGGGCTGGATCTTGGCGCAAGCCGCGAAGCGGCGAAAGATTACAGCCCACGGCGCAAGCCGTGGGTGGGCGATTCCAGCAGGGCTAGCCCCGTAGGGGCGGAAGAGTGGAGCGCAAGAATCGGCGCCATTCGTTGGCCCAAGGCGCAAGCTCTGAGGAAGCGCAAGCAGACCCGAGTCCCGTAGGGACGGCACACGACCGATGAGATCGTTCTCACAATTTGGCATCGCCTGTGCGTTGGCGCTAAGCTGCGCACTCGCCGCAAGTGCCGGTCAATCCGGCGACTCATCGCAAAAACCAACCACCCATAAAACTCACAAGACAACAGCCGCAAAATCGCGCCGCAAGAAATCTTCCCGCACGCGCGGCCAGCAAAAAATCGACTCCGAACGCGCTCGCTCCATCCAGGAAGCCCTCATCCGCGAGCACTACCTGACCGGATCAGCGACCGGTACCTGGAATCAATCCAGCGAAGACGCCATGCGCAAATTCCAGGCCGATCACGGATGGCAGTCGAAAACCGTCCCCGACTCCCGCGCCCTGATCGCCCTAGGCCTAGGCCCCAGCAAGGATCACCTGTTAAATCCCGAAAGCGCCATGACCACCGGTCCCGAAGCCCCCCGAGCACAATCGCTACCCACCACCTCGCACTCGCCCAGCCCGGGAGACCAGCCACCCGCCTCTCAGCCAACCGACGCATCGCAGCCGCAGTAGCAGTTATACCAACAGCCGTCAGCACTCAGCCATCAGCATTCAGCCCATGCCGACTACGGCGCCGCTCCCCAATGTTTCTTTGGAATGAAAAAAATCCGGAATGGCTGAATGCTGACGGCTGAATGCTGAGGTCTGAGGGCCGAAGCCGGACGCCTGATGCCCGCCTCTACCCCTTCACTGGCGCCGGAAAATACGGCAACGCCTGACTCTCAATCACCGCCCGCGGATTCTGCTCCACCAAAGCCGTCGCAATCTCTTCTCCGCAAATTTCTGCCGCCGCCTCGCGCGAAGTAGAGAGAATTGGCACGCGCTTCTGCAAGTCGTGAGCATCGGTAGCGAGCACGTGCACAGCCTGCCGCTCAAGCAAAAACTCCGCCGCCTTCTGCGTGCGATGTCCCCAAAATCCCGTCAACGCAGAGCCGGTCATCTGAATTACGCATCCCTGCTCGGCCCACTCCAGCACGCGCTGGGGGCTCTCGCGCAGAATCGGATTCCGCTCCGGATGCGTAATCACCGCCGTAATCCCCACGTCTCCCAACTTCAGAAAACAATCCGTCGTCTGCGCCGGCACGCTGTAATTGCTCAACTCCACCAGCATGTAGCGCGACCCTTCGATCGCATAGCGCGCCGGATTCGCCAGCACATCCTGCATATTGTCGTAAGAAAGATGAAAATCGCAGCCCAGGCTCAACTTCGGCACATCACCGACCAGTTCCCGCAGATGATTAAGCAATCCTTGCAAATATTCGCGGTCATAATGCCAACGATCGTTGGCATGCGGCGTGGCCACCATATGCGTGATGCCGTCGGCCGCCGCCGCGCGGCACATGGCGACAGAAACGTCCCATGACTTGGGCCCGTCGTCAACTTCCGGAAGAATATGTGAATGGATATCGATCACTACTGTAAGAACTCAATTGCGCTCATCGTGTCGCGATCTATTCCGATTTAAGCAGATTCACTGCCCCTGAGGAAAGCGCGCGTGCCCACTGAAACAACCGATCTCACAGAGAAATGTCATCCTGAACCCGCCTGAAAGCCGGGTGAGGGACCTTACGACCGCTTGCAGCGCCGATGCAGTCAAAAAAGCTCCGCCACGCGGCTGACATCAAACGCTGTTACATTGTTCCCGCAGAAACAAACCATGAACCCAACTCCCGTATCTCTAGTCACCCTCGCTGCAGTCATGCTGTGCTGGGTTTTCTTCGCCGCCATCTTCATCTTCCGCAAAGGCCCGCCGAAAGCCCCAGACGCCAAGCGCGACCGCCGCGCCACGGTAGGCATCTTCCTCCAAATGGTCGGATACTTCCTCGTCTTCTTCCAGCCTCCGCATCAGCCATTCTTGCCGCCGGTCGCAGCACTCTCCGGCGTCGTTGGAATCATCTTCAGTGTCCTGACAATCGCGCTCGCCGCCTTCTCCGGATGGCTGATCTCATCGGCGGTCCGCACGCTCGGCAAGCAGTGGGCCATGCGCGCCCGGCTCGTCGAAGACCACAAACTCATCACCGAAGGCCCCTACGCCTACATTCGCAACCCGATCTACACCGGCATGCTTGGCATGCTGATCGCCACCGGCCTCGCCGCCGAGCACTGGATTGCCCTGCCCATCGCCATCGTGATTTTCTGGATCGGCCTGGTCATCCGCGTCCGAGTAGAAGAGAAACTTCTGCGCGACGCCTTCGGCCAGGAATTCGAAGATTACGCGAACAGAGTGTCAGCGGTAATTCCGGGAATCTACTAAACCAGCAAGTTAACTAAACTGTCATTCCGAACCGGCGCAAAGCGCCGGTGAGGAACCTGCTTCCCTGCCGCTGACTTTTGAGAGCTTGTAAGAAAAATCACCAGATCGTCTGCACCACGCGCGACTTGCGTATCCCGCGGTCGGCGGTAACCAGTGGCATGTCTTCGACCAAAGCCGTGGCTCCAATGATACGGTCCGCCGGGTCCTTGGGATAGCTAGCGGGCAGTTCGAAGGCCTGGAGAGCGATATTTGCCGTAATCGGCAGAACCACAAAACGCCGTTCAACATCGGATAAAAACGAGTCCGGGTCCACAGTTAACTGAAACTTTTTCTTGCGAAATAACTGGCTCAATTCGAAGAGAGTGAAATCTGAGATGGCGAGCCCGCGGTCGGAGCCTCGTGCTTCGTGAATTGCGGCCTGTGCCCTGCTCGAAATCCTGGGATCGCCCGACGCGAGCCAGACGACTACGTGCGTGTCGAGCAAGATCAATAGAGATCACCCCACTCCTCCGGGGTGAATGCGGGCGCTACGATGTCTCCAGTGACTTTGATCTTCCCCTTCATGAAGCCAAAGATGTCGTCCTTTTCCTGCTTCACCGGCACTAGTTTCGCCACCGGCTTGCCGCGCTTGGTGATGATCACCGACTCGCGCTTGGCTTGAACCTCGTCCATCACTTTGAGGCAATGCACCTTGAACTGCCCAGCCGGCATGGTTTTGGTTTTCATGTGAGGGCCTTTTCGATCATGGTCATTATACCATGGTCATTTGAAACTAATGTGCTGAACATCTCCATAAGTACAGACATTTGATTGAACGACGGACTTGCGTCGTTACTTGCATGGCGGGATCGCAAAGGCATATGTGTTCAGCGCTGAGAACTATTCGGGTTTGCGGGAGTCCTTGCTCATCGACCGACGCGACATCTTGTTTAACCGTCACAGGTTGAGAAATTGCCTCGCAGCAGTTTTTACCTTCGATCTGTCTGAATTGGTAAATGAGAATGTAAGAGGCCGGGGAACTACACTCTTTGCACGCGAAGTGCGATCCTTTTGCACTGTCCAATGCTGCCTGCGTCAGCATCGGATGACCGGCCTCGACGACTTGTTCTTTCGTCTCGTCGGGACGAATAGTAACTACAACTCTGACGTCTCCCCAGATGTTTGCTTGCCGTGCAAGTGGTGGATATATGGGTTCGAGCAGACTGACCAGGATGGCTCTCGGAGCCTGCTGTCCAAACGCACTGCCGTAAAGAAACAAAACCAGAATAATCCTGATAAATTTCGCGACTGATCTCATTCACAATCTTGACGCGCTGTCAGATCCTATACCGCTCTTGTATAAACTCCGCAACCCCCGCGTACGCCTTGGTCAGCGTGGCTTCGTCAGGGAGGAAGACAATGCGGAAATGCTGCGTGCCGGGCTTCTGCCCGAAGCCTGAGCCGTGGACGACCATGACGTGCTTCTGGCGGATAAGTTCCTTCACGAACACTTCATCGCTCTCAGGGATATCGATGCGCGGGAAGGCATAGAACGCGCCACAGGGAGCCACGCAGCTCACGCGTGGCGTTTCCTCGCACCACTTCTGCGTAAGGTCACGCCGCGAGCGCAGCTTGCGCTTCATTTCCACGAGATGATCCTGTGGCCCTTCGAGCGCAGCCTTGATCGCATACTGCTCGGGATGATTCGCGCACAAGCGCGCCCGCAGCAGCCGATGCACGCCCTCGGTGTATGTCTTCACCGCCGCCGCGTCGCCCGAAACAATTCCCCATCCGATGCGCCATCCAGGGACGAGATAGTTCTTCGACATGCCACCAAAAGTCACGCAAGGCACATCGGGCGCAACTTCGGCGAAGGCGATGTGGGCCGTGTCTTCGAGGATGAGCTTGTCGTAGATTTCGTCGGAGAACACGATCAAGTTATGCCGCCGCGCCAGCTCTGCAATCTGTTCGAGCATCTGCCGCGTGCACAACGATCCCGTCGGATTATTCGGATTGATCAGCACAATCCCGCGAGTGCGCGGAGTAATCTTGCGCTCGATATCAGCCAGTTCAGGCTGCCACGCGTCGTCTTCATTCAAGTCGTACGCGTTCAGTCCGATGCCCAGTTTGCAAAGCACCGCGGAATACAGCGGATAATCCGGCTTCGGCGTGAGCACGTCTTCCCCTGGATTAACGAGCGCCGAGAGACACAGGTCGACCGTCTCGCTCACACCAGAAGTCACAAAAACATCGCGCACCGTGCTGATTCCCTTGCGGGCAGCCTCGGCGCGAATGGCTTCGAGCGCCTCGGGCACGCCGTCCGAGGGCGCGTAGCCGTTCTTGCCGTCGCGCATGGCTTTATGTACGGCGTCGATGATATGCGGCGGCGTTTTGAAGTCGAAAATGTTCGGGTCACCTACATTTAGAGCAAGAACTTTGTGTCCCTGCTGGATGACCTCCTCGGCCACGCAGGCCAGGTCACGAATGGCGTAGCGGACGTTCTCCAGTCGCGATGCGGGAGCGATTTCGTACCCTTGAGTGATCGGAGTCATGAAAACCCTCGCGGCGGAGCAGTTCGGCTTCGCCGCAGCTCTGAAAAGGATTCTAACTGGAAGCATGCTTTCGCGTGCGAAAACAACGCAATTCGTATCCGAACCACGCCTGCCCGTGCGATAGAGCGCTTTAATCACTGGTTCGGATCAGATGTTCTGGGATGCAGCCGAAACCCGTGTCAATCAAGGAGTTGCCGCCTTGTCCAGCTTCTCGCAATCGCGTTTCACCAAAGTAATTTGAAGAAAGCCCGCACATCGCCGATCATGCCAGCGATGCCCGCCCCTGAAAATACGCGCCGCTGGAAGCGAGAACCGGTCGACCTGAACGTCCGCGTTTTAACCTCGAAGGGATTCTCCACCACCGTGGTGCCCGGCCGCGGCACCGAACTCAGCGAGGGCGGCATGGTTTTGTACGCCGGCATCCTGCTGAATCCGGGCGACCTGCTCGAAATTGAATTTGACACACCGGTGCATTCGCGCATGCCTGCCATCGTGCGCTCGCGCGACGGCTACTGCTTCGGCCTGGAATTCATCACGCCACTGCCCGCCTAATCGCACTGATTTTCTCTGCGTTCTCTGCGGCAGCTCTCTGCGTCCTCTGCGGTCAAAAGCTTTTCACCGCAGGGTTCGCAGAGAAGATCCGCAGAGAACGCAGAGAACACCTTCGTGCTCGCATGCCCAAGCCATCGCCATTGGATCCGGAGCAGTTGACTGGCATGGCATTTACGCGCCCGTTGTTCTAGCATCTCTATGAACATCCACGGAGAGCTATGTACTTCGAACAGTTTTATCTGGGATGCCTGGCGCACGCTTCCTACATGCTCGCTTCAGAGGGCGAGGCGGTGGTGGTCGATCCGCAGCGCGATGTCGAGCTGTATCTCAAAGCTGCCGCCGATCATGGCGTAACCATCAAACACATTTTTGAGACGCACCTGCACGCCGACTTCGTATCCGGCCATAAAGAACTGGCGGCGCGAACTGGCGCCAAGATTTACATGGGCGCGCAGGCGGGCGCGACATTTGCCCACGTGCCTGTGACCGATGGATACGAATTGCCCTTTGGCAAGGCTGCGATTCGCGTACTGGAGACGCCAGGACACACACCGGAAAGCATTTGCCTGGTCGTGACGGATCAAGTCGTCACCGATACGGAGAAGTCGCCTGCGCCGTGGGCTGTGCTGACCGGCGACACGTTGTTTATCGGCGATGTGGGGCGCCCTGATCTCTCGCCGCGGCATACACCGGCGCAGCTTGCCGGCCTGCTCTACGACAGCTTGCATGAAAAAGTACTGAAGCTTCCTGACAACGTGCTCGTCTACCCTGCTCACGGAGCCGGTTCGCTGTGTGGCAAGAATATGCGCGCCGAGCGATCGTCAACGATCGGAACGGAGCGGCTGACGAATTACGCGCTGCAGATCAAAACGAGAGATGAATTCATCGCACAGCTGACCAGCAATCTGCCGGCGCGTCCTGAATACTTCATGAAAGACGCTGAAATCAACCGCACGGGGGCGGCTCCGCTATCGGAGCTGCCGGCGCTACGCGCGATCGCGCCAAAAGAATTACAAGGCATGTTGGCAGAGGGTGAGGTCGCGCTCGACGTGCGCCCCGGCGACGAGTTCGCCGCTGAACACGTGCCTGGTTCTGTGAACATTGCGCTCTCCGGTCAGTTCGCGTCGTGGACTGCGACGGTGCTGGGATTGAGCGCGCGGCCAGTGCTCATTGCCGGGGCGGATGAGCAGATTGAAGAAGCACGCGTACGCTTGGCGCGTGTGGGCATGGAAGCCCTCGGCGGGCAATTGCAAGGTGGCGTTGCCGCCTGGAAGCAGGCAGGCCTGCCGGTGGCGACGATTGAACAGGTCAGCGTGCAGGATCTCGCTGCGCGGATGCGATCGGAGGCGGTACAAGTACTGGATGTGCGCCGTGCGCCGGAATGGGACGCGGCTCATCTGGAGTCCGCGACGTGGTGGCCTCTGGATAACTTCAAGGTGGCGCCGCCTGAGATGGATCAGGGCTCGCCGATCGCCGTGCATTGCAAGGGCGGCTACCGCAGCATGATTGCGGCCAGCCTGTTGCAGCGGGCTGGCTTCCGGAACGTGGTCAACGTTGTGGGCGGCTTCGATGCCTGGCAGCAGGCCGGCTTACCCACAGCCAGCTCAAAGGCTGTCGGCACAACGAGTTAGGATCTCCAGGCGAATGTTCTCTTTACTCGTCGCGAGAGTTTTCACAATTTCCACAACGTCAATGTGACGCATGTCCTAGACGTCCACAGCTTGAATGGCTGAAACTGGAAAGGCCTCTGGGCACATGGATCGAATGAAGTCGAACAATCGAATCCACTAAGTTGTTCTTTCTCAATATTTTGGCTGTAAGTCGCGATGGCTCAAGATTTTGCCGCCCGCATCATATCTCGAAAACGCGCAAGTCCTTAAATTGGAGTATTTTACGGAAACTGATCTGGAACAAATTTTCGTGCTTCATCCCCAGAGTACTGTCGGGTCACTAACCTCGAGACTCGATTTCTGTTCCAGCGGTCGTCACCTTCCCAATTAAATCTTCAATCAGGCTTTCCGTCGCGGATGGGTTCATGCAGGTGAACTTCAGGCATTGCTGGCCGCGCACCCGGGTGTGGCCGATTACGGCTTGGCCTTTCTCGAACAGGCGCTGGCGTAGTTTTGTGTTGATCGCGTCGGAGTTCACATCGGACCGCGACGGGCGATAGCGGAACACGACTGTGCTCAATTGCGGTTCGCAGATGAGTTCGAGTTGTGGCGTGTTGCGGATGATCTGCGCCGCATGCTCGGCGAGCCTGATCGTTTGATCGATCATGGCGGCGAGCTTCTCCCGCCCGAGCGATTGGAACGAAATCCAGAGCTTGAGCGCGTCGAAGCGGCGGCTGGTGAGCAGCGAGCGTGTAACCAGGTTGGGGATGCCTTCAGCCTCGTGCGATTCCGGGTTGAGATAGTCGGCGTGCAGTTCGATTGCGTTGAAATACTTTGTGTCGCGCAGAAGGAAGGCGCTGCACGGGATGGGCTGCCAGAAAAGTTTGTGGAAGTCAATGGTAAGAGAGTCGGCGGCTTCGATGCCTCGCAACTTCCCGCGATGGCGCATCGAAAACAGCAGCGCGCCGCCGTATGCGGCATCGACGTGAAACCACGCGCCGGATTCGCGCGCCAGCGTTGCGATTTCGGGCATGGGATCGACTGAACCGAAGTCAGTGGTTCCGGCGGTGGCGACGATTGCCATGGGCATCAGATTTTGTGAGGGCAGCGCATCGAGCGCCTCACGCAGCGATGATGACTTCATGCGGAAGTGGTTATCCACGGGAACTCGCATGACCGCGTCGGTGCCGAGTCCCAATTGCGAAGCGGATTTTTCTACCGTGAAATGGGCGACTTCGGAGCACAGGATGCGCAGGCGGCGGGCTTCGGGCGGAAGACCGGATTTTTGCGCCGACCAGTCCCAGTGTTTTTGCAGAAATGTGTCGCGCGCCAGCAGAAGGCCCATGTAGTTCGACTGCGAGCCGCCGGTGGTGAATGTGCCGTCGGCAGATTCGGGAAGGCCGGCTTCATAGGACAACCAGCGCGTCAGTTTTTGTTCGACGATGGTTGCGATGGGCGCCTGGTCGAAGGAGTCCATGGATTGATTGAGGGCAGAGATCAGGACTTCGGCAGCGAGGGCCGCCAGGAGCGGTGCGCAGTGGAGATGGGCTGCCGTACGCGGATGGGCGACGTTGATGGAGTTGGTGACGATGGTGCGGAGAATGTTGGAGATTTCGTTCGCTGACGATGGCGCAGCGGGGAGAAATTTTTCGTCGATCAGAGGGCAAAGTTCGGCGGCAACTTTTCCGGAATAGGGTTGGGATGGGAGTGCGCTCGTTACGATTTCGGCGGCGTGAGTGATCAGGCGGCGGAATTCGGCGTGGGATTGGTCGGTTAGGAAATCAGATTCGAACACGCGGGGCCTTCCGGTTTGGAGTGCGATTATCGCATGGGGAAGCAGGCTCCTCCCGCTGCGCTTTCGCGCAGTGGTCGGAATGACAGGATTTACTTTGATAGTCGACTATTGCTGCTCTCCGCAGATAAACGGAGCCGATTGGCTGCATCGGGGCTGCCAGCGGCCATAAGGTCCCTCACCCGGCTTGCAGCCGGGTGAGGGATGACATCACGAGTTGAGCTGGAACTTTTGTTGTCAAGAAAAACAGGTTCCTCACCGGCGCTTTGCGCCGGTTCGGAATGACATCACTTGATTTGGAGCGCGGGCAGACGAATGCGTCCGCGCCTCCATGGCTTACTTCGCTTCGTAGACGGTTTTGCCGCCGACTACTGTACGCAGGACTCTGGTGGCCGTGATTTTTTCGGGTGCCGTGGCGGTTACATCGCGGTCTAAAACTACGAAGTCGGCGAGCATTCCGGCCACGAGCTTGCCTTTTTCTTTTTCTTCAAATTCGGCGAAGGCGGATCCGGTGGTGTAGGCGGCGATGGCCTGGTCCATGGTGAGGCGCTGCTCGGGGAAATATTCCTGCTTGCCGTTTTCGCTCTTGCGGGTGACGGCGGCGTAGAGGCCCCGGAACGGCGTCACCGGTTCGACCGGATAATCGGTGCCGAAGGCTAGAGTCACGCCTTTGTTGAGAAATGCGAGCCACGCGTAGGAAGTGGCGGCGCGCTTGGGACCGAGCCGATCCTGCGCCCAGCGCATGTCCGTGAGCAGATGACTGGGTTGCATCGACGCGATGACTTTCAACTGTTTGAACTGCGCGATCTCGGCGGGCGTGGTGACTTGCGCGTGCTCGATGCGGAGGCGGAAATCATCGCCACCGTTGGCTGCCTGCACGTGCGCCTCCCGCGCAGCTTTCTGGGCCTCGGCGAAGGCGTCGAGCGCCATCTGCACGCCTTTGTCGCCGATGGCATGGAAGCCGATCTGAAATCCGGCCAGCACGCGCTCTTTTGTCAGGTCGTTCAGGCGAGCAGCGTCATAGCGCGGAAGACCCGAGTTCTTGGGATCGTCGGCGTAGGGCTCGAGCATGGCGGCGGTATGCGAGCCGAGGGAGCCATCCATGAAGCCTTTGAGCATGCCGGTATGCAGCATGAGATCGGATGGAGAGTGGGAGCTGCGCTGTTTGCTGAGCTCCTCGACGGACTCATTGAAATCCAACCATTCGCTGATGCGCGCGGTGAGCTTGCCTTCTTTTTCGAGTTCTTCGTAGATCCGAAAATTTTCCCAGTTGGGCGAATAGTCCTGCGCCGAAGTGACGCCGTGTTCGGCAAGATCCGCGAGAGCGAGTTCGATTCCCTGACGGCGCTGCTGATGGGTGGGCTTGGGCACGACATTGAGCACAGCAGCCTGCGCGGTTTCGCGCAGGATTCCGGTGGGCTCGCCGTTTTCATTGCGGTCGATTTTTCCGCCTTGAGGGTCGCGGCTGGCGATGGTGACGCTGCCCAGTTGCAGGGCGCGCGTGTTGGCAACGGCGATGTGGCCATCAATGCGGACGAGGAAAACGGGATGGCCGGCGGAGACTTCGTCGAGGTCCCAGCGCGTAGGCGTTACTTTCACGGGCCATAGAGTTTCATCCCATCCGGAACCGAGAATCCATTCGCCGGGCTTGGCTTCGGCGATTCTCTTGGCGACGCGGTCACGCAGTTCGTCGAGAGATTTGACCCCGGTCTCGTCGACGCTGAGTTTGGTGGCGCCGGCATCGTCGAGATGCAGATGGGCGTCATTAAAGCCGGGCATGACGAAGCGTCCGCCGAGGTCGATGACCTGCGTGTCGGGACCCTTGAGCTTCATGATGTCGATCATTTTGCCGACGGCCTGGATGCGGTCACCGCGAACGGCGATGGCTTCTTCGCGTTCGATGGAGGCAAAGGGTGTGTTGGCGGGGACTCCAGTGTAGACGTTGGCGTGGGTGAAGATTTGGTCGGCTTTGGGGCCGGGGGTTTGGGCGGGCGTGACCTGCGCGGATAAAAGGGCGGCGCAGAGTATTAGGAAGGCGAACGCTGTGGTGATCCGCACGTGTGCCTTGGCTTCAGGGAAAGCGGCCCTCAGGCGCTGAAGCGCGCCGCGTCCCGGAGCGCTTAACGGCACGAGTAGAACTCGTGCCCTTCCCGTTCTGTGCGATCGCCAAACTCTATTTCTCCCCTGGTTCATTCGCCTACTCCTGCGAGCGCTAGCATGGTCAGCAAGATGCGCTTGAGGCCGAGCTCGCGTCCGTTGGAATCAAACCACTCTTGCAGCGTGTGCGCGCCGCCGCCGGAGCCGCCGCCGCCGATGGCGATGGCTTCCTGGCCGAGCGACAGCGGAATGTTGGCGTCGGTGGAGGCGCGCTGAATCTGGGCGGCGTTGGAAAGTTGCGCGTCGACGGCGCGGATGATGTGTAGAATGCGCGCCCCCGGAGTCAACTCGCCGGCGGGGCGGCTGCCGATGACAACCACTTCGCAACTCACACCGGAAGGACGTCTCTGCACCGAGGAGCGCATTTCGGCGGTAAGTGATTCATCTTCTACGGCGCGATTCAAGGACTGGCGCAGGGATTGTTCGAGACGCTCCATCTCGGTCATCGAGGTCGAGCGGATGTCGACTTTCATGCTGCCGGATTCAGGGATCGAGTTCACCGAAGTTCCGCCGCGGATCACACCGATGTTGAATGTGGTTTTGGGCAAGTTAGGAACGCGGGTCGCGGTGAAGGTTCCGATGGCCTTGGCGAGAATGACAATGGGATTCGGTGCGCCGAAGTCGCTCCAGGAGTGGCCGCCGGGGCCGCGCACGATGACTTCGAAGCGGCGGCTGCCCAGCGCCTCGGCAACGATGGTATCAGCGCCGGCGCCGTCGAGAACCACGCTGTAGGCGATGGAGTCTTTCCAGCGCGGCGTGGAGAAAATGTGGCGCATGCCGCGCAGGTCGCCCTCGCCTTCTTCGCCGACGTTGCCGATAAACACGAACGGCAGCGAGTGGCGCAGCCGAACGTTGCGCAGCAGTGAAGCGATGGCCAGCATGGCGACAACGCCGGCGCCGTTGTCGGAGACGCCGGGGCCGTAGATGCGGCTTCCCTGCTGGCGAATATTGAGTGGAGTGTTGGCGGGAAAGACGGTGTCGATGTGCGCGCTGAGCGCGACGTAGCGGCGGCCGAAGCCGGGGTGCGTGCCGAAGACGTTGCCGACGTCATCGATACGGACGTCGTCAAGGCCGACTTCGCGGAAGCGCTCGGCCAGCCAGGCGCCACGCGCCGATTCGCCGAAGGGCGGCGCGGGGATGCGGGCCATTTCCATTTGCCAGTGGGCGAGTTGCGGCTCCTGCGTGCGAAACCAGTTGAAGGCAGAGCGCACTTCGGGCGACGCGGCGAGGCGAGCCACCTCCTGCTGCATGGAGAGGGCGGCGTCGGCAATCTCCGAACGCGGGGGATTCTGGCTCATTAGTGTTTCATTAGTTTACAACCGCAAGGAATCGAGTGGGGATTGGCTTGGCTGGGGAGGGCGTTACGGAAGATACACGCGGAAACCAGACGGTTTCTGCAGTGGATCTGGGCGGCTAGCCAACCTTTCGCAGGGCCATTCTCCTCTCGACTGCGGCAACTAGCTCAGTTGTGGCGGGAGCGGCGAGGCCGTGTCTCCACGCGCCGCGCAGGATGGGACCGGCGATGGCATCGAGCTCCGGAGGATTGCCTTGCTCGACGTCTTTTTGCATGGAACTGCGCATGTTGCCGGGCATCTTCACCACACCGGCGATCACCGCGTCCGCATCAATTTTCGCACCTTCGGCGACGGCGACCGCGCTGGCTTCGCGGATCACGGACAATCCCATATCCCGCCAGTGAGGATCCGCGAGGATTTCGCCGGTGGTCTTATCGGCGGCGGTGGTGGTGAGCGCGAAGGCAGCCAGGAAGACTAGCTTGCCCCACATCAGCGTGGGTTCATCGGCGATGAACTTGCAATCGAATCCCAGACTTCGCAGTTTGTCGAGTGTTTCGGCGAGCAGGCTTTGTCCGGCGGAGGAAACGTTCAGTCGCGCGAACGGCGAGCGGTGGATGATGTGTCCGGGAGCAACGCGCTCGGATTCGACGGCGATGGTCGCAGGGATGATTTTCTCTGTGCCATAGCGCGAGCGAAGTAGCGAGAGATGGTCAATCCCGTTGAGCAGGGGGACGATGGCTTTCACGGCGGCAGGATTCGTGATCGCGGCGAGAGAGGCTTCGAGCTGCGTGGCTTTGACTGTTAGCCAAAGAACGTCGCAAGTTGGGACTTCGGCGGCGGCGCTTACGTCTGCGGTGATGTTGCCGAAGGGGCTTTCGAGTTGGAGTTGCTTTGGATAGTTCGCGAGGGACTCGCGGCGGACGATCATCGTGATCTTCGCGCCGGAATGGGCCAGGCTGGCGGCGATTAGTCCTCCTACTCCGCCTGCTCCCAGTATTGCGTGATGCATCGACATAAATCTTTCACCACAGAGGACACAGAGGAGCACAGAGGAAAGCGTGATTTTTGATCGCTTGTTTCATGGGTCTTTGTTCACGCCGGCTGCGCTGACGCAATCCAGGATTTCTGCTTCGGTGAGCGTGTGGTCGCTTTTTTTGGCGCGCTGGAAGATGCGGTCGACTACATCGTCGGAGACCGGGATGCCACGGCGTTCGAGCCAGAAAAGCACGTTGGATTTGCCGCTCATGGGGCCGACGTCGATGACCTGGTCCAGGCCGAATACGTGCGAGGGGACGCCGGAGTAAACAGTGTTGGCGAGAATGATGTCGTTCTTGTGATACGCCTTGATGATGGCGGCGGCGTGAACGCCCGTGGCGGTTCGGAATGCGTCGTCGCCGACGACTGGATAGTTGGCCGGAATGGGCACGCCTGTGGCTCTCGATACTGTCTGGCAGTAGTGCTTGAGCTTGGTCAGGTCTTGCTGCGCCCAGGGGGCGATGCCCATGAGTTTGAGATTCACCAGCATCTGATCGATCTGCGTGTTGCCGACGCGCTCGCCGAGGCCGATGGCGCATCCGTGAACCGAATGTGCGCCGGCGACGACTGCGGCCATGGAATTGGCGATGGCGAGGCCGCGATCGCTGTGTCCGTGCCAGTCGACGCGAATCTTTTCGCCCGAGGGCTTGACTACTTCGGAAATCACGAAGCGAACCAGCGCCAGCGTGCCCATCGGCGTGGCATGGCCGGCGGTGTCGCAGATGCAGATGGAACGGGCACCCGAGTTGATCGCTGTCGTGTAGAGACGCTTGACGGTTTCCGGGTCGCAGCGGCTGGTGTCTTCGGTGACGTACATGACGTCGAGGCCGAGCGAGACGGCATATTTGACAGCCTTTTCCGTGGTCTGAAAAAGAAAATCGTCGGTCCAGCCCTCGGTGAAGCGGCGGATGGGGCTGGAGCCGATGAAGGTGGCGGCCTCGATTGGCAGGCCCGTCTTCTGCACGATTTCTGCGATGGGGCGGATGTCGTTTTCGTGCGTGCGGGCGGCGCAGTTGGCGCGAATGCGCATTTTCTGCGTGGCGATTTCGTGCGCCAGAGCGGCGACGGCTTCGACGGCGCGCGGGCCTGCGCCGGGTAGTCCGAGATCGAGCGAACTGATGCCGAGGGACTCCATGAGATGGAGGATTTCTATTTTTTCTGGAATCGAGGGGTCGCGGACCGAAGGGGACTGCAGGCCATCACGCAGGCTTTCGTCATTGAGCAGAATTGGGCCGGCGGGCTTGATGCCGGGCGGGAGGTGCTGGTTCCAGTCGTAGATTAGGTCGGAGGAATTCATGAGGAGCTGTGAGCTATGAGCTGCGAGCTATGAGCAAAATCGCTTCGCATCTGCAATCGGCGGGGGAAACCCTCTTCGCTTCCTTCATGGTCACCGCTCGAAGCTCGAAGCTCACAGCTCGTAGCTCACGGCTTGTTCTCCTTCGGCGGCAGGGTCAATCCGAAGACCGACTTCATGCCCTGGCCTGCGACGTTGACTTTGGCCTCGCCGGGATGCGGCAAGTACAGTGTTTTGCAATTTTCGCAGCGGTAGATTTCGGCGCTCGGCCCCATGGCTTTTACGATGTCGCCGCATTCACGCTCCACTGCGTCCGTCGCGTAAAACCAGAGTTTCAAGTGGCCGCCGCAGAATTTCCCCTTCGCGTCTTTTTCGTTGCAGGCGCGCTGTCCGGCCTTTTTGACCTTGACCTTGTGGTTGGGAAGCTGCGGAACATTTCCAGAAGCGGGAGTGGCTACTTCACCGGTCGCCAAAGCGCATACCCTCGTTCGAGCGGCTCAGAAGCCGCCGGATTCGGCCTGATGCCGACATTGTAACTGAAGCTGCGAGCTGTGAGCTACGAGCTGCGAGTAACCAGTATCTCTGAAATCTCCAAGTTCACGACGCTTCCCTTCCAGCTCACGGCTCGTAGCTCGCAGCTCGCAGCTTTCCGCGACTCTGTTAGTCTCGCAGTCATGATCACGATCGTTTCCGGGCTACCCCGTTCAGGCACTTCTTTGATGATGCAGATGCTCGTTGCCGGAGGAATGACTGCGCTGGCCGATGGCGAGCGCAAGGCGGACGACGACAATCCGCGGGGATATCTGGAGTGGGAACGCATCAAGACGCTGCCGAGTGATTCAGGCTGCATCGCCGAGGCAGAGGGCAAAGTGGTGAAGGTGATTTCTCGGCTACTGCTCTCCTTGCCGAGCGGACACGAATATCGGGTGATTTTCATGGAGCGGCCGCTGCCGGAGGTGCTGGCTTCGCAGGACCAGATGCTGAAGCGGCGCGGAACGTTCAAACAAGGCGCGAATCAATCAATGATGTCGGCGGCGTTTGAAAAGCACCTGCGCGAGGTCTATGCGTGGATGGATGGCAAGCCCTACGTCACAGCGATGCGGCTGTCGTATCACGACGTGCTGAGCAAACCGAAGGAGACTGCAGAGCAACTGGCGCAGTTTGTGGGGATGCCGCTGAATATCGCGGCGATGACGCAGCAGGTGGATAAGTCTCTTTACCGAAATCGCTCGTGACGATGGCTGCCGATTAGACCTAGAACTCGCGCTTCGCCTCAGGCTGCGTGGCGCCGACGCGACCTGTCTGGATATCGGCGACGAAGTAGTTTTCTCCTTTCACGGGTGCTCCTGCCATGCGGCGGAAGATGGCGATCTGGCCCACATGGGTGAGCGCATCGGCGATCGCTCCTTGAAACATCTTTTCGAATGGGACTGGGATCGGCGCACCCGACGCGAGGATGTCGTCGAGTTTCTTGAGCGCGGTGTGAAATCTCTCGACCCCTTGCTCCCAGGCTAACGGCGGCGAATCCTGCCACTTTTGCTCTCCGGCGGCAATGGAATAAGCCCAGTCGAGCAGGTCGCCGATGTGAGCCTGAATCTGGCCGGGCGTGCGCAATCCGTGGCCGGCCTGAAAATCGGAGAAGCCCGCAGGAACGTTGCGCATGGCTTTGCCGCCGCGATAGGCGAGAGTCGCGAGTGTGTGGCGGAACAGATTGCGCGCCAGGTCTGAACTCCGGAAATCGTCGGGATTGCTCATGACGGATAAGATTACACTGATCGCGAGAAGCGGGACGAGGAACGGAGAAAGAATGGCTACAAAGAGCAAACGCGCACTGGCGACGACCAAGGCAAAACCACTAGCCGCAGTGAGCCGGGAGAACGCCGAACACTATCGCTGGGGAAACGATTGCGACGCGTGGTATCTGGTGAAGGATCCGCAATTGAGCGTGATTGAAGAATTCATGCCACCGGGCGCGGCGGAAATCCGCCATCATCACGAAAAGGCACAGCAGTTTTTCTTTATTTTGAGCGGCGAAGTGCTTATGGAGATTGAAGGCGAGACGGTGCTGGTGTCAGCGGGAAGCGGCATCCGCGTCATGCCCGGGAAAAAGCATCAGGTCCGGAATCCCTCGTCTGGGCCCGTGCGGTTGCTGGTAGTGTCGCATCCCATGAGCCATGGCGACCGGCATGACGAGTGAGACCTATGGAGGGGCGGATGCAGCTGAGCGAAGTGGAAGGGTCCGACCGGGAAGTGGCAAGAACTCGCGGGTTGAGAGATGTTGCGCTTCCTCCCCGGGCGAATGCGTCCGGGGCACGCTTGATGGCTCAGAGTTGTTTTCGCCGGACGACGCCAGCGGCTCGGAATGCTCCGCGCAGGCGGGTTCCCAGGCTGCGAGCGAATTGCATGTCGAGGAAGCCTTCCATCTGGCGGCGGAAATTTTCGCCGTAGCCGTGCCACCACACCTTTTTCATTCCCGGCATGCGATCGACATCGAGGTATTTGACGCGCACCATCTCCTCCAGGCCGAAGCGTCCATGAGTACGGCCCACACCGCTGGCTTTGACGCCGCCATGCGGAGCTTCACTGATGCCGAAGCAAGAGATGACGTCATTTACCATGACCGTGCCGGCGTGGATGCGGCGCGCCAGGCGTTCGCCGCGTTGCGAATTACGCGTCCAGACGCTGGCAGCGAGGCCGTATTCGGAATCATTGGCCATGTGCACCGCTTCGTCGTCGCTGTCGAACGGCATGATCGGCAGCACGGGCCCGAAGGTTTCTTCGCGCATAATGCGCATGTCTTGCGCGACGCCTGCCAAAACCGTGGGCGCGTAGAAGTTCACACCGAGATCCGGAAGGCGGCTTCCGCCAGCCAGAACTTTGGCTCCGCGCGAGATGGCATCTTCCACATGAGCTTCCACGATACGGAGTTGGCTCTCGCGGATCATCGGGCCCACATCGGTATGGGGATCCATGCCGTTGCCCACGCGCAACTGCCGGGTCTTGGCAGCACAAGCTTTGGCAAAAGATTCATACAGACTGCGGCACACGTAGCAACGTTCGACCGACAAGCACGCCTGTCCGGCGTTGACGAAAGCTCCCCACACGGCCGCGCTGGAAGCCACATCGATATCGGCGTCGTCGAGCACCAGCATGGGATCTTTGCCGCCCAGTTCGAGAACGACTGGCAGCAGGCGCCCGGCAGACGCGGCCGCGATTCGCTTGCCGGTAGTGACGCTGCCTGTGAACACCAGTTTGTCGAGGGGCGATTGGACCAAGGCTGCTCCCGCCGGTCCTTCGCCGACAATCACCTGAAATACGTCTTCCGGCACACGCGCGGAATGTAGCAACGAGGCGAGTTCCAGGGCCACCAGCGGCGTTAGCTCGGAAGGCTTGAGCACCACGGCATTGCCTGCAACCAGCGCAGCCAGAGTCTCGGTAGCGGGAATTGAGAACGGATAGTTCCATGGCGAGACGATTCCAACTACGCCATGCGGTTCGTGCACCAGCCATCCACGCTTCAGTTTGGTTACCAGATTTCCGTGCGGCACCGGTTGGTCGCGCAGCAAGCCCCAGGCGTTGTCGATAAGAAACCGGGCGGCGTCGAGTACGACCAGAACTTCGGTGACCAGGGCTTCCGCCAGCGGCTTGCCTACTTCGCGGGTGATGGCGGCTCCGATCTCGGCCTTACGGGCGTAGAGCTTGGCTTGAAACTCACGCAGCACGGAAATGCGATGGCGCAATCCGAGACCGGCCCAGGCTGGTTGCGCGGCGCGGGCACGATCGACGGCTGCCTGAACTTCGCTTTGGCCAGCGCAGTCGAATTCGCGCAGAATTTCGCCGGTGGCAGGATTTACCGAAGCGATAGTCCTCGACGCAATGGCTAAGTCAGGCGCCATATTGAAATCTTAGACTCTCGAGCCGCAGTGTGCTACCTGAGCCTATGCCTTAGGGCCGGCTCCGGCGGACAGCAGGTTGCCTCGTCGTTTTCGCTCCTCGAAATGATAACGGTGGAGTGTCGGAGATGAACGAGCGTTCGAGAGCGTTCTTAATACTCAACATTCACCAGATACAAGCCGCTGGCCGGCGCGGTGGCGCCGGCAGCCGAGCGATCACGAGCTTCAAGAATGCGCCGCATGTCTTCGATGAGCAATGTCTTCTTGCCGACCAGAATGAACGTTCCGACCAGATTTCGCACCATGTGGTGAAGAAATCCGGAGCCACGAACAGTATAGAAAAGTTCCTTCTCGTTGCGCGCCCACGCTGAAGAAAAAATGGTTCGCACATTCGAAACTGCTGCACCATCATGGCCGCGCTCGGGATCG
Source organism: Candidatus Solibacter sp. (assembly GCA_035501655.1). Taxonomy (GTDB): domain Bacteria; phylum Acidobacteriota; class Terriglobia; order Terriglobales; family Acidobacteriaceae; genus Sulfotelmatobacter. The sequence goes on from DATJVU010000035.1 coordinate 156,436, forward strand.
ACCGCGGCGAATGAGGTGAAATCATGCTCGCCGACGATGAACGATGCAGACCGCATCATGGCTTCTTCGTCGAGCGGATACGGATAGTGCCAGACATACCGCGCCAGGAACGGCGGGCAGATCGAGCCGCGGTAAATGCGATACCGATAAGTCTTGGCCCGTGCTGAGTGGCGCGCGTGAAACTCTGAGGGAACTTCTGTGACCTCGATCACACGAATCGCGGGGGGCAGCAGGTCATTCATGGCTTTCAGGAAATTTTCCGTGGGGACTGAAGACTCCGTGACAAATGTCATAACCTGGGCGAGAGCATGCACGCCGGCATCGGTGCGGCCCGACCCTTGAGGCAATACCTTTTCTGCGGTAATGCGTCCAATCACCGAGGCCAGTGTGCCCTGCACTGTGGCGGCATCAGGCTGCACCTGCCATCCGGAAAATTCGGCGCCATCATAGGAAAGGATCACTTTGAGATTGCGCATGCGATCTTTCGAGTCATCTTTCGAGTCCCAGGCCAGCCCTGAGTCATCCAACCGGTTTCAGAATCTGGCAAAAATCGATCTTGGAGGGACTTGCGTCGCCAGCAATGTATCAGTTTGACCGGCAATCCGGTCAATATCGGGCCGGCGCAATTCGATATACTGGAACGCTTCCACACACTATGCAATTTGAACGATTAAGGTGATTTCAAGGGGCATAGTGTCGGGCCAGCGGAAGGTAGACAACAAATTAGAGCGCAGTTCAAAGATCAGGTCGTTTTTCTTCCATTTTCTGGAACCTCGACCGACTCCTCTGCGTACCAAGGTCTGAGCAGGACTGTATTTGCATTCGGCATTTCTTCATCGCACGGTGCTGTTCCCATACAAGCAGCGTTTTGCACATATTGCTTAACTTGATGCCCAACTTATTCGCGTCACTCACGGAGAAGAGTACATGGCATTCGCACGTTTGATTTCCGCTTGCAGAGTGGTTACTGCGACAGTTTTGCTTGCCGCGCTTCCAGGGGCATGCCTGGGACAGGAAGCACCCGCGGCTCCCACGCCGCAGAACACGCCGGAAACGCATCCGGTTCCGGCCTTGAACTATGCTAAGCCGGTATCGCACTTCCCCAATCCGATTGGACCCTACACGGCGCGGCATCTGGCGCCGCCGAATCTTGCCAATACGTCGAGGATTGACGGGCTGATGCACGACGGCAAGCTTTATTTGTCTTTGAACGACGCCATTGCTTTGGCGCTCGAAAACAACCTCGACATCGCGATTGCGCGCTACAACCTGAACATTGCCGATACCGACGTGCTTCGCGCCAAGGCGGGCGCGTCGACGCTCGGCGTAAATACCGGCATCGTGCAGAACACGCCGGGCGGAGGCGTTGGGGGGTTGGGTGGACAGGTTGGTTCAGGTACAGGCGGGACGAGCCTCGGGGCTGGCGGCGCTGGTGCTGGCGCCGGCGGTTTGGTGGGATCGACCCTCGGCTTCGGGCCGCTTATCACCAGTTTTGATCCGGTTCTGACTGGCACTTTCCAGAACGATCGATTCCACATTCTGCCGACGAGCACGTTCAGTCCTGCTTCTCCGCAGAACACGACGACTGCGAACTTCACCTATCTGCAAGGGTTCTCGTGGGGGACCAATCTCCAAGTGGGCTTCAATAACACGCGAACCACGGTGGGCAACGCTCCCTTCAGCCCGCTCAGCCCCCAGCTGAACTCTAACTTCAGATTTCAGTTGACCCAGCATTTGCTGCAGGGATTTGGCTTCGCCGCAAACAATCGCTTCATCCGCATCGCGAAGAATAACCGCGAGCTGTCGGACGTGGCTTTCCGGTTGCAGATCATCACGACCGTCGACCAGATCGAGAACATGTACTGGGACTTGGTCTACGCGTATGAGAATCTTCGCGTGAAGCAAGAGTCACTGACATTCTCCGACAAGACTTTGTCGGACACGAAGAAACAGGTTGAGATCGGCAGCCTGGCGCCGATCGAGACGGTGCGTGCGCAAAGCACGGTGGCAGCGGATCAGCAGGCCCTGACCGTCGCCAAGACAAACCTGCAATTGCAGCAGCTTCTGATGAAGAATGCGCTGAGCCGGACGCTGCATGATCCCGCGCTTGCTAACGCGGAAGTGATTCCGACTTCTACCATGGAAGTTCCGCCGAGCGAACCGGTTCAACCCACCGAAGACATGGTGAACGAAGCGCTGCACCATCGTGTGGAGTTGGTAGAGTCGCGCATCCAGCTCAACACCCAGGAACTCAGCAACAAGGCCGTTCGCAGTGCGTTGCTGCCGACCCTTGATGCTTTCGCTTACTACGGCGGATACGGCCTTGGCGGTTCGCAGAATCCGTCGAATATTTGTACGGATCCGACGCAGTTCGGCTGCGCCACCGCTAACCCCGATCCCAATCTGGGCCAGAGTCCGTTGGCGTCGCCGGTTAGCTATGGAGGCACGATTAACCAGCTCTTCAATTCCACTGCTCCCGACAAGGGCGTTGGATTGCAGCTGAATATTCCGCTGCGCAATCGTGCGGCGCAGGCCGTGCAGATTCGCTCGGAACTGGAATACCGGCAGTCGCAGATGGCGTTGCAACAGACAGAAAACCGCATCAGCATTGAGGTGCGCAACGCGCAGTTCGGTGTGGAGCAGAACCGCGCCAGCGTCGATTCGGCGCAAGCTGCAGTCGATTATGCGAAGCAGTCGCTGGACGCCGAGCAAAAGAAATATCAGTTCGGCACGTCAACTACGACGCTCGTATTGCAGAACCGCAGTGCGCTGGCAACCGCGGAATCGACACTGTTGTCGGCGACGGCAGCGTATGAGAAGTCGCGGCTCGAGTTGGACCGCGCTACAGGACAGTTGCTCGACCATGCCGGCATCAGCATTGACGATGCTGCGCGCGGCCAGGTGACGCATTTACCCAATGTGCCCTACGTTGCGCCGCGGAAAGATTTGCCGTCGGCGACTCAACCGGCCGTGCAGTAAGCAGGCCTCAGCCCTCGGATCTCGGACATCAGCGGTCTGAGATTGGATTCAGGAACCGGCTTTTCGCGGATGACTCAAGAGCCCGCGAAAGCCGGGTTTGTTTTTCGGCTGGATTCCGACACGAACCGAAGGCCAACGGCCGATGCCCGAGGTCTGAGGTCTGATGTCCGCTCCAACAATTCTTTACAATCCACGCGCCTTTCTTGGAATCTTCTCCCGCTAAGATTGAAGTGTTGCTTTTCATTGTTAGCACCCAAGTCGCCGTTTGCATCCAACACTGTCGCCATCTGAGAATGCAATCCGTCTATAAGTGAGGAGAAGAACCATGCTTATGCCGCGCATAACTGTTGTCCGGAGGCTGGCACTGTCTGCCGCCTCGGTAATCTTATTCGCGACCAGTTCGATGTTGGGGCAGCAAGCCGCATCAGCGCCAGCGGCTCAGACCACGCCGCCTTCCGCGCCGCAACCGGCACAGCCGCAGGCCGTCTTTCTGAAGGACTATTCCAAACCGCGCTCGGCGTTTCCGAACTTGCTGCAGCCGTACACGCCGCGGCCGCTGGCGGAACCGACCTTCGGCAACTCGCCGCGCATCGATTCGCTTATGAAGGATGGAAAGATTTATCTCTCCATTGACGACGCCGTGGCGCTGGCGCTCGAGAACAATCTCGATCTCGACATCGCGCGCTACAACCTGAACATAGCGCAGGCCGATCTGCTCCGCGCGAAGTCGGGCAATAGCATTCTGGGTGTAAACACCGGCGTCGTGCAGAACACGCCAGGCGGCGGCGTAGGCGGCCTGGGAGGCACCGTCGGCTCCGGCACGGGCGGCACTACCGTTGCTGCTGGCGGCGCGGGCACCGGCACCAATGGCTTGGTCAGTTCCACGCTCGGCATCGGGTCGCCGATCGTCAGCTTCGATCCAGTCCTTACCGGCACGGCACAGCTCGACAAGAACAATACGATTTCTTCGAGTGTCATCAGCCCCGCGCCTGGGGGCATCGTGGCGCAGAACACTTACACGGCAAACTTCGGCTACACACAAGGCTTCGAGTGGGGCACAACGCTAGCGGCCGGGTTCAACAACACGCACCTCGCCACCAACAGTACCGTGAGCTTGCTGACGCCGCAGCTGGGATCGAATTTTCAGTTTCGAGTGACACAAAATCTGCTGCAAGGCTTCGGATTCCTGCCCAATACGCGCTTCATCCGCATTGCGAAGAACAACCGCGAGATTTCCGATGTGGCGTTTCGCCTGCAGATCATCACGACGGTCGACCAGATCGAGAACATATATTGGGATCTCGTTTACGCGTACGAAAACGTGCGCGTGCAGCAGGAGGCGCTGACTTATTCGCAGAAGGCGCTTGACGACGCGAAGCGGCAGGCGCAAGTGGGAACGGTTCCGCCGATTCAGGTGGTCAGCGCGCAGAGTACAGTCGCAACCGGGCAGCAGAATCTGATCGTGGCGCAGAACAACCTGCAACTGCAGCAACTGCTGATGAAGAACGCGGTCAGCCGGAGCATTGAAGATCCGACGCTGGCTGAGGCTGATGTGATTCCGACTTCAACCATGCAACTGCCACAGCAGGAACCAGTGGTTCCGGTGCAGGACTTGATCGGCGATGCGCTGCAACACCGCGCCGAACTGGTGGAGACGCGCATCGACCTGAACTCGCGCGACATTAACGTGAAGGCGGTGCGTAACTCGATGCTGCCTTCACTGGCGGCCTACGCGTACTACGGCGGATCGGGCCTGGGCGGGGATGTCAATCCGCAATGCACTTCGATCAGCGGCGGCGGGTGCACGGCGCCGCCCGTCTTTGGCGGAGACAACTCCGTCGGGTACGGCGGGACACTTAACCAACTGGTGAATTCGACTGCGCCTGATAAGGGTGTCGGCTTGTCGCTCAACATTCCTATTCGCAACCGGCTGGCGCAATCGAACCAGGTGCGCGCCGAACTGGAATATCGCCAAGCTCTGGTACGCCGGCATCAGCTTGAAAATCAGGTGCGCGTCGAGGTGCGTAACGCGCAGTTTGACGTGCATCAGAATCGCGCTGCGGTGCAGGCGGCACAATCGGCCGTGGATCTTGCGCGCCAGACTTTTGATGCCGATCAGCAGAAGCTGAAAGTCGGCCTCACGACGCAGACCGCGATTCTGCAGGACGCTTCCACACTGACCACGGCCGAGTCGAATCTTGTTTCCGCAAAAGCAGCCTACGAAAAATCGCGCATCGAACTCGACCGCTCGACCGGACTCTTGCTCGACCACGCCGGCATCGACATTGCCGACGCCACCCGCGGCCAGGTCACGCACATGCCCAACGTGCAATACGTAGCCCCACGCACGGATGCGGCTCCGGCTGCGCAGCCTTCCACCGTGCCCTCGCCAACCACTCCACCGCCGCAGGGAGGGCAGATGTAGCTGCTAAACTAACGCGCGATGGAAAGATTCGCGCGTCCGACGCTCCCCAGATTTTTTCTCTGGCTCCTGCCGCTGTCATTCGCGCTGCAGATTGGGGCGATCGGGGCCCTGCACGAATATCGCACTCGGCCAGGAGATGACAATTTCGCCTTTGGCTGGGAAATGGGTCGCGTCGCGCGTTCCCTGGCGCTGGGCGAGGGATTCAGCAGTCCTTACGGCGGCAACACGGGGCCTACGGCGTGGGAGCCTCCGCTTTATCCCTATTTGATGGGAGGCGTATTCGAGGTATTCGGAATTTACACGCGCGCGTCGGCGTGGGTTTTACTGACGATCAACAGTTTCTTCGCGACTCTCACCTGCATTCCAATTTACTTCATCGCGCGGCGAAGCTTTGGCGAGCGCGTCGCAGCGTGGTCCACGTTTGGCTGGGGATTGAATCCTTACGTCTGGTACTGGTCCATCCACTGGATCTGGGATACGACCTTCACGCCTTTTCTGCTTGCCTGCATTTTCCTGTTGGCTCTGGAGTTGCTTGACTGGCCGGGATGGCAGGGATGGTTTTTGTTCGGCGCATTGTTCGGAATCGCAGCGCTGGCCAATCCCACGATGCTGACGTTTCTTCCCTTCTGCGGCTTGTGGGTTTGGGGGGAACGCTCTAAACGCGGACTGCCTTCGCTCGCCGGCGTGGCGCTGTCGTCTGTTGTGTTTTTTGCTGTGCTCACTCCGTGGCTCATTCGAAATTATGAGACGTTCGGGCGGTTCGTGTTCATCCGCGATGACTTCGGGCTGCAGTTTCGGCTTGGCAATGGTCCCTCTGCCGATGGGATGCTGATGGCACACTTTCAGCCAAATCTCAATCAAGGTGAATTCGAAAAATTTCAGCAGATGGGCGAGCTCGCTTACGCGGAATCATGCAAGCGGTTGGCGTTCGATTGGGTGCGGACGAATCCCGGGCGATTCGCGGTGATCAGCATGAAGCGTTTTTTTTATTACTGGAACGGCGTGCCCAAGCCGACTGATAGTATGGCACCGGTCGATTTTCGCACTTCTGCATTCTTAGCGACTTCGGTGCTTGCGCTATGGGGACTGATTCGCATGCTGCGCCAGAAGCGGCCAGGGGCATGGCTTTTCGCCTGGCTCGTGCTGGCTTATCCGAGTACGTATTATTTCGTTTTTCCGCACGCGCGGTATCGACATCCGATTGAGCCGGAACTGACCATTCTGATGGTGTTCTTGCTTTCGGAGGTGGAGTGGAGGTCGGCATTTCGGGTCTTAGGTTCTCGGTCTTAGGTCTTTAGCGTTGGGTTCGTCTTCGGCTTTTCGGAGTGGACTCAGGCCCAACGCCCAAGACCTAAGGCCCAAGACCTGCTATGAGACAATTCCCGGTTCTCGAAGGCACATGCAACTCTCTGTCGTCATCATCACTTTCAATGAGGAAGCCAACATCGGGCGCACTCTCGCCAGCGCGCAATCGCTCGTGGCGAATGGCAGAGGAGAGATCATCGTTGTTGATTCCGGCTCGACCGACCGGACTGTCGAGATCGCGAAATCGTTCGGCGCGAACGTTTTCGTAGAGGAGTGGAAGGGATTTGCGGCGCAGAAGAACTCGGCCATCGACAAGGCGCGGGGGCATTGGATTCTAAGTCTCGATGCGGATGAAGAACTCGACCTCGATCTGCAACACGCTCTGACCGAACTGCTGGATTCGCTGGCACGCTTGTGGGAACTGGGCAAGTCGCCGGAACTAACTTCCGGTGCCGATACATCTGATCCCAGCGCAATTCCGCACGTGAACTTCGACGGCCTGCTCATACCTCGGAAGAACGAATTTCTCGGCCGGTGGATCAGGCACGGCGGCTTCTGGCCCGATCGCAAGCTGCGCCTGTTCCGCCGCGGCAGAGGTAAGTTTGAAAACCGTGCGGTCCATGAGGATATTCGTGTCGAGGGAATCACCCGACGAATCCAATCCGGAGCACTCCTGCATCGTTCGTATCCAACCATCTCTGACTACATCGAGCACATGAACCGCTACTCCTCGTTGGGCGCCGAGATGGTGGTGGCGAACGGGCGAGTGCGGTGGACCGTAGTCAACATCACGCTGCGGCCTTTTTTCACTTTCCTCTACAACTATTTCTTTCGCCTGGGATTTCTCGACGGCCGGGAAGGATTCCTGCTGCATGTGAATCATGCGATCTATGTCGCCTGGAAATACGCCAAGGCGTGGGACTTATCGCGGACGCGAGAGTGAGCGGATAGGCCAAAGATATCTCAGAAGCCAGTTCATCCCAGACCGACCGGTCGTTTTGCCTCTGCTTCGTAACCTTGCCCTGCCGCGCGTGCTTCCCTATCATCGAATCAGAGTACTGGGGCTCTAGAGAATTCGCATGAACAAAAAGCCGTACAAGCCGTCAGCGCGCCCGCAAGTGGCCGAACGTCCGATTGCCGATGTTTTCGAAAATCGGAATCCATCTGAAGCGGAAAAGCAATGGGCCGAAAAAACGCTCGGGCCTACCATCGAGAAAGCTCCCGAGCGTCCCATCGGCGCGCCCACAGGCGTGAACCTGGACGAGCTCGGCAATGCGCGCTTCACCACGATTTCTGGGTTGCCGATTCGCCGCCTCTACACGCAGGCCGATCTGCCCGCAGAGTGGAGCGAGGAAAACTATCTTGGATATCCCGGCCAGGCGCCGTTCACGCGCGGCATTCATGCTACCGGATATCGCGGCAAGCTTTTTACTATGCGGCAGTTTTCCGGTTTTGCTTCGCCGGAGGAAACCAACCGGCGCTACAAATATCTACTCGAGCACGGCGGCAGCGGGCTTTCGGTGGCGTTCGACCTGCCCACACTGATGGGCTACGACTCCGATCATCCGGCAAGTGAAGGCGAAGTCGGCAAGTGCGGTGTGGCGATCGATTCGCTCGAAGACATGGAAATTCTTTTCAGCGGCATCGATCTGGAAAAGACGACCGTATCGATGACTATCAATTCTCCTGCCTCGGTGCTTTGGGCGATGTATCTAGTGGTCGCTGAAAAGCAAGGCGCGGACTGGAAGAAGATTTCCGGCACGATTCAAAATGACATTCTCAAGGAATACATCGCGCAGAAGGAATACATCTATCCTCCGGCTCCGTCGATGCGGCTGGTGATCGACACCTTCGAGTTCGGAACTAAATTCACTCCGCGTTTCAATACTGTTTCGATCAGTGGATATCACATTCGCGAGGCTGGCTCGACTGCGCTGCAGGAATTGGCTTTTACTTTGTACGACGGCGTCGAGTACGTAGAGTGGGCGCGCCGGCGCGGCCTTGACGTAGATGAGTTTGGCCCGCGGCTGAGCTTCTTCTTCAATGCGCACAACGATTTCTTCGAAGAGATCGCGAAATACCGGGCGGCACGCAAAATCTGGTATCGCGTGATGAAGGAGCGCTTCGGCGCCAAGAACCAGCGCACCTGGCTAATGCGCTTCCACACGCAAACTGCCGGCGTTTCGCTTCCGGCGCAGCAACCGATGAACAACATTGCGCGCGTGGCGCTGCAAGCGTTGGCTGCCGTGCTGGGCGGAACGCAGTCTCTGCACACCGACTCCTACGATGAGGCGCTGGCTCTGCCCACCGAAGAAGCAGCGCGCATCGCCCTGCGCACGCAGCAGATCATCGCCTACGAATCGGGAGTGGCGCAGACGGTCGATCCGCTGGGCGGGTCATACTTCCTGGAAACCTTAACGCTACAGATGGAAAACGGCGCGTTCGATTATTTCGGCAAGATGGACGCGATGGGCGGCATGGTCAAAGCCATCGAGCGCGGGTTTCCGCAAAAAGAGATTGCGGAATCGTCGTATCAGTACCAGCGCGCGGTCGAAGCAAAGGAAAAGATCATCGTCGGCGTGAACGAATTCGCGATCGAAGAAGAATCGCCACACATTCTCTATATCGACGAGAGCGTGGCTCGCCAGCAGTCGGCGAAGTTGAGCGCTCTTCGCAGCAAGCGCTCCAATGAAGCCGTCATTCGCGCGCTCGACGCCTTGAAGAAAGCCGCTGCTCAGGAACCCACAGCCGGATCGAATGGAAATGTTTCCTCAGCGAATACAATGCCCTACATCGTCGATGCGGTCCGGGCTTACGCAACGGTGGGCGAAATCTGCGAAGCGCTGCGGCAGGTCTACGGCACGTATACAGAAGTGAGCATCACCTGACGCCAGAGTAAAATTGTTGCGCCATCCCACCCCGAGACAACAATTCGAAATTTCGTTGGGACATCGTCGCTTTGGCGGCCGCCATCCTCCTGTGCGCCGGAATTCGCTGGCGTCTTCGCGATATGCCCCTGGAGCGCGATGAGGGCGAGTACGCCTATGTCGGGCAATTGATTCTGCAAGGAGTTCCACCCTACCAACTCGCCTACAACATGAAACTGCCCGGAACCTACGCGGCCTACGCCATGATCATGGCGGCATTCGGCCAAACGGCTGCGGGAATCCGGATCGGCCTGCTGCTGGTAAATGCCTGCACGGTTTTTCTGATTTATGCCGTGGGCCGCCGATTGCTCGGGCGGCTCGGCGGTGGGGTCTCGGGCATCAGCTACGCGGTGCTCTCGATCGGGCCCGGTGTGAACGGTTTCGCTGCTCACGCTACACACTTTCTGGTGCTTGCTGCCGTGGCTGGGTTATGGCTTCTGCTCCGTGGCATTCAGAGCAAGAGAATCGTGACCTTGTTCTTCTCCGGCCTGTGTATGGGATCGGCGTTCGTCATGAAGCAGCCAGGAGCCTTATTTGGAATATTCGGAGGACTGTATCTGGCGCACACTGCGGGCTGGAGCATGGTAAAACTTCGCAGCATCGCGTGGTTGTTAGTCTCCTATGTGGTGGGCAGCCTCTTGCCGTATGGCACCACATGCCTGATTCTGTGGCGCGATGGAGCGTTCGCCAAGTTCTGGTTCTGGACGGTCGACTACGCTGCTCAGTACGGCACCAGTTGGGGACATACCTGGGTCTACTTCTCCAATAACGTTCCGCAAGTGATTTACTCGGCCGTCGCACTCTGGATCCTGGCTGCTCTCGGGCTGCTTGCAATCGGTCTGAATCGCAAACTTCGGGACACAGCGGCCTTCGTGCTCGGGCTCCTCTTTTTCTCCGCCCTGGCTGTTTCAACTGGATTCTACTTCCGCTTCCACTACTTCATCCTGCTCCTGCCCGCCTTGGCTCTCCTCATCGGCATAGCAATCGCTTCGGCCGCCACGTATGCCAGCAGTCGCGATAGCATTCAGCGTTACTTCCCGCTTGTGATCTTCGCGCTGGCCGTTTTCAGTTGTGTGCTGCAACAGGAGTATTTTTTCTTTCGCGCCGATCCCGTTTTGGCATCTCGGCATGTGTATCCGGCGGACCCATTTCCCGAGGCGGCTGCCATGGGCCTCTGGCTTCGAGGTCATTCCTCGCCGGACCAGCCTATCGCCGTGCTCGGATCTGAACCGCAGATTCTCTTTTACGCACGGCGACGGTCCGCCACGGGATACCTCTACAGCTACAGCTTCATGGAAGAGCACAAATACGCCTCCGCTATGCAGCGCGAAGCCATCGGAGAGATCGAAGCCGCCCAGCCGGCATTCGTCGTCTTCGTGCGCGACTGGATGATCCTGCCGCACTCCGACATGACCTTCCTGCACTGGTCCGATGCATTTTTGAAGAACCACTACGACTTGATTGGCGTAATGCGCCAGGGGGATGGATTTCAGCTGCGGCCGTCGAGTGAAGCGGCAACGTCCTCGCTCAGGCAAAATGGAGCGTTATTCCTGTATCGGCGGAAGCCCTCTTGACCCGGACTACCTCGGCCACCGGTCGTCGCAAAGCCTATCTCTTCCCCGTCTCTGCAAACTCTAATCCGGGAATACCCCGCAGCGGCATATGCCTTGCATCCCATCCTTCCACTCAAACCAGAACAACGCCGTCGCAGGGCAAGCCCTAAAGTTTCTGATCTGCGACCGATGGAATGAATATGCGCCTACTGTTTCACGGCCGCGGTGCTGCGTCATCTTTTCTGCGCGTGTTCTGCAGGTTTTTCTGGACGTTATTCTGTACGGCCGTTTGCCAGTCTCAGTCCGAACCGATTTACCACGCGAGCGCCGATGAAGTTCGCGTCAGTTTCTCTGCCCTCGATCGCAATCATCACGGCCTGCCTGCTCTCGAAAAGAGCGACTTTGCGGTCGTCGATGCCGGGGTCGTGGTGCGCAACTTCCAGAGCCTTGAACACGAGGACTGGCTCTCTCTCGAGCTCGCGATCCTCATCGATACCAGCGACTCGGTCCGCCCACAGTGGCGCCGGAAGATGAATGACGACGTGGATCTGATCACGCAGACTACACAGGTCGCCGACCAGAGACTCGCACTCTTCTCGTTCCACAATTCCCAGCCAGTTCTGCTGTGCTCGGGCGATTGCCGTCCTTTTCCCACGGACCCAACTGCGCATGCCGCTCGTTCTGGCAACCTCACTCCTCTGTTTGACACGGTTGTTTTCGCCGCACAATTTCTTGCACGCCGTGGAGATGCGCACACCGAGCGGGTTCTGGTCGTCCTCTCCGACGGCCAGGATACGATCAGCCGCAGTTCCCTGAGCGACGCCATTGAGTCCGCCCGGGCCGGCGAGGTGCAGGTGGATTGCATCCGCGTGGACAACTCGGATTCCACCCGGGGCGCGGCCGTCCTGCGCGCTCTGGCTGACGGAACAGGAGGGCGCGCCTTTTCGCCTGAGGAAGGAGGGCGCCAGGCGGCAGAGTCCATTCTCGAGAGTCTCCACGCAACTTATACCGTCACTTACCGCGTACCGTCCCCGGCCGCCGGTTTTCACCCGGTTCGCGTGCTTCCCACGCACAACCTGAATCTGCAGTTCGTCAGCCGGAATGGCTATTACATTCCCGATTCTTCCGGTCCTCAGGGGGAACGATGAAATACAATCCGCTGTGCATTTTGCTGATCGCCATCTCCGCGTCACTTGTCGCCCAGGCTCCGCGGCAGGAAGGCACGATCGTGCGCATGACCCTGGCGCCCTGCGACGCTGAGCATGGATTTGTGGCTGCCATGTCCGGTGGCGGAAAAGTCGATGAATCGGTGCTGTGCCCGGAGTATGTTCTCGTTTCGGAGAGAGTCGTCTATGTGATCGGCGGCCGCAGAAGCGAGACGCTCTTGCCGCTGGCCGAGGTCACGCGCTTCCGCCTGCAGAAAAACGAGATGCTGATTCGCATCGAGGACGCCGACAAGGAGTCGCGGTTCCACATCAGGGCAATGATGCTCCGCCAGGACTGGGAACACAGCCAGAAGCCCGAGCGCGGTCAGCCGGATGAGCGTGCGGTTAAACCCGCCGCAATTCGTGATCAACATTAAACCGGCTGTGTCACTTTCACTGACTCAGGGGCATAGCTGACTGAGGCTTCGCTTGGGTCTTGCTCTGCGCCTCGGCAATGAATTTCTTCACTGCGTCCTTATTCTCATAATTCGGGTGATACTTCAGCAGCGTGTTCCATGAAGCCACGGCCCCTGCCGCATCGTTTTTGCCCTTCCAGCGCACCATACCCAGATTGAGCAATGTTCCCGCGTGCCTGGGATCGTAGGTTAGCGACTTTTCTAACTGCGCAATCGCTCCGTCGACGTCTCCCTGATAGAAGAGGCATGACGCGAGATCGGTCCGCGCACCAACATTCTTGGGATTTACATCCAGCGACTTCTGGTAGTAGGTCGCCGCCAGCTGGAACTGGTGGGTGATGCGATAGATGTTGCCAACCTGATTCAGAATCTCAGCGTTGGTCGGATCCGTCTGCAGTTTTTGGAGCAGCGGTGCCGCCTGCTGATCGGCCATCCGCTTCATGTCGTCGAGGGTCGGCATTTGCTGGGCCGCACTGGGCGCGTTCACAGCGGCGGGCTGCGACGCCACGGCGGGCATCGACGCGGGCTTCGCCGAGCCGCGAAAGAGATATCCGGCGAGCACGCCCACTAGCAGACACACCGCTGCCATCGAGTAGGCCTGCCACGCCCGCCAACGGGAGCCCGAATTATCCGATAGCTGGATCGCAGACATAGACTTGCACGTGGTGTACGAAGCATTTCTCATGCCAGCGTAGGCGACCGCTATCTCTTTTATTTCACCCTGGATAACAGACCAATCAATGGCAGGCGGCCTCGCGCGGGCGGCAAAGCACTCCTTCTGGTGGGGCAAAAGCCGCATGAACAGCCTTGCATCTCAACGTGTTCGCATCGGCGACCCGCCCGGGCCGCCCGCGCCGTTGTGCGGATGCCCATGGCAGGTGAGGCTGCAGGAATCCGTGGCGCGCCGGTAGATGATGGGCGACTTGCCGTTCGGAGCCACAACGTTGATATCGAAGTTCACCATGCGCTCGCCGGAAATCGTACCTGCCTGCGAGCCCATTCCATGAGATGTGTGGCACGCGGAACAGGAGAAGCCATCGTTGATGTGGCGCGAGTGTTCGCGGAAACTGGCGTTGCTCATCAGATTGGCCAGGTCGTGGCACTTGGCGCAAAGGGCGTAGTTGCCAGTCGCGCTCAGATTGGGCGGATAGTAGAGATTGGTAATCGGCTGGCCCGGCACGGAGGCCTGGCTCATATCGTAACGACGTTCAAGGATGTGCGGATAGATCGAGCCGTGGGGACCGTTGGCGCCGTTGCCACCGAATTCGCGGTTGTCGTCGCTGTTGTGGCAGTCGGTGCACAGGATGCGTGTGCCCATGTTGCGGCCTGGCTTGTTACCGTCCAGGTCGAGCATGTTCGGCCGCAAACTAGGCTGGGGAAACGGGCTGCTGCGGTCATGCATCACGGGATGGCTGGAGGTGGAGGTGAGAGTGAACTCCGGAAGAATGTTCAGGGGATCTGGCCCCGAGACTAACCGCACAGGCAGGTATCCGAATGCCGCCGGATTCGTCTTGCCGGTGCTGGCGCCATGGCAGCGCAGGCAGTTCTCGTACTGGCTGGTTGCGGGATAAACAGAACTCCGTCCGTCGGTCGCGCTCACGCCTACAACTCCCTCCTGCGATGGACGTATGGCTGGCGGCGCGGGAAAGGTCAGGCCGACACGCTTCGTGGCATGAGGATTGTGGCAATCGACGCAGTTCGCGTGCCGATTGTGATTCAGAAGATCGTTTTCATGCGCCGAATGCAGATTGTTCCCCGTTGTCACAGCCGGGATATGGCTGATTTTCGGCATCGACATTTCGGCAAAGACGTTCGGGGCTGGCGGCGAAATGTTCGTCCCGCCATTGTGGCAGACCAGGCAGGCTTGGTCGTCGGTGCCGCGCAGCAACCCCTTGGCCGAGTTGTGCGATTCGTGGCACGACAGGCAGCCGTTCTTTTGCAACGATGTGTAAGGGCCGAGCGACAACCGACTAAATCGGCTGGAAATACCCACACCTAGCAGCGACACCGGCCCGGTGACCCGGTTATTGGCCGTGGCATGGATACTCGCCCGCCAATCGCCGAGCGGATTCCGCGCCTGAGCCGCCGTCCCGGTAGTTGTGCTCGAGCTCGTCGCGCTCGCAGCACGCGCAGTATCCAATCCCATGCCGCTCCCGCTTGGAATCGTGCTGTGGCAGGCGAGGCAGAGCGCGCTTTGCGAATTGTCGATGACCAGAAAATCGGAGCTGGAATCAATGTTCTGCACATGCGGATTGTGGCAGCTTCCGCATTCCACGTTTCCGTTGATGAGTTGCACGGCTCCGGTCTTATCGGCTGTGGAAGGAGGAACCGCACTCAGCGACGCAACCAGGTCTGCCGCAGGCTGCAACGGGGTGATAAAGCTGAACGGATGCGTAGTCTGGAGGTTGGTTCCCAGATCGGCCGTCGTACCGCTCAGGCTGCCGGTCATGGCGACCTGGCCATACGGCGTGAGCGTTCCCAGCGCGACCGTACCGTCGTGACAACTCAGGCACAATGTGCTGTTTGAACCCAGCGGCGGCGAGGCGTTGGTTTTGTTAACCATGGTCGAACTGCTGTAGACCTGATACGACTGCACGTTCGAAAGTTTCTGGCTCCACAACGGCGTACCGCCAACGCCAGGCGTTCCGTTGATACCCGAGTGGGGAGCGTGGCAATACAGGCAGGGACTGCCAAGATTGCCGGTAATCGTCGACCCGCTTGCCGGCGACATGTTGTGCGCTCCGAGCACGTCGGCGCTGATCTGCGCGGATGCCGTCCGGCCGCAGAATGCCGCGATCAGCATCGCCGCTAACGCTGCCGAGAGCCGCGCTCTCATCGCTGGCCTCCGCCGCCGCTTTGTTTGGGCAGGCCGAAGTAGTGAAAGATTTGCACTCTGCGATTGAACGAATCCACGACCAGCACGCGATCGTTGTGATCGATCCACAAGCCCGTAGGCAGTTGGAACTCACCGAAGCCGCTGCCCTTCTGCCCGAAGAAGTAGAGAAGATCTCCCTTTTCGTCGAAGACTTGCACAAGCCCGCTCACCGCTTCGACGACATAGAGGTGGCCTTCGGAGTCGATCCCGATTCCCTTGGGCCGAAACATCTCGCCGCGAGCGGCTCCAATGTGGCCGACGGCGTAGCGGAATTCGCCGGCACGATCGAAGACCTGCACGCGAAAATTCATGGCATCAACGACGATCAGGTTATCCCCGGACAAGCGCAACTCGGTGGGATAGTTGAACTCGCCATTGCCTTCGCCGTGCTTTCCAATGGTTTCGAGCACGTTGCCCTGCATGTCGAGGACGAAGACTTGGTTGCGCAAGGTATCGCTGACGTAAATCCGTTGCGCCTCCGAATCCACCGCGATTCCTGTCGGCCGCTTAAAGTAGCCCTCGCCGCCCTTGAGGCTGCCAATCGCACGCTGGAATTTTCCGCTGGGTGCGAAGACGAAAATCTTTCCCGACTCGGAGTCGGTGACATAGATGTTGTCGGCAGCGTCGACGGTCACGCATTGCGGGCTAACGAGGCCGTCCTGATCCTTCTCGCGCGCGATGAATTTGTATTTCTGTTGCTCGAAGTCAAAGATGTGAATTCCGGCCGTGCCCGGATCGGTGATGATAATCCTGCCGCGCGAATCGGTCGCGACTTCATACGGGCTGACGAGGAAGTGAAACTCCGGAGCGCCGGCGACAACGTCGACCAGTTTGTTCCAGAAGCCGCGTTTGAGCCGGACTTCGGGCTCGGACGAAAAACTGCGCTCAAAGCTGAGATGGCGCCCGCCCTCCAACTCGAGTTCAGGAACCTCCACCGCCTGCGTTTTTGGCTTTCTTGCTGCGGCGTCCAGCGACGGGCCTACCATCAATGCGAGGGTGCAAAGCAAGATGATTGTTTGCGCACGTCGAGACAGCAACGATCTCAGAAGAAGTTGAACCACCGTGTGATTCCCACAAAAAAGGACGAGTCTGAACTTGGCGGTGTTCCGGTAATGCTAAATCCCTGCCGCAGTTTCAGATACCCGCCCGTTATCCACAACTTCCGTACTTTGTACTGTAACATCGTGTTCAGTTGCTGGGTTTCGTTTTGGGAAGCGGCGGATAGGGAGGTGGTGCTGCTGTTGGTCTTCGAGTAACTTCCTGATAAAACGAGCCCGTAAACCGGAGTCAGGGATGCACCGAAGGAGTAGGACTTTCCGTTGAACACGATCGCCTCGACGGGAACCGTGCCTGGGAGCGGATTCGAGATCGGCGTCAGGCCAGTTGGCGTCAGAATCGAAGTGCCGTCGGCTTTGCTGTAGCCTCCGCTGACGCTAAACTTTCTTACGGACAGCGCGGTCGAATAACTCTGGCTGAAATTGTCAGAGCCCGTGGAATTGCTGAAGGTCGATTTTGAACCGGCGGCGTTGATGCTCCAGTAAGAGGACGTTCCGAACTTGCGGCCGATGCCAGCTGAGTAACCGTGGCCAGATGATGTGTACCCGATCAGCACGGTCTGCGTGTTGTGCGAATAGTTGAAGGAGCCGTTCAGGTTCCACCTTCGCAGCTTGCGGGTATAGGAAAGATTGCTGAGAAACCCCCTGGAACTCGTGTTGGAAGCAAAGTTGACCGAAGTCTGAGTGAAACCTAGCGTTGCGTTGACGAAACCATGGAATAGCTCGTTGCCGTAGCTCACCATTTCATCGAGCGAATCGGAGGAAATCGAACTTCCCAGCAGAGTCTGTTCCCGCCGGTCGGCGCTGGCGATCAGAGTCAGATGCAGTGCCGGCAGAACATAGTTGGCCTGGCTATTGATATCCAGCGAGTGCGTGGAATAGTTGAGCAAAGCCGGTGGCACGACCACTCCCGAGGTGATCACCGACTGGTAAAGCGACCCCTCCAGATTGTTGGTGTAAGTAGCATTGACCCCCGCGTTCAAGTTTTTCACAGGCTCGAATCCCACGCCCGAGCTGGCGGTGTCGATAGTCGTGTTGTAGTGATCACCGCTGGATTCCGCGCTAAGATCCGACCTGCTTCCTGCCGCAGAAAACGAGCCGTGCATGGGCAGCTTATGTTGAACTCCGACATCGAAGGTATTCGACGATGTGTCGGACGTTTGCGGTCCTTCCCCAACCAGAAACTCTGGAATCAACGAGTGAACGGTGTTGTGCCGGTAGCCACCATTGAGGATGAATCCGGCTAGGGTGTCGTTCGCGGTCACCCCGAAGGTCTTGCTATGAAAGGTGGCGTTGGCATCGGTTCCGAATATCGAACTCGTGTTGTCGCCGTCGGCAAACTGGAATGAGACCGTCGGGTAGTCCGGAATGCGGATGCCCCAGCCAATCGACAGATTGTCGCTGTTGCCGCGAGTCGTAAAGTCCCCGACGCCCGGTACCGCGAAGGTTCCCTGACTGTTAAAGGTCTTGCTATAGGCAACGGATCCGGGGAAATGGCTGCCGGAAAAGATCGATGCGCTGCCGTTCACCCCCGTCGACTGAAATGCGGATTGATACGTGGAATTGACCCGCGACTCGTTGTAAAAAGGCTGCACATCGAAGGACAGGAAACTCGGACTGTAATAAGAACCACTCAAGTCCGCATTGCCGGAGGGATTAATGGTGTGATCAGACCCCGCCACATTCGAAAAGTCGCCGGTGTACCCGAAGGAGAGATTTCCATTCAGCCTCATGCTGACGTTGTCGCCGACTTGAAGCTGGGCGCGTGCCGAAATCACCAGGGCGATCATCAGGCCCGCGGTAAAAGTCACGCGTTGGAAGGCATTCCACATACATACAGTCCTTGCTAGAGCTCCTCGACCTTCGCGTTCTTCCTGAGCCGCTTGTCAAGGGCGCTGCGCAGGCTTTCAGCCTTCTGCTTCTTCAGGAACGCGCGCACAGACTCTTTCACTTCTTCGAACTTCCTCTGCGCCGCGGACGTGCGCCCGTTCAGTCGGACAACGGTATAGCCGTTGTTCCCGATATCGACCAGATCGCTGACTTGTCCCGGCTTCATGTTCACTACCGCCTGCAGCACGGATGGTGGCAGCTTGGCGCGCTCGACCGATTGATGGTCGCCCATCATGACTCGGTAATCATCTTCAGAAATCTTTTCCGCCAGCAGACCAAACTCGTCATAGCTCTTGGTCAGCTTGGCCTGGCGTAGGGCGTCTTCCGCCTTCCTGCGCGCCTCTTTTACCTGCTCCGGCGATGCATTGTTGGGCGGAATCACCGAAATCGTCTGCACGGCGTAGGACTCCGGGATCCGGAAGCGCTCGGGGTTCTTGTCATAGAACGCCTTCGCTTCTGCGACAGAAACGTAAGACCGGTCCTGCACTTCCAGTTTTAACAACTGCTCAATCAACAGCGAGCGTTCGATCTTGGCTTGCAGCAGCTTCTTCGAGCCCTTGAATTCCGTATTCAGCAGATCCTGATATTCCTGTGGATTCGCGAACTGCTTGCGGAAGGCCACTTCGGCGCGCTGGACCTGCGCCGCCGGCACTGTCAACCTCCGCCGCTGTGCTTCCTGATAGGCCAATTCCTCAAAGACAATCATCTTCATGGCGCCACTGCGAATATCGCCTTCCATCGCCTTGGGAATTCCCCCGTTGTGCTGCCGGGCATATGGAAAAATCGTGTACTCCTCGCGCAGCAGGTCGCGGTCGGTCAGCACCGCTCCATTGACTCGCGCCACCGGTTTGCCGACGACCACCTGAGCCGGGACACTGCTCATGGTTGGCGCCGCTGTCGTGGGAGCATGGGAGCTAACCAGTTGCCCCAGGGCCGGACCGATCGTCGCCAGCAGGAAGATCGAGATTGAGAACTTGCGCTTCATGGTATTTCTCCAAAATCAGGGGGAGGAATCTTCCCTCCCCCCAGACAAGGACAACCACAACTAGTTGGTCGAGACTCCAGTCACACCGTGCATTTCATTCGCTTCGCCACCATGGCAGTTGCGGCAGAATTGCGCTGCATTGTTGCCGCCGCTCTGGGGCTGGTAGTTGCCGCGGATGAAGAAGCTCGTGGCAAAGTTCTGCGCCGTCGTGCCGCTGCCCGTGGTGAACACGGTCATGCTGTGTTGATCGTGGCAGGTGGTGCAGGTGACCGCGGTTACGGTCGTTCCGAACGTGCCGAAACCCGCGCTGGTCGCATTCCAGAAAGAACCTGGATAGTTCTTCAGGAACTGAGCCGAGGCGGTTCCGTTCATCGTGATGGCCGTGGTGACGCCGCCGGTGCAATCCCACTGATAGGCGCCCTGGCAGCCAACGACTGCATTTGCGCCCACCGGGTGGTCGTTCTGATACATGTTGGTGGAGCCCGTGCCGTCAGCACCGAGCAGGGTGGGGGCGTTGCCGCCGACCACCGGCAGAGTCTCAACCGTGACGCCCTTCATCATGCCGACCTTCGCCAGGTTGCCGTCGTGGCAACTCAAGCAGAAAAGGATGACGGTGTTGGCGTCATGTGCGCTGGTGAGAGTTCCTTGCTTCGGCAGCGTGACCTGGTAGGTGGTCTTGCCGTCGCCGCTGAAGTTGATCACATCGCCATACAGTGGGGTAAGATCCTGGCCCCACAGGGCGAATTCGCCAGCCTGTGTGTCGTTGGTAGCCTTGTTGTTGCCGGCCGGGCCGCTGTGGGGTGCGTGGCACATAACGCATCCGCGGCCATAGCCGAGGTGAGCGCCGAGAATATCGGCCGTGTTGTTGATCGTTCCTACTTGGGCCGCGACGATAGCAGCCGAGGCACAGATCACAAACAGCACTAACATTGCTTTTTTCATACCTTTCGAAACCTCCTTAGGATTGTGTTGCAACACCAAAACTGAAACCGACGAACCCGGAGCCGGACTCGCGTCCAACCGCGGCCTTTCAGCGGCCATGGACCGCCAAAATCTTGAAGCGGCTTGCTGCATCTCGTGAATCGCTTGATTCTTCATCGCTCTCACTTGACCTGCATTACCGCTGAATCCTTGGTGGAGCTCGAGCCGGACTCGCTGGCCTTGGCCGGAGCGGCGGGCTTGCTGTCGCCTTCGCCCTCACGCCGTTTTTTCTCCGCGTCCGCCTCTGCATCGGTCACGTAACGGAACACCTGCACGCGGCCGGGAAAAATCTCGGAGGTGATGACGCGGTTGTTTTTGTCGATAACGATGTCGTGAATGCCCATGAACTTTCCCGGATATTCGCCGTGCATTCCGAAATAAATCAGCAGGCGGCCTTCCTGGTTGAACACCTTGACCCGGTCCTGTGCCGAATCCGTGACCCAGATGTGGCCGTCGCAATCGATAGCGATTCCCTTGGGCCGCTCAAAGTCCTGCGGGCCGTCGCCGTTCTTACCGAACGTGCTGACAAAGCCGCCATCGGCGTCGAAGATCTCAACCCGGTTGTTGAACGTGTCGGCCACGTAGACGTTGCCGTCGTGGTCGACCGCAACTCCCATCGGCAGGGCGAAATTTCCGGGATTCGTGAGCGTGTGTTTCTTGCCCGGCGTGCCGATCTTGCGCAGCAATTTGTACGTGTCCGCGTCGAAGACGTCGACGATATCGTTCTGCGTGTCGACGACATAAAGAAACCGGTTCTCGGTGTCGATCGCGATGCTCGAGGGATTCGCCAGCACATCCCCGCCGAAGGCGGTATCAAGTTGGTGCGTGCCGGGAGCGAATACATCCACGCGGTGCAGGCCGACGTCGGTCACAAAGAGGCGATCGTTGTCGTCAATCGCCAGGCCGCTGATGGCGCCAAAGTGCACCTGCTTCCCGTTGCCGATGAGTTCAACCGCCCGGGTTTCAGGATTGAAAATGAAGACCGCGCTGACGCCCTGGTCCGCCGCGTAGATCAAACCTTTGGAATCGACGGCAACGCCGTAGGGGCGAATCAACTGGAACGGCAGGTCTTTTATCTGAATCTCATCTGTAGTCTTGGTACCGGCCAGCCGGTCCATCCACTTCTGTTTCCCCTTCTCATTTTTCTTGGTGAAGAGATTGGGATCGACCTTCTCACCGGTGAACAGATCAACGAACTTGACGCGCGCAATCGCCGGCGGATTCGGCCACACAATCTTGCCGATATCGAAGTGGCCGGTACTGCGCTGCTCGCCCAGTTTTTGCGGCGTTGCGGGCGGAGCTTTTTTTCTCTCGGCGAACGCCGGCGCGGCGAGGAGGGCCAGCGCCAGGAATCCAGCGCCGGCAGACTGAAACAGGTTCGTTGTGCGATGAGCGACCATTACCGTTTTCCTCCCCCTCCGAATTTGCTGTCGCCAATCGATTTCAGGTCCATCGGATTGTTGTGGCAGGTGCGGCAAAACTCCATGTTCGGCGCTTGATCCTTCACCAGCATTCCGTTCTCGGCCCCAGCGTGCGGCTGATGACAGGTGAGGCAGTTCATCGCCGTGACCGCTTTCGTGTTGATGTTGGTCACGTCAGAAATCGGATGGCGCTCGGTGGGATGTCCCACGCCGTACTCGAGCGGCAGCACCGGAGGCCGCTGCGTTCTGAAGTAATCCTCCGGCAGCCGGACTTTCCCCTCGAACAGGGTCGTCAGATGCTCCGCCTCGAGTTTGCCGGGTGCGCGATCGGGACCGTGACATTCGAGGCAAACCGTATTCACATTCGCGGCGCGCAGCAGGTGCGCATTCTCTCCGCCGTGCGGCTCGTGACAGGTCGCGCAGCCTTGCGCAAAGGCCGGTTGGTGCAGATGCGGCTTCTTCGCCTGTTCGGCTTGATCGCTGTGGCAGGTCAGGCAGGCATTCACCGGATCGGGTTGCACAAATCCCGGCGTATTGCCCGCGTGCGGATTGTGGCAGTCGGTGCAATCTCCGGCTGCGCCAGGATGCTGCACCTTCGCCGTCTCGATCAGCTTCGCCTTATCATCGTGGCACGTGACGCACAGGTCTTTCGCGCTCTTCTGCGTCAGCACGACCTTTCCATCTTTCGCCGGAGCGTGGCAGACTTCGCATTGCTTATCCGCGAACGGCGGATGCTCGAACTTTGCCATCAGCTTCGGCGCCGCCGATTGATGCGGATCGTGGCACTGCAGGCAATTCGCTTTTCCGAACGGTTGATTCTGGTGCGCCTTTTGCAGTCCGGCATCTTTCGGATCGTGGCAGTCGATGCACAGCGCCGGAGCCGCTTTGGTCAGGTGGAAGCGGTTTTCGGGGGTCATTTCGGCGCCGGTCTTGTGCGTGGTGTGGCAGGTGTCGCAGCCCATGTCGAGGGCTGCGTGGCGGCTGCCCTTAGCCGGCGTGTTCTCGCCCTGGTTGTGGCAGGTGAGGCAAAGATTGTCTTTCTTCTCGCCCGAAGTCGCCTTCAGCAGCTGGTTCTTGTAATCGGTAGCGTGCGGATCGTGGCAGGTCAGGCAATCGCGAACAGCCGGCTTGTGGATTGTGCCTTTAATCTGCGCTGCGTCTTTTTCGCTATGGCAGGTCAGGCAAACCTTATACGGAGTTGTGGTGATCAGCTTGACCCGGGTTACGTCTTTGTTGACTCGGACTTCGTGACAGCTCAGGCAGCCGGTGGCAATCGCCGAATGGACCGACTTCCCTTTGGTCTTGTCTTCGTGACACTGCAGGCAGGCTTTCGCATCGACGTTCTTGTCGAGCGGAACCGGGTGAGTTTTCGCACTTGCCGGAGCTGTTAGCAGGATGATCGCGGCTAGCCCGCCGACCATCCTGCGGATAACGCCGCATAGCCCAGCGTTTCGAATTGCAACAACCCGGCTTGGCGAACTGGGAGCCATGACCACTGATGCAATTGCACGAGGGTCGCCTTCGCCGACAACAATATGAGGAAAAAATCAACAGCTTCCTAAGTAACTGCGGGACAGTTATTTAAGACCGTTTTCATGAAGTCGGGCTGATCCAGCCCCGCCCGGAATTCTTCAAGGTAATGAGGGTTCTCCCACACTGGCCGTGGTGAAATGCCCCATGAAGGTGGCGGAATTGTGATCTGGGTCACAGCGTCAGGGAAGTGCGTGAAATCACAGGGCATTCGACAAATCGATTGAGTGTTATGGCCCACAACCGCCCTATCGCGCTCGACAGTAAACCAGCTCAAACAACTGATCTCACGGCATTTGCGTGAAAAACTTAATCTTGGCGGGGAAAGTGCATCACCCATTGCGTTGTTGAGGACTCCCATGGCTCTCACACTTCGCACCGCGTCCCGCAAGACCTGGCAGACTTTGAGCTCCATCAAGACCGGCGTTGTCCTGATCATTCTCGTGCTGATTTTCGCAGCGGCCGGCACGGTCATTCTGCAGCGGCCCATGACGGACCCCGACGACATGATGCGCGCTTATTCGCCTGCCATGCTGCGCTTTCTCGATCTCACGGGCCTCACGGATGTCTTCCATGCGCGCTGGTTCGTCGCGCTGATGATCCTGGTCAGCCTCACCATCGTTGCCGCCTCCATCGACCGCTTTCCCAACGCCTGGAGGTTCTTCTCGCGCCCCTATAAGAGCCCTGATGAGACCTTCCGGCGAGTCCTGCCCACGCAGGCCAGGATCGCAGTCACGGATGAGGAGCACGGACTCAGCGCCGCCGAAGACGCCTTCCGCAAACTGGGCCTGAAGTCGGAGCGCATCGTTCGCACAGACAGCTTCTCTCTGTTCTCCGAGCGCAATCGCATTTCTGAGATGGCCGTCTACATCGTGCACGCCAGCCTGTTGCTGATTTTCCTGGGTGGCATCATCGACGCTCTCTATGGCTGGCGCGGCTTCCTCACCCTCAATCCCGGCAGCGCAAGCAGCCAGATCGAATTGAAGACCGGAGTGAACCGAAGAATCCCCTTCTCAATCCGCTGCGACGGAGCTGGCGAAGAAACTTATCTCGACGGCACGCCCAAGAAATACTGGTCTAAACTCGCCATCGTCGATCGCGATCGCGAAGTTCTGCACAAGGAAATCGTTGTCAACGATCCGCTGGTCTATCGCGGAGTCCGCTTTTACCAGGCCAGCTACGGTCGCACCGGAAAGCTTGATCTACTCACCCTGAACGCAACTCCCGCCGGAGCGGCGGGAGAGCCCCGGGAGATAGCGCTCCGGCTAAATCAGATTGTCACGCTCGACGCCGATACAAAGGTTCAGCTCGCGGAGTTCATTCCCGACTATGTCGTACAGGATGGCCATATCTACGCGCGCAGCACCGACGTGGTAAATCCCGCGGTGCACCTGATCGTCACTTCGGCCAAGGCCAGCAAGGCAGTGAATGTATGGCTGCCGGAGATACCCGGCAGCTCCGAGAACGCGGCTTCGCCCTATGCTTTCGAGCCGAAAGATCTAAAGACGGAAGTTTTCACTGGACTCGAAGTCTCGCATGAGCCCGGGCAGTGGGCCGTATGGGCCGGCGTGGTTCTAATGGCGATCGGACTCACGTTCGTGTTCTACATCACGCATATGCGTTTCTGGGTGGTTCCGGTCGCCGACGCGCGCGGGAAGCTGGCGTTATGGGTCGGCGGCACAGCGAATCGCAACCGCGACGCGTTCGAAATCAAGTTCAAGAAGCTGGTGGAAGGGATCCAGCGCGAATTGCAACCGCACGGCGGGGCGACTCAACCCGAATCCGACCCCGCTCAACACTGGACAATCGCCGGCAAGTAGCCAGGCCATCGGAGGATGAGAAACATGTCACGCACACAGGCAGAACAGCATCCCGCAAGCGGCGCGACGCTGGTCGTGATGGTGGGTTTGAGCATCGCCTTCCTGTTGTTCATCGCATTCTTGAACGTCGTTAAGAGCGGAAGCATTCTGAGCGAAGCCAATCTGCTCTATGCCGCGCTGGTTTTTTACGCCGGAGCCGGAGCCCTCTATCTTGCCTTCGGAGTCACCGGCACGGAGTCCTACATCAAGTTTGCCTCACTTGCGACCTGGGCCGGTCTCATCGCCAATACCGCGGCTATCGCTCACCGCTGGTATGAGGCCGGCCATCCTCCCTTCGCCAGCCTTTACGAAATGCTATTGAGCTTCATCTGGACGCTGGCCGCGCTCACGCTGGTCGCCGAAAAAAAATATGGGGTCAAAGTCATCGGCACAGTCACTATGCCCGTCGCGATCGTCGGCGTGGTCCTGATGCAGTTGCTGCGCAGCGACGTTCGCCCTCTGGTTCCAGCCTTGCAATCTACCTGGCTGCACGTGCACGTCACGCTGGCCATGCTTGCCTATGCTGCCTGTGCGCTGAGCTTCGCGCTGGCCATGATGTTCCTGATTCAAGACAAGGTAAAAACCGAGACATTCCTGGCCGCGACCGGCATCTTCACTGTCGGAATCTATGCCGCGATTCTCACCCGCTTCGAGCGCTGGGGCGGTTTCAACGTGGTGGCATGGGACGCCCAGAATAAACAGGAAGTCTTCATCTCGCGCGGTGTGCGCTTATTCGTGACCATTCCCGATCTCGGCTGGCTGATGCTGCTGGTGTTCGCTACTGTCGCCGCGCCGCTGGTACTCTACATTCTTTCTCTCGCGCGGAAAAATGAGGGACTGCTCACCCTCGCCAATCGCGCCGTGTTTCCCAGCATTCTGTTGCAGGCGCTCGCGCTCGTCTTCTTCCTGCTGCGCGTGCGCGATGCGGCGTATCCCTCGCTCGACGCCGAGGGCCTCTATCCTACGAGCCTGGCGGCGAGCCCGTTCATCCTCTCGGCGCTGATCGGCGGAATTTTCGCCAACCTGCTCTATCTGCTCTTGCTGTGGCGCCGCAACGATCTCGAGCGGTTGCTGCCCGCCGCCGAAGCACTCGACACGATCACCTACAAGACGATCTGCATTGCCTTCCCTCTGCTCACCCTGATGATCGCCGCCGGCGCCTACTGGGCCAACCAGGCTTGGGGCTCCTACTGGAATTGGGATCCCAAAGAGACGTGGGCGGCGATTACCTGGCTGGTTTACGCCGGCTATCTGCACATGCGCATCACGCGCGGCTGGCGCGGACGCCGTGCCGCTTACTTCGCCATCCTCGGCTTTGCCGTGGTGATGTTCACTTTCTTCGGAGTCACGTATCTTCTCCCCGGATTACACGCCTATGCCTGAGGCCATAAAAGAAAACCAGATGACGAACCCGGTTCCACTTCCTGACGCGCACGAACCCGATGCTAAACCGCCTGCGCGGAAGAGCTCGTTCAGCGCGGGCTACCTGATCGAGAACGGAGAGAGTCAGGCTGCGGCCTCCGAGGCATCATTCGGCGCAAAACAGAGCAAGAGTTCCGATCTGCCGTGGCTGCGCATCACCTGGGAAATCAAAGCCCTGCTGCCGATCGCCTGCGTTCTGCTCGGTGGAATGCTGCTCTTTCTTCTGGCGACGCTCTCCTGGCGCGATCCTGAGCGCCACATCGTATTGCTGGTGGCGGGCGCGGGTGCAGTAGCGATCTGCGGAGCCTTGCTCGTCGTGCTGACTTACACCGTGCAACGTCCCATGGTCGAACTGCAGCAGAAAATCTCACAGCTCGGCGCCGGTGATCTGAACGTCTCGGTGAGTTTCTCCCGCCGCAACGATGAAATCGGCGATCTCGGGCGCAACTTCAACCAGATGGTCGAGCAACTCCGCGAAAGCCGCATCGAGATCGAGCACCTTCACCGTACGCAGATGTCGCGCGCCGAGCACCTCGCCACACTAGGAGAGTTGGCCACCGGCCTCGCGCACGAAATCCGCAATCCGCTCGCAGGTATCGCCGGCGTCATCGAGATCATCGGCCGCGACCTGCCTTCGACAAGCCCAGCGCGCTCGGTAGTCAAAGACGTTCGCCAGGAAATCGCGCGCATCAATCACATCGTCACCGATCTTTTGCAGACCGCGCGCCCCCACCCACCCATGGTCCGCAAGAGCGATCTGAACACAACCGTCGAACATGCTGTCATGTTGGGCCGCCAGCAGGCCATGTCTAAGTCGGTCGAGATCGCTCTACAAAAAGATCCGACTCTGCCCGAGATCGAACACGACAGCGACCAGATTCATCAGGTCCTGCTGAACCTCTTGCTCAACGCAGTACAAGCCGTAGACAAGGCTGGCAAAATCACGGTCACCTTATCGAAACGCGAGAAGACTGCGATCATCGAAGTTGCCGACAACGGCCGCGGCATCGCTGCCACCGACTTGCCCAATATCTTCCGTCCCTTCTACACCACCAAAGGCGACGGAACCGGTCTGGGCTTATCGCTGGCGCAACGCATCATCGAAGACCACCAGGGACGCATCGACGTGACCAGCGCGGTTGGGTCAGGAACGACGTTCTCAGTCGTGCTGCCACTGCAGCGTGCGACAGCCCCAGTGGTTGTCCCAAAGAGCCGTTGACAAACCTCCGGCACGGCTTATGCTCAGGCATGGGCGATGTCAATCGAACGCAAAACGAAAAAGCGTCGAATCACCTCGGAATGCCCTGCAAAGACGCCGCCAGGCCCGGAAGACGGAGATAAGCTGGTCATCGAGCCTGCTCCTCGAAAATCGTTGCTTGCCGTGCTGAAGGCCCTCAGGCGTAACGACGAACGATTCCCACCTTGCGACGATTCTCCACCAGAGCCGGTCGACCTCTAATGCCCCACTTGCGATCTATGCTAGGCACTAAAGTTGTGAAATGGGGAAATAGCCTCGCAATTCCCATCCCGAAGCGTCTAGCGGAAGTGGTTGGATTGCAGGAAGGCGATCCCGTCGCAATCGAAACCGCTAAAAGGGGCATTCGAGTGCGACTCAACAAGCCACGCGTGCCAACTCTTCGCGAATTGGTAGCACGAATCACCCCGTCAAACAGGCGTAATTCCGTCAAAACCGGCTCGGAATGCGGCAAAGAGAGGGTTGAGTGGTAGCACGCAGTGTCGCACTGGCCAGGGACACCTGCTGCAGTTTCTCTGTGATCTGCAAGATTTAAGAACGTGAAAGTCCAAATGCCGCGGCCACCACGCCAAGCTCCCAACCGCACCCCCAAAGCCCACTCCCACCCCTTCCGTAGTAAGCTAAATATCCGATGCCCGCGGAACGAATCCTCGTCGTCGACGATGAACGCCTGGTGCGCTGGTCGCTGCGCCAGAAGTGCGAAGAGTGGGGCTACAACGTCCTGGAGGCACAATCCGGCGAGCCCGGGCTCCGCCTCGCCCAGCAAGAGTCGCTTGACCTCATCCTGCTCGACGTGCGCATGCCCGACATGAACGGGCTGCAGGTGCTCGAACAAATTAAAAAGTCTGCGGACTCTCCGGCCGTCATCATGATCACTGCCGATCCGCAGCTCGACGACGTAAAGACGGCGCTCAAGCTCGGCGCCTACGATTTCATCGGCAAGCCGCTCGACTTCGAAGAGCTGCGCGTCACCATCCAGAATGCGCTCGAGGCCAACCGCCTGCGCAGCGAGGTGCAGTCCCTGCGCGGAGAGGTGAAGCGCCACACTGGATATCACGACGTCGTCGCCGTCTCTGCCAAGAGCACCGAACTGATGAACTTCGTGCGCAAGGTCGCTGCTAGCGAGGCCACGACCATTCTGATTCAGGGCGAGAGCGGCACCGGCAAAGATCTGGTCGCCAAGACCATCCACTACGAAAGCGGCCGCGAGAATGGTCCTTTCGTGGCCATCAACTGCTCGGCGATTCCCGAGACTCTAATGGAGGCCGAGCTCTTCGGCCACGAAAAAGGCGCCTTCACCGACGCTAAAGCGATGAAGAAGGGCCTTTTTGAAACGGCCCATGGCGGCACGCTGTTCCTGGATGAAATCGGCGAGCTCTCGCCGTTGCTGCAGGCTAAATTGCTGCGCGTGCTCGAAGATCAGGTGATTCGGCGTGTCGGCGGTGTGCGCGATCTGCAGGTGGATGTGCGCGTCGTGGCCGCTTCCAATCGCGATCTCGAGAAAGCCGTTCGCGAGGGCCACTTCCGGCAAGATCTTTACTACCGACTGGCAATCATCGCGATTTTCATTCCGCCACTGCGGGAGCGGCAGGAAGACATTCTTCCCCTGGTCGACTTCTTCATCGATTGGTACAACCGAAAGTTCAAGAAGTCGGTGCGCGGCATCAGCCCAGAGACGCGCCGGTTGCTCCTGGCGCACAACTGGCCGGGCAATGTACGTGAACTGAAGAACTCGATCGAGCGCGCCATGATCCTCGAAGACGAATCGGTCCTGCGGCCGGTTTACATGCCTTTCGCTGTGGGGGAAGCGGGACGCAGCGGCCTGACGGCCTTCGAGGCCAGCAGTGCCTCGGCCGACGCCGGGGGCAAGCAGTTGGCGAATGGGCGCGTGCTGCCGCGGCTCTACATTCCGGAAGAGGGAACATCACTGGAAGAAGTTGAGCGCGCCATGGTCGAGCTTGCCATGCGTCAGGCCAACAACAACCAGACACATGCCGCTCGCCTGCTCGATATCAGCCGCGACGCCCTTCGCTACAAGCTGAAAAAATTCGATCTGATGCCGGCCGGAGAAGACGAAACCGACTCGGTGACTTCGGAGAATTCTTCAGCCTGAGGCCTGTTATTGACTCCTGCCGCGTTCCCTCCACATCGGGCAAAGTTAGCAGGAGGCAATGGCGTCATCCCGAACCGGGACGCAATCAATCACAACAAAAAATTGGGGCTTCCCCGTGGGAAGCCCCATCGCGCCCGTATGAAAGTTACGAAGTGGCGCAAGCTTCTCGAATATGCTTCTCTCGACTATCCTCGCGCGGCGTGTTCCTTCGCTTTGGCGATGTATTGCTCTACCTGCTGCTTCTGCGGATAGTCCGGGTTCGCCTTCAGCAACTGCTCCCACGCTTGGATCGCCCCTTTGGGATTCGACTTGCCCTGCCAGCGCACCCACCCCAGGTTAAACAGTGTCTGGGGATGTCCCGGACGATATTTCAGCGAAGTCTCCATGGCCTCGATCGCTTTGTCGGCGTTGCCCATATACCAATACGCCGTGCCCATATCCGTCCGCACATCGGGATTCTCGGGATGGATCGCCAGCGCACGCTCGTAATACGGGATCGCATTCTGGAACTCCTGGCCGTCATAAAAAACATTGGCCAGCTTGACCAACGCTTCATAGTCATTCGGATCGCGCGTTACGGCTTCGAGCAGCGGCTCCGTGGCCTTGGCCGTCGCCGCCTGCATTTCGGCACCCTGCCTCTGAGGATTCTCTCTTTGTGACGTCGCCGCTTGTTGCGTCGCCGCTGCAGCCTGCGCACTAACCGGCGCCGATCCGCGAAAAAGATATCCCAGCCCCACGCCCAGGGCCAGGCAAAGCACTGCCAATCCATACGCCTGCGTGCTCGTCCAGCCCTGCTCTCTAGTGGACTGCGATGCCTTTGTGTCGGTCATGAGTCTTTCTCCCCAGGTTTTCCTTCAATTTGGTGCCGGCAAGCGCCAGTTCTGGCGCATTCAGGTGGAACAGGCGTGTGACCGCTGCGGTCATCCGCTCCTGTTCTCCGGACTCTGGAAATTCCTTGAGCTCGCGCGCCAGGGAGTTGGCAATCTTTTGCATGATCTGGCCCGTAATTTCGTGAATGAACTGATCCTGCTCCCGGGTAAATGGCCCGCGCTCTTCAACAAAGGAATCCAGCTCTTGCCGGCAAAGCTCGTCCAGACGCTGGCGAAGTCCCACGATGGCAGGAACCACCTTCTCCGCCCGCAGCGTCTCGTTTAAGGCGTGCGCTTCCGCAGCCAAAATCTTTTCCGCAGGTTGAATCGCTTCCCGTGGGACGCGCGCGGCGACTTCGCGCGCTTTGCTCCACACCGCGCTTAGAAACCGTCCAGCGGCGCCAGTACCGCGTGCCTTTTCGAGCGCAGCCACCATTTGCGGCGTCAGGTGCGGTTCCCGCGGCGGAGGAGAATCCAGTCCGGCGACTACGCGAAACACATGTGCGATCGCCTCTTCACCCAAAAGCCGGTAGAAGTGCTCCCACTCGCACAGCTTCAGTCCGTACTCCGTGCCGAGAAAATGGACGAGAGAATTGGCGGCCAGCGTCGGCTCGCTCGCCCACATCTGAAACTCAGTACGGCAGCAGGTGGAAAGAACCACAACCTCTTCGATCCCTTCCGCACTCCTCAGCCACTGCAAAACACCGCTCAGCCGCTGCTCGCCGATCCAGAAGCGTTCGCGCATGGCCAGTGGCGCAGTGTGGTGATTCAACCCGATCACAAGCAGGGTAGGCTCCACGGCTAGCTCCTTACACACATTGTCAGTAACGCAACTTCCCGGCCAAACCGACAAGCGGCCGCGTATCTGCGCAACCTGCCTGTTTTCAGCACATTCTCGGTTCTTGCCCTGAATTCGATTCCTACAACGCTTCGCTCGGCTTGCGGCATATCGCGCGGAGCCACGAGTTTTTTGACGCCATCTGCTGGCGTTGCATGGACTTAACGGCTTACCTCAATCACGTCGTCGGGTGATGGCGATCACAGACCAAACTCTCCCCTTCCATAGAAACTGCGAAACGAAGACCATTAGTGATTTCTCAAAGTCGCAGTCATAGCAGTTGAAATTATTGATAACCGTCCATCACGGCTTGGCGCAAGTCGACCGATATGGAATCGTGAAAGGAAAAGCACTCATGAAGACGACGAAGCTGGTAGTCCTGATCGTGATGATCGCATTGGCCCTGTTCCTTGTGCTGCCCAATCTTTCCTGGGCCGCAGATGATGGCGCGGGCCTCTACAAAACAAAATGTGCCGCTTGCCACGGCGTCGATCTCGCCGGCAAGCCAGCCGCCAAGATTCCCAGTCTGGTTTCTGACGACGCCAAAAAGACCTCCGACGCCGATCTGACCGACATGATCGCCAACGGCGGCAAGGACAAGAAAGCGGCGCATGCGTTCGCCAGTAAGGGCCTCAGCGCAGATCAGATCAAGATGGTTGTCGACTTCATCCGTCAGTCGCAGAAGTAGCAATCTGGGCCGTGGAAAGGCCTGATTCGAAGGGTTCGGGAAGGATACGAGTTCCACTCGTGCCGTATGCGGCGTGAGGATGCACCGCGCTTCAGCGTCGGAAATCGGCTCTTCCCGCGACGCATGAGAATTTGGTACCGCTGTTCCGCTCGGCGAGCTTGGGCCGAAAAAAAGCGTCCCAGCTATCGCGAGGAGAGACCGCTTATCGGCGCCGCCAGACTGGCTGCCGAATCTCCCTCCCATTCGCCTGCATACGGAACAGCACGCCCGGGTCTGTGTGCTCACCCCAGACCCGGGTCTTGTCTTCTCGCCGACCCTCCTTCACCCCTGTCATTGCGAGACGACGAACCTGTTTTTCCTCGCCACTCATGTGACCTTTTTGCGAAACGCATCACTTCCCCCTGTGATCGAAATCACAGCCTTTTTCCACCAGCAAACCTATTCTGACCTTGCTTGTGGGAGTTTTCTTACCTGAGAAACGTCAGGTTCTAAAGGGGGTTCGTCATGGTGGTCGCCGGCACTACTCCAAATATGGATCACATGGCTCATGGTCATCCTGGGCATGAGCTTCCGAAGTACGACTTTTCCAAGAATCCGATGCTCGTCTACTGGGAGATGACCCAGGCCTGCGGCCTCGCCTGCAAACACTGCCGCGCCGAGGCCATGCCCACCGCGAACCCGCTCGAGCTCTCCACCGAGCAGAGCAAGCGCTTTTTGAATCAGTTGGTCGGCTTCGGCGATCCGCTGCCGCATATCATTCTCACCGGCGGCGATCCGCTGAACCGCAAAGACATCTACGAACTTATCGACTACGCGACTGGCTTGGGGCTGGAAGTTTCCATCACTCCCGCCGCCACCCCCGAACTCACCAACGACGCCATCAGCAGGTTGAAAGCGCACGGAATTCAAGCCATGGGCCTGAGCCTCGACGGCTCCTGCGCGGCCCGGCACGACAACATCCGCAACGTTCCCGGCACCTTCGACCGCACGGTCGAAGCGGCCCGCCATTGCGGCCGCATCGGCCTGCCCATCCAGGTGAACACGCTCGTTGCCGAAGAGACTGCCGACGATCTTCCGATCATCTACGATCTGCTGCGCACGAGCTTCCCCGTGATGCGCTGGAGCCTCTTCATGCTGATCTCCGTCGGCCGCGGCAAGCAGCTTAACGAGGTCACTCCGGAACGCGGTGAAGAAATTATGCGCTGGGTCTTCGATCTTTCCGCGCACGCGCCCTTCCAGATCAAGACCACCGAAGCGCCGTCGTATCGCCGCATCGCGATCGAAGAAATGCGCAAGGCCCACGTCGCCACCGCCGAGATGAAATCCCGCTCCGTCTACCGCGGATTCCAGATTCGCGACGGCCACGGCATCGTCTTCGTTTCGAATCTCGGCGAAATTTATCCATCGGGATTTCTGCCGCTGCGCTGCGGCAATGTTCGAGCCGATTCGCTCGTGGAGGTCTACCGCAACTCCGAAATATTCCGCTCGCTGCATGCACCCGAGACCTTCCACGGCAAGTGCGGAGCCTGCGAGTACAGCCACATCTGCGGCGGATCGCGCGCGCGGTCGTATGCCTACAGCGGCGACCCGCTCGGCACCGATCCCTTCTGCCCGTATGAGCCGGTAGGAGCGGCGCCGCTAGCGCACTAACGCTGAGCACCTCCCAGTCCAGCCATAGCGTCAGTTGTTTTGCTGTTGACATTGCATAAGGCCAGGACTATTTTGTGTTTAATTCGGCGGATAGAAGAATAATTCCCAGTCCACTTCTCTAGCTTCTACACGCTGACTTCCCCACAAAATATTCGAGGATGCCCTTGTGTCCCAGCGGATGCGTGGGTCCTCTCGCACGAACAGCTTCGCCCAATCACCGACGAACTGTTCGCGCGTTGGGTGTTCGCTCGTGGGCTCTGGTGTGGCCAGATCCACTCCCGCGCGCGCGCAATCCCAGGCCCGAAGAGTAAGAGCGCTCATGGCCGGAGCGGCAGAAGGAGACGAAGATGCCCGAAAAACTCATCGCCCTCAAGGGATCAATCCCAGTCAACAACCACCAACTGATCGGCCCCGCCGACCCAAAGGAACGCATCGAGGTTACTCTCAAGTTACGGCGCAAGACGGAGGAGGGCTTGCCCACGCTGGACGAATTCGTTGCCGGCAAGCGCGCCGTCGGAATCACCCGGCAGGTGCTCTCGGAAAAATACGGCGCCAACCAGAGCGACGCCGATGAGGTCCAGCACTGGGCCGTGCAGCAAGGATTGTTAGTAGGTCACGTCGATCTCGGCAAGCGCCAAATGCACTTGGTCGGCTCGGTTGACGCCATGTCCCACGCGTTCGGCGTCAAGCTCCAAATGCACCGCCACGGGCGCACACACACCAATTTCCGCTTCCCAGACAGAGAAATTCAGGTTCCGGAAAAGTTGGCCCCGATTATCGCTGGCGTCTTCGGGCTCAGTAATATGCCGGTGGTCGTGCGTCATCGGGCAGTTCTAGCTACTCATAAAGCAACGAGCACGGACCCGAAAAAGCAGTTTCCCGGCTCGTTCTATCCCAACGAAGTAGCCAAGCTTTACAACTTCCCTTCAACCCAAGGTGCCGGCCAGCGGGTGGCCATCCTCGAGTTTGGCGGAGGCTTTGACCAAAAAGTCCTGGCAGACTATTTCACGCAGAATATTGGCCTCGCCACGCCCCCCACGGTCAATGCGCTCTTCGTGCTCGACGCGCAAATGAATATCAAAGATGGTGCCACCGGAGAAGTCTATCTTGATATTGAAGTCGTCGGAGCAATGGCGCCCAAGGCGAACATCGACGTCTATTTCGCGCCCTGGTCCGGACAAGGCTACCTCAACGCCATCGACCAAGCCATCCACAATGATGACTACGCGGCCATCTCCATCAGTTACGGTCTGGACGAAGACCTGCGCGGTTCGGCCGGCGATCCCGGCTGGCCCATGCTGAACCAGAACATCGATGAGGGCTTCCGTGACGCCACCGCGATCGGCATTCCCATTTTTGTCTCCACGGGAGATCAGGGATCCAGCAGCCTGCGCGGCTTCCTTCCCGACCAGTATCAAACCGAGGTCACCGCATTTTCCAACACGGCGCACGCTGGATATCCCGGCACTAGTCCTTACGCCACGGCCGTGGGCGGGACCATGCTCTACGCCGAGAACGGCGCCATCTCCAAAGAAATTGTGTGGAACGAGTTAGGCGACGTGCAAGAAGGAAGTTACTACAATCAATCGGGCAAACTTCAGAACGGAAAGTTTTACTATGGCGGTGCCACCGGTGGCGGCGTTAGCGATCGTTACAAGACTGTTCCCAGCTACCAAACCGGTGCCGGCATCTCGCCGCAATCGGTCAACGGTTCCGGGGCAAAGGGCCGCGGCGTACCCGATGTCGCCGGCAACTCCGGATCGACTACCGGCTACCTGGTTAGCCAGCCCCCCGGCTCCGATTTCCCCATCGCGCCTGTGGGTGGGACCAGCGCCGCGGCTCCGATGTGGGCCGCGCTGATGGCTTGCATCCGCGAGTCGCTCAACGCCTCGTTCGCCGGCAAGGTGCCCGTATTCTTCTTCAACGATTTCGTCTATGCCAACGGCAAGTCCGCGGCCTTCAACGATATCGTCGAAGGGCGTCAATTCTCTCTTGTTCCGAATGAGGGCCTCGAACCGGGAGATTTTATTCCGATCGGCAGCAACTGCAGCACCCAAGCCAAGGGTTACAACGCGGCACCGGGCTACGATCTATGCACCGGCTGGGGCAGTCCTAACGGTAATGAACTGCTCAAGCTGCTGCAGACATGGCTGGCAAAGCAACCAGGCTAGCCGGGATCGGTGTTTAGTCGAGGGAATCACTGGTTCACAAAAAGCAAAACGCTGGCCTCTGGCGAATCGTACGTTCGCCGGAGGCCGCGCCGATTTTGCGCTCCGATTAGGCCACCTCACTCCCAACCCTTGGCCCTTCGGACAGTGACTTCAGTACCTTAGTGCCAACGCTTTCAGCGACTTATAATCTTTCCAAGGTCACAAGAAAGATCACAGAGCTTCCGCGTTCCTAAGGAGAACCGCGCCTCAGGCGCGCTCTGTCGTTCGCAGAAGCGACCTGGTTCAAGGAATACATTCAAGGAATACGTGGACCCAGTCCTGGCATCGCTGATTTTCGTCATCGGGCTCGCCTTCGGCAGCTTTCTGAACGTGTGTATCTACCGTCTGCCGCGGGGATTCTCCGTGGTGACGCCGCGCTCTGCCTGCCCGAAGTGCAAGCAAGGCATTGCGCTCTATGACAATATCCCGGTGCTCAGTTGGCTGATCCTGCGCGGCCGCTGCCGCCACTGCAAAGCTTCAATCTCTCCGCGCTATCTGCTGATTGAACTGCTCACCGGCATTCTTTTTCTTGCCTGCTACTGGTATTTCGGAGAGACGATCTCTACGCTCAAGTACTGCACCTTCGCCTTCCTGATTCTCGGCCTCATCTTCACCGACGCCGAAACCAAGCTGCTCCCCGACAAGCTCACGCTTCCCGGCTTCGCGCTCGGCATCGTCTTCAGCCTCATCATTCCGGTGAATGATGTTGCCTCGCAATTTCTTCCGGGGATGATTCCGCTGCCGTTCTCGGCAGGGACTTCAATCCGGATTCTCTCGCTGACCGATTCGCTGCTGGGCGCGGCGGTCGGCGCTTCGTTCATCTACGGCGCGGGCGCGATCTACCTGCGCTGGCGCGGCATGGAGGGCATGGGCTTCGGGGACGTCAAACTCATGGCTATGGTCGGCGCATTTCTCGGCATCAAGCTGACCATCTTCACGATTTTCACCGCGTCCCTGGCAGGCTCGCTCTTTGGCGTGGGCACGGTTTTTGTCGTTTGGCTCAAGCGCACGCATCGCTTCATGAAGCGCCTCGCGAACGCGCAGGCTGCGCGCCGCCGCGGATGGCGATCGGCACAGGTGGTCTATCGCTATTACCAGATGCCCTTCGGCGTCTTCCTCGGCTCGATGGCGCTGTTTGCCTTCTTCTTCGGCAACCAGCTTCTCAACTGGTACGGCAGTCTCTGGTACAGGAGGTCGCTGTGAAACTCCTGGCCAATCCAGTCCTGCTGCGCGCAGCCGTCGTGTTCTGCTTCGCGGCGTTCTCTTTTCTGATGGGACTGATCTTCATACGCCTGCTGCGCAAGAGCATCACCTCGGACGCCGAAATTTCATCCGAGGCCGCGCCGACCTCGTTGGAAGCTCTGCCCGTGCATCTCTACAATACGGTCATCCAGCAACTGAAGCAGCAGAAGCAGGAACTGGAGGTGCAGTCGCAAGCTGAGCAGCAGCGTGCCCGCACCACCGAGAGTTTCAGTCAGGCGGTGCTCTCGAATCTTTCCTGCGGCGTGCTCGTTTTCGGCACGAATGGTTTGGTCAAGACCAGCAACCCCGCCGCAAAAACGATCCTCGGTTTCGCCTCGACCACCGGCATGGACGCAGAAGACATCTTCCGCGGCGCGGAAATACGCTCGGGCAAAGCCGCACCGAAATCACACGAGTCTGAGGTTTCCTCCGACGAAACGCCGGCCGCCATCGCCGACGCTCCGCTCCGCCTCGCCGACGAAGTGGATGTCGTGCTGCATGAGGGCAGCGCACGCCGCCAGGTTGCAGCCGACTATGAAACTCCGTCGGGCGAGCAGCGGGTCATTTCGGTCACGATTTCGCCCGTGCTTTCAACCGAAAGCAATTTGCTGGGCGTGGCCTGCCTGATCAACGACGTCAGCGAACTCGAGC
The DNA here is from genome assembly GCA_035501655.1 of Candidatus Solibacter sp. Taxonomy (GTDB): domain Bacteria; phylum Acidobacteriota; class Terriglobia; order Terriglobales; family Acidobacteriaceae; genus Sulfotelmatobacter. The sequence continues at coordinate 194,780 of DATJVU010000035.1, forward strand.
AGATTCGCCGCCAGCAACAAGCGCGCGGCGAAATCTCGGCCGAAATGGCGCTGCAGCTGCGCACCTCGCTGGCAACGATCGCGGACATCGCGCAGCACCTTGCGGGAAATCGCGAACCGGAGGCCGCTAAGCGCCTCGCATCCGACATTGCGGAACAAGCGGCGCAACTGGAATGCACCATCGGTGGATTCTTGACAGAGAGTCGCGCCGCGCAGTCAGCGGCCGCCGCGAATGATTAGTCGCAGACTGATTTGTCGCAACAGGAATGCCGCTTCTGTAGGAAAGGGAGCGGGGAGATTTCGGAAACAAAGAGGGTAACGCTATGAAACGTTTGGCATGGAATGGAATCGGACTCGTCCTGTCGCTCAGCCTGCTTGGCTTCACCGCCAGCGCGCAGAACCAGACTTCGCCGGACTCGCAAAGCTCGGGCTCCTCGCTGGGCGATTATGCCCGGCAAGTGCGCAAGAGCCCGAACGCGGGTAAGCCGAAAGTCTTCGACAACGACAACCTTCCGACTGAGGACAAGCTCTCGGTCGTAGGCCCGGCCGCCGCGGCCACGACCGCCGACGCGTCTTCCGACAGCAAGCCGGCGGATTCCGCGGTTGCGCCTGCCGCCGGCGAAGCCAAGACCGTCGACGCCAAGGCCTCCACCGAAATAAAGGGTGAGACCAGTCAGGCGAAAGAAGACGCCAAGGCAGCTACATCCAAGGCGAAAACTCCCGAAGAAGAACAGGCCGAGAAGGAAGCCGCATGGAAGCAGTGGGGCGCAAAGATCAACGCTCAGAAAGAACAGATTGACTTGCTCACTCGCGAACTCGACGTGCTGCAGCGCGAATATCAGATTCGCGCCGCCGCCATGTACGCCGATGCCGGCAACCGCATGCGCAACTCCGCTGACTGGGACAAGCAAGACGCTCAATACAAGCAGCAAATTGCCGACAAACAGAAGGCCCTGGACGACGCCAAGCAAAAACTCGAGGACGCGCAGGAAGACGCCCGCAAAGCCGGCGTCCCCGCCTCAGTCCGCGAGCCGTAAACGAGAATCAGAGAGAATAAAAGACAAAGTGGGTGTCCCACGTCTCGCCGCCGTCGCGAGACGTGGGATTTTTTTGATCTCTTAGGTGCCCGTGTGGGGACGGGCGCCCTCGCCCGTCCGCTCGAGCGAAGCTCGACAGCTCTCTTGCAACTTCCACACCTGTTTCAAATGATGCCGCCCATGCACCACATGAAACTTCCTCCACTCCGCGCCGGTCAGCGGGCCCAGAATCACATGGTCCAGCAATTCGCCCGGGCCAAGTAACTCCTCGCAGCGTGCGATCATCGCGTCCATCTCGGCAATCTTGCCCACGACCTCCGCCAGCACCTTCTCGCATGGGAGACCCTTCGGCCGCGCCATGGCCGGGGCCTCGCGACCCGAAGGTAGATAAGAGAAACCCAGCACCAGCAGCCGCCCCACGCGCTGCTTCAGGGTTACAGGCGAGACCTTCGGCTGGCCCAACGCCAGCACGCGCTCGAAGCCTTTCATCGTTCCCGTGTAGGTCAGATACAAATGTTCGAAAATCTCTCCCGCCGACCACTTCCCCGCCGATTGCCAACCCATCTGCTCCGGCGACATTCCCTCCATAGCCGCCGCGATCTCCTGTTGCAGAGTTTTCAGGCCAGGGTCCATGTGTGTTATCTCTACTATCGCGCTGCTTCAGGTAGAATATTGCGCGATCCAGAAAACTACCCTGTTTTATATCAGGAAGGATGCCCCATGAAGACGGCCAGCCTTGCCCACACGGAACACACGCTGTCGGGAATGGCTCACTTGCGGAATATTAAACATCGCACCCGGGGTCGCACGACCAATTCTCGGGGAACGCGGTACGTGTGGTTGTTTGCCGTCCTCGTCGTGTGCGCGCTGCTGACTGCGTGTTCGTCGGAGTCCAGCAAGCCCGCCGAAACTGCCAAGCCCGAGGTGAAGGGACCGGAGCTTATCACCGGGCGCTCGGCCTTTCAAAAAGTTTACGTCGCCGCGCGCGGATGGAATCTTGACGCCAAGCCTTATCGATTGGAGTCGACTGCCACCTCGGACGGCAATGGTCACGATGGCAAATGGGCGGTGTGGCGCGGGAGCTTCGCCTCTGCCACCCAACGTTCGGTGAAGCCCTATACCTGGTCGGGCAGCGCGGCCGAAGGCGCTCCTTCTCGCGGCATCAATCCCGGCACGGAAGACAGCTATAGCCCCACGAATTCATCAACGCAGATCTTCGACATCGCATTTCTGAAAGTCGACTCCGACCAGGCCGTGGCGGAGGCGCAAAAGCACGGCGGCGACAAAGTGCTGGAAAAAGATCCCAACACTCCCGTCACCTACGTCTGCGACTGGAACCACAACACCAACCAATTAATCTGGCATGTCATCTATGGAGCCAGCCGCGACGGCGCCAAGCTGACGGTGGCCATCGACGCATCCACAGGAGAGTTTATTCGGGTCGAGAAATAGTGCTTGGCCTGTCGCTGCTGGACAAAACTGCCTGAAGTTGAGTGCGCGCCTCACTTCTTCCTGTTGTTATTGTTTTCCTCACGCTGAATCTGGGCCTCGACTTGGGAAAAAAAGCTGTGCAGCGCCTCCACCGAAGCGATCGCGCGCTTCAGGGCCTGGCGCTCGCCAAACGCTACAATGTCTTGCGCGGAATATTGCAGGCGAACCCGATCCACTGCGCATTGCGCACTCAAGAGCTCGACCGCAGCGGCCGACAGGTCAGCGCGCAGTCGGATACCATTCTTGTCGCTTTTCACTGCTGATGCCATCTACTGCTCCTCAATGTTGTTTTGTTTCGTCCGGATTACGCAGGCGGGGTCAGGAATCCACGTTTGGGGAGGACTGCTTCCTGGATCCGGCTGACCCGGCCCTGCGAGGTCGTTCAGTTTTTGTTGCTTATTATAAATATAGTATACAGCGTTAACAATACGCAGTGCAAGTAATTAAAGCTCTCGTGGAGGCCAAGTGCCCCGACAACCTGATCCTCGCCTGGAACAGCGCATCCTGGATGCGGCTTTGCGCCTGTGGGCCCGCGGCGGCGAAAAGACGCTTACCATGCGCGCCGTGGCCAAAGCCGCCGGCACCACCACACCGACTGTGTATGAGCGCTACCGCGACCGCGATGACATTCTCCGCGCCCTGCGCACCGAAACCCGCCGCGAACTCTTCGCTGCGCTCAGCCGCACTCGCACCTTGCGCGAGTCCGCGCAGGTTTATATCGAATTCGCCCTCGGCCACAGCCACGCTTACGAAGTTCTTTTCGACGGCGTAGGCAGGCCGCCATCGCTGCACGAACCCTGGCCATCGTTCAACCTGATGCGCGAGCGCCTCGCGCAAATGCGCGGCGGAACTCTCCGCGACAATACCCGCCTCATGCTCGCCGTCTGGTCGCTCATGCACGGCGCCGCCATCCTGATCATTCGTGGCGATTTCGAGGGTGCACTTCGCACCCAGACAGTACATGCCTGTCTGGACGCCATCGACGCCATCACCGGCGCCGCGCGTCCCCGGCGCAGCCCGCACTCCGGCCCCAAGTGGCCCTCGACGCTGATTCTCGGAGAGGGTCAACAGAGCCAGGTCGGAGACGGCAAGCGCGGCGCTACAAAAGCAGGAAAGAAGAGTGGAGCAAGAACGAGTTCGTAGAAACTCAAATTGAATCTCGGGTGTCATCCGGAGCGGAGCGCACTTTGCGGAGCGAAGGACCTATGCAACTCGCCGCAGCCGCAACGCTTTCGACAACTCCATAGAACCTTCGGCGCGCACGAGCGCGCCTCAGGATGACAGGCGAGAAAGTAACAAACTCTGGCCGGAGCCGTTTCTCCGGCGTAGACGTAAGGATCTCCACATACGTTGCAGTCGGCTCTTGAAACTTCAGGTGTGCTTTACTTCCGAGCCTTCGGCCCATCAGCCGTCTTCAGCCGCTCAATGCTTTTGTGCGCTTCTTCCGCTTCCGGACCATGCGGCAGAATTTCTAAATAACTCTCGTATTCCTTAACAGCGTCGTCGGGGCGCTCGAGTTTCTCCAGGCAAACCGCCAGGCGAAAGGTTGCAATCGCGTCGTTGTCTTTATACTTGAGCGCCTCGCGATATCGATCTTCCGCCGCGCGGTAGTTTTTCTTCTTGAAGTAGAAGTCGCCCACTTCCACGTCTTTTGCCGCCTTGTGAGGATCCCAGTAACGAAAGGCGTTCGGGTCGGTGCTGCCCGAACCTTCGTCCATCAGCTTGTCCGAACTCTGCGGATGCAACTTCGCATCATCCGCCGGCGGGCTCAGATCGACCTGCGTATCTTTGCTCGAACTCTCGCCGTCGTCGTTGCCCAGCGAATTGACGTTGACGCTGTCCGACCGCGGCGGCGCAAGGTTGGGATTACGCGGTTTGCCAGACGAGTTGGTTGACTCGGTAGACGCAGGCGCCTGCGAATTCGGCGACGCAGAATTCGACGAAGCAGGCGAACTCTGCGCCCACAAGCCCAGACTCGAAACGGTCACAAGAGTAAGTAGCAACAAATGCATATTCATAATTTTACGTCGAGATTCTACGCCGCAGAATAAACCGGCTCTGTCATTCTGAGCGAAGGGCGAGCGAAAGCGAGCACGAGTCGAAGAATCCCTGCCCGCTCCAACGCGCTCCGGGGAAAGCGCTTCACCACACGAAATTCTCCACCCCTTCGAGAACCCCTCTTCGGTTGCCTCACGCTTGTCTCGTTCTTTGCGATAGCGTGGGCCTATCCATGCGCAGTCCGAAAAGCCGCCAGGCATTTCTGCGCCGTCTCCATCTCCGAAAAGCGGCTTCCCTCTTGCTCCACGAGGTAATACTCCACGCCGCCCACACTCTCGGCCGCGCTGAAGATTCCCTTCCAGTCGGCAATGCCCTCGCCAAACAGCGTCTTGTATCCCACCGCCGGATCGCGCGACCACTCCTTACAATGGATGGAGCGAATCCTTCCCGGGTTGGCTCGAATCCACGCTACCGGATCACCGCCGCCTTCCAGGCAAGTTCCCACGTCCAACTGCAACATCACATCCGGCTTCGTGTTCTTCGCAATGACTTCGATGGGCCGATGCCCATCCATCTCTTTCCATTCCGCGTCGTGATTGTGATATCCGACCTTCAATCCCGAAGGAGCAAGCCTATCGGCAGTATGGTTTAACCTCTCAGCGACCGCGATCCAGTCGCCGAGCATCGGCTTGGGATCGCTCCACGCCTGGACCACGTATTTCGAACCCAGAATCAGATTCAGATCGCGCGTGCGATCAAGATTTTTCGCGTCGAAAAACTCCTCGTCGTTGTGCGTCGAGTTGCACTTGATGCCCAGATCGTCCATCAGCTTCCGCATCGACTTGGCCTGCGCGTCGGTCCACTCGTGATACGGCGCATAAAACTCGACGATCTGATATCCCATCTGTGCGACGGCGCGCACCGTGCCCTCGGCGTCTTTCTTTAACGCCTCGCGCACCGAATAAAGCTCGAGCCCCACCGGAATCGAACCAGATGCACCCGATGCCAGCCCGCGAAAGGCAAACGGTAAAGCGGCAGACACCGCCAGAAATGACCGCCGGGAGAGAGTGTTGGTAAGCATGCCAGTAATCTTACTAGCGCAGGCAAGCGGTGAGCTATGAGCTATGAGCTGTGAGCTGTGAGTTTCGAGTTCTTAGCGACAGAGCGTAGCCTCGCAACGTGCGAAGAGGACGATGCCTGCGCCGAATCCGATCGACGATCGCGAAGCCATCTACTTCTGCTGAATCGATTCCAAATGCTTCGTGATTGCGTCCAGCCTAACTTCTCCCCAGTCCTGGTCTGACTCGACTTCATGAAAGATTGGTCCCCAGATCGGCATCTCGCGATCGCCGTGGGCAGTCGGCCCAGATTCTTTTCCCTCGATGATTTCTCTTACGCGCTGGTACGGGAACTTCGCGCCGCTTCGGCGCGAGATTAGAGTCAGGTCCGGAACCGGATGCTTCAGGGCAGCTGACGCTGGTCCGTGCCCTTGTCCATCCGCTCCATGACACGCGGCACAGTGGTATCGAAAAATCTTTGCTCCATCGATGGCGTAGCGCTCGGATGAGGTCTCCCTATCTTTCTGGGCTGCTGCCAGCAGGACAGCAGGGAGAACAATGCACAGAAGTAGCACTGCCCATCGTTGTCGTCGTGGGTGCATGCGCACCTCCACACAACCAATTTTCGGTCACGGACGCGCCAAGAAACTACTCCAAGGTCGCCTGCCGGCAGCATCCCAACGCAGGGACCGCCCTTCGCTGAGGCGAGATTTATCCGAGATGCACGGATGCAGCGCGTCCGATGATATCTCCCCGGCTCCAGCGTCGTCGAGTGGCGGCTGGGCGAGATGCCCTCGCCCGTTGCAGGAGCCGGGCGTAGTTTGCGGTATTCAGTTTATGTACCTCCCGCTGAATATTAGAGACCCTTCTCGCCCCTCCGTCTGTGATGTGCATCACCCCGGATAGTATTTAGCTCGCGATTCGGGACTCAGAACTCAGGGCTAGGAAAAAAGCAGGCCGCTCGGGGGGAGGCATGAGCGGCCTGGTTGGCGAAGTCCTCCGGGGAGGAGGGTAAACTAAATTTTTGCTCGTGGAGCCCCGGGCGCCCTCGCCCGGGGTCTACGATTCGAAGTTTTGCGAGTGGCGGGCTACGAGCCCGCCGCTCCAATTACATCGACGACGGATTCGCTGCCGGCGCTGCCGGAGCCGCGGCAGGCTGATCGCCGCCCACGGTGTTCGTCATCAAGCGCACATCCACGCGGCGGTTGTCGGCGCGACCCGCGGAGGTCTTGTTGTCCTCCACCGGCTTATCCTTGCCGAGCCCGATCACATAAATCTTGTGCGCGGGCACCTGATACTTCGACGCCAGGTACTGGATCACCGAATTTGCGCGGCGCTGGCTCAGATCGTAGTTGTAGTCAGCCGGGCCAACCGAGTCCGTTCCGCCTTCCAGTGCAATGATGTAGCCCTTGGTCGAGGCGATGCTGCCCGCCAGCTGATCAAGCGCGTCTTTCGCCTTCTGCGTCAGGTTGTCTTTGTTGAAGCCGAACTTCACCGAAGTCTCGGCGACAGCGTGATAGTTGTCGAGATTCGCGACCGTGTTGGTCAGCACGCCCACGCGAGCGTTGGCAGCGTCGGCCACCTGCTGCGCTTGCGCCGCATTGGTGCTGGCGGTCTGCGTCTTCGTCTCAACCTCGGCGGTCTTGGCGTTCACAGCGGCAATGCCGGCCTGGGCGCGCGCGTCAACGTCCTTGATGTCCTTGGTGTTCTTCGCCGTCAGGTCATCGAGTTCGTTGGTCTTGTTGATCAGCGGAGTGGTCTGCTGCTTCACGTAGTTCTTGCTGGAGCAGCCAACCGTGGCGGCCATGCTCACTGCCAGAAATATCGCTAACGAAGTGCGGGTCATATGGGTAACGCTCCTCAATCTTTATTTTGGCGCTTTTGGGCTCGCCATGGTTGGCTAACCCGCGCGACATTCGCAAAACTTAAGGCCCTGGGAATAACGGATACTTACAAGTCCCACCGGTACTTTTGCACGGCAGGTGCCAGTTTTCTCCACCGGCACTGCTGAATCTAAGTATATCGCTTTCAATGATTTGCGGGAAGAGTTTCGCCCCAGCCTGGATGCGTCTGTATCCTGAATCAACGCAATCCCCACACACGGGATGGAAATTTTATACGGTTGGGCTCACATTCCGGGTTTTTGTGGCCTCGGTAACAACGCCGTATATGACCTCACACCGCCCGGATGGCGTCATTCCGAAGACCCGCGTTTTCTCCAGCGGGTCGAGGAATCTCCCAGCAACTGCTCTCGAAGGGCGCGAGAATTTTTCACTTTTCGCAAACAACGGCAGCAACCAGAATGATTCAAACTCTCACTTCCATATATCCGTAATCGGCGTCGCCGCTCGATCATTCTCCGTCAGCGGCTCCAGCCCGAAGTTATCCTCAATCGTGCGCAGCACGCTGTAATGCGTGTAGCGCCGGCTCAGCGCCGCAGCACTCTGCTGGCTCGCATCCTTCACCATGTCACCGAGAAACAGCGTGTAGATGCGGTTGTCTTCATTCCCGCCCGACTCATCAAACGTCACCACCACCAGCGTTCCCTTACGCATCGCCGGCAGAAAAGTTTCATCGAGAAACTTTCTCACCCACGCGCCCGCTACTTCCGCGGTCGTGTCGTGCCCATCGTGATTCATATTCGGCGTGTAGAACGAATACGCCACCAGCCCTTTTTTCGCGTCCTGCACAAAGTAGTTGTCAGCCTTGCCCGAATCCACACGGATGACCCGGTCGCACCATTTGTCCTGCACCTCGCGAAAACTCAGGAAGGGCACGTGGCGCCGCGCGTAATTGCCAAGCTTCTCCGCGTTGTGCTGCCCGCCCACGCTCCACGGGCAATTCCCTGGCGGCATCTCCTCTGCATACTGTTTGAAATCCAGCCCGGCCGCAACCAACCGATCGGCGATGGTGCGATGCTCGGCGTCATTCGGAAAATTCACCTGCTTGTCGCCGATGAAGCTGCCGCGGCGGTGAATCTCGTAGTCAGTCCCCGCAATCATAGCCAGGTAATTGGGATACGACGGGTGAAAAAGCGCATGAAAATTGGTAAAGCTCGCGCCGCGCTGGGCCAACGCCGCCAGGTTCGGATCCTGCATGGCGCGCTCGTAGTCGACATTCTCAAGCACAATGATCACCACCCGGTCGAAATGATGAGCCTTGGCTCGCGCCGCCGCGCGCTCAGCTTCTTCTTTCTTGCCTTCGGGAGATTTCGTGACCTGGGGCTGACTCTGCGTTTGCTCGGTGATCTGCGCGGTCAAAACGCGAGGACAGAAAAGAGCGCTGAAGACAAAAGTGGCAATCGCGAACGATCCCAATCGTGGGGAGATTTTTTCCAGCTGCATCTGAGCTTCTTGTAACACACCGCGGGCTATTTCCATTTTCATCGCTGAATATTAAGCCTGTCATGCTGAGCGGCGGAGGAGGAGCGCGAAGCGATCCTCCTCCAAAGTCGAAGCATCCCTGCCGCACACGTGCCTCGTGGTACCACCGCCAGGAGCCCCACTGAAACTGGGGTGCCCCATGTCTCGCCGCCGTTGCGAGACATGGGACTCCGGAACTGCCTCCAGTTAGAATCAAATAGCGCCTTCCAATCATCAGATTCCTTTCGCCATGGATTTGCTGGAATGGATTTGCTGGCCAAAATCCGCACCATCCCGACCGAACCCGGCGTGTATCTCTACAAAAATGCCGAGGGCGAGGTCATCTACGTCGGCAAGGCCAAGAATCTGCGCAACCGGGTCTCCAGCTACTTTCACGAAGGCCGCTGGGAGGACGCGAAAACCGGCACGCTCATCCGCGAGGCCGTCGACGTCGACTACATCGTCGTAGCCAACAACAAAGAAGCGCTCGCGCTCGAAAACAACCTGATCAAGCAGCGCAAGCCGCGCTTCAACATCCTGCTGCGCGACGACAAGACCTACCCGTACGTAAAGCTAACGCTGAGCGAGCGCTTTCCGCGCGTTTACGTCACGCGCCGCCTGCGCAAAGACGGCAGCGCCTACTACGGCCCGTATTTTCCAGGCAATCTCGCCTATCGCATTGCCGATCTCATCCACCGCAACTTCCTGATTCCATCGTGCAAGGTCGACCTCACGCGCTTCCATCCCCGGCCCTGCCTGCAGTACTACATCAAACGCTGCCTCGGACCGTGCGTGCAAAACCTGACCACGCCTGAGGCGTATCAGGAAGCCGTACGCGACGTGAAGCTGTTTCTCGAAGGCCGCCCGACGGACTTAGCCAAGTCTCTGCGAGCCCGCATGGAGCAAGCCGCGGCCGCAGAAGAGTACGAACGCGCCGCGCGCTACCGCGACCTGATTTCAACCGTAGAGCAACTACAGGAGCGCCAGCGCATGGCCGCCGCCGAAGGCGACGACGCCGACGTCTTCGGCTACCACTTCGAAAACGGCATGCTGGCCGTAAACCTGTTCCACATGCGCGCCGGAAAAATGGTTGACCGCCGCGAATTCTTTTGGGAAGACCTGCCGGAGTTCGCCTTGCCTGATGCGACCTCCGAAAGCGCTTGTCATCCTGAGCGAAGCGAAGGACCTATGCACTCTGCCAGCAGCGACACGAATGTCGACGCCGCGACAGCCGCCGACGAGTCCATAGATCCTTCGGACCGCCAAGAACGCGGCCCCCAGGATGACAAAGCAAATTTTCATCCGGGAGAATTCTTCTCGGCTCTGCTGAAGCAGCTCTACATCGGCCAGCCGTACGTGCCGCGCAATCTCTACGTGCCAGTCGATTTCGAAGATCGCGCCGAGCTGGAAGACCTGCTTTCGGAGCAAGTATCGGAAAGAACCGCCCGCGCCACACGCGTGCATATTCTCGTGCCGCAGCGCGGCGACAAGCGCTCGCTCATCGACCTCGCGGGCAACAACGCCAAGCAGTCTTACGATCAGCGTTTCCGAGTGCTCAAGCCCAACGCGCGCAAGATTCAGGAAGAGTTGCAGGAAGTAATGAGCCTGCCCGAACTCCCCAAGCGCATCGAATGCTTCGACATCTCGCACATTCAAGGCGCCGAGACCGTCGCGTCGATGGTCGTGTGGGAAGAGGGCAAGATGAAGAAGTCCGACTACCGCAAGTTCATCATCCGCACGGTCGAAGGGGTCGACGACTTCGCCAGCATGCGCGAGGTAGTCTCGCGCCGCTATAAGCGAATTCAAGAAGAACAAAAGCCGATGCCCAGTCTGGTGCTGATCGACGGCGGCCTCGGCCAACTGCACGCTGCCGCCGAAGCTTTGGAATCGATCGAGATCATCAACCAACCGCTGGCCGCGATCGCCAAGCGCGAAGAGATTCTCTACGTCTACGGACAAGAGAAAGATCCCATCGCGCTCGATCACCATTCGCCCGTGCTGCACCTGATTCAGCAGATCCGCGACGAAGCCCACCGCTTCGCCGTAACTTTCCACCGCAAGCGCCGACAGATGCGCGACCGCTCCACCGAATTGCTCGAAATCCCCGGTGTAGGCGAGAGCACCACGCGCCGTCTGCTGCAACACTTCGGCAGCGTGCAGGCTGTCAAGCAAGCCGACGCCGCCGCGCTCTCGGCTGTGGTCACGCGCACGCAAGCCGAGGCCATCCTCAGTCACTTCCACAAGTGAATCGCACCGAAGGATTATCATTGCCTTGATGATATTGCATGCAATATCATATGACTGGTGGCAATTTCTCTGGTTTTGGACACCGATGTCGTGGTGGCTTCGCTTCGCAGCGATCTAGGAGCGTCACGGCAGCTTTTGCTGAGTGCCTTGGACAAAAAGTTCGAGCTGCTGCTCTCTGTTCCATTGATTTTGGAGTACGAGGCGGTAATGACGCGAGCAGAACATCTTGCCGTGTGCGGGCTAACCAGCATCGAAGTCAGAATCGTTCTCGATGATCTGTCCGCTGTGGCCAGACCGGTTCGACTTGCTTTTCGGTGGCGTCCGCAGTTGCCGGATCCGAATGATGACATGGTTCTAGAAACTGCAATCAACGGCAGCGCAGATGCGATCGTGACTTTTAACCAGCGCGACTTCGCTGGGGCAGCGAAAGACTTTCACTGTAGCGTGCTTTCGCCAGCAATGGCGTTGCGCACCCTCGGGAGTACTCGACGATGAGACGAAGCAATTTTGCCTTGCGATTACAACCGTCCCTGCTTGATGAATTGCGTCGAGCGGCTGAACTAGAGGGCGTTGCCCTCAACCAACTCATTAACGTAGCCGTTGCTGAAAAGGTCTCTGCTTTGCGCACGGAAGAATATTTTCGCGAGAGGAGCCTTCGAGCAAATCGCGCTGAAACTCTTCGGATTCTTAAGCGTGCGGGCCGTGGCAATCCCCCCCGTCACGGCGACGAACTGCCAATGGCCGAAAAAGGCTCTCGCCGCAATGGCAAGTCCGACAGCAAGTCGAGCCCACCGCGCAAGAGGGCTGCAGCCAGATAGCACCGCCCTCACGGCCTGGCAGTGACTCGACATGATCGACCAAACAAACACGCATCTCATCTCGGCTACGGCGCTGATTCCGGCGCGGCGCGAGCGCGTGTATGCGCTGATCGCGAACTATCATGAGGGCCATCCCCGCATTGTTCCCAAGCAGTTCAGCGATCTCGTCGTTGAGCAAGGCGGCGTGGGGGCGGGAACGGTGATTCGTTTTCAGATGAGCATGTTTGGAAAGAAGCAGATCTACCGCGCGGCGATCACAGAGCCCGAACCTGGCCGCGTGCTGGTTGAAACCTACCTCGAGCCCAAGGGCGTGGTTACAACCTTCACGGTCGATCAAGGAACGGCGCCCGCCGACTCGCGCGTGACTATCTCGACGTTGTTGCCGGTGCGAGTTGGCTTTCTCGGATTCATCGAGCGCCAGTTGTCGACCCTTTTACTTCGCCCCATTTACGTCAAGGAGTTAGAGAATATTGCGCGCGTGGCGACTGGCCCGTTTGCCCTTTGAGCTGTGTTCGAATCTTCGAAAAACCGCCAAATCAGACAATTGCTTTAGGATATTCTTTATTCGAATGGAGTTAAAAGGCGTGTACTGATTCTAAGGGATTTACATGTGTGGACCTGACGGCAAACTGCCGAGCCTGCGCAGCGCTTTCGCGATTCAGAATGCCACCTAGAATGCCGTTTACTCGCACCAGAATCGCCCTGCAGCGACGATCTCGACCCAGAACCACCCGAAGGCTATTTGCAGGGCCAAACACGCCAAATCGAACGCACAGTGGCCTAGTTTCTAGCTATATCTTTAAGATATTTACAGACGGGCTTTATATGTTTCAACCGATTGATTCCAAGAGAGATCGCGGAACGTCGTTCGGTTCAACGCTAACTTACTGATTTCAGTTTGTTGGCTGGAGGAATAGTACAGCCGGTAGACATTCTTCGCTGTCATTGGCCGATTTATTGGGATCAACCGGCCACTTCCTGCGTCGGGTGCGCGATCACGCGCGCTGGCTTCCGCAATCGATTGGTGCTGAAAGCGTTACCCGTGAACTACTTCTTCGGCGCGGGGCTGGCGTTGCCCATGTCCAGGACAACTCTCCAGCTGCCGTCTTTCTGCAGCTTCCAGATGCTGGTGTACTTGCCGTAGTCGACGTTGGTCTTGCCGTCTTTGTCCTTGGAGTGGAATTCGTAGGTGCCGTAGGTATAACCGAGATCGCCGGAGGAGGAAATGTCGCCGCCCACTGGCGTCCACGTGAGTTGATTGTTCTTGTCGTCGAGAAATCCCATGGTCTTGGCGATCTCAACCTTGCCGTGAATCGCGGGCACGCCGTTGGGGACTTCGACAGCGTCATCGGCGTAGTACGACATGTATCCCTGCGCGCCTTTTTCGGCGGCGGCTTTCATGAATTCGCCTTCGAGTTGCTTGAGGGTGTCGGCGGTGGCTTTGGGCGAGGCCGACACGGTGCGGCGTGAAGTGGAGGCAACGACCGCAACGACAAGAGTTGCGAATATCGCGAAGAGCATGATTCGTTTCATGAGAATCTCCGTTTTGGTTCGCGGTGATTTTATCGCAGGGTTTCATCACGGCATCTCCTTCGCAAGAATTTCGGTGCGGGAGATCCCTCGGCCCGCGAAGAAGTGCGCGGGCTCTCGGGATGACGACATAACGCGGGGCGGACGAATGCGTCCGCCGCTCCATGGCTGCGCTTTGCTACACTTACGCGCATCCCTATGAAATCTTCTTCCCGTATCATTGCCGCGCTGTTTTCGGTTTGCCTGGCTCACGCTGCGCTCGCGCAGGCTCCACCCGACATGGCTACGCCGCAGGAGAAGCATCTGCGCAACGTGCGGCAGCTGACCTTCGGCGGGCAGAATGCCGAGTCTTATTTTTCGGCTGACGGCAAGAGGCTGATCTATCAGTCGTCGCACGGCGACGTGAAGTGCGATCAGATTTTTACGATGAACATCGACGGCAGTGACCAGCGCATGGTCTCGACCGGCAAGGGACGCACTACGTGCAGTTATTTTTTCCCTAGCGGAAAAAAGATTCTTTACGCTTCGACGCATCTGGCGAGTCCGGAGTGCCCGCCGAAGCCGGATTATTCGAAAGGTTACGTGTGGGGCGTGTATGCGGGATACGACATCTTCACGGCGAATCCTGACGGATCGAACCTGAAGCAGCTCACCACCACGCCCGGATACGACGCCGAGGCCACGATTTCGCTCGACGGAAAGAAAATCACGTTCACTTCGGTGCGCAACGGCGATCTCGACATCTACACCATGGACGCCGACGGCAAAAATGTGAAGCAACTCACGCACGAACTTGGCTACGACGGCGGGCCGACGTGGTCTCCCGATGGAAAATGGATTGTTTATCGCGCCTATCATCCGACGACCGAGGCGGAGATCGCCGATTATAAGGATTTGATGGCGAAGAATCTGATTCGGCCCACGTCACTGGAAATCTGGATCATGAAGGCCGATGGATCGGACAAGAAACAGATCACGAAGCTGGGAGCGGCCAGTTTTGGTCCGGCATTCACGGCGGACGGGAAGAAGATTATTTTCTCGTCGAACTATGATCCCGATACGCATGCGACCGGCGGCGAAGGGAATTTCGAATTATGGATAATGAACCGGGATGGCAGCGGGTTGGAGCGCGTTACTTACAGCGATGGGTTTGACGGCTTCCCCATGTTCTCGCCCGACGGCAAGAAGCTGGTGTGGGCTTCAAATCGCAACGGCAAGCAGCCCCACGAGACGAATATTTTTATTGGGGACTGGAGGGATTGAGGGATTGAGTCATTGCGCCATTTAGTCATTGGGGGATTGGTGGATTCGTAGATTTTAACTTGTAATTTGTTTGCTGTATTTCTTCAGGCTTGTCATCCTGAGCCCGGCTGAAAGCCGGGTGAGGGGCCTTACGTCGGCTGGTCCGCGCCGATGCGGTCGAAGGGGTCCGCTTGAGCTGCCCGCAGCATCTTGAACCTCTTCGCCTGCAACTGAACTGCACGCGGTCGTACGGTCGCTCGCGGCGGCTTCGCCGCCACTCACGATGACATCGATTTTTAGAGATCCCTTCTATTAAAAGTCAGCTTGCCTTCTCCATCCGCTTTGGGTTTCGGTTCAGGCGGGGCTGCTTTCTGCTTGCCCGGAAAGCGCTCGACGAGAGAGATGGCGGGTTTGGGAAAAGAAACGGCCGGCGCTTGAACGACGTTTTCACTTTCTCGCAATCGCAGGGCGAGCCACGCCACGCAGCCGATCATCCCGCACCAGCCCAGTACGCGCACTACCATCGCGATCTTCGTGTCCTGGTTGAGAACGCCGAGACTCGAGAAGATTTTGTACCAGTCGTGCTCCACAAAATCAGGATCGCCGGTGGTGACTAGCGGGAGGGCTTGATCGCGGGCGTCGGCCATGTACGTGGCGGTGTAGAGCCAGTTCTCGAAGAAGAAAAACAGGCTGAAGATGAAGCCGGAAATCTGGCGTTGCGAGAAGAAATACAGCGCGAGAAGAAGCGGTACCAGCCACTGCAGCAGCGTGCCTCCCCAAAGGCCTAGCGTGGGACCGAACCATCCGAAGAGGTTGTGGCCACCTTCGTGGACTACGAGGTTGGCGGCGTCGATGAACAGGCCCGCGCCGTGAGCGTTCAAGGCGTAGGCGAGGAACAGGATATAGAACACGAGCCACGCGATGAGCGCGGGGCGCGAAAGCGGCTTCCACGGTTGGCTGAAGGTGGATCGCAGGGCTTCGAGCATGGGCTGTGAGGATTCTAGGCTTGGCTCTGACAAGGGGCAGGTTACGAACGTACGCGCTCTTCTCTGCTACATTAGGTTTCTGATGAGTCTTGGAACGAATCCTCCGGCCAGCCCGAAGACGAGTGCGGCGACGAAAGTCCGGCACTGGATTACCGCGATCGTGTTGCTGCTGCTGGTAGCGGCAGCGGTTGCAGGATTTGTGTGGACGCGGCCGACTCCGGTGCAAACGCAAGACGAAGCGACCGGAGAAAAGAAAGTCTCCAAGCGCAAGGTCGCGGCGGCACCGAAGCCGCTAGTGGATCAGCGTCCGCTGCAGACGGCGCGGCGGATGGGCGCGATGGCCTCGACTCCGGAAGAGCAGGCGCTGGCGCATGAGGCCGCCAAGACGGGCGATCACGAGGTCGATCTGGCGTTCTTCGATGCCATTCGCAGCGCGGAGGAAAATCCTCCGAAGCTCTCGCCGGAAGCGAAAGAAATCTCTCAGCGCAAAACCAAAGCCGAGCAGATGGTGAAGGACGACCAGGAGAACGTCACAACGCTGACGCACAAGCTGGCCGCTGCGCCCGATGCTCAGAAGGACAATCTGCAGGATCAGATTGACGTCGCCAAAGCGCAGCTTGATCTGGATCAGGACGAACTCGACGATGCGTCGGAAGATCTGGAGCAAGCGGGCGGCGATCCGCAATCGAAGATCAAGCGTTTGCAGGCGGAACACGAAGCTGGCGATCACAATGCGGCGGCGGTGGGCTCGGGAGTGAATCCGCATGAACAGGACTACCAGACGCATACTCTGCTCAGCGTGCTTCGCGCGTGGCAGGCGCTGAAAGAGAAAAGGGCGCTGCTGGAAGATGCGCGCAAGGAAACTGCGGAGAAACAGGCGTACCTGACCAAGCGGCACAACGATCTGGCGGCGCAGGTTGAGAAAGAAAAAGAAGACCGCGAAGCGGCCAAGCAGCAAGCCAAGGGATTTTCAAAGGGCGGCAAGGCCGCGAGCCGCGAGGAATCGAAGGCTTCGGCCAAAGCTGCGCTGGACGCGCTGCGGCAGTACACCATAGACCAGAAAAATCTTGCCGACCGCGGGCGGCGGCTGCAGGATGAGCAGGATCTCTACGACATCTACGGCAACTGGATCGCGCAGGTCGACGAGCGCGAGCAGGAGGCGCTGCACAATCTGATCGAGTCGGTGCTGGCGATCCTGATCGTGCTGCTGCTGGTTTATGTTGCCAGCCGGATGATCGAGCATCTGTTTGCCGGCATGTTCGCCGAGAACAAGCGCATCGACACGCTGCGTGCGGTGGTGAAGTTCGCGGCACAGGCGGTGGGCGCGATTGCGATCCTGTTCATCATTTTCGGCATGCCCACCCAGACCACAACGGTGCTGGGGCTGGCGGGCGCCGGGCTGACTGTGGCGATGAAGGACTTCATCGTCGCCTTCTTCGGATGGTTCGTGCTGATGGGGCGACACGGCATACGCGTAGGCGATTGGGTGGAGATCAACGGCGTGAGCGGCGAGGTGCTTGAGGTCGGGATACTGAAAACCGTGCTGCTGGAGACGGGAAGCTGGACCGATGCCGGGCATCCGACAGGAAGGCGCGCATCGTTTGTGAATAGCTTCGCCATTGAAGGGCACTTCTTCAACTTCACGACTTCCGGGCAGTGGATGTGGGATGAGCTGCAGGTGCTGATTCCGGCGGGGCAGGACCCGTATCCGATTATCGACGGCATTCAGAAACTGGTGGAAAAAGAAACCGCGCCCAACGCGGGCAAAGCCGAAGAAGAGTGGAAGCGGGAGACATCGAAGTACCGCGTGCAGTCGATCTCGGCAATGTCGGGGATTAACGTGCGGCCGACAGCGGCGGGAGTGGAAGTGCACGTCCGCTACATCACGCGCGCCAATGAGCGCCATGCGTCGCGCAAGCGGCTGTATGACGCGGTGGTGGCGTTGATGCATGGGAAGTGGGAAGCGGTGAGTAGTTAGGGATTAGGAGTGGGGCTAGAGACTGGTCGGCGAGCCACCGGCGAGCCGCCATAGCTTTGGATGCAGCGGAACCATCTCACCTGTCAGGCATCGATGAACCATCCAGCACAGCTTGGCACTCTGATCGTTACCGGCGCGAGCCGGGGAATTGGGGCTGCGGTAGCTCGGTTGGCGGGGACGCGCGGGTGGGCCGTGGCGGTGAATTTTTGTGCTGGCGAGAGCGAGGCGGCGCAGGTGGTGGGTGAGATCGCCGCTGGCGGCAGACGGGCTTACGCGATTCAGGCTGACGTCTCGCTGGAAGAAGAAATCGTGCGGATGTTTCAGACAGCGGAGCGCGAGTTGGGACCGATCAAGGGACTCGTGAACAACGCCGCGATTACGGGCGGTTTCGCGCGGGTGGAGGAAGTGACGCGCGAGGCGATCGACAAGACTTTTGCGGTCAACGTGGCGGGTGCGATTTTGTGCGCGCGCGAGGCGGTGCGGCGCATGTCGACGCGGCGTGGAGGATCGGGCGGAGCAATCGTGAATATTTCTTCGATTGCGGCGCGCACTGGGGCTCCGGGCGAGTGGGTGCACTACGCTGCGTCGAAGGGTGCGATTGACAGTTTTACGGTTGGGTTGGCGCGCGAAGTGGCGACCGAAGGCATTCGCGTGAATGCGGTGGCTCCGGGGCTGGTTGAGACGGAGTTGCACGCGGCGAACGGCGAGCCGGGGCGGTTGCAGCGGCTGATGCCCACGATTCCGATGGGGCGTGCTGGATTGCCGGAAGAAGTGGCGGAGGCGGTTTTGTTTTTGTTGTCGCCGGCGGCATCTTATTCGACGGGTGCGATTCTTGAGGTTGGGGGAGGAAGATAGGGGGCGGCGGGCATCGGGCGTCAGACTTTGGACCGCAGCCTCCGGTTCTTCTATCTCACTAGCCATCTCCCCGGACGAGGCGTCCGGGGCTCCATTCCTCGCTACTTCCTGTCCTTCAACTCCCTGAGAATATATTCCTTGATTTTTTCTGGCAGGCGGGAAGCGTGGAGGACGTCGCGTAGAAGGGGCAGCGGGAGACGGCGCGCGAATTCGAGCGCACGGGTTAGCGGCGTGTGCGCGCTGCGAAGGAGGGCGGTGCGAATCTCGTGACGCAGCGACCATTTTGGATGATGGCAGACGGCGTTGACGAATGCGCCGGTGGCCTGCGGGCGCTGCAAGGCTTTGATGAGGGCTGCTTCGGTGATGCGGGGATTTTCGAGAGCGGCTTGCCAGACGCGCGCTTCGGTATCGAGCAGGAGAGCGGCGGCGACGTGCGGCGAACAGCGGCGGGCCAGAGTGATCCGCTCGCCCAGCGTGATGGACGCGAGGCGGTTCACCAAAAGTTCGTCGGCGACGTGTTTGAGATCGGCGGCGACGGCGGGCGTGAGCGAGAAGCGAGCAAGGTCTCCGGTGTAGAGTTCGCGGATCAGGCGCAGCGCTATGCGGCGTGGCGCGTGAGGGTGCGCGGCGATAGCCAGACGAGCTTTTCTCGATTTGAGCGCGGCGAAGTGGCGCGTGAGTTTCTCGATTTCGGCGGAGGGAAGATCGGGATTCTTGAGAAGAGATAGGACAATATCTTCGCTGAGAGTCGCGTCGGAGAGCGTGATGGCTGCGAGTGCGTTCTGCTCTGGTGAGGATTCGGCGGCGAATTGAACGGAAGTCTCCGGCATGCTGATTGTGGTCGAAACGCGTCAGGGCTAGAACGCGTCAAGCTGTTCGCGAATCCTTACTTTCTGCTCGCCGGTCCTTACTCTTGGTGTGCGGCGCGGCGGGCCAGGCGCAGAGCACCTTCGACCGGATCGACTACCTCTGGATGAATCGCGGCGCGCGGCTCACGGCTGCGAAGTTCATTGTAGAAAACTTCGCGCACCTGGGCAGAGTGACGAAAGACACCTCCGCTGGTGGCTACGGCGATAGTGGAAATCGACGACGGAAACAAGCGGGGCGTGATGGCCGCGGCGAGTCGGGCCAGTTCCCTTCCTGCCGCTGTGAGGACCTCGGCGGCGAGCGGATCGCCGCTTTCGGAGACGGCGCTTGCGGAAACGGCGGGGAACAATGCGGCGAAGTCGGGCGGAGGGACGGCGTTGGCGGCGCGAGCGAGACCGAGGAGCGAAGTCACTCCCCACGCCTCAAAAAGCGCAGACACAAGCGGACTGGACGGCTTGTCGTGCGAGCCGGCATCTTCTCCGGAAACATCTGCTGCGCGGAGGATTGCATTGACCGTGGTACGGCCGATCCAGTGCGCGGAGCCTTCGTCGCCGATGGCGAATCCCCAGCCGCCGGCGCGGGCGGTGC
The DNA here is from genome assembly GCA_035501655.1 of Candidatus Solibacter sp. Lineage (GTDB taxonomy): Bacteria > Acidobacteriota > Terriglobia > Terriglobales > Acidobacteriaceae > Sulfotelmatobacter. The sequence continues at coordinate 214,836 of DATJVU010000035.1, forward strand.
GGCCATTGTGGTCGCGGCCGTAGGCGATCGAACCGGTGCCCGCGATAACGATGACGCCGGGGCCTTCGCCGAATGCGGCTGCAAGCGTGGTTTGGTGATCGCCAACGACGTCGACGGGAGTGGAGACCATCTCGGAGAGAATCTTGCGGATGACGGCGGCCAGTTCGGCCCGCGCGGCACCCGAGCCACCGACGCAGGTGCGGGAAATCTCCGTGGGAGAAATTCCTGCTCCTCGGCACACCTGTTGTACGGCCTCAAGCAGCGAAGCGCGCGTTTGGGCCTCGCCGACACGAACAATGTTGCTGGGCCCGGAGATTGCCGTCGCGAGAATTCGTGCGTCGTCGCCGACCACGCAGGTGGTCTTGGTGCCGCCGCCGTCGATGCCGAGATAGTAGGGCATGTTTAGTCGTGAGTCCTGAGTCGTGAGGCGTGAGGCGGTCTTAGTGCAGTAGCGCTCGTATTTAGTACTCGGTACCCAGTTCTCAATCGAGAATCATTTCTAACACAAGCAAAGACGTGGATCATCGTTACGCTGGTTCCGCGTGACGCTTCCCGAAAACTTGAGGGTCGCGGCTAACGGCTCGGGACTCAGGACTCGCGATGCGACTCTACAGTTTCACTCGCGTGAATGGGGACGGGACTCCATAATGGACGGTCAGAGATCCATTCAGAGATGACTGCTAAGGTTCAGATTACAGAGTTGAGCAACAGCGGCGACGCGCGCGGGTACAGCTTCACGGCGCCCGGGGATGCGCTGGCTTTTGTGGGGCGAATGGCGGATGTGCACGTGGCATCGACCAGGCCGGGGGCGGTGCGGGGGAATCATTATCATCTGCGACGGCGCGAGGCGATTGTGGTGATGCCGGGAGCGAAGTGGTCGTTGCACTGGGACGAAGGCGAGGGATCGGCAGCGCAGCATCGGTCTTTTGATGGTGGATGCGCTGTGCTGGTGCTCGTCGCACCGGGAGCGTCTCACGCGGTGCGAAACGACGACGGCGAATTGCTCTGGCTAGTGGCGATTTCTTCGGAGACGTATGATCCGGCGGAGAGCGTGGGCCGGAGAGTCGTGGGGAATTGAGTCATCGAGTCATTGAGCGATTGAGTCCATTTGAACTATGGGTTTGAACCGGATTGACTTCGCTATTATCGCGCTCTATCTGGCGGGAATCACGCTGTTTGGGTTGCGCTTTCGCAAGAGGCAGCGCTCACTGCGCGACTACTTTCTGGCGGGCCGGGATATCCCATGGTGGGCGATTGCGTTGTCGATCGTCGCTGCCGAAACCAGCACGCTGACCATTATCAGCATTCCCGGTCTCGCCTACGACACCAATTTCACATTCCTGCAGGTCGTGATGGGGTATGTGATCGGGCGCGTGGTTATCAGTTTTGTCCTCCTGCCGCACTATTTTCGCGGCGATCTTTACACCGCGTATGAATTGATTGAACGGCGCTTCGGTCGCGGGCTGCGGTCCTTGACTGCTGGATTGTTTCTGCTGACGCGCGCGGCCGCCGAGGGCGTGCGCGTGTATGCGGTGTCGATCGTAGTGTCAATTGCGCTGGGGACGGGCGAAGTGGCTTCGATTGCGATCATCACTGCATTGACGGTCATCTATACATTTGAAGGCGGGCTGGCGGCGGTGATCTGGACCGACGTAGTGCAGACCGCAATCTATGTGGGGGGAACGCTGGTGGGAATGGTGACTATTCTGCATCTCGTGCCGGGAGGGTGGACGGCGATCCATACGGCTGCGGCAAGCGCGGGGAAGTTTCAGGTTTTTGACTTCCGCCCGAGTGCTTTCGTTCCCTACACATTTTGGGCGGGAATCATTGGGGGCACATTTTTCACGTTGGCCAGTCACGGAACCGATCAACTGATCGTGCAGCGCTTGCTCTCGGCACGCGGACAGAAGCAGTCGGCGAGCGCGCTGATTGGCAGCGGAGTGGCAGTTTTGTTTCAGTTCGCGTTGTTTTTAACGATTGGGATTATGCTGTGGGCTTACTACAGTCTGCCGACCTCCAGCTTCGGCAAGCCGGATCGAATTTATCCGACATTTATCGTGACCCACCTGCCGCATGGGATTTCAGGATTGCTGATTGCGGCGATCCTGGCGGCGGCGATGTCGAACTTGAGCGCGGCGCTGAATTCCTTGTCGTCGAGCGCGGTGCTGGATTTTTACGCGCGGCTGCGTCCGCAGGCGGACGAGAAAACCAAGATGCGGCTGTCGCGCATGGCGACGTTGGGTTGGGCGCTGGTGTTGTTCGGATTGGCCGTGATCGCCCTGCACCGCGCGGGACGCGTGGTGGAAGTCGGGCTGCAAATCGCTTCGGTGGCCTATGGGGCGTTGCTCGGAGTATTTCTGTTGGGCGTGCTGACGCGGCGGGCGAATCAGAGTGGAGCGATGATTGGAATGATGTGCGGATTTGCTGTCGATCTTTATTTGTGGCTTGGGACGCGTGTTCCGTGGACTTGGTGGGTATTGATTGGGTCGGGAGTGACGTTTGCTGTGGGATGGGCTTGCAGTGTTGCGGTGTTCGAAAGAAAAAGCATTTGACCGCAGAGATCGCAGAGAAGAGCCGCAGAGATCCCTGAGAACTGCAGTTCATCTTCGCTTGCCGGGGAAATTCCAGGCGAATCGAGAAAAGCTTTTGACCGCAGAGACCGCAGAGAAGGGCCGCAGAGATCGCTGAGAACTGCAGTTCATCCTCACTTGCCGGGGGAGTTCCAGACCAATCGAGAAAAGCTTTTGACCGCAGAGACCGCTGGGAACGGCCGCAGAGAACACGGAGAAGACCATTTCGTGACATCCGAGCCTGCTGTTCTTGTTTCGGAACATCTTCTTCTAAGACCGGTCGATTGGGTTGCCTTTCTTAGCGGCCTCTGCGGCCTTTCTCTGCGTCCTCTGCGGTTAAAAGCTTTTAGTTCTTTTTTTGGGAAGTCCTACGAAAAAATCTTCTTTCGCCTGTACTTTTTTTCCTCTTCTCGCACTAGAGTCTTTTGGAGGAAGAATACGTGCACGACTCCGCCATCACGTCGAAGATCATCGGCGCAGCGATCAGAATTCATCGACGCCTGGGTCCGGGCCTGCTGGAATCGGCGTATGAGGCTTGCCTCGCATATGAATTGCAGGCGACGGGATTGCTGGTGCAACGGCAGAAGGCCGTTCCACTTGTCTATGAAGGAGTGAAGCTCGACTGCGGATTCCGGGCCGACATGTTGGTAGAAGGAAGAATCGCAGTCGACATCAAGTGTAAAAAAAGCATTCACCCAGTCGACGAGTCGCAATTACTCTCGCACCTGCGTCTACTGGATCTGAGGGTCGGGCTGCTGATTAATTTCCACGTTATGGTTTTAAAAGACGGAATCCGGCGGATGGTCAACAACTACCGGGAAGAGATTTATCCGCCGCCTGACGAAGCGGTCGCGTAGTCTCTCCAAGAAAATCCTGCCCTGCACTGAAGGCTCTGCTCGCGTATACTCCCTGCTTCAATATGTCCACTCGGGCGATGGCCGGGCAGCGGTCGGAGCACCCAACTGCGGAGTTGTCTCGCGACCTGGGCGTCAGCCACGCTACGGCTGTGGTCGTCGGCACAATCATTGGCAGCGGAATATTTCTTGTACCGGCTGAGATGATGCAGGCGGTCGGTTCGGCGAAGCTGGTTTATCTGGCCTGGATTGTGGGCGGTCTGCTGTCTTTCTTTGGCGCGCTCACTTACGCCGAACTGGGTGCGATGCGGCCGCAGGCGGGCGGCGAGTATGTGTATGTCCGTGATGGATACGGACCGCTCGCAGGATTCCTTTACGCCTGGACGTGGTTTGTGATCGCCAAACCAGCGTCGGTGGCGACGATCGTGACCGGGCTGGTGCGGATTCTGGGCACGTTTCCGGTTTTCTCTTTCTTTTCTTCGAACATCGTCTCGAGTCCATTTGCTGTCTCATGGGGACAGATGTTTGCGATCGGAGCGGCGATTCTGATTTCACTGCTCAATTACATCGGCGTGAAGAAAGCTGGCGAATTCCAGCTTGTATTCACGCTGCTGAAAGTAGCGATCATCATCGGGATTGTGGTGGTGTGTTTCGGCGGAGGAGGCGCGGGCGGCGAGTGGAGCAATTTCACGGGAATCTTCGCGGGTGCCAAGAGTGGCGTTACCGGATTCATGGCGGCTCTGGTGGCGGCGCTGTGGGCCTACGACGGCTGGAATGACCTGAACATGGTGGGCGGCGAAGTGAAGAGTCCGGAGCGAAACATTCCCTTCGCGCTGATTGCGGGCGTGGCTTGCGTGGGAGTGCTCTACATGCTGGTGAACGCGGGCGTGCAGTATGTGATGCCCTCAGGGGCGATTGCGGAGTCGGCAAGGCCGGCTTCGGATGCGGTAGCGCTCGTGCTCGGGAAGACGGGTGCCGGAATTGTGTCAGCCGGCATGGCCATCTCGTTGCTCGTGACATTAAACGGAACGATCATGAGCGGGGCGCGCGTACCGTATGCCGTCGCGCGAGACGGATATTTTTTTCGTGCGCTCGCGGAAGTGTCCCCGCGGTTTCATACGCCGTCGGTCGCGCTCGCTGTACAGGCCGCATTGTCGATTTTGTTGTTGCTGCTGGGGGCAAACTTCCGGCAGCTATTTTCCCTGGCGATTTTTGCGGAATGGCTTTTCTACATGATCGCTGCCAGTACCGTGTTCGTTTTTCGGTGGCGCGAGCCGAATGCGGCGCGCCCTTATCGCATGTGGGGATATCCGGTGATCCCGGCGCTTTTTGTGCTGGTCGCAGCGACGCTGCTGGCTTATACGTTCAAGAATGACTGGCCGAATTCCGGGTATGGCTTGCTGGTGATTCTAGGCGGGATTCCGGTGTTCTCGTGGTTTGCGCGGAGGAGAAGAGCGTGAACCACCAAGGACACTAAGGTTCACGAAATCAATCCCTGGGCGAACCTTCGCGTCCTTCTTGGTTCGCGCTCTTAGCCGATGCGAAATGAGACGGCGGAAGGGCAGACGAAGCGCCCATTTTGGGCCAATCTCCCGAAGGGACATAGCAGCGGTTACCTAAGGTCAAGAGCCGTGGACACGTTTACCCCCTGTCCTATCTCCCGTATTTTGAAAGCTCCAAGTCCCGGATCTCTCCCCATCCGGGTCCCAATGGAGCTTAAAAAGAATGGCTACACCTTACCGCGGATTTCAATTAGGCATACTGCCCGAACGCAAAATCAATAAGCGTGCGCTCGTGACCAGCTACGGTTTGGTGACGTTCGCCATTTTGATTTTGATCAATCTGAGCCTGCTTCTGCCGGAGAAGCTGCAGCTGACGCAGTACCACGTGACGGAGCTGATTCCCATGCCGTCGCTGCGTCCGGAGCCGGCTCCGATCAAGACGGAAGTTCCGAAAGTAAAGCCAAAATTGCTGCCGGCGGTGAAACTGCCGGTGTTCGAGCAGCCCAAGCTGGTGGTACCGAAAGAAGTCCGGCGCCAGGTGGAGAGACCGGTAGAAGCGCCCAAGGTGGTGGTGAACAACTTCGCACCACCGCAGATCAAGATGACGGCAGGCGGGGCACGTCCGCAATTGGTCCACACCGGAGACTTTGGTGGAAGCTCGCAGAAGCCGACGGTGAATGCTCCGGTCGAAAAAGTGCAGACGGGTGGCTTTGGCGATCCGAACGGATTGAAGGGAACGGGCAAGCAGGGCGCGAAGCTGTATGCCGCGTCGATGGGATCGTTTGATATGCCCGCGGGACCGGGACAGGGCAACGGATCGGGCGGAGCGAAAGGAATCAAAGGCACGGTGGCCAGCGCCGACTTCGGCAATGGCATTGCGACCGGCGGCAAGGGCGACGGCCGCAGTAATGGCCAGGGAGTTTCGACGGGCGGCTTCGGACAGGAACAAGTCGTGAAGAGCACGGGGCCGAAGATTCAGGCGGACACGGGCGCGGCAACGACCCCGGTGGAAATTACGTTCAAGCCGAATCCGGTGTACACGCCCGAGGCGCGCAGCCTGAAGCTGGAAGGTGAAGTTTTGTTGGAAGTGACCTTCTTCGCCAACGGCACGCTGCAGGTGAACCGCGTGGTGCGCGGCATGGGTCATGGATTGGATGAAGCGGCGAGCGATGCGGCAAGGAAGATGCGTTTCAAGCCGGCGTTGCGCGGCGGTCAGCCGGTGGATTCGACGGCGGTCGTTCACGTCGTCTTCCAGATGGCGTACTGAAAACCAGTTGTCAGCGGCCAGTGGGCAGTTGTCAGTATCGGCACCGACCACTGGCCACCGAACACTGAGCACTGTTTTTAAGAACTTGGAGAAGAGAGTTATGCGCACTTCGAAATGGTTAATCACCGCGGCGCTGCTGGCATCGCTGAGCGCAGCCGCACAGCAGGCGGCGGAGAACCAGCCGACCGCACAGCCACCCGCGCCGGACACGACGCAGGCGGCGCAACCTTCTCAGCAGGCCGCTCCTGCCCCGGACCAGACACAGCCGGCGCAAGCGCAGGCTCCGCAGGGGCAACCGGCACCGGCTTCGCCAGCGGCGGCGCCGATCGCGACACCGTTGCCGCCAGCGCCGACGGCCGCTCCCGTCACGATGGACCAGGTGGTGAACCTGTTCATTGAGCGCGAGCATGGCCTGATCAAGGCGCTCTCGAACCGCACGCCGGTGGTCGAGACCTATCTGCAGAATTTGACGGCCGACCCGCAGTTGGGCCCGGTTCCGAGCGAGGATCACTACTTCCTCGGCCGGCTCGACATGGGCGAAACCGTCGACCGCAAGGACTATCTGAAAGAAGAAGAAAAGGGCATGCAGGCCCGCCTGCTGGGCGGCTTCCAGAAGCTCTACAAGGTCCAGTACCAGCCCATGGGCTTTTCGTGGATGGTCTATGCCGACCGCACCGACTTCGACCGAGAGCACTACGAATTCAGCTACAAGCGCCGCGAATTTCTGGGCGACGTGCGCTGCTTGGTTTTTGATGTGAGGCCAAAGCCGAAGTCGGGCCGCGGCCGCTTCCTGGGCCGCGTGTGGGTTGAGGACCAGGATTACAACATCGTGCGCTTGAACGGCACCTATGCTCCAGCGCCGCGCAACTCCTATTTCTTCCACATGGACAGCTGGAGACTGAACCTGATCCCCGGCTACTGGGTTCCGGCGTTCATCTACAGCGAGGAAGGCGACTTCAGCGCTGGCGTGAAGAATAAGCTGGCCTTCAAGGCACAGACCCGCATCTGGGGTTACGACCTGAAGAAAGGCTCCAAGGACGACGAACTGACGCAGATCCGTGTGGACTCGGTGAAAGACGAGAGTCCGACCGCACAGGATGCGTCCCCGCTGCAGGCTGAGCGCGAATGGCAGCAGCAGGCGGAAGACAACGTTGTGGAGCGCTTGACGGCGGCGGGCTTGCTCGCTCCCGAGGGCGACGTGGACCATATTCTGCAGACCGTGGTCAACAATCTCGAAGTTACCAACAACATCGACTTGCCGCGGCCGGTACGCACGCGCGTGCTGCTGACGGCGCCTCTCGAAACCTTCAGCGTTGGAAATACGATCGTGATCAGCCGTGGATTGGTTGACGTCCTGCCGGACGAGGCCAGCCTGGCGGCGGTGCTGTCGCATGAACTGGCGCACATCGTGCTCGGCCACAACCTGGGCTCGAAGTATGCGTTCAACGACCGCATGCTGTTCTCTGACGAAGGCACCTACGAGAACCTGGGCTTCAAGCACATCCCCGAAGAAGAGCAGGCAGCGGACAAGAAAGCGATCGATCTTCTCAAGAACTCGCCGTACGCACAGAAGCTCGACAACGTTGGCCTGTTCCTGAAGGCGCTGCAACTGCGCGCTCCCAATCTTGGCGCGCTGCTGACCACGCACTTGGGCAATCCGTTGGCAGAGGGCGGGCAGATCAACCGTTTGTCGGCTTTGGCCACGACTGGCCCGGCGCTCGACAACAACAAACTGGATCAGATCGCGGCCCTGCCACTGGGCGGACGCGTGAAGATCAACCCGTGGGACGACAAAGCGGAAATGGTGAAGACGGCTCCGGTCGCCATCACGTCGGCGCGCGACAAGATGCCGTTTGAAGTCACGCCGTTCTATCCGCGGTTGTCACGGTTTGGTGTTGGTACCGGAACGGCTGTTCCGAACACCACCCCAACGACCGCTGCCAATTCGAACCCGGGCAGCAACTAAGAACGACTTCACCATCGGGAAGGCACGACTTAGAGGTCGTGCCGACCGATGCCTCCATCCAAAGCTCGCACTCCAAGTTGAGGTAAGACGCAGGCTGGGATCCGGAACAACCTTCCGGGATACCCGGCCTTCGTTTTTTATGGGCGAGCCGCGAGTCCCAAGTCGCGAGCGATGAGAGATGCCTGGTGAGCAACGAGGGAACAGTCGACGGCACGTTCTGAAATGTGAAGATAACTCGCTGACGAAAACGGATCGGAAATCGGAGATCTACGGGGTGCAGTGGAAGATCAGCGCGGGAAGAATATTGAAGAGCTGGAAATTTTGCCGCACCGAGCTGAAGGTTGACTTTAAGTATGGCAACAACGTGCGGTTGTACTGGAAGACGAGAAGGGAGCCCTCGGCTTTGAGGGCGTGACGGGATTCGTTCACGATTTCCTGCCGCATTGCTTCTGAAAGGAGGCTGTAGGGCAGGCTGGAGATGATGTAGTCGGCAGGAGCGATTCCCTGCTCCGCCAGGATCCGGCGGACGTGGGCCGCGGACCCGTGGACGATGCGCAGGCGTGGATCGAGAATCGTGTCGCCGAGATAATCGACGAAGTCTTCGTTCAGCTCGATAACCACGAGGACCGCGTCGTGGCGCATGCGCTTGAGAACCTCGCGCGTGATGGTGCCCACGCCGGGGCCGAATTCAACAAGAACGCGGGCGCGATCCCAATCGATCTGCGCCATGATGTTCTTCACGAGAAACGGCGAACTGGGGACGACCGAACCGAGCATCGAGGGATACTTGAAGAAATTCCGCGCAAACAGCGCGACGGAAGAGGTTCGTCTGACGACCTTCCTGGTGGCGCTAGAGGGCATTCCGGTTGGGTCCTTAAGAACAGCTTACGATCAGAAGCAGCTTTCATCGTATCCGATGTCCTCTAAATCTCGGCCTGGGTTCCCGAAACGGAAGTGTTGATGAGGATGGTACTTTGGTCATCGTGATGGACTGGGAGGGTCGGGCCAGGAACGCCAGATTCGTTTTGTGCCCATTGCCGGAAGGCGATGCCGATCGACGGACGGCTAAGGCGGCCGCCCCACACTGCTGTCAGTAATCTTGCGGGGTTCCTGCGGCTCATGGAGAATTGAGGTTTGTCGTGATTCGTGTCGCTTGAGGGCCAGCGCTTGAGATTGTGGTTGAACACGCTGCTACGGTTGGGATCGGGAACATATTTCGTTCTTACCTCTCTGTATTGCCTGCTGGCATTTCAGCCTTATACCTACTGTGCGTTTATTAAGGCCCCGCCGTATCCGTGGATGCCGTGGTTCACGCATCATCAGGGATTGCTGTTCTGGCTTGCGGCGGGAGCAGGAACGGTGGCGAATTGGCCTCTGCGAAAGAGCTGCTCGGAGAAAAATCCACTGTTCTTGGTCGGCGCCAGCGTGTGGGCGGCGATTGGTGTGGCGCTGAGCGTCCGTCCCTTTTTGCCGGGACTGCAAAGTAATCGCGGTGCGTATGTATGGAGTCTGGCGGCCCTGCTGGCTGCGATCGCGATGACAGCCTGGCGTTCGCCGAATACGCATCGAGGGAACGAGAACGATACGGGCGCAAAAACGAAATTGTTTGGCTACTCGAGCGGACTGCTGGTCGCGGCGATCGTGAGTGTGGTGTATCTGGCAAGCGCGCGGGCGCGCATCTACAGCGAGAGCCATTCATTTGGCTTGCACTTGTCGGATATTGAAATCTCGCTCTGGAGCCTGATTTCGCATGTCGCATTGGCGCTGGCGGTGCTTTCGGCGCTGAACCTGATCTACCTGACGGCTGCGCGCGCGCCGAACCCGCGCGCGACGCGGCGCGTGATGACTGGAGCAACCTTGGTCATCGCGCTGTCGATTGTGCTGGAGCGCTTTCTCAACAACGCGATGAGCTTCGACGGTGTCGGCGCGTGGACTTATGCGGCGATGCTCGCACTGGCTCTGGTGGCGTGGGGATTCTCGCTTGTCCTGCCTTGGTTGAACCGTGGGCGCGTCGGCGTCGAAAAGGAGCTATCCCGACCCGGAGCAGTTGCCATTTGGATTGTGATGGCAGTGCTGGTCGCGCTGGCGATGGCGTCGCGATCGCTGATCGGCGGCGAGGATTGGAACGGATTCGTGGGCGCGACCTGGGCGCTGGTGTTCTGGATCGCGATGAGCCTGTGCTTCTACCGCCTGCGGCCCGCACGCGCGGAATATTCGGCGACGGTCGTGCTTGGAGTTTTGTTGGTCGGCGCATTTGTCTACAAGGGATTGCAGGTAACCCAGATTTTCTGGGCGAAACTCCTCGGTTCGACCGAGGACGAGATTTCATTGACATTCGAGGCATACGGCGAGCGTGATACGTCCTTTCAACTGGCGCACCATGTACTGGGGAACGGCCGGAGTCAGACCTGCGGGGACTTGTGCCGTATTCTGCGCGAGTACACGAATATTCGCGATACGCACATCAGCAATGGCGTGCGGCTAGTCGACCGCATGGAGCCTGCGGCGGGCGAGCGGCCGAACGTTTTTATTTTCATCATCGACTCGATGCGCCCTGACTATCTCGGTGCGTACAACCCGGAGCACGTGCGCTACACCCCAAACCTAGATGCGCTGGCGCGCGACAGCTTTGTGTTCAAGAATGTGTGGACGCATTACTCGGGTACTTCGATGTCGGAGCCGGCGATCTGGGCGGGCGCGCAACTGCTGCACACACACTTTCCGCAGCCGTTCGATGAAGTGAACAGCCTGCGGACGTTGGCGGACACCGACGGGTATCAACTGATCACGAGTTACGACACGGTTCTGCGGCAACTGTTCTCGCCGTCGGAAGACATGATCAGGCTCGACACGGAGAAGACGCTTTGGAACCAGTACGAGGCATGCTCGACTGTCGAGCAACTGGAATCGACGCTCAACTCGCGCGCGGGCAAGAGCGAGCCGGTTTTCTTTTACGCGCAGCCGATGAACGTGCACCAGTTTGCGCGCAATGACGTGCCTTCGCCGACTTCAGCGCACTGGCAGTCTCCCGTGGGACTGAACAGCCGCATCACTTACGAAGTGCATTGGGTGGATTCGTGCCTGGGTGGGTTTTTCGGCTATTTGAAGCAGCGCGGCATGTACGACAACAGCATTATCGTGATCGCCAGCGATCACGGCGATGCGACCGGAGAATTCGGACGATCGAGCCACTCGATTAACGTGTGGCCGGAAGTCATGCGCGTGCCGCTAATCATGCATCTGCCGGCGCGACTGCGCGAGGGACTCGTCTATGACGACACCCGAATCTCCGCGCTGATCGACATCGCACCGACGCTTTGTTATTTGCTCGGGCACCGTCCAATTCGGCAAAACCCACTCTACGGGCGGCCTTTGCTGGCTCGGACGAAAGAGGAACTGGAAAGCTATCCGCGCGGCGACATGCTGCTGGCCTCAGACGTACGCGCGGTCTATGGAATTCTCACAGCGGACGGGCGATATTTCTACGCGACGTATGATTCGCCGGAGCAGAGTTATCTGTTCGATTTGCAGAATGACTACCACGGCGAGCACAGCATCCTTACCGACGCAACGAAGCAGCATTACGACGAGGAGATCATCGAGCGGTTGCACGGGATCGGCGACTACTACGGGTTCAAGCCGGGAGTGGGGTCGCTGCTGGCTTCGGCAAGTCACTGAGAATAACAAGAGAATTGTCATCCTGAGCAGAGTGGCTGGCCGCATATGCGGCCAGTGCCTTCGCTCAGGATGACAGAATGCTGAGAGCAACGGAGCAACTCCTACTTCGCTCCCAAATCATCGTGCTCGTGGTAATTCGGATAAGCTGGCCGCTTGATCTGCGGCAGCGGATGATCCTTTAACTGCTGCATCACAACCTCAATCGCTTTTTCCAGCTGCGCGTCGTGGCCTTGACGCCAAGCCGCCGGATCGAGATCGACTTCAACGTCAGGTGGAATGCCGTGATTCTCGACTTCCCAATCACCGTTGAGGCCGTAGATCGCGGCACGCGGCGCGGTCACACGGCCGCCATCGATTAACTCAGGATAGCCGCCGATGCCAACGAGGCCTCCCCAGGTCCGTTTGCCAACGAGCGGACCGATGCCGGCCTTGCGGAAATACCAAGGCAGGGCGTCGCCGCCCGAGCCGGACATTTCGTTGATGATCATCACCTTCGGACCGTAGATGGCCTCGGACGGGCTCGACCAGTCGTGGCCTTCGCGGGTCACAACTTTGCTCATGAGCGGACGCCGCAAGTGATCGATGATGTAGTCGGCGAGTTGGCCGCCTTCGTTGAAGCGTTCGTCGATGATCGCGCCCTCTTTGCCGACCTGCGAGAAGTAATAGCGATTGAAGCTGGTGTAACCATCGCCCGCGGTGTTGGGAATGTGCGCGTAAGCGATGCGGCCTCCGGTGGCCTGATCGACGCGGCGACGGTTGGATTCGATCCAGGCGAGGTGGCGAAGATTTTCTTCGCTTTCGACTGGGACGACGGTGACGTCGCGCGAGTCTTTGCCATCTGGATTGGCGCCAACCTTCAACACAACCTGCTTCCCTGCCGTCTCTTCGAACAAGCTGTAAATGTTGTCGGACGAGTGCAGGTCGCGGCCGTTCACGGCGAGAATGTAGTCGCCCGCTTTCACGTTGACTCCGGGCTGTGTGAGAGGCGCTTGATTGCCGGGGTTCCAGTTTTCCCCGTCGTAAACCTTGGCGATGCGGTAGCGGCCGTTTTCGAGGCTGTAGTCGGCGCCGAGCAGGCCACCCTTGACGTGCTTGGTCTCGGGCGTTTCGCCGCCGCCAACGAACATGTGGCCAACGGTGATCTCGCCGAGGCACTCTTGAAATAAATAAGTAAGTTCGCTGCGCGAGGCGATGCCATCGAGATATGGCGCATATTTCTTCTTCGCCTTCTCGAGATCGAGGCCGTGATAGTGCGGATCGTAGAAGAAGTCGCGCTCGATGCGCCAGGTCTCGTTGTAGATCTGCTTCCACATGGCGCGCGGCTCGACGTAAACTTCCCAGCCATCCAGTTTGAGTGGGCCGAGGCCGGGCTTGGGCGGGCCTGCGCCGCCGGGAGCGCCGCCGCCGTCATCCGTTGAGGCGGTCGACCAGGAATCGCCCTTGCGATAGAGCATTTTTTCGCCGTCGAAGGAGATGGTGAAGTCGTTCACTTCGTCCATGAATTTGTCGACTTTGCGCTTGCTCAGATCGAACTTCTGGATGGTCTGATTGACGTTGGGGAAATCGTTCTCAGTGACGACCTGCGGGCCTTCAGAGAGAAAGAGAATGCCCGATTTTCCCGGAGTCATATTGAAGTAGTTCTTCGCCGGGATGGGCAGAGCCAGAATGCGCTGATCGATGTTCTCGAGATCGATCTTGACGACGACCGGCTTTTCTTTCTCCTTATCCTTATCCTTATCCTTGTCGTCTTTATCTTTATCCTTGTCATCCTTGCCCTTGTCGGCCGCTTTACTCTTGTCTTTCGCTTTGTCCTTTTCTTTGGACTGATCTTTCTCTTTGTCCTTCGCCTTGTCTTTATCCTCGTCGGACTTCTTTTCGTCTTTAGCTTTCTCCTCGTCGCTCTCGGGCGCCAGCGGCGACTTTTCGTCTTTGCTCAGCACGACGACGTAGGCGTTGCGCGAGACGCGATGCTCGTCGCTCGACATGTCGAGCCCGGCGGTGGTGAGAGCAACGTCGGTCGAAGCGGTGAAGTAGAGATATTTTCCATTTTTATCCCATACGGGATAGAGCGTGTCGCTCATGCCGTCGGTGACCTGGGTGGCTTTGCCGCTCTCGATGGAATAGAGAAACACAGCGTGGATGCCGCTGGGAAGCTGGCGAGTATAAGCGATCCATTTGCTATCGGGCGACCACGTCTGACTCATCTGCGTTGTACCGAAGCCGCCGAAATAGTCAGTGTCGACAACTTTCGGCGTGGGATTGTCCAGCTCGACGTACCAGAGTTGGAGCCGTTTGTCGGTATAGGCGATCTTCTTGCTGTCGGGCGACCACGTGGGCTGGTAGAAGAACGACGGCGGGCTGCCAAGACTGATGTGGCGCGCGGCGCCGAGTCCATTCTGGTCGCGGATCGCGAGATCGTATTCGCCGGATTCATCGGAGAAATACGCGATCGATTTGCCGTCCGGGGACCACGCCGGATCGCGATCGGCAACGGCGGGGCTATGGGTGACGTTGCGGATGTCGCCTTTATCGGTGGGGACGGTGAAAATCTCTCCCCAGGCTTCGAAGATAGCGCGCGCCCCGGTGGGGGAGATGCTGAAGTTTTGAATGCGCTTGGGATCGACCTTGGCGTAGTGCGGGCGGACGGCCTCAAGATCGCCGCTGATGTGGATGGAGACATTCTTTGCCTGATGCGTGCCCAGGTCATAAAGCTTGATGGCGCCAAACTGCTCGATGACGATAGCGTCGGGCCCGGCCGAGGCGCCTTTGAAGTCGAGGCCGTCGCTGTGCAGCGCTTCGGAGACCTGTTTGGTTTTCGTGTCGTAAGCGAAGAGGCTGACTGGGCCGTTACGATCTGAGAGAAAGTAGACGGTATCTCCAACCCACATCGGGTTGTCATCGTTGGAGTTGTCGCGCGGAATTTTCTGCACGCTGGAGTCTTTGAGATCGAGAATCCAGATCGGCGTGGTCTGGCCGCCGTGGTAGCGCTTCCAGGCTAGCTGCCACTTCGGATGCGGAACATAAGCGAGGTGTGAGCCGTCGGGCGAGAAGCTGGCATTTTCTCCGATGGGGATGGGCAGTTGCGTGGGGAAACCGCCCTCGACCGGGACGGTATAGAGCTGATCCTCGAAGTGCATGAAGCTGTTGGCCCACGAGTTGAAGAGAACTCTCTTGCCGTCGGGCGACCAGCCGACGACGTACTCGTCGGCAGGATGAAAAGTGAGGCGGCGGGGCACGCCTCCAGCCGCTGGAATGACGAAGACGTCGCGGTTGCCGTCATATTCACCAGTGAAGGCGATCATCGAGCCATCGGGAGAGAAATACGGGAGAGCTTCGGTGCCGATGTCGGAGGTGAGGCGGCGAGCTTCGCCTCCGTCACGGCCGACGATCCAGAGATCGCCGCCGTAGTTGAAAACAATCTGAGTTTTGCTGACGCTGGGATAACGCAGTAACAGTGGCGGATCAGATTGAGCAGCGGCAGGCAAAACGAGAACCGCAGTCAGCACAAAGAACAACGCAAAGCGGAAATTGCGCATGTAGGCTCCTGAATGGCTTTCCGGGGTGAAGCGGAATCTTAGTGCGCGGCCGGGATGACGGTCAACTCGAGATGAGTCGTTTGTCGCTGATACTAAGCTCACAAGCAGGACGGGGCGTCATTCCGAGCGGAGCGCTTTTCCGCGGAGCGAAGAATCTCCCTGGACAAAGCCTTTGAGTGAGAGATCCCTCTGCCCGCTGGTGAACACGCGGGCAATTCGGAATGACCCGTTCACTACAGATGATTGGAATGTTCCTCAGTCGCCGGTGCCGGTCAGCGCCACATTCTGCGGGCTCTGGAAATCAGCGTCGGCGATGCTGAAGGTTCCGGTCCGTGTGCCCGTGGCCGTTGGCGTGAAGGTAATGCTGACCGTGCAGTTGGTCTCAGCCGCAAGCGGGCTCACGCAGGTGTTGGTCTGCGCGAAATCACCCGAGATAGTCACAGCGCCGATGTTCAGCGGTGTGGAGTAAAGATTGGTCAGTGTGAACTTGATCGCCGGGCTAGTGGTTCCGACTTTCTCTGTTGGGAAGGTCAATGATGTCTGAGAAATGCTGACGCCGGTGGCAGTGCCTTTAATCGGAATGGTGATGGGGTTCGCTGGGTCGCTGCTGATGATGCTGACTCCGCCTTCAAGGGTTCCCGAAGTGAGCGGCGTATAAGTCACGTGGATCGAGCAGGTCGCGCCCGCGGCGATGGATGTGCCGCAGGTATTGGTCTGCGCGAAATTGCCGGCGGTTGTAATGCTTGAAACCGCAATAGCCGACGTGCCGATGTTTTTCACCGTGACGGTTTTCGCATTCGCCGTCGAGCCGATGAATACGCTATCAAATGTCATCTGCAAGGGAGAAACCGAGAGATTGGTTCCAATCCCCGAAAGGTTCACTACTTCTGGGCTGGTTACGCCGGAGTCGACGACCGTGAGAGTGCCGGTTCGTGAGCCGGACGCGGTAGGCTTGAATTCGAGCTGCATATTGCAGCTGCTTCCGGTAGTCAGCGTGGTCCCGCAAGTATTGGACGCGATCAGGAAGTCACCCGTGGTCTCGATGCTGCTCAGAGTCAGGGTCGTCGTCTGATCGTTGGTGAGAATGATTTTTCTGCCCGCGCTCGTGCTGCCCACAGCCTGCCAACCGAAATAATCGACGTCAGTGGAAACGAGCGGGCATAGGCGTGGAGTCAGAATCAACGGCTGGCGCGGGGTTTGCGTGAAATCAAAACTGTCGGTCGTGTCATTGGCGATGGCGTCGCGCTGGCCAAGGCTAGGGAGACCAAACACTTCTTCCGCAAATTTTATGACCGACGACAATTCATACTGCGTGTGCGAAATGTAACCCTTCTTGGCGTACGGAGAGATGATCAGCATGGGGACTCGCGGGCCCAGGCCGTAAATATCGACCGACGGCGGCGGCACGTGATCGTAGAATCCGCCAAAGTCGTCATAAGTAAGAAACACTGCGGAAGACGACCAGTTCGCACCGTGCATCAGCGCGTTCAGCTGAGTGACCGTCCAGTTCTCACCCGAACAGACGCTTCCCGGCGGATGTTCGTTGTTATCGACCGAAGTGGTCGTGGTGGCGGCGGTGTTGCCGCCGGTTCCGAAACTTGACTTGCCGGTAGTCACAAGCCAGGCAACGTTTGGTAAGTTGCCGGCGGCGGCGTCGACCGCAAACTGCGTATCCTGAACCACATGCTGCTTCCACAGCGACGTATTGCGAATGTGATTGATGGCGTCGTAGGTAGAGAAAACGTAGCCCGCCGTTCCGGCAGGCGGAGCATAAAATTTCCAGGTCAGGCCTGCGCCGTCGAGCAGGTCGGCCAGGGTCTGAAAATCAAAACACGGAAAGGGCTTGGTCACGACGCGATTCAGATCCATCGCAGGGACCTGCGTTGCAGTGTTGGCGTCGCAACCCCAAAGCTCGCCGTGACCGTTGATCTGCAGAGTGTTATTCCACACTCCACCCGACTGCGCGGCGATCGTGTAGAGATGGTTCGGGAAACTTGCACCCTGCAACGAGGAAAACGTGTTGTCGGAAAGAACGTAGTTCTTGGCGTACTTCCAGTAGTTGGGAATGTCGGTTTGATAGAGCTGCTGAAAGCCGAGAAAGTCCCCGTTAGTGCTGCCCGCGGTCACAAGGTCGAAGCGATCCATCTTGCCGCTATCCATTCCGGTGATGGCGTCCCACCAGCCGTGGCCGGTGATGTCGTGCGGAATCTGGTCGCCCATGTGCCCCATCGTGATAGTTTGCCCGGTGGAAATGGTTGCCGTGGTCGCGCCGTTCGCTCCAGGAAAGGTGCCGAAATAGCTGTCGAAGGAGCGATTCTCTTTAATGATGTAAACGATGTGCTGAATCTGGCTGATGTTCGGAGTGTGAGTGGCGTCCTGGGCTTCGGCGGCAACGATGAAAAACAGAAAGGCAGCCGCAAGGCAACTGGCTAAGCGACGGGGCTTCGGCATCAGGGACTTCCTCTCACGATCCTTGCGGCAATGTGCGGCCAGCGCGTGCGTGCCTGGTTATTTGAACGAACGGGCCTGCTAAATCGGGATCACTCCAGCGGAGTGGGGGAATTCATGTTCCCATCATGAGAAAGGGCTGTCAATGTGAAGGATTTTGCAACTGGAATCGCGGCCTATGAGTCTTTCTTCTTATGCGTTCTTTTTATGATTTCTTACTACGTTTACCTGGCAGGCTGGCTGGGTTCTCGTGAGTGCGCTCACGGAAACCACCGCGCAGGCCCGCAGCCAGGCCGACGCTCGATTCGCCGAAGCGGTCGCGCAGGCGATCGGCGGCGGCGAGTGCATCCTTCCATCGTTGCTGCCGGTTGCCGTCGAGCAGCGTCATCTGATCCGGCTGTACCGTTGTAAATGACGAAGCCTGGACGCCGAGCAGGCGAACAAACGCGCCTTTCTTCCAATTACTACGGAAGAGAGTGCGGATCTGCTCGAAGATTTCTGTGTCAAGTTGCGTCGGAGCCGACACGGTATGGGCACGGGTGATGGTGGTGAAATCCTTGTAGCGAAGCTTGAGCTGAATCGTGCGCGCGTGGAAATTCGATTCGCGCAGGCGGCGGCCCACCATCTCGGAAAGGCGCATGAGCGTCGATTCAAGTTGGGCGAGATTTGCCGTGTCTTCGTTGTATGTGTGCTCGTGGCTGATCGATTTGGCATCCAGGTCGGCGCCGACTTGGTTGTCGAACCATGCGCCCGCGTCTTCGCCGCGCGACTTCCCCGCCAGCGCCAGGCCCCACTTGCCAAATCGGTTTTCGAGTTCGCCCTCCTCGAGCTTCGCCAGATCGCCTACTTTTTTGATATCGAGTTCGTGCAGGTGCTTTTCCATCACTTTTCCGACGCCCGGAATCTCGCGAACGTCGAGTGGCGCGAGAAATTTCGCTTCCTTGCCGGGAACGATCCAGAGAACGCCGTTGGGCTTGGCTTGCGCGGATGACACCTTTGCAATCAGGCGCGAGCTGCCTATGCCGACCGAACAGTTGAGCTTGGTGTCGGCCTTCATCTTCTCGTGAAGGGCGTGCGCAGCTTTTAGCGGCGGACCGTGCAAACGTTCGGTACCGGTCATATCGAGATAGGCTTCATCGATCGAGGCCATCTCGATTTGCGGTGAGAATGCGCCGAGAACCTTGTAGACCTTCTCAGAATATTCGCGGTAGCGCTGGGGATGTCCGTCGACGAAAATCGCGTGCGGACACATCTTCGCCGCGGTGCGCAACGGCATGGCAGAGTGCACCCCAAACTTTCGCGCCTCATACGACGCGGCCGAAACCACGCCGCGCTCATTGCGCTGTCCCCCTACCACCACGGCTTTGCCCTTCAGCGATGGGTCGAATAGCTCCTCTACGGAGACGAAGAAGGCGTCCATATCGACGTGGAAGATGGTCCGAGCGAGGCCGGTACGCGGCACAGCGGGCTGTTGGGCGGCAGCCATGCTGGAAAAATTCTAGCAGGACTGAAAGAAAGGGGAAGGAGGATGGCCAACAGTCCATTCCAAGAAACAAAGTTCCCAACTTCAGGGGTGTTGTGAACCCGACAAAATATTCCGTGAGGGAAAACGGCGGAAACCGTCGCTTTGATCAGTGAAGGGCAGACTGATCGAACCATGGCGTGAAGCAAGCCAGGGATCGGGTTCAGCGGTCCCTGTTACTCAAATTCAATTTTCATTGGAGCTAGCCGTGAAACTCAACAAACTTTCTTTGCTCATCGGCCTGCTGGCATTGGCAGTCTGTATGCCCGTGCTGGCCAATGCCGTCGCTGTTAACAGCGCCGTACCCAACTACACTAACAATCAGCTCACCATTACCGGAAGCGGCTTCGGCACGACTGCCCCGACCGTGAAACTCGATGCCATGTCACTGACACCGGTCTCGCACTCAGGCACGCAGATCGTCGCCAACCTGCCTGCCAACATCGGTTCCGGAAGCTTTTTGCTCAGCGTGACTGCGGGTACCAGCACCACCACGTTCGAGTTGTCGCTGGGTCTGGTCGGCCCTCCGGGGCCGCAGGGACCGCAAGGACCTCAAGGTCCAAAGGGACCCCAGGGGGCACAAGGCCCCCAGGGCGCACAGGGAGCCCAGGGTCCGCAAGGGCCAGCCGGAGCAACCCTCGGCTTCGCTACTATTGGTTCCGGGCCACTGTACTTCGGTCAGGGCAGCATCGTGATGTCTACCAACGCAGTCACTACAACCGGCACCTATTTCGTCAACGGCTCGGTGGACATTTATCTCGCGCCTAACGAAGAGGTCAATTGCTACATTGGGACCTTGTATAACGGCCAAATCGGTCCCGTCTCAACAACCCAGATCGTGGGAAACATTCCGGCCTTCCAGACACTGGCGCTGATGGGCGTATCTAATCTGAACAGCAGCGATCAGATTTTGGCCGTGTGCGCCAGCAACTATGGAAGCAGTTCCACATCCTATTTCTGGGATGGAGGAATGGACGCGCTTCTGGTTCAGAGTTACAACCCAGGCGCGAAAACGTCCAAGAAAGCAACCACCAAGCCTACTTTTCCTCCCGCACTGAACCAATAATCCCGACAGCTACGTACGGGGTGGGTAATCGAGCCTCGTCTTGACGGCGAGGCTCTTTTTACCGTGGAGATCGCAGAGAACTCCTGCGCGAGTGCGGAGACAAAAGCGTTGCGCGGTAAGTAAAAGGTTTAGACGAGAACTCTCTCAGCCGTTGCCGACAGACTTCGCATCTGCTTCACGCGTTCGTACACCTTCCCGTACTCTCGTGCCGAGGCATTCCAGGAAAAATCTTTGCCCATGCCGTTGCGCATGAGCACCTGCCACGAGGTCTGGTCACGATAGGCTTGCAGCGCCTGCTTGATAGTGAGCAACAGCGACTCTCCGTTGTATTCGGTGAATTTGAAGCCAGTTCCCTTCCCGCTGCGCGCGTCCCAGGATTCGATTGTGTCGTCGAGGCCGCCGGTCGCGCGCACGATAGGCACAGTACCGTATTTCAGGCTGTAAATCTGGTTCAGGCCGCAAGGTTCGTAGCGCGAAGGCATAAGAAACATGTCTGCGCCGGCTTCGATCTTGTGGGCGATAGCGTTGTCATAGGCGACTTTGACCGCGATTTTCTTGGGGAATTGCTTGCTCAGGCGCGCGAACATCTCCTCGTATGATTTATCCCCGGAACCAAGAATCAGCAAGATCATTTCTTCGCGGGCGAGGCGGTCGGCGATCTGGGCGATCAGGTCGAATCCCTTTTGCGCGGCGAAGCGCGAGACGATGCCGATCACGGGCAATTTCGGGTCGGCGTTCTTGATGCCGAAAGCGGCCAGCAGGTCCAGCTTGTTTTTGTCCTTGCCCAAAAGGTCCTGCGGAGAAAACTTCGCGGCCGCGAACTTGTCGGTTTGAGGGCTCCATTCCTCGTAGTCGACGCCGTTGACGATTCCGGTAACGGTGGCGGCGCGATCACGCAGCACGCCTTCCAGGCCGAAGCCGTATTCGGCGGTTTGAATCTCCTGGCTGTATTTGCGGCTGACGGTGGTGATGTAGTCGGAATAAGTGAGCGCGCCTTTGAGGAAGTTGACCTGGCCGAAGAACTCCATCTTCGAGATGGTGAAGAGATCCCAGGGGAGCATCAGCAAGGGCAGTGTTTCCGGCGGGAACAGTCCCTGGTAGCCCATGTTGTGAATGGTGAACACCGTGCCAACCTCCTTGAAGGCGGGGTCCTCGGCGTAAATCGTGCGGAGCAGTACCGGAACCAGAGCGGACTGCCAGTCGTGGCAGTGAAATATCTGAGGCACGCCTATAATTTTGGAGGCCTCCAGTACCGAGCGGCAGAAGAGTGCGAAACGCTCGGCGTTGTCGGGATAGTCGCCGGCCGGGGTGCCATAGAGTGCGTCGCGGTCGAAATACGGAGGATATTCGACAAAATAAAAGCGCACACTACCTTGGGTGCCGATGGTCACAAGGGAAGAAAAACGATAGTGGTCATCAAAGGGAACGGTAATACTGCGCACGGCGGTGGACGCATCAAGAAGCTTCGTCTGGCGGTAGCGTGGCAGATACACGCTTACCTGGTGGCCGAGCGCAGCGAGAGCGCGCGGAAGGGCGCCGACCACGTCGGCCAAGCCGCCCGTTTTCGAAAAAGGCACCCCTTCGGACGCTACGAATGCGATGTTCATGAGCCGGAACCTCCGCACGCGCACGTTTTTCCCGGCGCACGCTATGATGAGTAATCTCGGGGACCGAGTCTGGCAACTAAAATGCCAGGACCGACTGGCAAGTCTACTTCCCGGGCCATTGAGGGTCAACGTGCCAAAGGTAGCGTCGACGCGCCGTCCGCAAGTAAAACCCAAGCTGGGACAGCACTTCCTCGCCAGTGAAGAGGCGGCGGTCCGCATTGTCGACGCGCTGGGCGATACTTCGCAGAGCACTGTGCTTGAAATCGGTCCGGGACGCGGAATGCTCACTTTCCTGCTGGCCAAGCGCACGCGGCGATTGATCGCGGTGGAGCTCGACCGCGTGCTGGCGGCACAACTGCGCCTGAAATTCGGGATGGCAACGAACGTGGAGATCATCGAGGGCGACATCCTGGCCATCGACTTCGATTCCCTTTTCGGGCTCAAGCCGGGACTGGGACGTCCGGGCATAGAGATCAAGCCGCAGCCGGCGAAAGTCGTCGGCAACCTGCCTTACTACATCACTTCCGACATTCTGCTGCGGCTATTTCAATATGCGAAATATTTTGAGAGCCTCGTGATCATGGTGCAGCGCGAAGTCGCCGACCGCATTGCGGCCGAACCGGGCGGGCGCGAGTACGGCATGCTGTCCGCTACGGCCCAGTTGTACGCGCGCGTGGAGAATCTTTTCACTCTGCCTCCGGGCGCTTTCTCGCCGCCTCCGAAGGTGCATTCTTCGGTGTTGCGGCTTACGATGGCTCCGCGGCAGGAAGAACTCGGGGTGGCCGGTGATGGATTCATCGACTTTTTGCGGCTTTCGTTCTCGCAAAAACGCAAGACGCTCTGGAACAACCTTCGAGAAAAATACGCAGAAGGAACCTTGAAGAAGGCCCTCGCGGCGGCCGATGCTAAACCGAATGCTCGCGCTGAAACTCTGAGTATCGAGCAAAGTGCCGCTATCTTCCGTGCTTTGCAGAACGGGCGCCCTTAGCTCATCGGCATCGACAAAAGGAGGCCTATGGCGACTCCAACCCTGCGGCACCCCGCCGTCGCGGGGCGATTTTATCCTCGTGATCCGGAAGCGCTGCGTGCCGAGGCGGAAGACTACCTTAGGGCAGGCGGCGCTGCCCCGGTAAATGCAATCGGCTGCATCGCGCCGCACGCCGGATATATGTATTCCGGGCATGTGGCGGGCGCGGTTTTTTCCCACATCAAGGTGCCGCAGCACTGCATCGTTCTGTGCCCGAACCACACCGGCATGGGGCAGGCGCTCGCGATTCTAAGCGAGGGCGCGTGGGCAACACCCTTGGGCGACGTGCCGATTCATACGCCACTTGCGACGGCGTTGAGAGCACAATTCCCGATGCTTCAAGAAGATGCGGCCGCGCATCGCGCAGAACATGCCGCTGAGGTGGAACTTCCCTTTCTGCAGTTGCGGCAGCCGAAGCTGGCTTTCGTGCCCATCGCGCTGGGGACAGGGCAACTGGAGATTCTTGAGCAACTGGGCCACGCTTTGGCAGACGTGATTGGTCAGCAACAACATTCTGTGCTGATCGTCGCCTCCAGCGACATGAATCATTACGAATCGGACGCCATCACGCGGGTCAAAGACCATCGGGCCATCGAGCGCATCCTCTCGCTCGACCCTCGCGGGCTGCATGAGGTTGTAACTCAACAGGACATCAGCATGTGCGGCTACGGCCCAGCGGTCGCGATGTTGACGGCGGCGCGGCAACTGGGTGCCAAGTCGGCGGAGCTGGTGAAGTACGCGACCTCTGGAGATATTTCTGGCGACCGCAACATGGTGGTCGGATACGCCGGAGTCGTAGTCACCTGACTGGCCTCTTCGTTCCAGAAAAACGGGGTAAAACCCGGAAAAATCAAGGCTCCGGCCTCTTCTTCGTCCAAGTACGTCAGTAACTTTCTCGCGCCATGGGCTGCCCTTACTCTAGCGCTGAGCACTAGCTTGGGGGTCTGCTCATGGATCGATATTGGCTGTGGGTCGGGGCTCGCCTGATTGTGGCCGCCGTAATTGTGGGTTGGGCGGTGAGCGCCCTGATGCCGGGAAGCGGCGAAAAAGAATTCCAGAAGACACTCGACGCCATGAAGCAGGTCCACAGCTTCCGGGTGGCGTTTGCCGGAAGCCCCGGCGCCAATCTGCACAATGAATTCCTGTGGGAGATCGACTGCGATCGCGACCTCGCGCACTTTCAGCAGCGCATCGTACAAAAAGCCACCGACCCTCCCCTGGAAACGAATCGCGATGAAGTCCATGCCGGCGGTCGCGACTATGAGCGCAAGCCTGACGGCTCGTGGACTCAGGGCCAGTATGTGACGAGCGGTTCGGCCCGGCAGTTCTGCACTAACCTTGCGCAAGGCGACGACAGTAACGTCTTGCCGCAGATCGCCACCATGATCCACCGCGGCATTATTCAAAAGGGCGACAAGAAAACTGTGAACGGCGTGCGCTGCCGCGAGTGGCTGGTCACCATGAAGGGGGGCTACCGCGGTCTGGAGCATGACACTGTGTGCATCGGCCTCGACGATCATCTTCCCTACGAATTGACCGTCGACTGGGAAAACTCACGCACCAGCTATTCCGACTACAACAATTCGATCCGCTTTGATCTGCCGGAAGCGGCCGTGCAGCCGGCGAGCGCCACAGGATCAAACTAAACCTCCGTTGGAGATGCAATGAAAGAGAATATGCAAATTGTTCGCCGATTTGGCTTCAGCGTCCGCCTGGCGGCGGTCGCATTCCTCTTGTTGACTACCAACCTACGTACCCAAGCTCAGCAAGGTTCGTCGCTGGCCGAGGCGGCCCGGCAGGCTCGCGCAGATCGTCAGGCGCAGCCCCACTCGGAAGGGAGCACGGCACAAGACATCGCCAACCAGTTGCAGGAAGATCAGACCAGCAGCGACGCGCCCACCGGATTCAAGATGTATCAGGCGGATGGCTACAAGGTACTCGTGCCGACTCCATCGAAGGTAGCTGGGCACGATGAAGCCGGAGTCGTGGTCACCGGAAATCCGATGGGCTTCACGCAAATGTACGTACTGGTCGGCAATCCGCTTGTCGACCACTGGGGAAATAGCGACGACGCCTTTCAGGATGCGGCTGTAAAGTTTGCGGAAATGTACGCTCCCAGCTCGCATTGCGCAAAGACTACGGTAGACGCGCACGAGGCCTATCAATGCAGTCTGGCCGGAGCGCGGCTGATGGACACTTCGGTCAGCGGCAATGCCATATTCGTGAAAAACGCAGGACACATTTATCCGGTTTTCTGCGTCGCCAAGACCGAGAGTTCGGCGCGCGACACATTGAACAATCCCAACGTGAGCTACAGCGTCAAGGCAGACGCAAAGATTCAGGTGGAACGCGAAGACAAGGACGTGCGAGTCGCGTGGCAGAAATGCGAGCCGGTGCTGAAATCAATTCAGATTCGCGAGGGCGTGCAGGCGGCGCAGGCAAATCCTCGTTCGAACCAAAACGCGCCAAATGCACCGCCCAACTCCGCCAACGCAGGAACACCGTCATCGCTTGCGCAGGTTGCGCAGAACTTAAAACAAGGCGGCACACCGGTTGCCGCTGCACCGACGCCAGTCGCCACGAGTCAACCAGTTGCCGAAAATCCGGTGCCCACGGGCATGAAAGTGTATCCGTTCACCTATTGCAAGAGTCTGAGGGAATGCTTCAACGCCTCGGTGTACATTCCCTCGGAGGCGAAGCTGATCAGCTCCGACTGCAAGCAATACGTATTTGAAACTAAAATACAGGGCGCGCCCTTCCTGCTGATGGCGGGAACATCCGGCGGCGAAGGTTGCCCGGGCCGATCGTCCAGCGATCCTAACCAAGTGGCGTGGAATCAGCTTGTTTTGCCTGAAGCGCAGCGCGCGCCGGGGACCTATTCAACGATCAGCAGCCAGCAAGCCACGGTGGACGGAAAACCGGCTCTGCTTACGGCAATCGGATTCAGAAAGGGCCTTTCCAATTGGCAGGGCAAGCGAATCGAACTTGAGAGCAATGGCGTTCCCCTGGTCGTGGGATGCATGGCACCCAAGGAACACTTCGCCGACGGCGAGGATGTTTGCGGGGCGTTGCTCAACTCCCTGAAGCTTCCATGAGGCAACGCTTTTCAGGCCGCGGACTCCTGACGGCCGCGCTGGCAGTGGCGGGCCTCGGCGTTTACGTGTGGGCGCAAGACGCGAATCCGGGTTCCCTTGGCGATGTGGCCCGCCAAACGCGCGCGCAACACACTGCCGATCAGGGACAGACGAGCAAGGCGCAGCAACTCGTCGACGAAATGCAGCAGGAGCAGGAAGCCTCAGATAACGCTCCCGTGGGCTTCAAGAGCTACGATGCGGGCGAGTACAGGCTTTTCGTACCTTATCCGTACAGTCTTGAGGGACGCGAGAATGGCGGCGCGGTACTACTGGGGTCGCGCCTCGGTATCACGAATACTGAAGTCATGGCGGGCACACCGATTCAGATTCCGCCAAACTACAGCCGCATCGATATCGCCAATCTGGCGCGGCAAATGGGCCAGCAACACGCGTCGACGGCATACTGTTCCGCCGTGAAATCCGGCCTGCACGACGCCTATCATTGCTCACTCAGCGGCGCGCATCTGATGGGACGCCAGGTCGTCGGCGACCTGGAAATCGTGGTTGCATCCAACGCACTCATTCCGATCATGTGCGTCAGCCCGGATGATCTGCGCCAGTGCGTGAGCTACGACCAGTACGGCTATCACACCTGCAACAACCGCTATCCGACCTGGGCGCAGGTTCAGAGGTCAAGGGATTCCGTCGAGACACGCTACCGAGATGAGAGGACGACCGATCAACTTTGCAGCCAGGTGATTTATCCCTCGATCCAGTTGAAGGAAGACATCGTGGTCCATCCCGCATCGATTTCTGCAGGCAGGACGCCGAAGTCGGCGCAGCCTTCGCAGCAGGAAACGGGCGGCACGACATCCGTGACGCAAGGACCATCGCTGGCAGAACTGGCTCGCGAAACGCGACTGGCATCGCATGGCCAGGCACAGGTAAAGCTCGACAATGCCGATGGAGAAAGTCTTGCGCCCCCGGGTTTTCAATCGATGCCGCTGAAGATTTGCCAGAATCCGCAGCGCTGCACGGAAGCCGCGGTGGTGATCCCGGAGAAGGCCGAGATCGTCTCCAACGTCAACGGTCAGCGCGTCTTCAAGACGATGCTGAACGGCGATCCGGTCCTCCTCTATGCCGGCCCGGCGGACGTGAACGATCCTTACCGCAGCATGACCGACCACGACTGGATCCGCATTCGCGACCTGGCGAATTCGAATGGCTGGTCGCGCGAGAAGGCGGATGCCGTGAGCACGCAGGAGTTGACGATCGCGGGAAGGCCGACGTTGATGACACGATTCCGCTACCAGCGCGATCAGAAAGTCTGGTGGATTGGGGAACGCGCCTTGATCGATGTGCGCACATCGACCTACGACCCGAGAATCTCGCAGTTCATGTTGGGTTGCACCGCACCGGAAGAGCGATTTGCCGATGCGGAGTCTCTGTGCACGACGCTGGTGAATTCGCTGCGCTTGCCATGAAGAAGACGCGAACAAGTCGGGTCGTGTTGGCGACGATCACGTTGGCTGGCCTGTGCACTTGGGCACAGGAGGCTTCGCCTTCGTTAGGCGACGTCGCACGAACAAATCGCAAAGAACACGCCTCTACAGCTCACATTCCGGCGAAACAAATCACGAATGACGAGGAAGACGGACCCGATGCCGGCGGAGTGTGGCGGGTGCGGGTGTGCGAGCGAACGCCCTGCTACGAACTATCGATCGCGTTGCCGAAAACTCCGCGCTGGATTCGGCCATCGGCAGAACCAAGGCCTGTGCTGATTCCTTTAACCGATCACGAGGACGATCTGAGCCGCGCCATTCGTGTGTATGCGGCGGAGTCACTTGGCCCTGGCTATCCCGCGCCCGATGTGGCCAAGAGAACTTTCCTGCAAGGATGGTTCGCGCGAGGGGAATACTTTGGCCAGGCGGCGCATTTCGAGAGAGACGAGCACACCACCGTCGACGGCGGGCAAGCCGTGATCACACACTTCACGCTG
Organism: Candidatus Solibacter sp.; assembly: GCA_035501655.1. Classification (GTDB taxonomy): domain Bacteria; phylum Acidobacteriota; class Terriglobia; order Terriglobales; family Acidobacteriaceae; genus Sulfotelmatobacter. The sequence continues at coordinate 242,952 of DATJVU010000035.1, forward strand.
ATCAGCCAGGGCGTTAAGTTTCGCGGATTGGGAGTCGTTGCCTCGGCGCCCAACGGGAACTATGGCTTCGCTTGCGCCTTTCGCGAGGAGGACGAAAGCGCGGCCAACAGCGTGTGCGACGCGATCATAAAGTCGGCGCGCGCTCAGCAACTCGAAGCATCACGCACGACGTTCTATCCGGTGTATCCTTCTCCCCCCACCTACTATCCCCGGTACGATCCGCCGGACGATCCAGATGACCCTCCGGACGACTAGGGTGACCCGGATTAACGCATTTAAAGGCACTCGATGAAACGACGCACATTTGTTCTCGCAGCCGGATGTCTCGCCTTCTTTTTCTACGGCGAATTCCCGGTAGTGTCGTTGCATGCGCAGACGGCGACGCCGCACAAGGTGCGTCTCACCACGGAACTGAAACCGGGCGACGTGCTTCGCTACGAGTTGGAGGCAGCCGGATCGTTTCTGCCGATCTCGGATTCCCTGGGAGCGATGCTCAACCCGCCGCGCGGCCCCTGTGACTATTCGATGAGGGCGATCGTTACGCTGCGGCCGCTCGTGCCGGACAAAGACGGCAATACGCCGGTCGAGGCGCGGTACAGCGAGGCGCGTGTCACCAGCGTCCGCTGCGCGCTGTTCGCTCCTGAGGATTTCGAAAAGAGGCTGGCTTCGCTCGAAGCCGAGCCGGTCGCATTTCGCGTGGGTCCGCACGGCGAGACCCAACTGAATCATGTCGCCGGCGGCTATTTCAAACATTGGGACGGGGGCGATCTGCTGCGGAAGATCACGCAGGATTTGCTGCAGACCCAACTGGCGTCGCAGCCGGTGGCGCCTGGGGGATCCTGGAAACCGCGGGGGCAGTTTGCTTACGCACGGGACCATGCCCTCAAAGATCTCGAACTGAGCGGCGCCGACCTGCGCTTCCGCAATCTCGTGCAAGTGGACGGAAGAACCTGCGCCTGGGTCACGTCGCAATATGTATTCTCTCCGATCGATCTGCCTGCGGCTGGAACGTCGACTGGCGGGCGCATCGTTCCCGCCGCAGGGAACAACGCGGTAGCAGCGGTGCTGCACATTTCACTACTGCTTGATCCGGCGTCCCATCACGTGGCTTGGCTGCATCGCTCTGAGACTATCGACAACAAACTCACGCTGGCGTCGCCGCTCGACGACGGTGACGATTCCGCCGATGATGACCCGCAGGATGATTCCCAGGATTGGGCAAACCCGACACCGGATCGATCGAGCCGGCGATCCGATAATCCGGGACGCCATCCATTCATGACATTTCATTTTCAGGAAGAAGCGCGAGCCCGGCTTTTGCCTTCCGAGCGATCAGTGGAGTGGCTGGCCGCGCTGAAGCGATTCGAAGCTACGCCGGAGCCCGAGTCAGGAAGCCTGCCCGTACCCATCACGAAGACGCTGCTGCCGAATCCGATCGTGCAGGCGGCGAAGCCAGCGTTGGTCAAGCGCACGACGCATGTGGTCGTGGACTCCGACTCGCTGCTGGGAACTCCGGCGGGCTTCGTGCGCTATGAAAAAGCGTTGTGCCGGGACGCGTGGTTTTGCGCTACCGTTTCGGTGGCCATGCCCGGCGAAGTTCAAATCTCAGAGGACACGCCCCTGCGCACCGTCTATCTGGCACAAACTTCAAACGGTGTGATCAGCATTTCGCTGGGGCCGGCCCTTGACCGGTATGGATCGGGACTTACCGACGACGAAGAACTGCACAAGACCGCGAACTACTATCTCGCGAATTATATCTGGCTGGCAGCAAAACCGGGCATCGGCGCCAATTTCTCGAGCGCAACCCTTGACGGCTACCCTTCGCTGATTGCCGACTTCAACGCGACGCAGCGGGATCTGGCCAACATTCGGGGCATGCTGGGACTGATGCTGACCCCGTGGGGCAAGACAGTACCCGTCAGTTGCAGTTCCGATCATGTCTCAGCCACAGAGTTGCAGGCGGTGTGTGAAAAAGTCATCACCTCTGTGAGTCTGCGCAGATAACGAAACCTTCGGCGGCAAAGCAGGAAAATCAATCGGGCTTAGGAGGTTCCCCAATGTGCGAAACGCTTAGATCGAGACCAAAGCCGTAGCATGTGTGGGCGCGGCTTTCTCTTTTTGTCGGACTGTCGTTGTTCCTGGCGGCTCTAGCTCGGTGGACCTAAGCAAATTGCGCTTGGACGTCGATCGCAAGGCACGCTTGATAGCACAGGGCTTCACTTTCGTGAAGCCCTTTGTCATGAAGACGTAGCGGTGAAGTAACGCTCTAGTGGTGCGAGCCGCTGGAAGCGTGCGACGCCGACGACGCGTGGCCCATCGAAGAGGTCGACACGGTGGAGTGCGGAACGCCCTGGGAACTGCCGTGGGGCGCGCCGAAGCCGCTTGTTCTGGGGGAACTGGTCGCGAACTGCGGCGCGGCGTGCACTTCTGCGAATCCGTTCTTCGCGACCTGGCCGTTGAGATGATGCAGATTTCCCAGCGATCCGCGTGGAATTCCCAGCCCCGCCGAACCCGATTTCAGAATCATCTGCGATGGAGCCAGAGTCGACCGCACGACACCCTTGCCAACCGCGATTGTTTTGACCGTCCCGGTGGTAGGAGCAATTGGTGGATGCACCGTAGTCACCGTGGTTGGCGTATAGCGTGGAGTGGTCACCCATGAATTCCATCCGCCGGGCTGCCACATCCAGCCAAAACCCGGCACGAAATTCCAGTTGCCGTAGCGATACGGCATCCATCCCCACGGGTAGGCGGACACAAACATGTATCCGAAGCCGGGATAGAACGACCACGCGCCGTCCATGAACGGATCCCAGCCGATGCCGGTGAAATAAGGCTGCCACATCATGCCGTACCCAGGGACATTGCTGAACGCACCGTAATAATTCATATCGCTGAAGCCGTAGCCATAGGGTGAAGTGTTGTTACGTGCGTATTGATCGTGATATGAAATCGATTCCTTATCCCAGGAATCCAGCGCTTCAGGCTCAATGTTGCCGGCGATTGTGTATTTTGCTTCTTCGCTTGCATCGAAGGTCGCGGTTTTCTTCTTCGCAACCTCCACAGTGCCCGACGGACTCTCGACACTCACATCGCCCTTGAATACCGCGACTTTCGAGGCATCGGGTGCAGCGGCAACGCGGAAATGCGCGGGGTGATCGAGCGCGATTTTCTCCTGCGAGAAATTCAAGGCGAATTCGTCGCCGCTCTTGCCCAGCCAATTCACGTAAACCATTCCGTCGTCCAGCTTGATGGTTGAAACATGCTTGCCGGCGTCGGTGAGGCCCAGTGTATCGAATTCGACCAGCGAATTGGGAGCCAGACGCATCGTGCTCCCGTCTTCGAATTCGATTTCGGCGCGTCCGTTCTGCCCCGTCTTCAACTGCGCCCCTTGCGTAACCGGCAGATTGAGAAACGCGTTCTCAAAGCCGAGGCCTGTGTTCTTGTCGATTTGCACCGAGCCCTGCACGTCGCTGAGCCGCACGATCCGTGCTTGTGAGCCGGCGAAAGCCGGCATGGCAAGAAACGAGATGACGCTTGCAACTGCCATCAATTGAAGGGCGGAAAGAGACGGCCTGGACATGGCAACCCCCGTGAGTCTTCTTGCGCCTATTAGAACACGCTTTGCAGGAGGGAGTTGTAAAAGTTACGGCAGAAAAGCGTTTGGGGCCGACCCTGCGGCCGACTTTCCGAGCCAAATCCAATCAAATTGGCTTAACTGATATGTTTTCCCAGCCTTTTTGGGCGCTCCACATTCTGACTGTTCGTGGATGACCCAGTTCCGGGCACCGCTCGAGAGTGTGTTTGATCTTCCCCTCAGCCTCCAGTTGGCGATGCAGGATCGGCAAGTGGTCGCTTTCGGAAACCGACTGCGGCACGAAGTCGGACGAGAACTGGTACCCCTCCCAATCCGCTCCTATTGGCTCCGGGCTGTAAGTTTCTTTCACTCGTACACGGATTCTCTCCGGGCTCACATCGAGCGCCCCAACTTGGTTATAGGTTACGTCCATAGCTTCAGCGAGTTCGGAACGGGGAAAGAGAAGGTATCGATAGGGTCGGCCTGCCGCACAGTTCGAGCATTGGAATTCGGGCATCCCGTCCGCAGCGGGAAGCCCGGGAGAGCTTCCGGAGGGAGCGTCTTCGCGCAGCACCGCAAGCATGGCGCAATTGCACTCGTTGTTGATACCCCCGGCCAGGATGTAAGAGTTTCCGCCAGAGCGAGAACCGCCTAGCACGTGAATGTGCCCCCAGTTGACGAAGCTGCCCCGTAACTTTCCTTCGCGATTGAGTTGGACCAACACCGATGGCGAATCGTAACTCGAGTCCACAGCGCACCAGATCGATAGATCTCCGCCCTCATTCGTTACAAGGAGGCCTCCAAAAAACCACGGCGGACCAGCAAACTTTCCGGAAAATTGAAAGTTTTGATTGAAGTCGAAACGCCATAGGAATTTTCCTCTGGAGGAAATTGCCAACAGCGCGTCACTGGTTGAATCGGAAGGGGATGAAGAGTGCAGTGGTGGAACAACCACAACCTGCTTTTGGCCGTCGCCGAAAAGATCGACCAATTGAATTCTTTCTGGCTCCAGATCCTTTTGTGACAATTGCTTTCCGACACTGTAGGTCCAAAGGAGATTGCCGGCAGAATTCCTCGCCTGGATTGAGTTGCCGCTGAATACGACGCTGTCCACCCGATTCTCGGCTTGAACGCGTTCCAGAATAAATCTAAGAGCGACAATCGCTGGCAGCAACAATACTACGAAAACCAAAACCGCACGGTGCACCGTAAGAATTGGCTTCGATAACCGCGAGGCAGTTGTTCTAACCACCTCCGCTGCCTCATCAGCGTGGTTTGTCACATTGGACTCGGCCGTTGCTGCTTGAGAAAGGATTTCCTCGGACCGGTGCAACCATGCATCGATCTCGGACCTGTAGGCGAACACAGCCCGGCGCTCGCCTCCCGGAACTCGATGCACGGGAAGCCCCTTTTCTTCCTCCCAACGTCGGACGGTACGGACATCGCGCCCTAGGTAGGCGGCAATCTCCTTCCACGAATCCAAACGCTCCCTGAGTGGCGGGGAACTCACAACCAACGTGCCTGACTTTCTCCCCCTCTGCGTGTGGGCGGGCGTCTTTTTTCGGGTACATGCGCTGATGCCCGTTTCTGCCCGCAACCGCCCGCTCCCGCCTCTCGACGGGCGGCAGAAGTATAGGCAAGAATGCCCACCCGAACAAGGCCCGGACGGGCGTGGAAATGGCCCGATTGGGCCGTGTCAACTCGTAATCGCAAGGAGAATGAGATGAATACACAACGTAAGACTTCAAGGGCGTGCCTATTTATGACGGGGCTCATCGTTTTGTTCCTGTCGGGCGTGGCCAGCCTGCTGCACGCCCAAAACTACGAAAAGATCGCGCTGCTCAAATGGTACAAGGCGAATCGGGTCACCAGCTTCGCCACTGGAAATGGCCCGACGGGAGTCGCTTTCGATGGCAACAATGTCTGGATTGCGAATCAATTCGATGACACCATCACGGAAATGCAGGCTGACAACGGGCTAGTCATAGGAACCTTTCCAGTTGGCCACATCCCTGCCGGAGTGGCGTACGACGGAGCAAACATCTGGGTTGCAAACAATGCTGGCCCCGGAACAGGGACGGTCACGAAGCTACAAGCCAGCAACCCATCAAGTTCAGTGAGCTATCCGGTTGGAAACCAACCCTTCGGGATTGCCTTTGATGGCACGTATATCTGGGTGTCGAACTATGGCAGCAACAACCTGATGAAGCTGGACGAGATGGGAAATCTTGTTCTTACAGTCAACGTGGGTGTGAATCCCGAAGGCGTGGCCTTCGATGGCACGTTTGTCTGGGTCACGAATTACGCCAGCAATTCGGTCACGAGGGTAAATGCCAGCACGGGCGCAACAAAAACTTTCAATGTGGGCATGGGCCCGCAAGGCGTCTGCTTCGATGGCACGTATATCTGGGTGACCAACGGAGTGAGCGGGACCGTCACCAAGCTTAAGCCAGGCACTGGAGTGGCCGTAGGCACGTTTACTGTCGGGCCAGATCCGTTTGGGGTCGTCTTCGACGGAACCAACATATGGGTCTCCAACGCGGACCCTAGCGCAACCGGCGGCAACTCGGTCACGGAGTTAAGTGTCAGCGGTACGGTTCTGGGTACATTCGCTGTTGGTTCAGGGCCTACGCGAATGACGTTTGACGGGGCTCACATTTGGGTGAGCAACGGAATCAGCTCTACGATCAGCAAGCTCTGACGGTAATGAATCCCTGCCAATCGGAGGGCAGGAATAGCATCACGCCTGCCCCCTTCACCGTACTACGGATTTCGCTAGCGTGATACGGGACTGGTGTTCTCCATCTCCATAATCCGCATGGCGCGCGCCCGCACTATTTTGATCACCGAGGCGTCGTCGTAAACTTGCTGCAGGATGGGCTTTACGGACTCCAGTTCCATCAATTCGCCGGCCCGGGCTTCAGACTCCATGCGCTTGAGTTCGTCGTCGAGGGCGAGCTTCTGGTAGCGATGGAAATAGGAGAGTCTTCGGCCGAACTCCTGGGTCGCCGACACATTCTGGAACAGTGTGGTCAATTGCTGTATGGCAGGCTCCTGGGAGTAGTTGTACTCGGCAGTCGAACTGTGCTGACTATCTTTGTAAGCCAACTTCTTGCTGCCTGTGAATGCCAGCTTCTTGTTACCGGAATCGACCTTGCCTTCGAAATAGTGCGCTTGCGCCGCCAGTTCGAAAATGCGCGCCCGGGTGGCATCGGAGAATTTGAACTCCGACTGGTAGGTCTGCTTGTCGTCGGAATCTTTGGATATGTTCCCCGAAGATTCATACTTCGCTCGTCCGTCGGACTGGACCGAGATGGAGTAATGCTCTGGATCGGAGTTGGGGAAATCGAGCGAGAAGACAAGGGTGGCAGAGTCCTGCGCAAAAAGCGTCCCGCAGAAAAGCACGACTTGAGCCAGGACTAAGATGTGCACCGCGTGCCACAGCCGCGGCCCGCCTGCCGAAACTTGCAGTGGCTGTTGGGCGGCCGAATTCATTCCCAGTTTTCTTTCCAACGACGCACCGTCTTGCGCATCGTGACCACTACGCGATTATGCCAAAAAAATCCCGCTATCGCCCCACCACGCGTTGGCGGGAGAGCGTCGCTGTAGTGTGCAGGTGACAGATTGCGATGGCCAGGGCGTCGGAGGCATCCAGCGGCTCCGGCGGCTCAGCCAGTTCGAGAAGGCGAGTGACCATGTGCTGCACCTGCTGCTTCTCTGCGCGGCCATAACCGACCACGGAAGACTTGATGGTGAGAGGCGAGTATTCGGCAACTTCGAGTCCGGCTGCTGCGGCCGCGAGCATCGCGACTCCGCGCACCTGCCCGAGCTTAAGCGCGGATTTCACATTTAGGGCGTAAAACACATCTTCGATAGCGACTTCATCCGGCTGATGCTCTGAAATGATTGCGCCCAGTTGCATGTAGATGCGCGACAATCGTCGAGGCAGCGCTTCCCGCGCCGACAACTTGATCGCGCCGCAAGTCAGGCAACCGAGTCTGCCATTGGGAAAGATCTCGACTACGCCGTAGCCGGTGTACTCCCCGCCGCAGTCGATTCCTAAAACTCGCATGTAAAAGCAGTTTACCAAGCCCACGCGTAGGCATCCACTCGCGGATCGGCTCCCGCACTTAGGACACCAGTTGTCGAGTCGATAATGATTCCGGCGTTGGATCCCAGAGACCAGGGCGGCGCCACGCGTAGCTTGTGGCCGCGAGCAATAAGCTCTTTTTGCGTGGCTTCGGGAATTCGAGATTCCACCGATAAGTCTCCGGGATGCATGGTGTGCGGGAACGGCGACGCCGGAAAACTGCGCGAAGACCAGCGCGGTGCTTCGATCGCCTGCTGGATGTTCATTCCGAAGTCGACCATATTGATCAGCGTCTGCATCGTGCGCATCACCTGATCATCGCCGCCTGGACTGCCAAGAATCCCGTAGGGCTGTCCATCTTTCATGATCAGCGTACTTTGCAGCGTGCTGCGCGGGCGCTTGCCGGGCTCGAGGGCGTTGGCCTCGCCCCGTACCAGCGAATAATAGTCCCCGCGACAGTTGAAGATGATTCCAGTGTCTCCCATCACCACGCCTGTACCAAACAGACTGTGCAGGCTCGGTTCGAAGCTCACCATGTTGTGGTCTTTGTCGATGATCGAGATATAGCTCGTGTCGCCGGCATGGCTGGCCTCACCGTCGAGGACTTCATGCACCGGTCGATCAAGAGGCGCTAAGTTAGCTGCAAATTTCTCGGGCGTGCCCGGGCGCAAGTCGAGGGACGCCTTCGCCGGATCGATCAGCTTACGCCGCTCCCGTGCGTAGTCTTTTGAGAGCAGGCCGGCATAAGGAATTTTGATGAAGTCCATGTCACCAAGATATTTCTCGCGATCCGCCATGGCGAGCTTCACGGCCTCGGCGCTTGTGTGGAGAAAGTCGGCGCTGTTGTGCCCCATCGCCTTCAGGTCGAAGCCTTCGAGAAGGTTCAAGGCGATCAGTTCGGTGGGCCCCTGGCTGGAGGAAGGATTCTTGTAGATCTGATATCCGCGATAGTCGACGGAAACAGGCGTTTCGATTTCGGCCGTATATTCGGTGAAATCTTCGTAGCGGAAGAGACCACCGTTCGCTTCGGAAAATTGGGCCAGGTCGCGTGCGATATCGCCCTTGTAAAAACGGTCGCGCGCAGCCTTGAGCGCCTCATGGCGACCCTTTGAGCTGTTTTGTTTTTCGGCTTCGACCAGCTTTCTCAAAGTGCGCGCGAGATCAGGATTCTTCAGAATTTCTCCGGCATGTGGTGGACGGCCGTTGGGCAAGTAAATCTTGACCGTGGTTGGATACTTAAGAATTTTCTTGGTGTCGGCGATGTACGATGCGCCGTACTCGCTCAGCGGAAATCCGTTCTCGGCCAGATCGATGGCGGGCTGCAGAACCTGCGCAAAAGTCATTGTGCCCCAGTGGTCGAGCAGCGTGTACCAGGCATCGACGACGCCGGGCAGACCGCCGGAGAGCAGGCCGTCACTCTCGGGGATTTTCCCACCATTGTTTTTCTCGTACCATTCGATCGTCGCGAGTTTGGGCGCTCGTGGCTCCGCGTTGATGGAATAGACCTTCTTCTCACGAGCGCTGTAGACCAGCAGAACGGCGTCGCTGCCTATGCCGTTGAGCGAGAAATCCGTCACGGCGAGCGCAGCTTGTCCACCCACTGCCGCGTCGAAGGCATTGCCGCCGGCGTCAAGGATGCGCCGGGCAGCCTCGGTAGCTTCGGCTTTCATCGATGCGACGGCGGCGCGCCGTCCCCTGATCACGGGCCGCATGGTCTGGCCTGTGTCATCGCGCTGAGTCAAGGATTGCGGAACCATCGTCAACACGCACAAGAAAACCACCGCATACTGCAATCGATGCAACATGTTCATCATCGTTCCTCAAAAGAAATTAAAACAGCGGCACTAACAGCACCGCGCACGACGCACTTGCGCCGACTCACGCTCCCGGCAAAAGGCCTTGTAAGCGTCGGCGGACGATTGCGAATTCGTTCGGCGAAGAAAACGGTCATAAGCCGACTCGTCGAAGATCTCGCGCAATGCCGCGATGAATAATTTCCTCGCCGCTAGCAGCCGCTTCATGCCCGCTCCTCCGCCAATCTCGTCATCACAAATGGAGCTTCTTTCACCGCAGCATTTTCCCTACCGCTAAGAATTCTGATCCACTGCCGCGCCGACTCGATCAAGACCAGCCCCACCATCACGACCAGAACAACGGTTACCAGAGCATCAAGGCGATTGTTCAAAATCAGTTTGGCAGTCGACGCTGTCGCAGTCCCCGCAGCCAACAGCCGCGCCTGGGCCAGAAATCCCATTCGTGGATTCGGGTCCAACACCTTATTCCAACTTGCCGTGAAAGTAACGGCGACAAGCCACATCAGCGGGACCAGAGTCACCGCTGCATATCGAGTCCGGTGCAGTTTAATGATGATCGTCGTGGCCACGCAAAGCGCCACAATAGCCAGTAACTGATTGGCGATCCCGAAGAGCGGCCACAGAGAATTAATTCCTCCCAGCGGATCGCGCACACCCTGCCATAAGAAATATCCCCACGCGGCCACGATCAATCCGCTCGTCGCCAGAATCGACGGATACCAACTCGTCCGGCCCAGCGGCTCGGAAATATGCCCGAGCGCATCCTGAATCATGAAGCGCGCGACACGCGTGCCGGCATCGAGAATGGTCAAAATAAAAAGCGCTTCAAACATCACCGCGAAGTGATACCACAACGCCATCACGGTTTCGCCGCCGAGACTCTGAGAGAAAATGTGAGCCATCCCAACGGCGAACGCCGGGGCGCCGCCTGTCCGGTTGAAAAGAGTTCGTTCGCCGACCGCATGCGCCAGGGCCTGCATTTCGGCCGTCGTCACACTGAATCCCCAGTTTGAGATCGTCGCGGTAGCGGCCGCAGGCGTTGCACCCACGATGCCCGCCGGACTGTTGATCGAAAAATAGATACCGGGTTGAATGACGCAGGCGGCAACGATGGCCATGATCGCAACGGCGGACTCTGCCATCATGGCCCCATAACCAACCATGCGCGTCTCAGTCTCGCGCGCAATCAGCTTGGGGGTGGTGCCGCTTGAGATGAGGGAATGGAATCCGCTGATCGCGCCGCAGGCAATGGTAATAAACGCGAAAGGAAAAATCTTCCCCGCAAACACCGGCCCCGAGCCATCGACGAACCGCGTGAATGCCGGCATGTGCAGCGTGGGATGCAAGGCAACAATTCCTACCCCAAGCAGGCCAATCGTCCCAAGCTTCACGAATGTGCTGAGGTAGTCACGCGGCGCCAGCAGCAGCCAAACGGGAACCGCCGACGCAGCAAAGCCGTAAAGAATGATCAGAATGGCCAGGCTCGGCGCGGTCAGGGTAAAGACCCGCGCCATCGCAGCATTCTGCGAAACCCACTGTCCGCCCCAGATCGCGAGCAGTACAAGCACAAAACCGAGAACGGAAACCTCCAGCACTTTGCCCGGACGAATCCGCCGCAGATAGATCCCCATCAGCAACGCAATGGGAATCGTCATCGCGATGGTGAATGTGCCCCAGGGGCTGTCTTTCAACGCATTGACCACAACCAGGGCGACGACTGCCAGAAGGATGATCAGGATAACAACGACTGCCGCGTAGGCGATCACGCCTCCGATGTTCCCTGTTTCTTCCTTGGCCATTTCTGTGAGCGACTTCCCGTCGCGGCGGACGGAAAAAAGCAGAATCACAAAATCCTGCACGCAACCAGCAAAGACTGCGCCAGCCAGTACCCACAAAGTCCCCGGCAGGTAGCCGAATTGCGCCGCCAGAACCGGGCCTACAAGGGGTCCTGGGCCCGCGATCGCCGCGAAGTGATGCCCAAAGACGACCCACTTGTTGGTGACAAGAAAATCGCGACCATTCTCGAGACGTTCAGCAGGAGTCGCGCGCAGGGCGTCAAGAGCCAGGATTTTCGCCGCGATAAGCTTACTGTAAAAACGATATCCGAGGGCGTAGCAGCAAGTGGCGGCTGTCACGAGCCAGAGCGCGTTAATCGGTTCTCCACGCCGGAAAGCCACCACGCCCACAGCCGCGGCGCCAAGCAGCGTAACAACTCCCCATCCCAAAACCGACAGAGTCTTCTTCATTGTTCGACGAGCATTTCTTCGTCGAGCATTGTGTCGAATCCGGGGCGCGAGCGCAATCCCCGCCGAATCAAGGCGGAAAACGAGCATACCGAAGCAGTTGTGAAGAGCGACGAGAGCACACCGACTTAAGCACTCAGCCCCGCCGATTCCGCCTTGCGGCGCCCGGTTTGGCGGAATCGGGTACTGGGGGATTCACCCATCTGTCATTTCAGACTGCCCAATTTAGTGGTAACCTATTGATTCTGGACGACTGCCATCCCTTTCCAGTGGGCCATTTTGAAACAACCCCCGGCGGCAGGGGTGCATTCGCAGGGTTCTATGTAAGGAAGTCATCTTAAGCTCGCAAACAGGAGCAGAAAATGAAAGTTGGCGTATTAACTGGCGGAGGCGATTGCCCGGGACTTAACGCGGTGATTCGCGCAGTCGTACGCAAAGGCATCTTCCACTATGACGATGAGTTTGTGGGGTTTCTAGAGGGCTGGCGAGGCATCATCGAAGACAAGAGCATGGTCCTCGATCTGGATACCGTCGGCGGTATTCTGCCGCGCGGCGGGACCATCCTACGTACCTCCAGAACCAATCCGTCGAAGCGTCCGGATGGTATCGAGAAGTGCATGGCAACACTTGATAAGAACAAGATCGACTCGCTGATTGCGATCGGCGGCGATGACACGCTCTCAGTCGCGCAGAAACTGCACGAAAAGGGCATCAAAGTCGTGGGCGTTCCCAAAACCATCGACAACGACCTCGGCGGTACCGACTATACCTTCGGCTTTGACACCGCCTGCAACGTGGTTTGCGAGGCCATTGACCGGCTACACACGACGGCTGAGGCGCACAACCGCGTCATGGTGGTTGAGGTCATGGGACGCGATGCCGGCTGGATCGCCCTTTACAGTGGAGTCGCCGGCGGCGCCGACGTTATCCTGATTCCCGAGCGGCCATTTGATGTTGACAAAGTGGCAGAATCGATCCGCCAGCGGCACGAACGTGGACGCTATTTCTCGATCGTTGTCGTCGCTGAGGGCGCGAAATTTTCCGCGGAAGCCCACTCCGGCGCACCGATTCTGCAGGACATGGGGAAGGATGAATTCGGACACGCCAAGCTCGGCGGCATCGCAAACATCCTGGCACGCGAGATCGAAAAACGCACCGGTTATGAAACCCGCGCCGTCGTTTTGGGCCATATCCAGCGCGGGGGCTCTCCCAGCGCCTTTGATCGCGTTCTGGCAACCCGCTATGGACTGGGTGCCATCGACATGGTGCATCGCGGCGAGTTCGGATGCATGGCCGCGCTGCGCTCCAACAAGATTGTCTCTATCCCGCTGAAGGAAGCGATCTCTAAGAATCGAACCGTTGACAACGAAATGATTCAGATTGTTGACGGCCTGTTCGAGGAAATCGGAGTCAAGGAAGCAGCGAGTCACTAGCTGGAACGATAAAACCGAAGGGTTCGAGTGTTTCTATCGCAGCGAAGCGGATTCTCGCGCCTTGCCCGCAGGAAAACACTTGCGGCGATGCTGATCGGAGTCGCCACACTCGCCATTCGACTCGCGCTTCTTCCCGTGTGGGGTGTCCCCCAACCTTCCGTACACGATGAGTTCAGTTATCTGCTCGCGGCCGACACCTTCGCGCACGGAAGGCTGACCAATCCTCCGCATCCCATGTGGATCCACTTCGAAGGATTCCACATCATTCAGCAGCCAACGTATATGTCGATGTATCCGCCGGGACAAGGCCTGATCCTGGCGGCCGGTCAGTTGCTGGGCAATCCGTGGGTCGGGCAATTGTTGGCTACGGCGGCGATGTGCTCGTGCCTGTGCTGGATGCTCCAGGCGTGGGTTCCGCCTGTGTGGGCTTTGCTGGGCGCGGGTCTGTGCGCCTTGCAGGTGGCGATCCCAACTTACTGGTTAAACAGTTATTTCGCGACATCACTGCCAGCGATTGGAGGCATGCTGGCGCTCGGCGCTGTGCCGCGGATTCAGCGGCGCGCCCGCATCTTCGATGCAGTTCTCCTGGGGCTGGGCCTCGCCGTTCTTGCCAATACGCGGCCCTATGAGGGACTCGTCTTCAGCCTGCCGATTGGTGTTGCGCAGATCGTGTGGCTATTTCGAGGCAACAAAAAGTTTTCGGGCGCTATCGTAATCCGCCGTCTTGCGATTCCACTCGCACTCGTCCTCGCAGTCACGGGCGTGGCGATGTGTTACTACTTCTGGCGCGTCACGGGAAACCCTTTTGAAATGCCGTACCAGGTGAACCGCCAGACCTACGCCGTCGCTCCGTATTTTGTTTGGGGCAAGCCAAAACCAGAACCCGTCTACCACCATGCGGAGATGCGTGATTTCTACGTCAATTGGGAGATGGGCGTGTACCGGTCCGGAACGAACCTTTCAACTTTCGTTCCGCGCATGCTTGATCGCGCTGAGAGAATGTGGTTCTTTTTTGTCGGACCGGTTTTCACTTTGCCGCTTATCGCGTTTCCATACCTCTTCCGCGACCGAAAGATGCGCCTCCCTCTCGCGATGGCAGGCACCGTTTTACTCGGAAACGTCGTTGAGATCTGGAGCTTCATGCACTACCTCGCGCCGGCGCTGGGTCTTTTTTTCCTGCTGCTGGTGCAATGCATCCGGCACCTGAGTCAGTGGACGTGGCACGGAAAGAGATTCGGCCGGGCTCTGGCTCATGCCATTCCACTGGCCTGCCTGATCACTTCTTCGGTCCACGTGTCAGCGCTGGTGCACAACTCACACTTAAAAAGACCGCCCGATCAGAAACGACAAGTGATTGCGCGTGAGTTGCAGGAAATGCCGGGCAAACAACTGGTGATCGTGCACAACGGCCCGAAGCATTCGCCACACGACGATTGGATCTACAATCGGGCGGACATCGATGCTTCAAAAGTCGTCTGGGGACGGGACATGGGCCCCGAAGCGAACCGGGAGCTACTGTCGTATTTCAGAGATCGCCAGATCCTGCGTTTATATCCCGATGAGTCTCCGCCCAGGCTTGTTCCTTACACTGCGGATCCGTCGGCGCAATAGGGGCAATATTTCGGCCGTCTGGGTCTCGACAAACTTCGAATGGCTTTCGACACTAATCCGGCGGCATGGATCAACGCGAAGCGCCTGCGCGCACATGCGACCATATTGGGCGTCTGTCTGTGGTCTGTCTTCGTCTGGAATCTCGCCACCCCGAGCCTGCGCGATCGCGCAGGCCATCTGAAAGGAACCGACTTCCTCCATTTCTACATACTGGGTTCGATTGCGCTCACGCACGAGGGGATGGACTTGTATGACATGAAGGCCCAGGCTGCCCTGGCCGCCGAGCGCGTGCCAGAGGCCACCGGCATTCAGTACCTTCCCTTGTATCCGCCGCAAGTGTCGATTCTCTTTGCCCCGCTGGCGCATCTTCCTTACGGATTCGCACTGACTGTGTGGTGGCTCCTGACCTCAGCGATCTACGGCATCTGCTGTTACAGCGTCTGGACAGCTTGTCCCCATCTGCGCTCGCGCGGAGGCACGGTCGCCATAATCTCCTTCGCCTGCCCCGCTTTCTTTCATCTGATTGCCTGGGGACAAACCTCCGCGCTCGCACTTGCCTGTTTCACGCTGATGTTCTTTCTGTTGCGCGACAAGCGCGACTTTCTCGCAGGTCTGGTGATGGGATGTCTGATCTTCAAGCCACAACTGGGAGTTGCAGCAGCCGTTGTCTTAATCGCTATCGGAGCATGGAGAACGCTGATTGCCGCAGCGCTCTCAGCAAGCTTCGAACTCGCCACGGGAGTGCTCTACTACGGATGGGAACCGCTGTGCCGCTGGTTCGGCGTGTTATGGAATGTGCGCGCGCAACTTTCCGCGTTTGAACCCAGGCTCTACCAGACGCATGCGCTGCGCACGTTTTGGTCGATGCTGCTGCCGTGGCCGGACCTCGCTCTGGCAGCGTTCGTCTTTAGCGGCTTTGTCGTATTGGGACTGACCATCGCGGTCTGGAGGCATCGCCAAGCGCACTTTGCGCTGCGCTACTCGTCCTTACTTTTGGCCACAGTACTGGACTCGCCGCATCTCACGGTCTATGACCTCGTAGTCCTCGCGCCTGCGATCCTCCTGCTTGCGGACTGGATCGCCGGTCAGCAACCCTGTCGGTCGAACGGATTCCTGGCAATTCTTCTTTATGCGATCTACGCTTTGCCGCTTGTTGGCCCGTTGGCGTTGTGGACCCACGTTCAATTGTCGGTTGTTGCGATGGTGGCAGTTGTGTTTCTTATCTGGAGGACGAGCGCTAGGAGTCTTCCCGCAGAAAACAAGATTGAGGAAAAGCAAATTCCCGCAACCACTTGAATACGAGAAAACTTTAGCTTGAGAAAAGGAACGAAAGCGCGGCCGGCAGCCTGCGGGCCCAAGCCGACTCGTGGTGGGTTCCGCCTTCCTCGATCACCAGTTGGAGATGCTGGTCATCCAATCCGGCTCGGCGGAAAATGCCGGCCAATTCCCTCACATCGTCGACTTGGCTCTGATCGCGCTCCTTGCGCCCGGCTTCAGCGGTACCGGTCGCGAGAAATATTTTTTCCGGCCAACGCTTAACGCTGCGACTCTGCCGGATCAGTTGCCGGTTGGATGCCCATAGCGATGGACTTTCCAGCAACAGGCACCCGATCACGCCCGGTCGAACTGCAACCGTATAAAGCGCGATCAGAGCTCCGAGCGAAGATCCGCCTAACCCTGTACTCATTGGGCCGCTTGCAACGCGATAGGTGCGAGCGACAAACGGCATGACCTCTTTGAACAAAAAGGCCGGATAGCGCGTGCCGTGCACACGCAGCATCATCGGATGCAGAGAACGGTGTGGCATGTACTCGCGAAGACGCTCTTTTCCGGCATTGTCGATCCCCACCAGAATCATTGGGGGCACGACGCCTTCGCGGATCAGCCGATCCCCGGTCTCATCGACTTGCCACTCGACTCCGGTAAATGATGTAGATGCTTCAAAGAGATTCTGGCCGTCGTTGAGATAAAGCACCGGATAGTGGCGTTCTGCATTTTCGGGATCGTCATAACCCGGTGGCAGCCAGACGCGCAGGAAGCGGTCGTTGCGAAATATTCGGCTGCGGAATTTGTGAAGACGCAAGTCTCCGGTAGCGGACTCCACTCGGATCACGTTCGATCCGGATAATCCCTCGTTGGTCTGGAATGCATTCATCAGGAAAGATGGGCCCACCGAAACGCTATGCCGCCGTCTTCACCTTCACGGCCAGAGCAAGCACGCTGATCAAAAAGATCAGCAACAGAGAGGCCAGGCACAGAATGCACCACGTAGTCAGAATGTAAGCCTCAACGTAGGTCAGATACAGCGCAAACGCAAGGCCTGCGAACGCGGCCAGCAATAGTCGGAGCGGCGTCTCCGGCCGATTGCGCAGGAATGTCGAAAGCACAAACAGCGCCGCATATCCGGCAACTCCGATGCCCGCAACCGGAATGCCCACAATGCTCGAATACTCGCTGCGGTTGACGACATCGCAGCTGAACCTCTGGCTGAAATCGCAAAACTCAGACTTTGACTTCGCATAATGCCGCTGCAGCGAAATAGAAGACACAATGACTCCGGCCAGCGCGATCGCAGCAATTGTCCCGAACAGAATCCGGACGAGCGGTGAGTATTGAGCTTCTTCCGACGCCGGCGTCATCACGGCAGGCTGCACCCAGTCTTGTCGCTTAAAGCTTCGAGCGAAAGAACGCCCTCTTTCGGTTGCTCCCCTTCAAATTGCCAACTCGGAAAAAGCTTGACCCCGGCGATCTTGCACTGCGGCGCGAGTTCCGATGAACCCTTGATCGCGCACTCCACGTAAGGCACGTAATGGAAAGACTCGCCAAACATTTCTTTCTGTTCCAGGCAGTGCGGGCACCAGTAGAGGCCATACATCTTCGCTTGCTTCGCGCTGAGGCATTTGGCGAAATCATCATATTTGTGATTCTTGTGGTACCAACCCGCGAGGTAGGCGGCGGCCAGCAGGACGATGATGCCGCCATAGGTCAACGTCTTCTTCGTCTTTCCGTCGTCCGCGGGGACGCCTTCCCGCTCCTGCTGTCGCTTTCGCCGTTCTTCAGACATGATTGAATCCTTATACCATGCCTTCAGGCCACGACATTCAGAGTGCCCGGCAAGACATCGAGTTGCTCGCAGTGCAAGGTCAAGACTTCGCCGTCCACCATCACATCAACCGGCGCATCGAGATTAAACTCGACGCGCGGTACAGACTTGCGCTCCGCCAAAGGATGGTTGATGTGAGTGCCGTCGTAGAGGGTCGGTAGATTGCGAAGCAGACCCAATCTGCCAATCGGTCCCCAACGAACATACTCGATCAGGCCATCGCTGATTTCGGCCTTGGGCGCGATCATCATGGTTCCGCCCGTGTATTTGCTGTTGTTGAAGGTCAGAAACAGGCACGGGCGCCCATCGAAATGCTGCTCCCCCTCGGCCCGCACTGGAAACGGTCGCCGGTTGAATCGCGCCAGCGTCAGAAAGATGGAAGTAACGTACCCCAGTTCGCCCCACGCGCTGAAACGGCGCGCCCGCAGCGTGGCCACGTCGGCGGAAAACCCCATGCTGAGCAGGTTGATGAAATAGATGACGCCAGTCTTGTGGCGCAAGCGCAGAACGTCGCACGGCTGGCTTCGCTCCGCCACGATCGACTCTATGGCGTGTTCAACACCTTGATCGCTAAAATCGCGGAGGAAAGAATTGCCAGTGCCCAAGGG
Organism: Candidatus Solibacter sp.; assembly: GCA_035501655.1. GTDB lineage: Bacteria > Acidobacteriota > Terriglobia > Terriglobales > Acidobacteriaceae > Sulfotelmatobacter. Next base: position 261,434 of record DATJVU010000035.1, read on the forward strand.
CAGGAACGCGAGAGTGGCGCGTCCGCCGTCGAGGGCCGCTGGAAATAACCCGTTCACCACTTCATAAGAAGTGCCGTCACCACCGACAGCAATGAAGTTCCGCGTGCCGCGAGCGTAGGCCTCGCGGGCAATCTCGCTGGCATCGCCGGGGCGGTGCGTCGTAGCGACTTTCACCTCGACGCCCGCTGCCTGCAGCCGTTTCAGCGCCGGCCCCAGCAGTTTGCGAGCGCGTCCGCCGCCGGCCGCTGGATTTACGATTGCGAGATAGGTTTTCCCCAAGAGTCTCAGATCCGTCCCCGAATCAGATATCAAAAATGAGAAATAAGAAATGTAACTATACCCATGCTTGGAGCGAACGGATAAGTCGCCGCTTACAACTCGGCGATCGCCTGTTGGTCCAGCGATTTTCCGATCTCGTCAGCGAGCACCTGGCGTTTGATTTTCATCGAGGCGGTGCGCGGAAAATCTTTTTCCCAGACCATGTATCCTCCCACTCGCTTGAAATCCGGCAGACGCCGGTTACGCGCGGATATGTCCTCCACCAGCGCGCCATCGATTTTCTGGTTGGCTTCCAACCGCAGCACAAGCACGAGGCTCTCGCGCCCCAAATCTTTCCTCGCCCAGATAAAATTCGTCGCAAACACGCAATACTCTTTCACCGCCAAGCCATCGAACACCGTTTCAATATCCTCGGGATAGATATTCTTCCCGCCTTCGGTCACGATCATATTTTTCTTCCGCCCGAAGAGTTGCAGATGTCCGGCGCGGTCGAAGCGGCCAAGATCTCCTGTAAGAAGCCAGCCGTCTACGATCGTCTCCAGCGTCAATTCCGGATCGTCGAGATAGTGCGACATGATGGTCTTGCTGTGTGCGGCGACTTCGCCAATTCCGTCGGCATCGGGACTCAAGACGCGAATATCGACACCCGGCAATGGCTTGCCGACTGTGTCCGCGCGAAACGGTTTCAGATCGTTCACCGTGAGCACCGTTCCCGCCTCGGTCAAGCCGTAGCCGTTCACGACGGGAATGCCGAGATCGTAGAAAAACTGCATTGACGACGGCTCCATAAAAGCGCCGCCGGTGATCAGAGCAAGCAATTCGCCTCCAAATCCGCGGTGAATGCTGGGCAACAGCATCCGGCTCAACTTCACATTGGGGCGCCGGCGAGTCAACAATTTATTCGTTCCAATCGCAGCATTCAAAATCGTGCGCTTCCATGAAGGCAATTCGTCGAACTTGGCGCGCAGTCCGCGCTCCAGATTCTTTAGGATCATCGGAACCAGCGACACGTACGTAATGCGATAACGCACGAACGCGTCGCGCACAAATTCCGGACGCAAGGTGCGCAAGTGCACGACACAAGCGCCGCACACGAACGGCCCGATAAATCCCACCATGAAATCAATCGCATGATTCGTCGGCAGAATGCTCAAATATCGAACGCCCGGCCAGAACGGATACCAGGCAGTCAAAGCGCGGCATTGTTCGAGATAGTTCTCATGCGTCAGCACACATCCCTTAGGGCGGCCGCCAGTACCGGACGAATACACAATGCAGGCGGTATCCTCCTTCTGCCGCATCACGAAGTCGGGTGCGCCTTTGCGCTTGAAATCCTCCCACCGGAAGGCGCCGGCGAGTTCTGCGCCCAGCGGCGCTTCGGTCACAAGCACGATCCGGGTCCCGATGTTATGGAACTCGGCAGCCTGCATCATGGCCCGCCACAGGTGGTATTCGACGATGAGAAACTTCGCCTTGGAATGCGCAAGCAACTGCAGATGCTCGGCGGCTGTGAGCTTGTAGTCAAGCGGAACGAGCACGCCGCCACAGTAAAAGATGGCATACGCCGAGATCAGCCACTTCGACTGATTGGTCATGATGATGGCGGCGCGATGGCCCGGATCGAAGTCTGCGTCCTCCAGAGCACGAGCCAGCGGCATAGCAGTTTCTTTGAAGTCGGAATAGGTGAGCCTGACCTTTTCGCGATCGCGGTCGGCTTCGATCAGGCAAACCTCGGACGAATAGCGATCGAGGGCATCGCGCAAAGCCGCGCCCAGACAGGTGTATTGGCGAAGATCAAGCATAAAAAATGGCCGACTGTAGATTTTAGATTGCCGATCGAGAAACGCACTGCCGACTTACGGGTATGTTCCCCGGCAATCAACAATCAAAAATCAACAATCAATTTCCCTAGAGCCGCGCCTGAATCTTCCCCGCCAGCGTGCGGAAGTCGCTGACGCCCTGCAGTTCATAGTCGGGTAGTTCGACGCGAAAGTGATTCTCCAACTTGGTCAACAAATCGAGCGTCTGCAGGCTGTCAATGTTCAGCGCTTTGAAGAAATCTTCATCCGGAGATAACTTTTCGCGCGGCACTCTGAAGTGCGCGGCGGCAAGCGTGAGGATTTCATCGAGCGTCTTTTCCACTGTTTCCATGCAGGTATTCTAATTGAGTCGTTATGGCAAATACGGCTGCGCGCCTGTATTCTCCACGAACTTCTTCAACCCAGCCTGCACCGCTGGGCGCGCCAGCAACTCGCAGAACAAGTCAATCTCCCGTTGCAACTCTTCCCGCGGAATCAGTTTGATGAACTTCTTCGCCGTTGCGGCTGTCGTGCGGTCAAACTTCGCCATTTGCGCCGCAGTCGCGCGCGCCGCCCGCAGCGCTTCTCCCTCGCCAACCACCTGGCCTACCAGGCCAATCTGCTGGGCCTTGGTGGTATTGAAACTGCGCCCGGTCAAAAGCAAATCCCGCACGATCGCATTGCCCAAATCCCGCTTCAGCCGCGGGATTCCGCCGTATCCCGGGATTAGTCCGAGCCGCAACTCCGGAAAACAAAACCGAGCCATTTTATCGGCGATGATCAAGTCGCAAGTCAGGGCCAGTTCGAATCCACCTCCAAATGTCACACCATGCACCGCCGCAATGGTGATCAGCGACGAGTCGTCGATCGCGTTCATCACTGCGTGAATGCGCTCCAGATACGCCCGCGCATGCTTTGTGACTTCTTCTTGGCCGAACTCCCGGATCCAGCCATAGAGTTCGCGCAGATCAGCCCCGGCGCAGAACCCGGGTGTCATCGAACTATGAATGATGACAGCATGCGCCTCCGCATTCAGCGAACGAATGGCCACGACGAACTTCTCCAACTCTTCTAAAGTCTGGGAGCCAATCTCATTGCAGGGCTGGCGATGGAGACACAGTTCCACGACTCCATTCTGCAGCTCCCACGACAGGGTTTGCCCTTGATATTGCGTCATGATCGAATTGTTTTCGAATCCAGCGTGAATGCCGCGAAGCTGTTCAGACCGCCTTCTTCACCAGGTACATGCCTTCGATTTCATCCTTCATCTCGGCAGAGATCAAGTCACGCTTCAGCTTGCCGTTGGCCGTGAGCATTCCATTCTCGATGGAAAACGCTTCCGCCCGTATGAAAAACGCACGCACCTGCTTGTAATGAGGAAGGCGCGGATTGACGGTGTCGAGTACGACCTGAACCTGGGGCGGTAACACGGGTCCAGTCACAATCGTAGAAAGATATCCCCGGCCATTACCCACGACCACGACTTGTGAGCCTGCCGGCAGATGACGCGCAATCTCATCTTCGACCGTCTCCGGCGCAATCTTATGCCCGGAGCCGAGAACAATCAGATTCTTGATTCGCCCAATGATCCGCCATGTTTCCGACGAATCCATCTCACCTTGATCGCCGGTGTGAAACCATCCGTCGCGCAAAACGTCAGCCGTCTGCTGCGGCCGATTCCAATATCCCGGAAAAACATTGGGCCCGCGAACCAGAATCTCTTCGTTCTCACCGAGGCGCATCTCAATGCCGGGAATCGCCAGTCCGACTCTGCCGAGCACGGGACGATGCGGGTCGTCCATGGTGCAGATACCCGTCGTCTCGGTCAGCCCATACACCTCCAAGACGGGAATGCCCAGCATGCGGAAATAATCTTGCGTCTCCAGCGTCAAGGGCGCAGATCCGCAGATCAGCGCCTTTAGGTTTGGGCCGGCAATCTTCCTGCGAATGGCCGGAAAAATGAGTCCCCTGGCAATCCAAAACCACATCGCACCGGACGAGATGGAACCGGGACCTTTGCCCGTCCAGGCCCCGACGGCACGACGGTAAATGACATGAACCAGGCCTCCTTTTTGCGCGACCTGCTCATCGATCGCGCGCCGCATGCGCTCGAGCAACTGCGGCACATTCAGGAAGTAATGCGGCGAAACAGCCGGCAGGTCGGTTGAGATCTTGGTGAGGTCCGTATTCAGGGTGACCACGCTGCCACGCAGCATGAACGTCAGCGTAGCGATCCACGACGCACAAAAACTGAAAGGCAGGTAGTGAAAAACACGATCCTGGCCGTAACGGCCGCCCATCAGATCGTCAAGACGCGACGAACTGCAGCCCAGCATGAAACCGACGTTCGCCGCGGTTAAGACGACGCCCTTGGCTTCGCCCGAAGTCCCCGAAGTGTAGATGATCGTGACCGGATCTTCATCGCGCACCTGCGGGCGATCCAGCACAATGCCGTCCACACCGGCGAAAATCTCATCGAAGAGAAAGTGTTGCGGCGCCCCAGGCCAAGCTTGAAGAATCCCATCGCGCAGGTTCTCATCTCCACAGCAAATCAGAGACGGAGTGCTGTCCCGCATCATGGCAACCAGTTCCGCCGGCGCCTGCCGCGAATAAAGCGGAACAACGATCAACCCCTCGGCCATCGCGGCCAGATCCAGTGCAATCCAGCGAATGCTGTTGGAAGCCAACAATCCGCAGCGGTCGCCTTTGTTCAATCTTTTCGAAGCAAGGAAAGTTCGTGCCTTGCGGACCAGTTCAAGAAAAGCCTCGCCGGATACACCCGTGACCTGCCCGTCGCGAATTTCCTGCAGGACCACGCGCTCGGGCGCACTTCTCAGTTGCGAAAAAATGTCTCCGACGAAGGGCATGTTTTTTGTTGTGGACCTAACTATAGGCTGACACTAACTGCCGCAACGAATCACTCATGGGAGGCAGATAGTCCTCCCAACTCCATTCTCCGCGCCGCGTCGGAAACTCGGGATAACGGCGTTGCACTTCTTCTTCAAAGTAAACTCCCATACGCGCCATGAGTTTCAGGTTTCTGACGACGGTGCGGGCGATGCCGGCGGCAATGCGCTCGCCCTGTGTCGCCAGCATTTCCAGAGCGGCCAGCAGTTTCTGTTCCAGGTCCGGATCGTCGACGGTCATCAGCAATTCCTGGTGCCCGCGGTCGCGCATCAAGTTGCGGATGCGTTCGTCCATAGTGATTCCAGCCGAAGGAACCAGGCCCGGCATGGAAGTGACGATGCCGTGATAGCGCGAGGAGGCCATCATGTGGCAGGAACGCAAAATGCTCACCAGTTCATACATGTTGTACTGGTCCGAGGTGAGAACTGGAATGCCACCGAGTTTCTGCGAAATCAGGCCGGCGGGGCGTGCATCGAGACGCTCAGTGGCAACGAGAATGACGAAAATGTTTCGCTGCTTGCGGAAGGCATCGACGGCGTTTGCGATCGAATTCAAGTAATGCGCGTAGGCGCGGTCCGCGGCCGGCCCGGTGTTGTGGAAATACGGGCCGCGATAGTGACTCTCTTTGTATGCCCCGGTGAGACTGTGCAGAGCTGCCTTGGCGATGGAAGCTTTGACGGGCCACTCGAAGGGATTGATCGGACATACGGCGAGGACTGGTGTACGTCCATCCCAGCCCACCTGGCGTAAGATGCTTTGACCATACTCGGGAGAACGCGGTTCAAAGGTCCAGGCCGTGTCCGTACCTAATTCAGTCGGAATGCCCAAGTCGCGCAAGAGCGTGCGGGATTCCTCGTTGCGCGTGATAATCAGGGAATGCTTGCAATAGCGAGCGCACATCTTCGCGAGCAGCGGATCCATGTGGCCGGCTTCCCCCCCGTATCCGATGGAGAGCTTGTTCTCCGCGGCCGCAATACCCAGCGAGCCAATCATCATCGTAGTCAGGGCGTTGGCGAACTTGCTCTTGAACATGGAGCCTTCGCAGGCAACGACTCCGTGATGTTTCGGCACCTCGTCGTATAAGAATGGTGGAAAGATATCAGGCAAGCGAACCTGAGCGGTGCCGTCGAAGTAGCCCCGCGAGCGTTCGAAGTCGAAGGTCATGGCGGTGAAATCGACCCGCTCTGCCCCAAGAATGCAGCGAATCTGGCGCAGCATTTCCTCGACGCGCACATCGGAGCCCATGTTGCGCGTGCCGTTATAACCGGCAAACAGAAGCTTCAGCTTTTCACCCGGATGCCAAGGTTTGCCGCCCCCGAGCATCCAGCCGGCCTTCGCACGCTCGATGTTCGTGCTGACCCACGCTTCCAAAAGAAAGTCCATCATGCGGCGTTACCGCCTTTCGCGACGGGCCACGGCTGGTAGCGATATGCGAATTGATTCTCGGAAGCGAACTTCAGCAGGGGAAAACTGTATTGTGAAAACGGAACTGGCCTGCGGCCGAGCTCCGAGGTGACGCGGGTGTTGTCAAAGACCGTATTCCAGACCAGGTACGGCATGAAAACTTTCAAGAGCGATGCGCTCTTTCCTAGAGATCCATTCCGGTTGGACAAGAAGTTCACCGAACCAGTGAAAGGCTTCTCGGCGAAGGGCAGGAAGATCGGCCCGCGCTTCTGCTGGGCCGCGCTGAGTGCCGTAGTCAACTCGCGGAACGTCTGCGAAGAAGTTCCGGATGAAAGATGGTAGGTATCGTATTTCGGCTGATCCTTCTGGTGCAGAATCGCAATCGCGTCGGCCACAAAATCAACATTCACGATGTCGATCTTGTCCTGGGCCCGAAATGGCAGCACACGCAATCCGGCGAGAAACACGAAAGCCTTCACCATGTCGAACTGCGTAGTTTCTGCATGGCGGCTGTCACCCAACACGATGCTCGGCCGAAAAATAGTCTTGGGGGTATCGGGCAGCAAAACATGCACCATATGCTCGCAGAACTTCTTGGTGCGAGCATACGGATCGTAGTCCGAGCGGTCCCACTCAATGGAATGATCTTCGCTCACTACTTCGTTACTGCGTTTTCCGGCCACAGCGACGGTGCTGACTTCGCTGAAGCGACGCAGTCCGTGATAGTGCTCGGCATGCCGCGCCAGAGTTAAGACCTCGAGCGTGCCACGCAGATTCACATTCAGGCAGCTTTTTTCCGATTTACGATTTAAGGACGCCGCGCAATGGATGACCGAATCCGTGGTGTGGACGAGCCGGTCGTATTCATCGCGATCCAGACCGAATCCCGGCGCCGTCAAGTCGCCGCAGAATATCCGGACTTTCGTCTGCAGGTGCTCATAGAAGCGCGGAAATTCGAGATGCAGCTGCAACGCCTGCCAGAGCCGGTACTGAGCTTCTTGGGGGTTGCGGGCGCGCACCAGCAGATTCAGAGCTGCGCCGTGCCCCTCCAGCAGATTGGCTGCGACATGCGCGCCGATGTATCCGGTCGATCCGGTCAGGAATATCGCCACGTGGCTCCATTGGTCCCGGTCTTCACGGCGTCTCCGTTCGCGGGCGCAAGCTGAAAACTTCGAGGCGGCCGTGCCTCAAGCGGACGGCCTTCAATCAGTGGGTAGGTCCAGCGGCGAAGCGCCGGAATGTGAATGTTGATCCAGTACTCCCACCAGTCGAGAGAGCGGGTGAAGTAGCCGAAGGTGGATTGCTCTTCGGGAACGAGTGCATGCGAAAGCCGCTCGACATTTTCCGCGGCGAAATCATGCTCATTCAACAGAATGAATGGCTCGAAAAGCTCGATCAGCTTTTCCACGCGCTCCAGGCTGCGCTCGGTCTTCACGAGCGGCGCCTTTTTGAGAGGCAAGGGCGACATGATCCGCTGAATCGACTTGACGATCGCCTTTTGAGCGGGTGCTGACATCCGGTTGTAGCGAGTCTTGGAGACAGGGATGGCGTCAAAGCGCAGCCGCAGCCACGACTCCAATCCTTCCTGCGCGCGGTAATGTTTGCGGTGAGCCAGTGACGTCAGTTCGATGGAACGGCCCATATCGCAGGGATTCGTCACCGACGTGGCCAGTTGATACAGCGGATCGTGGCGGCGCTCGATCACTGCGGCGGCAATGAGCGTCATGCCATTGCATACGGCATCGACTGGAATGATGTCGAGCCGTTTGCGCTCATTCGAAGGCAGCTGCCGAAAATAAGTGCCAAGCAGATACGACAACGATGCCGAAGTATTGATGCCCTCGTTCCATCCGCGAAAAGGCTTGCTCACCGAAGTTTCGACAATCGCCGGACGAACCACCGCCACCGGCAATCCCGCACCGTGTTTGACGATGAGGGATTCAGCCAGACTCTTGGTCAAAGTATAAGTGTTGGGCCAGCCGAGTTCCTTGGCGCGGCGCGTGCCGGCCTCCGTAAGGTAAGTCTTCAGCCAGCGGACGCGGCCCTTGCGAATCTGGTTCTCGAGCGCAGCGCCTTGAAGATCCCTGGCCGCGTGCTCTTTCGATCGCGCCTGCATGCGCAGGCCTGACGTGACTTCTTCGCTCTCCGCCCGTGCTTCTGCATCCCTTACAAGATCATGAAGAGCGCGCCATTCCTGCTCGGCATCGAAATCGGCCAGGCTGCGAGGACTGTAGTTCGGAGTCAGTTTCTCGGCGACACGCCCGTCCTGCTCGCCCGCCACATAACAGGTGGAAAGATGCACCAGGCCGGCATGATCGGTCGTGCGAACGAATTCCAGAATGTTAAGAACGGCATCGGTGTTGGTGGCTAGAGCATCCCGCAGGTCAGGATTGAAATCGGTGAGACCTGAACTGTTGATGATCAGGTCGAGATTCCTCTGCAAGTGGCGGGATACTTCCGCGCTCAGCCCCATGCCAGGCTGAGTTACGTCACCCTCGATGACTTCGATCTTCTCGCGCAGGAACTCGCGCAGCCGGTCGTCATATTTTTCGAAGAGCGGATCGAAAACCGGAGAATCTTCGACAATTTTTTCGAACCTGCGCTCTGCCGGATTTGACTTCTGGCGCCTGATGAGCAGGTAAATCCGCTTGACGTTGGGTAAATCCATCAAGGTACTGGCGAGCCAGACCTTGCCGATGAATCCGGTCACGCCGATCAGCATGATCTGCTTGCCCGCAAAGGCATGCCGCACCGAAAAGCCGGAAGCCTGCCGGTGTCCCTCAAAGTTCACGACCGGGCGCTGGATCGAGACGGACTGACGTTCGGCGGAGGTAACCGCAGCCCGGAGCTCCTCGAGAGAAATATCGAGATGGCGGGCCAGCGTCTTGGGAGCGCGACGGCCATCGGGCATATTCTCGCGAAAAGGCGCAAAAGCGCCGCGTGGACGAATGACGGGGTGGAGCAAGCGTCCTGTGACGGTGCCATCGCGGAATTCGAGTCGATTGGCGACAATGTGCTTTACGCCCAAGTGGTCGGCTAAGGGCCGCATCACATGGTCGAGAGCCTGACTGACCAGAACAACGTCTGCGCCGGACTCAACCAGTTCTTTTACCTGCTTAACGCCGCTCTCTTTCAGGCGCGGCTTGAGCTTGTATTGGAAATACTCTTCTCCCAGCAGATCAAGGCGGTCGCGCGTGACGCCGCGAAGCACGGTATGCACCGCTCTGGTGGCAAACTTGCGGTTGGTGGAATAGAGAAACGGCCGCAACAGCGCCATAGCAAAGATCAGGCCACGGCGGCGGAAACGCTCGGTAAATGTCTGGGCATTCCAGGTGAAGAACGCCACCGGCCTGACCACAGTCAGGTCCAGGAGGCTGCCTTCGACCCGCCAGTAGACGGTGGGGGCCGTACTGGAATTTTGGTTTGTCGCTTCCAAGTCGTTATTCATCCTACTGCACCATGCCAGGTGCAGCAGGCAGACGGAATTCCTATTGTAAACAATAGGCTGGAACGGAGCTAATCTGATGCCTCATTGCGGAACCCGGCACGGTCCATGCCACTTGGAAACAACAACTCTCTTGGAATTCGCTAAGGCGCCGACTTCGCACGGCCCACAACCAGTGCAATCGTGCCGCTCAGCGCAACCGTTGCCGCAATGGCCAAAAGGCCCCCTCGGAAACCCCCGCCGATGGTTCGGAAGAACCCGATAATGTCGGGACCGAAGTACCCACCCAGGTTTGCTAAAGAGTTGATGACGGCGATGCCAGCCGCCGCGGACAGGCCATCCATTCGGGAGGTAGCCATCGCCCAGAACGGCCCGACCATAGATTCGGCGCCAGCCAGCCCGAGCCCGATTCCGGCGATGACGAGAGCCGTCGAGGTTCCGTAACCCGCAACAACTAAGGCCGTGGCGCCTACGAAGGCTGAAGCGGCAACGTGCCAGCGTCGTTCGCCGGTGCGATCCGAGCGCATGCCCACGAGCACCATGGCGACCGTGGTCACGAGAAACGGCAAGATAGCGACAACACCAGTCCAGAAATAGCTGAGCCCCGACAGCGATCGGATGACGCTCGGTAGCCACAGCGTAACGCCGTACATGGTGGTCGAGACACCGAAATACACCATGGACAGGAGCCAGATACGCGGCGCGATAAGGACCTGCCAGAGGCTTCCGTGTCCTTCCGGCGTTTTTCGTTCCCGTTCGTTCGCAAGTTTCTCAAGCAACCAGGTCCGCTGTTCGCCCTTTAGCCACACGGCCTCAGACGGAGTGTCGGAGAGAACAAGGAACACCGCCGCTCCCAGAAGAATCGCGGGCACGCCTTCCAGCAGAAACATCCACTGCCAGCCCGCAAGGCCGCTGCCGCGAAGCCCCATCAGCGCGCCCGAGAGCGGGCTGCCGACTATGCCCGCGAGCGGGTTGGCGGTCATGAACCAAGCCACGGCGCGGGCACGCGCGCTCATCGGAAACCAGCGCTTCATGTAGAGGATGATGCCAGGAAAGAATCCAGCTTCCGCGGCGCCGAGCAGAAAGCGCATGACATAGAAGCTGATGGGTCCGCGTATGAAAATCATCAGGCACGAGATGATTCCCCAGGCGACCATCAGAGTCGAGATCCACCGCCGCACGCCGAATTTTTCCACCACGAGATTGCTGGGAAGCTGAAAGAAGAAGTAACCGATGAAGAACATGCCGGCTGCACGCCCAATGGCACGCTCGCTCAGCCCCAACTGAGAGCGCATCTGCAAAACTGCAAAGCTGACGTTGATGCGGTCGAGATAAGCGACGATGTAGAGCAGAAAGAGAAACGGCATGAGCCGCCACATCAATCGTGAGACGACGGCGGATTCGAGGCGGTCGGGGGCGGTGGGCAAGCGGGTTCCGAAGAGCCGTTTCGGTGGCGCGAGGATTTTACGACAATCCGAGCTTTTGGCGAATCTCTGTGACAATTTGCTGCGGCGCGCCCGAGATTTCTACCGTCACCGCCGGTTCCGGAACTTCAAGGTCGGCAAATTGGCTGGCCAGAATCTGCTGGTCGGCAAAATGACCGTGGCGCGCTCGCAGTCGTTCGGCGATCAGTTCAGGAGTTCCTTTCAGATACACAAAACGCACTTCGGGACCGGCTCCAAGTCGTTCGCGATAACTCTGCTTTAAGGCGGAGCAGGCGAGGACGACGTTTTGATTTTGCGTGATCCATTGGAAGATCGACGCACGAAGGCTCTCAAGCCAGGGCGAGCGGTCCTCGTCGGTGAGCGGAACTCCCCGCCGAATTTTCTCGACATTTGATTGAGGATGGAAATTGTCGGCGTCTGCGAACTCCCACTTCAATTGTTCCGCCAGCAAACGACCGATCGTAGTCTTGCCCGCGCCGACCACTCCCATGACGATGACGATCACGATTTGTGCCGGATCATTTCTTGTAAGTTTTTTCGACGCCGTTTCTGGTGTTGGTCACGGTGAAGGTGCCATCGGGAGTGGCGGACACTTTGAGCATCTTGCCTTCGCAATTCTCTTTCACATTCGCGATGCGTTCTTCGGCGATGTTGTGATCGCGGTCCGACTCAGCCGCATAGTGCACTTGCCAAAGGTCTTCGAGTCCCGGAGAGTCATGCACGATCTGCCAGGCCGCCGGACTCGCGCCTTTTCGTGGCCCGTTGTCAAAAATCGCCACCCGCGGATGGAGGGTCCAATCGAGCGATTTGCTGTTGGAAAGATCGGCCCCGTGATGCGTCACCAGAAACAGATCGACGGTGCCAAGCATGTTGTTGGGGCAGGCGAGTTCCAGCTCCTTTTTCTTGGTCAGATCGCCGAGATCGAGGAAGCGAAATTGTCCATACGTGATGATCACGCCCACGGAGCGGGCATTTTCAGTCGCGTCGGCTTCCGCGGCTGGCTCCGCCTTACACAGAGCATTCGCTTCCCCTGCTCCCGGCAAAGGGCTCGCGATGTGATCGCCGGCAGCAGCCAAGACTTTGACTTCCAGGCCCTTGATCGGAAGCCCCCAGCCGGGCTTCACGACTACGTGCGCATGTCCCGCAATCGCTTTCTCGTAGGCTGCATAGTCAGTTCGCGTCACTTCGGAGTCTTCCTGGTTGGGGCCATGATCGACAAACGTTCCGATCTTGATGCCGTCGACGAGTTGCGGCACACCGCCCACATGATCGCGATGAAAGTGCGTGATCAAAACGTAGTCGATCTGCTTGAGACCTGCCTGATGCGCGGCGGCGACGATGCGATCGGCATCGCGGCCCTCGTACCCTGGCCAGCCGGTATCGATCAGCAGCGACTGCCCCGTGGGACTGACCACCAACGTGGCCTGACCGCCCTCCACATCGATGAAATAGATCTGCATCGGTTTGGCAGCCGGAGCGGTCGCAGAGGCAGGCAGAATTACGCTAGAAACAAACAGGCAGAGGACGGGACACAAGAGTTGACGCATGATTGCCTCGGGTCGGAATGTTGCGGAAGATTATGCCACGCGATGGCAAGGGCCGGTGCTAAAAAAAACCACACATCCCTCATCAGTTCGATTCACCCTGAACACCGCTCATCGTAGAATGCTGCGCGAGGCCATAATTTGAAACTTACGGAAGATCCGCATCGCAGGCTGAACGCGCTGACCAACGAGTGGATACTGGTTTCTCCGCATCGCGCAACGCGTCCCTGGCAGGGAGAAGTAGCACCGCTTCCCACTGCGGCCGAGCCGCAGTACGACCCGTCGTGTTACTTGTGCCCGGGAAACGCGCGGGTGGGTGGAGTTCGCAATCCTGCATATACTTCGACGTTTGTTTTTGACAACGACTTCGCGGCCTTGAAACCGCAAGCTCAGAGCCCAACTCGAGGCGAAGACCGCCTCGATGTGGAAAACACAGGGCTAGTCGTCGCACAGGCGGAGCCGGGGATCTGTCGCGTGATCTGCTTTTCTCCACGTCATGATCTGACACTTGCGACTATGACTTCGAACCAGATCGAGCCCGTCGTTCATACCTGGATTGAACAATTTCGTGAACTTGGCGACCGGGACTTCATCCATCATGTACAGATATTCGAGAATCGTGGCGCGATGATGGGCGCCAGCAATCCGCACCCTCATTGCCAGATTTGGGCGACGGCATCGATCCCGGAAGAACCAGCGAAGGAATTGGTTGTACAGGGCGTATATCGAAATGCGCACGGCCGGTGCCTGCTGTGCGACTACGTTGCGCTGGAAGGCCGCGAGAGTGTACGGGTCGTCTGCGAGAACGAAGGCTTCGTTGCCCTCGTCCCCTTCTGGGCGGTATGGCCGTTTGAGGTTCTGGTGTGCAGCCGGCGCCATTTCGCGAGCCTAGACTCATTGAGCAACGACGAAGTCCGCACTCTGTCCGACATGCTGCACCAAGTCACCGCAACTTACGACAAAGTCTTCGGCGTTCCCTTTCCCTATTCCATGGGATTTCATCAGGCACCGACGGATGGCACCGACCATCCTGAGTGGCACTTCCACGCTCACTTCTATCCTCCACTGCTGCGTTCGGCGACGATCCGCAAATTTATGGTTGGATTTGAAATGCTGGGCAATCCACAGCGCGACATCACGCCTGAAATTGCGGCAGAGCGCCTGAGGGACCTGGCGAAAACTACGCGCTGAAAATTGTTTTCGTCGCCGGATACACGCGCTGAAATGCAGCGTATGAGGTGTTCATTTGCTTGATGACTTCCGCCCGAGCCGGAACGGTCTGCTTCACACGAATCACCGCACTGCACGCAGCATCGACCGTGGGCCAGAGCGTCGCGCCGACTCCCGCCAGAATTGCCGCGCCATACGCGGCACCCTCCTCCGCTTCGACAATCTCAATCTCATGTCCGTAGACGTCGGCCTGAATCTGCCGCCACAACGGCGATCGCGCGCCGCCCCCGCCGAGCCGAATGCTCTTCACCGGAACATTCATTCCATCAAAAATCGTGAACGTATCGCGCAGGCTAAAGGCTACTCCTTCAAGCACCGCCCGCACGATGTGGCCTCGAGTATGGGATGCAGTCAGACCGACCAGTGCCGCCCGCGCCTGGCCATCGAGATGGGGCGTGCGTTCGCCCATGAGATAGGGGGTCCAGAGCAATCCGTCGGCGCCGGGAGCGACCGCGGACGCTTCTGCTGTAAGCTGGTCGTAAGCAACTTTGTCGCAAAGGGTGTCCCGCAGCCAGCGCAACGACAGCCCGGCGGCCTGAGTGACTCCCATTACATGCCAACGTCCTGGGATCGCGTGGCAGAAAGTGTGCAGGCGCCCCTTGGGATCGAGCGCCGGGCAATCTGTAGCAGCGAAAACCACGCCCGACGTGCCAATCGTCGCGCTGACGGCGCCAGGGACAACAATGCCCATGCCGGTTGCGCCGGCGGCTTGATCGCCGGCTCCGGCAACCACCGGAGTGCCAGTTTTCAGTCCCGTGACTGCCGCGCCGTCGGATGAGAGTTGCCCGCAGACATCGGGCGATTCGTAAAGTTTGGGAAGGAGACGCTCATCGACCCCGGCGGCCTGCAGCACCTCATTCGACCAGCGGCGGTGCGCGACATCAAGCAGGAGCGTTCCAGATGCGTCGGCCATATCGATGGCGCGCTCGCCGGTCATACGGAAGCGCACGTAGTCTTTCGGCAGCATGACCGAGCGCACGCGCTTCCAGTTTTCTGGCTCGTGCTTTTGGACCCATAGAAACTTCGTGACCGTGAAATTGGGCAGCGCCGGATTGCAGGTGAGTTGGATCAGGCGGTCGGCGCCGATCTTCTGCGTCAGTTCCCTGCCCTGCTCGCCGGTGCGCACATCGCACCAGATGAGCGCGGGACGAACGACGCGGTCTTTCTCGTCGAGCATGACTGCGCCATGCATCTGGCCCGAGAGCCCGACACAGGCGATGTGGTCGGCGTGAACTTTGGCGGCGCTGATTGCGTTGCGAACGGCGATGCCACAGGCGCGCCACCAATCTTCGGGCTGCTGCTCCGCCCAGCCAATCTGCGGAGACGCAAACGGTACGTGCTCTTCGGTGGCAGACGCGATCACGCGGCCTAGCTCGTCGATCACGAGAGCGCGCGTGCCACCGGTTCCTACGTCGATTCCGAGAAGATGAATGGGATTGCTCCTTCAGGGCGTAACTTGGATTGTCTGGCCGGAGTACTGCACGATCTTGTCAGCCTCGTCGGATGGGCCGATTCCGGTACCATGATTCTCACGGACGACGACTACGCGAAATGTCCGCTTCTGCAACATGCCGGGGAACTCACCTCTTCTGTCGCCAATGGTCAGCAGGTTCTTGCTGTCGTCCCAGTGAAACGGAATCGTCGCGCGAACCCCCTTCTCGTAGTTGTAGTTATCGTTTTCGTCTTCATAAAGCGTGAAGTCGCCGTCAGCGCCGCGATAAACGCGCAGCTCGATTGGATCGGCGGGCTTCTCGGTCGACCACTCCATATCGGGGCCCAAGGGAAGAATCGATCCGGCGCGAACGTAGAGAGGAATTCGTTCCAGCGGTGCTGCCACCTCGACCATGCGGCCGCCTTGCGTCGAAGTTCCCGACCAGAAGTCGTACCACTTCGTATTCGGCAGATAGAGTTGCCGAAGGCTGGCCGCAGGTTCAGTGACAGGGTTGACCAGGATCGCCGGGCCAAACATGAATTGGTCGCCGATGTTCGAGGCGCGGTCGTCGGTTCGAAAATCCATCACCAGCGGCCGCATCGGAGTGTAACTTTCGCTCGTGGTCTTCCAGGCGAGTGAATAGATGTAAGGCAGCAGCCGGTATCGCAATCGGTCGAAGCTTACGAGAATTTTCTGAGCGTCGGGACCATACGACCAGAGTTCGTTCTGGTCGGGATTGCGCGTACCGTGAACGCGCAAGATCGGGCTGAACGTGCCGAACTGAAACCATCGAATGAATAGCTCGCGAAATGCCGGGTCGTCGGGATTGCCGAAGACGAAGCCGCCAATGTCCGTCGTCCAGTAAGGGATGCCGCTGAGCGCAAAATTCAGGCCTGCGGGAATCTGACGGCGCAAAGTGAAAAAGTCGGAGTTGATATCTCCCGACCACGCGGTGACCGAATTGCGCTGGCTGCCTGCAAAGGCTGAACGAGAAAGAATGTAAACGCGTTTCTTGTTGCTGGCGGCGCGCTGCCCTTCATAGACCGCGCCCGTATCCAACAGTGGATAAGCATTGACGTAGCGGTTGCCGCTCCCTGCGGCTAGCTTGTGACTGAGCAGGATGTTGTCTTCCTGGCCTTCGGTTTCCGGTTCGGTCGTGTCCATCCACCAGGCGTCGAGGCCGATGTTAAACAGCGCCTTGTCGATTTCGCTCCAGTAAAACTTGCGAGCTTCGGGATTGGTGGCGTCGTACACGGCCATGGCGTCGGTGTGGTAGGGCGGCTTAGCGAATTTGAACTTGTCCACGAACCAGCCCTGCTGGTTCATGTAGTCGTAATTCTTCGATCCCGGCTCGAAAAAAGGCCAAATCGAGATCATCAGATGGAAATTATCGTGATGAAGCTCGTCGACCATTCCCTTTGGGTCTGGATAATTCTTGTTGAAAACAAACTCGCCTTTGCGGTTCCACCAGAACCAATCCTGAACAATGTTGTCGACCGGGATGTGAAGTTCGCGATATTTGCGCGCCACGCCGAGGATTTCGTCCTGGGACTTATAGCGGTTCTTGCATTGCCAGAAACCGTAGGCCCAGCGGCCAAACATCGGCGCCTGCCCAGTCAGTTCGCGATAGTCGGCGACGACTTTGTCGAGGTCGGGGCCGTAGAAAAAGTAGTAGTCGACGGAGCCGGCGACTTCCGAACTGACGTAGAGATAGTTGGCGAAGCGATTGTTAAACCGGCTGCGCGAATCGTTATTCCAGTAGAGGCCGTAGCCTTTGCTCGAAACCATGAAGGGCACAGCAATGTTGCTGTTATCCTGCGAAATGTCGACCGACTCGCCGCGATAATTCCACACGCCAGCCTGATGCTGGCCCAAGCCGTAAATTCCTTCATGCGAGCCATAAATATTGAAGAACGACTCGGAGCGATAGGTGTCTTCCCCGTTGACCTGAGCTGGCGTCAGCTTTCGAGAGCCTTCCTGCAGCAGTTGCTCACCATCGGGCCTGCGAAAGGTGATAGAACCGTCGAGGCGCGCCACATCGACCCGGAGGGCTGCCGTCGTCAGAGAGACCGTTTCCTTGGACGACTGTATCGACCATTTCGCGCCAGGCCAGTCCCTCTTGACGACAGCGAAGTCGGACGCCGAGGGAATCTTCGCAGAGGGCGCGTACAAGACGTGGACGACGGAATCAGAGCATATCTGAATTTTGAGAGTTCCAGACTGCTGCGTGAAAACGACGCCGTCGGCCTGCTGATCGAATTTCGTGACGGGATTTCGGGGAGCCCACTGAGCCGGAGCTGAGGAAACATGAATCGCACACACCAGGGAAAGCGAGGAGAAAAAGAGCCATATTCGTCTCATGCCTTTTCAAGTGATGCCTTTTCCAGTGATGGAAAGAAGATGACGGTGTTGCCGCGGGGGTAGCAGACAACGCTCTCTCGCCGCCAGCATCTTACGCGCTGCCGTAAACGATTACAACACGGCAAGAACGCAAATTCGGGAGACTCAACTTCGCGCAACCGCGACGTCGCCGCCAGGCAGGTTATTGGCGACGACTCTGGCCCCGCGGCGGCGATTTCCGTTGTTTTCACTAGATTGCCGCTCCAGAAAAAAATCGAGATTTCCCCGCATGACGAGGTGCGGAGCAAGCGTGATCTGGTACGACGGGCATTCGCCTTCCGTGAGAAACTCGCGAAGAACGCGGAAGGCCATTCTGCCCTGAGTTCGCGGGCGCTGGTAGATAGTGGCGGCTACGGCACCGGAGCGAATCTGGGGCACAAGATCGGAAAAAAGATCAGTCGTGATGATGGTCAGCTGATTCTCCAGACCCGCGTCCCGTACTGCCCGAAGGACCGGTAGTGATGCTTCCGTGGTGACGTAGATTCCCGTCAGATCCGGATGGGAATCCAACAGCTTACGGCATTTTTCCTGCGCGACCGGTTCAATATCGTGGTCTTCGAGGGGAGGCAGCACGCGCATTTTCGGGTACAGGGCATTCATCGTTTTCTCGAAACCCGAATATTTCTCGGAATGCTCGGTAATCCGCAAATCACTCAGAGTCACAGCAATCTTGCCGCTACCGCCGAGAAAACGCCCCATCAGGTCTGCCGCCAGTGCGCCGCTGGCGAGAGTATCGATTGAGACCACCGCTAGCCGACCGGAGCCGGGAGCATCCGTGGTCACACACATGACCGGGATGCGGCTGCGCGAGGCACGCCGAATCCAGGTCCGCAATTTTTCGGGCCGGCTGGAAAAGACAATGATTCCATCGACTTTCGCCTGCAACGCCGCCTGGAACGATTCTTCCTCTCCTTCATCAAGTTGTGGGTAAGTGCGGAACTCGAGATCGACGTTCTCCATCAGGAGCGAAGCCGCTTCGTCGCTGATCCCGGCTCTCACTTCGTCCCAAAACGACGTCGTTCCTTTCAGGGTATTGACCGAGATTTTCAGATGTCGCTTGGTGGAGAGAAAGCGAGCGGCGAGATTCGGGCGATAGCCGAGTGACTTAGCCATCTGCAGGACCCGGGCCTTCGTCATAGCATTGACGCCGGGATGATCGTGCAGAGCGCGGTGGACGGTTCCCGTCGAAACACCCAGCGCCTCGGCAATATCGAACAGCGTAATGTTCTTCATGGCCTACACTTTTGTCTGCGCGGGAAGCACCCGGCGACACTCAACCCCACGAGACGGAAGCGGCAACGCCGCCACCGTAAACGTTAACGGTTAACCGGTTTATTTGCAACTGAGTGAATTTCTTGCCCTTGCGAACATCGTGCCCTACACGGCCAGCGGATCACGTGGCAAGTCCGCCGTTTTCGAAGTGGTCAGCGCACGAACTGTCCCCCCGTAAGAGGTGCTACGTCGCGGTCCCTTATGCCTGTCGGTAGCTTTACTCCCACCGTTTTGATAGCTTCGGAGCCTGTCCGATGTTTTTCGCGTTCCCATGAGCCGCGCACTCCCGTCCTCCAAGGTAGTCAATATCGCAGACCTTCGAATCATGGCCCGTCAGCGGGTGCCTCGCGCTGTCTTTGACTATCTGGACGGTGGGGCCGAGGCGGAGGTCACGCTGGACGAAAACTGTCGCGCCTTTCGAGACGTATTGTTCCGGCCTCGCGGGGCGGTTGCTTGCGCAGCGTGCAACCTCACGACACAAGTAGTCGGACAAAAGCTCTCGGTCCCCTTCGTTTTGGCACCGGTTGGTTATAGCCGGTTGATGCATCCGGAGGGCGAGAAGGCGGCCGCGCGCGCCGCCGGTGAAATGGGCACAGCCTACACGCTCTCAACGATTTCCGGGCACAAACTGGAAGACGTGCGAGCCGCGACGCAGGGTCCTGCGTGGTATCAGCTCTACCTGCTGGGTGGACGCGCAGCCGCCGAAGGATCGATCGAGCGAGCCCGCCGCGCTGGCTTTTCCGTACTCGTCATCACCGTGGATACACCGGTCGCAGGATTACGCGAACGAGATCCGCGGAATGGCATGAAAGAACTCATGGGTGGATCGATTTTCGACAAGCTGCCGTTCCTTCCAGAAATTCTGTCGCATCCCGGATGGCTCAGGTCGTTCGTTTTCGATGGCGGCGTCCCTCGTCTGGAGAACGTAGTCGTCCCTGGAAAAGGACCGATGGCGATGCTCGATGTGGGCGCAGCTCTGGCCGAAGCGACCGTCACCTGGGGCGATCTGCGCTGGATTCGGGAAATATGGACCGGGCCCATCGTAGTGAAAGGCCTGCTGACTGGAGACGACGCACGCCGCGCGATCGACGAAGGGGCGGCTGCGGTGGTGGTGTCAAACCATGGTGGACGTCAGCTGGACTCCGTCTCATCGACATTGCGTGCGCTGCCGGAGGTTGTAGCGGCGGCCAATGGACAGATCGAAGTGCTCATGGATGGCGGCGTTCGCCGCGGCAGCGACATCGTAAAGGCTCTCTGCCTGGGTGCTCGCGCAGTTTTGATCGGGCGGGCCTACGCCTATGGCTTGGCCGCGGCGGGATATCCGGGCGTCAAGCGCGCGCTGGCAATTTTGCGCGACGACGTCGAACGCACGCTTCGCTTGCTTGGCTGCCCTTCTCTCGCCACTCTAGATCGCTCGTACGTAGAAATTCCGAAATCATGGCCGGTGCCTCGAGGCTGGAATTGAAATGAAGTTAGAGAAGCCTCTGCTCCGGACGTTGCCCAAGGTTCTGCTCCACGAACATTTGGACGGCGTGCTACGGCCTCAAACGATGGTCGAATTGGCGAAGGGCTTGGGCTATCAGGAGTTGCCTAGTGCGGATGCCACTGCACTCGGAAACTGGTTTCATCAAGGCGCGAACCAAGGGAGCCTGGCGAAATACCTCGAAGGATTCAAGCACACGATTGCCGTGATGCAGACGGAAGAGTCCCTGGAGCGAGTTGCGTACGAGCAGGCCGAAGATCTCAGCCGTGACGGTGTCGTCTATTACGAAACCCGCTTCGCACCCATCTTTCACACGACCGGGGGATTGACCCATCAGCAGGTGGTTTCAGCTGTGCTCAAGGGCATGGCTCGC
This sequence comes from Candidatus Solibacter sp., assembly GCA_035501655.1. Lineage (GTDB taxonomy): Bacteria > Acidobacteriota > Terriglobia > Terriglobales > Acidobacteriaceae > Sulfotelmatobacter. Next base: position 282,447 of record DATJVU010000035.1, read on the forward strand.
GGCCGTCAGGATTTCGGCATCCGGTCGGGACTGATTCTTTGTGCCATGCGGAACATGAATTTCTCGCTCGAAATGGCCGAACTGGCGGTCGATTTCCGGCAACGGGGTGTCGTTGGATTCGACCTGGCGGGCGAGGAAGGTGGATATCCTCCAAAAAAGCATGTGGACGCCTTTCACTATATTCAGCGTGAAAATTTCAACATCACCATCCATGCGGGAGAAGGCTTTGGAAAAGAATCGATCTGGCAAGCGATTCAATACTGCGGCGCGCACCGCATTGGCCACGGAACTCGCCTGATTGACGACATTGCGATCTCGGACGGCAAAGCGGTGAAACTGGGCGACCTGGCGCAATACGTGCTCGACAAAAGAATCCCCCTTGAAATCTGTCTTATCAGCAACGTACATACCGGCGCCACGCCGAGTCTGGCGGAGCACCCATTCAAAATTCTCTACCAGGAAAAATTTCGCGTCACGCTCAATACCGACAACCGTCTGATGAGCAACACCTCGATGACGCAGGAGTTTGAAGCGGCGGCGGAAACCTTTGGCCTCACGCTGGCTGACTTTGAAAAGATTACGATCAACGCGATGAAAAGCGCATTCTTGCCGTACAGCCAGCGCCTCGAAGTTATCTACCAGGTCCTGAAGCCTGGATATGCGCGCGTGAGGGAAGGTCTTTCACGACAGGGGCAGGTCTGACTCTTCTTCGGAGAAGATCTATTCCGCAAGTGCAGCCAATATCTCCGCCAACACCAGCGTACCCCCCGCGATGTCTTCCGGGGAAGCATATTCGTCCGGACGATGGCTGTAGCCGTTGTGGCAGGGGATAAACAACATCCCCATCGGTGCAATGCGCGACATGAACAGCGAGTCGTGGTAGGCGCGGCTGGTCACACGCATCGAATCTAAGCCGTGCTTTTGGCAAGCACGATCGAGTGAGGCAATAATTCCGGCATCACACTCCGCGGGAGCGTCCGCGTTCAACAGCTGCGAGTAAATCTCAACACCGCGTTTCGACGCGATTTTTCTGCTGGCATCGTCCAATTGTTGCATCACGTCATTTCGCCTTTCCAGACTCGTATCCCGCACATCGACGCTGAGAAGTACTCTGGCAGGAATGCTGTTGACGGCTCCGGGGAAGACGTCGCACATGCCGACTGTCGCGACGGTATCGACGGCGCCTGTCGAGCGCGCGGCATGCTCGAGAGAAAGGATTAACTCCGCGGCAGCGCACAGTGCATCGTGCCGATCGGGCATGAGAACGCCTCCTGCGTGCCCGCCGGCTCCCTCAATCGTGATGCGCGCGCTGGCCGGCGCGGCAATTCGTTCCACAACTCCCAGTTGCTTGCCCTGGCGCTCCAGCAAAGGCCCTTGCTCGATGTGCAACTCGACGAAAGCCTTGTAGTAATCGCGGGGTAAGCTCACATCTTCAAGCCGTCCAGGAAGCCCTGCGCCGCTGCGAACATCGTCGATGGATTTGTTATCTCCGTCACGCAGCGCTCGCGCCGCGGCAGGAGCAAGCGTACCCGACAGCAAACGACTGCCAAGGCAACCGATTCCAAACCGCGTGGGTTCTTCGGATGCGAATACCAGCAGATCGATCGAGTGCCTGGGATGCAGGCCGGCCTTCTGCAGCGCCCGAATCGCTTCGAGTCCCCCCAGTACACCGACTACGCCGTCGTATTTCCCGGCATTCGGGACCGCATCAATGTGCGAACCGGTCCCAACCGCCGGCGCCTGACGATCCGATCCCTCCCAGCGCGCAAAAGTATTGCCGGCGGCATCGTCACGAATCCCCAACGCTGCTTGCTTGCAGAGATCTTTCACCCACGCGCGCGCCTTGCGCTCGGTGGGAGTGAAGACGATGCGTGTGACCGCGGGCGGTTCGGCATCCGAGAAGGCAGCGAGCGATTCTATTTCAGAAACCAAGCGCTGCTGATCAATTTCCAGTTTCATCGCGTGGGCGAATGTGGATGCCGGTTGGCATCCTTGTAGATGAGATATTTCGCGGGAGTCTTCCCGATGGCGCCGAACCATTGCGGACACCAAGGTCCCATCCAGATGAAATCGCCCGCGGTTACTGGATACCACGAGTCGCCCAGGCGATAAATACCGCCGCCCGCGAGCATGATCAAACCATGCTCCATCACGTGCATTTCGACCATGCTGAGAGCAGCGCCGGGTTGGTAGACCATGGTGTTGACGGCGAAATCGAAGGCGCTTTCATCCGGCAGCAGGCACTTCACCTGCAAATCGCGGTCATCGTTCAATGCTTGCGAGGAGACCTTATCTTCAGTCGAGATAATCGCGTGAGGCGCAGCCACTCCCGGCAGAGGCTGGTAGGTTTTTTCGATAACGGCCGCGCGACTCGTCTTGGCAGCGACGAAGCGATGGGCCGCTCCTTCAGGAACGTAAGCGTATCCGCCGGCACCGAGCTTGCTTTCTTTTCCACTCAAGCCGATTTTTACCGCTCCCTCCAAAACATACAGGAAGCGCTGCGCTTGAGTCTCGCCCAGTTCACCACCGGCCTCGAATTCGGCAGTATATTCTGTGAACGCCGCGCCCATCGCGGTCCCCACGTGAACCACCGCCATGCATTTCTTCATTCCCGGTAGCGTTGTGCGTACGAATGTGTCAGGGGTTAGCAGAAAATGATTCCGCTGGTGGGAGCTTCGCGTTTGCCCGAGATTCACCAGCGTTTGTGTGGGATCGGAATCAGGCACGGCAAGTTCCTGTCTGAAATGCCGAGGATGTGGCAAGTTGATCGAGAAGTTGGCGTCCACACTCGATCGCCTTCGCGACATCTTCGACGGCAACCGACTCCGCCGGATCGTGGCTGACGCCGCCCGGTGTTCGCAGAAAAATCATCGCGGATGGCACTTTCTCTGCCATGATCATCGCATCGTGACCGGCGCCGCTCACCATGCGGTGCGGCTCACAGCCGATTTTCCGGATTGCTTTTTCGATCTCTCCACAAAGAAACGAATCCATCGCAACCGCCGGCTGATCGAGGCGCGCAGCCCAACTTACAGAAAGTCCACGCCTTCGCGCAATGTCTTCGGCGCGATGAACCAAATCACGCAACCCTCGGCGACGGACGGCGTCATCGCGATGACGCACATCGAGACTCGCCCGAACGTCTCCGGCGATTATATTGACCGCGCCCGGCCTGGCTTCAACTGATCCAACGGTCGCGACCAAGCCGGGAACATTCTTGGCCATGCTTTCGACAGTCATAATCCACTCTGCCGCGGCGGCGAGTGCATCGGAACGCATTGCCATTGGAGTCGTCCCTGCATGATTCGCGCGGCCCGTGAAGGTGATCTCTCCGCGGCTCTGTCCGGCAATGGCTTCGACCGCAGCCAATGGCCACCCCATGTTTTCGAGCACCGGCCCCTGCTCGATGTGAAACTCCAGGTAGGTTGACACATCGCTTGCGATTGCTGCAGCGGGAATATCTTCTGGCTTCAGGCCAAAGTCTTCGATCGCCTTTCGCACACTCACGCCTTGAGGATCGAGAAGCTCCAACAACGAGGAATCGACCCGGCCAACCAGCGCGCGACTGCCAATGAATGGGGTTTTGAATCGAACTCCCTCTTCTTCAGAAAATCCAACAACCTCAATGGAAAAAGGCAGTCGCTCCCCATGCAGCGACTCGATCAGCGCCACACCGAGAATAACGCCGAGAATTCCGTCGAAAGCGCCAGCGTTCGGAACGGTATCAAGATGCGAGCCAATCAGCAGGCGTGGCATCGAGCGGTCTTTTCCCGGATAAAGCGCTCTCAGATTTCCAATTGCATCCACGCGGACCTGCGCCTGGAGCGGTTCCAGCCAACTCGTAATTTCCCGATGAACCTGGTGCATCGGCCGCGACAGAAAAGTTCGAGTCGTACAACCGCGCTCTTCTGAAAATAGCGCCAGTTGGCGACAGCGGGCGATTGTACGCTCAGCGAGATTTTCGATGTGGATCAAATTTCCGTCTATCAGGCCGGTCCCTGCCGTGTTCGACTGCCCCTTTAAGCTTCGCGAATCAACTTTGCTGCTCCCCATCCAACCAAGACCAATACGATCAGCACGAGCCAGCTGTACCGGTTGCCATAAGTCGCCACGGGATAATGATTGCTCAACATCAGAAAGACGGCAGGCACGGCCATGAATGTGTTGTGCTTCGATCGAAGTTTCGCCTGGCCTCCCAGCGACGCGTCGAATGTTTCTCCCCGTGCTGCAGCGGCTATCATCCTGCGCTGTGCCGGCAGGATTCGGAACCATACGTTCGCAGTCATGATCGTTCCGAAGATGGCTCCGAGATGAATGTAGGCCGCGCGCCCACTAAACACATGTAACAACACCCACGAAACTCCCGCAGTCATCAGCAGCGCAAAAACAACGAATGCCGCCTGCGAACGCCCCAGCGGAGATAGCATGGCAAGGTCGTAGATCAGCCAACCGGCAACCAGCGATCCGAGCCCGATTGCGACTGCGGTGCCCTTCCCAATATCCGCAACATCCGGGTCGACCAGACCGCTGCCCCAGTAGTAAACCAACAGCAGGAGCAGGATCCCCGCAATCCAGGTCATCAACGCTTCCCAGCGGAACCAGCGAACAGCAGCGGCATCTACTCCGAGCAACGATTTTTTTTCGACTGCATAGAAGCCACCGCTGTGGACCATCCACACTTCACGCTCGCCCTCGCCGGCAGGTTTCTTCTCGAGCTTTCCGAACTGGGCATCGAGCCACGTGAAGTAGTACGTCTGCCCAACCCACATGATTCCCGAGAACACGTGGAACCATCTCAGGCCGAGGTTGAGCCACTCCCGGACAGAAAAATCCACATTAGCTCCCGCGGTACGTCGTATAGCCGTTTGGGCTCAACAACAGAGGAATATGGACCTGGGATTCTCCATCGCGCACCTGAAAGGTAATTTCGACGACGGGATAAAGGGCCGCAATCTTTACTGCAGTGAAATATGTTGCCGTATCGAAGACCAGCCGGTAAAAACCCGGCGGCAGATTGTCTTCAGACAGCAACTGACCACAGCGCCCATCGTCATTTGTCGCGGCCGAGTTGAGCACCCGCCAACGCTCGTTTTCCTGGCGCTCGAGACGAACGGGCAGATGGGCGGCAGGCTTCCCTTTCGTCAAGTCAAGCACGTGAGTTGAAATACGCTTCATTGCGCGAGCCACTTCTCCAAACGGATATTTGTGATCTTCCTTTGCTCCTCGGCTGCTACTCGAATCTCGGTCTCTTCGTCACTCCCCAGGCGGTACTGAAGGATTTCTAGCATCTCGGCCGCTGACTTCCCGGTTGCGCACACGATGAATACGCGGCCAAATCGCTTTTCATATTCTTCATTCGCGAGAGCCAACGCCTCTAACGTTTTCGATTCCGCTTCTGCGACCGCACGCTGCTCTTCGCTAGACCAGGCGGCGGATTGCCTCGAACCGGCTTGAGGCATTTTACGTTCCCCAATCCGCGGATGGGTGGAAAATGCCTCCATCCAGTCAGATACGTTCAAGCGGTTCCAAATCTCGTCCGACGACGCAACCAAAGAACGCTGATCTGTAAAGGGACGACGGCCAGCAAGTTCCCACGCCCATTTTTCAGAGCCGCAGCACGAAACTATCTCGCGCGCGGCATCTTCCAAGGGCAACTGGTTCCACCGCGGGAGGGTGCGGCTCATGGTTCGGGTCCGGCGACCACGAAGCGGGTCAAGAATTCATCGATCAGATTCGCCAGAACCGCCGCACGATAGGCAGCGGACGAGCGAATATCATCAATGGGCTGAATTTCACTCAGAGCAGCCTTGCGGGCTTGCGCGATCAGAGTTGCGTCGACGAGTTTACCTTCTACGACGGCCTCAGTTTCTCGCAGACGAAGAGGAACCGGGGCCACACTCCCGGCGGCGATTCGGACATCTTCGACCTTGTCGCCCTCCAGTCGCGCCAGCGCGGCAACGCACACTTTTGAAATCGCCTGCGCGTTGCGAGCTCCGACCTTGCGCGAGTACGAAGCATACGATGGGAAACGTCTCGGCAGAACGATGTCTCGAACGAGTTCATCCGGAGCAAGCAGCGTCTTTTTGTATCCGGTGTGGAAATCGACATAGCGGACCCGGCGCTCGCCGCGGACCGAGACCAAGACCAGCTCCGCTTCGTAGACGAGCAGGGCGGGGAGTGAGTCCGCTGCCGGTGAAGCGTTGACGATGTTTCCCCCGAGAGTGCCACGATTCTGGTTCGCAATGCTACCGGTCCAGCTTGCTGCGCTCGCAAGTAAGGGGAAATGCCGCTGAATGATCTCGTGCTCGCGCAGATTCGTGTAGGTGCAATTCGCGCCGATCGTCAACTGGTTGTCGGCAACTTGAATTCGCCGCAGTTCCGGCAGGTTCCACAAGCTGACGAGCTTTCGTGCGTTGAGCTTACCCGCCCCGTAAAGCACCATCACGTCCGTCCCGCCCGCCACCGGCAGCCACGAACCTGGCTCGCTGGCCAACAGTGAAACCACGGCCGAGAGGCTTCCAGGCGCGACGAATTCGTACTCCGACGGATTGGACCTCACGGCGCACACCTGCGAGCCGCCGCCTGTGCCACGGCTTCACAGATCTGGGTATAACCAGTACATCGGCAGAGATTACCCGCCAGGCCCTCTGCAATCTCTTCCGTGGAGGGCTTCGGCTTTTTCCGCAAGAGTTGGTAGGCCGCCATGATCATGCCCGGCGTACAGATTCCACACTGAGCGCCGCCGCATTGCAAGAACGCGGTTTGCAGGCTATGCAGAGCTTCCCCATCAGCAATCCCTTCGATGGTTACGACCAGCGCTCCCTGCGCCTGCGCCACCGGAACCAGGCAACTGTTGACCAGCAATCCGTCCATCAGCACCGCACAGGATCCACACTCGCCTTCGCCGCACCCTTCCTTAGCTCCAGTCAATCCCAATTGAACTCTCAGAACATCAAGAAGGCGCTCCATCGGATAGGCGCCGATTGTGTGCAACTCGCCGTTTACGGTGAGAGAAAACTCGCCCTTTCCCGGCTGACCGCTCATGCCGGTTCCTTAAGCGCATGCGCGGATTTCTCACGGGGCTCCCTGCTTATTGCCTTGAAAATGTCTTCGGGCAGCAGTGGAATCGCATCAAGGGCAATTCCGGTCGCATCCACCACCGCGTTCACAACCGCCGGAACCGGTCCGTCCATCGGCAACTCTCCGATTCCTTTCGCACCGAACGCGCCATGAACGTTTCCCAATTCTTCGAAATACACGCGAATCTGCGGCAGGTCGGCCGAAGTCGGCATGATGTAGTTGGTCATCTGTCCATTCTGCATGCGTCCGTTCTGCCATACGACTTTCTCATACAATGCAAAACCGATTCCTTGTGCGACTCCTCCGGTGATCTGTCCCCGGGCCAAGATTGGATGCAGAACGTTTCCGACCTCCTGTAGCGCTACAAAATCGTTCACCGTAACGCTGTAGGTGGTGAGATCGATCGTTACCTCCGCGATGTAGACTGCCCAGGCGTATGCGGCGTAGGCTTCGCCTCGGTAGCTCGCATCATCCCAAGAAATATCTGGCGAAGCTTCATATTGAGCCCACGACTTCAGTTCGCCGTGTTTCGCAACATACTTGGCACAGGCATCCCGAAACTGATCAGCGGAATATTCGTCACTTAACAAACCGCAGGTTAGCAGCGTTTGCCGAATTCCATACGCCGCCGATAGAACCAACTTCCCCACCACCATAATCGTTCGAGAAGCCACGGTAGGCCCACTGTTGGGCACTTCGTTGGTATCCGGCTGGGCGATTTGCACGCTTTCGTAGGGTAGCTGCAAAGCCTCGGCAGCGATCTGGCAGAGAACCGTTTTCGTTCCTTGTCCGAACTCAGTACTTGACACCAGCACTCGAACGGTCCCGTCTGCACAACCCTCGACGCCCACAACAGACGCCAGATAACGCTCGCCCGATCCGGTGAATCCCGCTCCGTGAAGAAAAGTGGCGATGCCGATTCCCTTCCGGCGCTTATCCAACTTGCTCCCCGTTTGGAAATGCTTTCTCTTATTCGAATAGTCGGCGAGCTCCAAGCCGCGATCCAAGAGCTTGCCTAGATCGATGGGCTCGCGGATTACTTGTTCGGTCGTAGTCGTCATTCCCTGCTTTAAAAAATTAAGGCGCCTGACTTCTACCGGCGAAATTCCCACAACCGATGCAATTCGATCCATGTGCCGTTCCATCGCAAATAGGCTTTGCGGCGCGCCAAAGCCGCGAAACGCCCCGTGCGGCGGCGCATTCGTGGCCACTGCCTTGGCACGGATCCTTACGTGCGGCCAGAAATACGGGCCACCGGCATGAATCGTTCCGCGCGACAGCACGACCGACGAAAGCGTGGCGTAGGCTCCGCCATCGATCACAAAATCGATCTCTCCACCCAAAAGTTTTCCGTGCTTGTCAACCGCGGTCCGATGCCGGGTTCGCGAAGGATGCCGCTTCGTTGTTGCGGTCATGTCCTCCATGCGGTCGTACACAATCTTGACCGGTTTGCCCGACTTCATGGCAAGCAGCGCCGCATGACCAGCGATCATTGAGGGGTAATCCTCTTTGCCCCCGAACGCTCCTCCCGTTTCAGTCTGCACCACGCGCACTGTTTCTGGAGGCAAATCGCACAGCTTCATCAGGGCCTTGTGCACGTAGTACGGACACTGGAGCGATCCCCACAGAGTTAGACCTTGATCGCGGTCATATTGCGCGATCACCCCATTGTTTTCGATATAAAGCTGCTCCTGGGCTCCGGTTGTGTACTCCGCTTCGACAATATAGTCGGCGTCTTTCCAAATGCTGTCTACATCTCCTTTTTCGACCAGGTACTTTTTGAAGGTGTTATCTGTTCCCCAGACAATCTCTTTTCCCTGCTCGCTTTCTTCGATGGAGAAAATTGCGGGCAAAAGATCGTATTCAATCACAATCGCCTCAACGGCCTTGCGCAGGATGTGGCGGTTGGGGTGGGCAATGAGCAGGATCGGTTCCTCAGGATGGTTCACAGCGCCGTCCGCGAGGCACGGCTGGTCATCGGAAATCAGCGCCACACAATTCGTTCCAGGAATATCCCCGGCCGACACGATGACGAATTCGTTCCATGACACGCCGGGACCAAGGGTCACGCTCTTGATTTTTCCTCGGGGGATGCTGCTGCGCACCGTGGCGCCATAGAGCATGTTGGGCAGGACTATGTCGTCGATGTACCGAGCGCGACCCGTGACTTTGTCCTGCCCCTCCTTGCGGGGGACGGAGGTGCCGATGATTTTTTCACTATTCACGGGCAATGCTCGCTCGCGCAAAGCATTTCTAGTTACGGCTCACAAATACTTCGCGGCCAAGGGCCTCGCGTTGGAAGTGGCCATCACGAAGTACTTCGCGGCCCCTCAAGTAGGTCCTCTTCACTAATCCGCAAAGCTTCTCGCCGAGATAAGGCGACACCGGGTGCCGATGGTACAGTCGATCAGGGGTCACGGCAAACTCGGCTTCCGGATCGAAGACAACCAGATCAGCATCATATCCCGGCTCGATTCTCCCCTTGAATGTGTCACAGCCAGCAAGTTGTGCGGGAGCTTCGGCCATCCAGCGCACGAGGTCGTTCAGCGAGAATCCACGCCGCCTAGCCTCACTCCAAACGACTGGCAACTCCAAGCATAAGCTGGCGATTCCTCCCCAAGCGTCGCGAAAGTTACCGCCACCTGCTTGCTTCATCTCCGGCGGGCAGGGCGAATGATCGGAGACAATCATGTCGATCGTGCCGTCTTTCAACCCCTCCCAGAGTCGCTCGCGATTGGGATGACTTCGAATGGGCGGCGCGCACTTGAATTGCGTCGCACCATCGGGAATGCTTTCGGCTTCCAGATGCAGATAATGAGGACACGTCTCCGCTGTTATGTCTAATCTTTCCGCTCGGGCCGATCGCAATATTTCGAGCGCGAGACCAGTCGCGACATGCACGATATGCAAGCGAAATTTGTACTCGCGGCAAAGCAATACCATGAATTCAATCGCGGCCACTTCTGCTTCTGCCGGACGTGAGCGCAAATAAGTCGGATACTGCCGCCAGTCAGCATCTCGCAAAGCGGACGGCGTTTTCGCGATTACGTCGGGATGTTCGGCGTGCACCAGAAGCGGCAACCCACTCTTCGCAATGTGAGGGAGCGCGCGGCGCAAATCGGCCTCGCTCACCATAGTGAATTCGTCGACGCCGGAAGGCACTAGAAAACATTTGAATCCCCGTACCCCAGCGCCAGCGAGCCCTTCGATCTGATCTGTATTGCCCTGAACCACGCCGCCCCACGCTGTCCAGTCCACGAGACACTGCCCAGACGCGGCATTACGCTTCGCCGAAAGCGCTTCGACACTCGTAGTTGCCGGAATGCAATTGAGCGGCATGTCGACGAGCATGGTGTAGCCGCCTGCAGCGGCGGCTTGCGTTGCGGTGCGAAATCCCTCCCATTCGGTGCGTCCGGGCTCGTTGATGTGAACGTGCGTGTCCACCAAGCCCGGCAGGAGGGCGAGGTCACCGAAGTCCTCGCGAACGGCATCGGCAGGGACTTCGTCTGCGGCAACGACCGCTCGTATCTTCTCCGCGTCGACAAGCACAGCTCCTGGTCTGACGCCGTGCGGCGTCACAATTCGGGATGAGAGATAGGCACGCAAAGGCAATGGCCAACGCCGTCGTCAACAAAAGGCGAGAGCAAGAAGCCTAACCGCAAGTAAAATTGTTTTCAATCTGGAAGGCAAACTCCGGGCAACAGACGCGAATGTTAGTCTGATCCGGCGCGAGTTGCATTCGTTCGGCGTTTCCCGATCGGGCCATCCTATGGACAACCTGTTCATGGCGCGAGCCATTCAGCTCTCTCTCGATAACGTCAATTCCGGCGGCGGCCCTTTCGGCGCGGTTATTGTGAAGAACGGAAGCATCGTCGCTGAGGGCGTAAATCGGGTTACAGCGAGCATCGATCCGACTGCGCACGCCGAGGTTGTTGCGATCCGGAATGCCTGTGCCAAGCTGGGAGCGTTCGAACTCAACGATTGTGAAATCTACACCTCCTGCGAACCGTGCCCGATGTGTCTGGGCGCAATCTACTGGGCGCGACTGGCGCGCATTTATTTCGGCAATGTTGCAGCCGATGCCTCCAAGATTGGCTTCGACGACTCATTCATCTATCACGAATTCGACCGTCCATATCCGCTGCGCTCGATTCCCATGATTCAGATGATGCGCGAGCAAGCGCTAGCCGCCTTTCGCGCCTGGCAGGACAAGCCCAACAAAATCCCGTACTAGAGATGTTGGGGAGAAAAACTGACAGCGCAACGACGCGGGATTGTGCGCTCGTTGTACAATCCCTCTCCAAATGTCATCGATCGAGCAAGCGCTCCAATCGCCCGCAGCCCTACCATCCACTAGCGATCTGCCAGCGGGCTATGGCCTGAAGCACGAAATTCTTTCTCCCATGGAGACGCTCGCCCAGTCGGTTTCAACAATGGCGCCGACAACGACGCCGGCCGCCACCATTCCATTGGTGTGTGCGCTCGCCGGCAACGGGACCTGGCTCGCCTACGTGCTCGCTACCGTAGCCATCGTGCTGGTTGCCCTTTGCGTGGCACGATTTGCACGCCTCTCGGCGTCACCGGGGTCGTTGTACACGTATGCATCTGCGATCCTGCCCGAGTGGCTGTCAGCCACGGTCGCGTGGAGTCTGCTCCTGGCCTACGTTGCCACTGGGTCGAGCGTGATTGGCGGTTTCTATCACTATGCGAATTTGCTGCTGCGTGACGCCACCGGGCATGTTGTTTCCACCGCATTGCTTGCACTGATTGTTACTGCGGTCTCGATCTGGATCGCATACCGGGATGTAAAGATTTCTGCCCGCCTCATGTTGTGGATCGAGGCTGTTTCCGTCTCAGTCATCGTCGTTGTGGTGGCGCTTCTCCTGATACGGCATGGCTGGCATCTGGATCGCGATCAGTTCCATCTCCACGGGATGACTGGCAGTGGATTACGCCTGGGCCTAGTTCTGGCACTTTTCAGCTTTGTCGGATTCGAAAGCGCCACAACCCTAGGCTCGGAGGCGCGCAATCCCCTGAAGACAATTCCTCAGGCTGTCATTCTGAGTTCCTTGCTGGCTGGAGCATTCTTTGCGATCTGCGCTTACACCGAAGTGTTGGGGTTTCACATGGTCGGCCAGGATTTGGGCGCGAGCCAGGCCCCGATGTACCTGCTGGCGAAAATTGGCGGAGCACCGGTACTGGGACTTTTCATCGACATCGGCGCGCTCGTCAGCCTATTCGCGGGAACGCTGGCCTGCATTACGGCGGCCGCACGCGTGCTCCTGCTGATGGCGCACGACGGACTTGCACACAGGGCGTTGCGCACCACACACACGCGTAACCAGACCCCCAGCCGCGCAGTGGTCATCACCGGGATAGCCGCGGTGTTGCCGGTGGCGGTTTTGGCAGTTCGGGGAGCGAGCGGCCTCGACGTCTATGGTTGGCTGGGTTCGCTGGCGACGTATGGTTTCATTGTGGCCTATGCGCTTGTCTGCGTGGCCCTTCCGGGCTACCTGCGGCTCAACGGCGCGGCCCGGCAGTCGACACAGGTTCTGCCCTGGCTGGCCGCGATCGCGATGCTGCTGGCGCTAATCGGCAATCTGTATCCCGTGCCGCAGGGGCCTTACGGCAAGCTGCCTTATATCTATCTGGCGTACCTGCTCGCGGGACTGGCCTGGTTCTTCTTTCGTTCGCGCGACAAACGCACCGCAGAGCCTTGAAGCTGGTACGGGCATAAAAATTACTGATTCCCGGCAAAAGAATTTTGACTGGGACTTTTTCTTTCGCTTTCGCCCGAGTTCACGTACATTTTCCTGCATCAGATTCCAGCCATAGCGGTAGAACCATCCCGGCCCAAAGCGTCAGAACGAGCAAAATATCAACCCAGGCGCGTTGGCTGATTTTGCATTGTAAAACCCCGGACGAGGTGTATCTCGATGGCGCAGAAAATGAAGCTTGGCATTTTCTTTCTGGCTGCGGTCCTCGTAGTTCTTTTCCACCTTTCGACGCTGGTTGCCGCGCAGCAGACTCTCGGAGGCATCACCGGCACAGTCAGCGACAGCAGCGGCAGCGTTCTGCCGGACACCACTGTGACCATTGTCGGAGACCAGACCACGTTGACGCGCGCGCTCAAGACCAACGCCAGCGGCGCTTACGATTTCGTGAATCTGCCGATCGGGACCTACACGCTGACCATCAGCCATGAAGGGTTCCAGACGCAGAGAGTGCCGTCGATTGTGGTACAGGCTGATCGCACTGCAACAGTAAACGCCACCTTGAAGGTCGGACAGGTCGGCACTACGGTCGAGGTGCAGGCCACGGCGGCGATGAATGCCGTCGATACAACAAATGGCTACATTCTCGAGGATCAGCAGATTCGCGCCGTGCCTCTGCCGACGGGCAGTTTTACCGGGCTGGCGATTCTTTCTCCGGGCGTGAATGCGGAGCTCTCGGGTGGAACCGGCGTGAACAGCGGTCTCGGCAATCAGCCCATCTGGGCCAACGGCCAACGAGACACGAGCAATACGTTTTTGCTCAACGGCGTCGACTCCAGCAATCTGTTCAACGGGAAGAGCACGAGCCAGGTGGCCTCGGCGCGAATCGTAAACAACACCGGCGTTGCGAACGCTGCCAGCACGAGCGCGGCGCCGATTCAGAGCACAGCTTCGGTGTATCTCGCCATTGGCCAAGCACTGCCGACTCCTGCGCCTGAATCCGTGCAGGAACTTCGCGTGAATACATCGATGTACGATGCGCAGCAGGGATCGACCAGCGGCGCGCACATCGACATGAGCACAGCCTCCGGGACAAACGCAATTCATGGCGAAGCTTATTTGCATCGCGGAACGGATTGGCTTAATGCCGCCCCGTTCTTCAACAAACAGGATCTGAATCTCCCCGACAACGACAAGGTTCCGCAACAGCACCGCTACACGGCGGGAGGAACGCTGGGCGGACCGCTCGTTAAAGACAAGCTATTCGGATTTATCAGTTACCAGCACGTGCATTCTTCGGACCAGGAGATTGGACTTTCGCGCATGCTGGTGCCACATGGATTAAGCGATGACCGATCCGTAGCCGCTCTTGAGGGGATTTCTGACGCTTACTGGGGCACGCAACTGCTGCAAGGAGTTGGCAGCGTAAGTCCAGTGGCGGTCGCTCTGCTGCAGGCGAAGTTGCCCAACGGTCAGTACATGATTCCTTCGGATGACGGCGTGACGCCAACGCCGATTTTCCCGGAAAACGCAATTAGTCCCGGGACGGCGTACTTCATTTCAGATCAGGCGGTCGCAAACCTGGATTGGAATCGAAGCAGTAGGAACATGATTTCGGCGAAGTACTACTATCAGCACGATCCGAGTCTTGCGCCGTACGCTTACTCGAGCGTTGCGGGGTTCAGCCAGCGTCTCGATGCGGGCAGCCAGGTGGCCTCGATCACCAACACGCAAGCCATCCGGCCGAATTTCAGCGTGACGGAAGTGCTGGGAATTCTGCGCGAGAAAGCGTACAGCACGATTGAGCAGCCATTCACGCCGCAGCAGTTTGGCATCAACACGTTCGGCTCAACATTTTTTCCAGGGATCACGATCGTCGATCCATTGGGGCTTGATTCCTCTGCGAATCCGGCGGGTATCGAAAACCTGCAATTCCTGACGATCGGTCAGGGTGCAGCGTCGCAGGGTGCGTTCACCGGTGTATTTCAGAACCGGATTATGCCATCGGCGAACGCGATCTGGAATCATGGCCGCCACACCGTCACTTTCGGCGGAAGTTATTCCTACACGCAGCTCAACACGCGCGACGAACGTACCAACCAAGGGATTATTTCGACGGCGGATTTTTCCCAATTCCTGCAAGGGTTCGTCAACACTAACGACGACTTCACAACCACCAAATTTTTGCAGGGCAATGCCAACCGTTATTACCGCGCCGGACAAGCGGGGGCTTATATCCAGGACAAGTTTCAATTCCGCTCGAATCTGAGCCTGACCGCTGGATTGCGTTTCGATTGGGACGGCGGCTTGACAGAAAAGTACGGGCGCATCTTCAATTTTGACCCGGCGCGATATCAGTACGACGACGCGAGCGATACGATCGTCTCCAACGGCTTCATCATTGCCGGCAACAACAACCTGTTCCCCACTAAGGGCGTGAGCAACACGACCTTGACGGGCCGCCAGTGGGGATTGGCGCCACGCGTCGGGGTCGCGTGGAGCCCGCGCAGATTTAACGACAAAGTCGTGGTGCGCGCGGGGATAGGACTCTACTACGATCGCGGCGAACTTTACTCGTATTTATCGCCAGGATTTGCCGAGGGCGTGATCAACGGCGGGCCGTTCGGCGTCAATCAGACTCCCCCTTACGTGACTGCGCAGGCTTGCCCGACGAGTACAGCGTCGTATTATCTCGGCTATATTCCGACCTGCAACTCCGACTCGTCACAGGGTTTTGTGTATTCGTTGTCGAATCCATGGGGAGCTTCGCTCGGGCCGGCGCCCAGCGGGAATCCCGCCGACATCACGCAATATCTGCCGAACATGGCTGCGATCGCGAGCGGAGCACAGATGTTTTCGTTCGCTACTTACAATCGAGCGAACAAATTGCCTTACACCATCAATCAGACGCTCGACGTGCAGTGGCAGGTGCGGCCCGATCTGATGCTGGAAGTCGGCTATGTGGGCAACGTTGGACGCCACGAGGTCATCCCAATTCCCTTCAATCAGCCGGGGATTGCTTCGCCGAGCAACGTCATTCATCCGAATTCTCTCTATCCGCAGTCGTACACCTATGGCTACACGCTGGTGGACGACAACTTCAACTTCCAGCAACTGCCGAATGGTCAGAGTTATCTGGCGACGTACGAAGGCGGCAATGTCGATCTGCGCGTGCCCTACATCGGATACTCGGCGGAATCCGAGACTTACAAAGCCGCGGGAGTTTCGGCCTACAACGCGCTGCAAGCACACGTGGAAAAGCGCATGAGTCATGGACTGCAAGTCGGATTTTCTTATACTTACTCGCACGCACTCGATGAGCAGAGCGGCATGGGACTATTCTTCAATGGGAATAATCCGCTCGATCTGCGCTCGGCGTACGGTTCGTCCGACTTCGACCGCACGCACGTTTTCAACGTGAGCTATCTGTACGAACTGCCGAAGTTCTTCCACGGGTCGTCCGTGGCAGGGAAGATTGCGAACGGCTGGGCGGTCCAGGGAATCGCCGTATTTCAGAGCGGCCAGCCTTACAGCATCATTGACTACACCGGAGCGGTCGGCAGCATTTACTACAGCGTTTACGACGGAATCACGAATCCGATTGTCCCGCTGGCTCCCGGCTGCACGCCGAAAAATGCGCTCACCGGAGCCTCGGGCGCATTTTCGAATCCGGCCGATCCGAGCACGTATGCCTTAAAGCAGGATTGCTTCACCATTCCGCTGCTTCAGCCCGGCGATCTGGGCGGCGCGATTCCTGACGGTGATATTTACGAGACGAGTTTTACCAACGGGCAGCGCAACATTTTTCGGCAGACCTGGCAGAAGCGCGCAGATATTTCATTCGTAAAGAACACGCAACTGACGGAGAGATACTCTCTTAAGTTCACCTTTGATATTTTCAATCTCACGAACACGGCCAGCTTCGACATCCCAATCGATGATATTTCGCAGAACGCTTTCTACAACCAGTTCCCGGTGGTGGGGACGCCGGCGCGTCCTACCAGTTGCGACAGCAGCAATCAGGGCTTTTACAACTGCCCGTCAGGGCTTGGGGCAGTGAACAAAACGATTGGAGCGCCGCGGCAAATTCAGATGACGCTGCACTTGATTTTTTAGGAATTCTTTTCAGGCCCGCTGTCTTAGCGATGGCGGCCGAAGTTGTACACCCACGACAGACTGACATAGGACTTCAGCGGCACACCTACGATTTGCTCTGCCGGTGAAAGTTGTCCGGGCGCTTGCAGGGTTTCGAGCGTCTGGCCGGTATAGCCGTGGGCGATGAGCGAGTTCAGGCCGAGATCCATCTGGCCTTCGCGGAACGAGCGCAGCAGAGAAACGCGAAACTCGCGCACGGGAACGGCGGTGAATCCGTCGCCGAGGGGCTTGGCGCCGACGGTTTCGAATTCGCTTCGGGCCCGCAGTCCAAAAGGAAGACGATCGATGGTTCCCGCTACATCCCAGATCAGCCGCGGCGCTTCGGGGATGTCTTCTCCGGTTGTGCGATCGACTGCAGTGGCCCGCGCCCATGACGCTTGCAGCGAGCCGAAAGAAAAGTAACGGCGAGCCGTGAGCGTGATCGAGCGCGTGAGCGATGGGCCAACGTCTTCCTGCAAGCCGGTATCTGGGTCGATCTTGGCCAACTCCTGCGCGTTGCTGACTCGCGCGAGCGTGACGCCGAAATCTGTGCGCGCGATGTCTTTGCTGATTACGAGTTGCATGGCATGCGATGGGACGATGACGGTTGGAGTACCCGAAACACCGGTCCTGGTGCCGTTTCCAATGCGCGGATCGTTGGTGTGGAATGCTTCCCCTACGCTGAAGGCAACTTTCGGCAAGTATTTTTGTTTTGGCGGCAGCAGCGTCAAAGTTCCTTTGGGCAGAGTGATGCCCGCGGTTTTATTGAACGAATTTGCGGGTACGAGTTTGTCAACGTTGTCGAGTGTGACTTCCTCGCGCCGGATGCCGAGGTCGTAGTGCAGGAGTTTTGTTGCGGACCCGTCGACTGAGACGAATGGGGCAACGAATCCCAGCGTCACATCGTTTGCCGTGACCGGCTGGAGTACACCGTTCGCGTCAGCGTGGTCGAGGTCGAGATTTCTCGGGGCATCTCGCCGCAGATCGAGACCGGCGAGCAGTGAGAAGTTTTGAGTCGGCTTGAATAGGTAACTCGCGTTGCCACCGCTGACTGTGCGGAACTCGCTTTGCCGAATGAGGCCGTCGCCGAAGTCTGAGCGGAGATCAAGGCTGTAAGTACGGAAGAATCCAGAGAAGTCGAAACTCTGGCTGGTCGTCATGCGCCACGTGTCGGTCGCGACCATCAGAGTATTGTGTGTGCTGTCGTGCTGGCGCGAGTCGATGGTGTCGCCGGGAACGGCTTCGTCCGTGGGGATGAGTCCGGGGATGTAGGAGTGCCCATAATATCCAATCCCGAACAACGTGATGTCGTGATTGCCCGACTTGATGCCGCGAAAGGCGTTGAGCTTGTACTGCTGGCGATGCTCAGGGCGATCGAGGAAGCCGTTGCCAAAGGAAGTTTCGAGCGACAGCCATTCATGCTTCGACGGATCGAGCGGGCTCCATCCGGTCACGAAGTCGGCGTCGTGCTGATCAGCCGTGAATTGAGTGAACGGCAACAAGCGATCACGAAGTCCATATCCCACAGCCAGATTTACTGCATGATTGCCTTCGCGCACATTGAAAGCGCCGCCGTCCGCTTCGACTGACGCAATGCCGTTCGAGATCAACACGTTCGGGTCGGCATAGCCATTGCCGTGAGCATTCGCGGGAAGATTGTTTGGGAACAAGAAGTCGCCGATCTGGAAGAACTGCGCGATCGGCTCGCCGTGATCTCCGGCCACTCCCGGAGCAAAATACTGCGGAGCTTTGATGCCTCCGGAAGCAGTTTCGATCGGCAACCCTGGGATTGAAATTGGCGCGCCCGGACGGCCGGGATTGGCTTCGAGCAGTTCATCGTGAATAAACGTTCGCTGCGCGGGATCGGGCGAAGTCGAATCCGGCGATGCAGCAATAACCGTGACCGACTGATTTGAAGAAACGGTTTGAAACTGCAGGTTCTCGGTAACACTGCGGCCGGAGAAAACTGCGACGTCGCGACCCGCGGAGGCAAAACTGTCTGCTTCAGCACTGAGGTGGTAAGCGCCTGCTTCGACGTTGCGGAAGTCGAAGTGGCCCTGAGCGTCAGTCGTTGCTTGCAGCACAGCCCCGCTCGATGCGCGCTGTAGCTTGACTCTTTCCTGGGTTACCGCCGCGCCGACGGGGTCCATCACGGTTCCAGATACCGAACCGAGTTCCTGCGCCCGCAGAGTTCCGAGGCATGAAACAAGAAGGAGGATTACAGAGAGTATCGGATTTGACCGTGTTTTCATTCTGTTCTCCTCCTTTCTGGTTTCGTTTCGTCGCACAATACGAGGCTGACCGGTCATCGACAGGCTACTCTTTCACTTCCGTCTGACCAAGGCCTGCTAGAACGACTCGAGCCTGCTCCGATCCTGCGCTGTGGAGCGACAACGACTCATGCAGGTATTTCTCAGCGGATGTGCGATCGCCCAGTTTCAGCGCGATCTCTCCGGCGTGCGCGAACAGTCTCGCATCGCGGATTCCGACTGCCAACGCTTTATCGAGCTGCTGACGAGCTTCTTTGTCCTCACCGTTAACATGCAACGCCCACGCGTAGGCGTCCAGTGTATAGACATCGTGCCGCCATGCAAATTCCTGCGTAGCGATTTCCAGCGCTCTGGCTGGCTCGTGGGTGTGATCGGCGTAATAGAAGACGAGTTCGCGGCTGGAATTGTCCTTGCGCGAGGCTTCGGCAAGGGATTTGGTCTCGAACTCGGCGAAGGCTTTCTTCGCGTCTGTCGTTCGACCGGACAGTTCCAGGGCTTCGGCGAGGTCGTAAAGATTTTCTGCGTGCGATGCCGTCTGAAAGCGCTGCTCAAGAAGAGTCACGGCTTCGGCGTAGCGCTTCTGCGAAATGCGAACCTTCGCCAAGTTGCCGAGTGCGTAGTGATATCCGGGGAAAATCTGCAGCGCCTGCTGCAGGATGTTCTCCGCTTCATCGGTTCGTCCGGCGACGAAACGTAGATGTCCCATCTGCGAAAAAATCCATGCGCGATCTTCTCTTTCCGTGGGGACAGTGGCGTCGTAGGCCATCTGCATCAGGTCGTAGGCGCCGTCGACGTCTCCGAAGAGTTCGCGCAGGTAGGCTGCGCGCGTCATGCCGGGGATATTTCCCGGGCGCAGGTTGAGCATCCATTGCGCGGCTTTTTCGGCGTCGTCGTAGTTCCCGAGTTCGGCGTTGGCATCGACCAGGAATCCGTAGACAAGCACGTCGTCGGGGTTTTTCTTGTTGACCACTTTTGCCGCTTCCAGAGCGGAAGGAAATTCGTGACGGCCGAGCAGCAGCCAGACGTGAATTTTTTCGCCTTCCAGATTGTTGGGTGAAAGTTCGAACGATTTTTTCAATGCGTCTTCGGCCTGCGTGTAGAAGTTCACGTCAGAGGTTTCACGGGCGCGGCGTGAGAGGGCGATGGCGAGCTGGTTGTAGCCGAAATAGGATCCGGGCTTCTTGGCGATTTCTTTTTGTGCGATGGCGATGCTTTGCTCTGCGGGCGAGAGCGCCTTGTCTGCGGAAGTTTGAGCGAGTGCGGCGCTGCAGCTTATGAGTGCGATGGCGATCAGCTTCTTCATATAAATCCTCAATTCGATTTCAAGTGTGGCCGCCGCGTAAACGGCGATGATACTGGTCAACGGTTGAGCTTCCCTCAGGGGCTAAAGCCCCACTTCGTCGCGGCTGGGACGGCACGGCTAAAGCCGTGCCCTTCCCAAGACCGCTTGTGAGACGACTACTGACTATTGAACCGGGCAGATGCCGTTCGATTGTCCGGAGCAGCCTGCCTGACCGGGGCCGATGTGGACCGAGTCGCGTCCACTGTTCGCCGGCATCACATAGGGGAACGTAGAAGCGTACCCTTCTGGATTCATCTGCACGCCGTCGCCGATCGCGGTCCCGTACTTGGTGGAATCAACGAGGATTCCGGCCACTGCGCGGGAAGAGATGTCGACTACGTCGTCGATGGGCCGGCGACCGTTGGGGTATCCAGCGATGTCACCGGCGAGGAAGCCGAGACGCTTCTGGCTTCCGACGGCGGTCGGAGGAATGCCCGTGTTCAGGCGGAGCAGATCGGCAACTGGACCCGCGTCACCCGAACCGCAGCCGGGGCAAATCGGCGGCTCGTACTGCGCAAGGATCAACAAATCATTGCGCGGTGCGGGAGCTACGGGAATACCGAGCGAGCCGAAAACCGTAGCCAGCAGTGGATTCAGAACGAAGTCGGCGAACTGCGCATCGTTCTTGGGATCATCCATGCTGAAGCGGTCTTTCGATCCGGTTCCGATGATCAGTTCGTTGATCAGGGGATTGCCTTCGCGTTGCACCTGCTGATAGGGACCCATGTCCTTCTCTGGGAATGGCGAGCGCCGCACCGTGATTCTGTGCCGCGACGTGCTGCCGTAAGTTCCGATCACGGCCTGCTTGTCGCCGGCGGCGTGAATCTTGCCGTCGACGGTCAGCATGGTGATGGGAACTTCAAGCACGATGGAGTTGACGTTGAAGCCCGCGACTGCGTCGGGCGCGTAGTTGTGCGTGTCGTCGGCATCTTCAGAAGCGGAGAGAACGCCGCCCACCCCCATGCGGAAGTTGAGCGAGTCAAAGGCCGCGCCCAGATCGATGTAGAACGGATCATCGACCGTTCCGGCGAATACGCGAACGTTGTTATTGAGGCTGTAGATGCCCTGGTTAAATAGCGTCTGATAGTTGGGCATGGTGCGCGGCCCAACATTCGACGGCACTGCGTACAGAGTTTGTCCGCAGCTCAGACACGTCGCCTGACCGTTCTTGATCATGACGACCGAGTAGGTCTGGCGCAGGCTGAGTCCGGCCGATCCCGGTCCGGAAAGCGACGTGATCGGAGGAATGCCCGCGATTCCGCCGACGAATCCGGTGAACAGGCCCGGCTGGCGAATCTCGGTGTTGAAGCGGAATTGGAAGGTCACATCTTCCTCTCCATCCTGGTTGTTGTCGACTTTCATTTCGTAGAGCACGTTGGGATCGAAGGGAAAATAGTTCGGACCGTTGGAAGGTTCAAGGAACGGATCGACGTTCAGAATCATCGTGACGCGATCCGGGTGGTCGTAACTGACAAAGGCGTACCAGTCAGTGACGTCGGCGGTGCGGTCAAGGGCCGTGATGGGAGCCTCGCGATGGCTGGACGCAAAGACGTTGGCCGGGACCAACATAAACAGCGCCAGGGCGAGGGCCACCATTGACTTCAATTGCTTCATGGTTTTGCCTCAGAAAAATGGGATTGCAGGCGGAACTCGTCACGGATAGGCCTGCACCGCCGCGGCGCCACGCCGGTGCAGATAAACGATTGGCTCCGTCTACACAGCTAGTACGGAGGTAATCGGAAATTGGATTGGGGGCGGATGAAATTCGTAGAGGGCGTATGGACGCTAAGAGCGCAGCCCAATTATCAACGCGATCTGAATCCCCCGGAGACCGACGACTACTTCGCGGCAGCTACTCAGCCACGAGCAGGCTTTCCGCGAATGGCCAGTCTTTATCGATCCATTGAAAGTCGCAACGGAAACCGGCCTCGCCGGCAATTTGCATCACTTCTTTGGTTGAGTACTTGTGGCTGCTCTCCGTCCAGATCGTTTCGCCCTCGGCGAAGTCGATCGTGGTTTCGGCCGCACGAATCCAAACTTTCTGGCGTTTTAGCGATTGCAGGTGCATCTCGATGCGGCGCTCTTCTTTGTTGATCTTTGCGATGTGGGCGAATTGCTCGAGATCGAAATTGGCATCTAGTTCGCGATTGATGCGGGCGAGCAGGTTCAGATTGAACGCAGCGGTTACGCCTAGTTCGTCGTCGTAGGCGCGAAGAAGTTGGGTCGGCGGCTTTTCCAGGTCAGTACCCAACAGCAGTGAGTCTTGAGGGGCGAGAATTTCACGCACCTGTTTCAGAAATCGAATGCCGGCCTCGCGGTCGAAATTTCCGATAGTGCTGCCCAGGAACAGCACCAGCATGTGCTGGTCCTTGCGGCGGCTGGCGGCTATTTCCATTAAGCCATCCAGATACTCTCTTTCGAAGCCGACAATGCTGATCGAGTCGATATCGCGAAGCTCGCGTTCGCACATGATCAGCGCGGAACGCGAAATCTCGACCGGGCAGTACAAAGTTTTCTGCCTGCGGCTCAGCGCTTCGAGAATCCAACGTGTTTTCTTTCCGCTGCCGCTGCCGAGTTCGGCCACGGCGACTGGCCCACTTACGCGCTGCACGATATCGTCGGCGTTGCGGCGCAGCAAGCGCTCATCGGCGCGCGTCAGGCCGTATTCCGGCAGATGGCTGATCACTTCAAACAGGGCCGAGCCGATGTCGTCATACAAATATTTCGATGGCAGTTCTTTCTGGCCGGGCCGATCCAGTCCCTCGCGCACTTCGGCTGCGAACTCGTAACTTACGTTTGTCGGAATGGCGTGGACGATCATTTCTTCCCCCGTGGGTCTTCTTGCTGATTTACGCAGCGGAACCCCGCATACACGTATGGATAGTGCCCTTGAAACCAGTTTCGAAAAGATGGCCGCAGCATGCAGGCTGCGGTGCGCATCGATCCGCCTTTCATGACGAAGTGCTTGCCATCGAAAAAGTCGGCGGAGTATCCGCGATAAAACGGAAACGGCTTGAAGCCCGGGAATGGCGAGAACACAGTCGACGTCCACTCCCATCCGTTGCCCAACAGGTCGTGCACGCCGTACGCGCTCTGTCCATCAGGAAACGCGTTCACCGGCGTCGGATTCCAACGGTGCAGGTCGAAGTTGCCCAGATTTGCAGTCGGAGCCTCGTCACCCCACGGATAGAGTCGCGGCCGCTCGTCAGGAGATCCATAGGCCGCACGGTGCCACTGCTCTTCGGTTGGCAGCGCCTTCCCTGCCCAGCGCGCATACGCTGAGGCTTCGACGTGACTCACATAAACCGGCCAGTGAGGAGGCAACGGCACTTCCTCAAACATGCCGCGGAAAAACCACTGCCCATCTCGGAACACCCAAAATGCAGGATGAGTGGTCCCCTTCTCACTTCGCCATCGCCAGTCGTCCTCACTCCACCACTCGCGGCGTTCATAGCCCCCAGCTTGCATGAATTCGAGATATTGCTGATTTGTGACCTTGTAGTTGTCAATTTCGAAAGCCGAAACCTCGACAGAGTGCTCCTCAAATTCGTTGTCCCAGCCAAAGACCCCTGAGCTTCTGTTCAGTCCGAGAGTTGCGTTTCCAGAAGGAATGGGAATCATCGCGGGTCGAACAGGAGAGGTTTGAATCGATGGGGGATCGGCTTGCGGAATTTTCTGAGCGAGCGGCAGCCGATGAAACATGTAGGCCAGCGTCTCCACATGCATCAGCCGATGCTCAACTGCGACGTTCAGTAGCGTGCATAGCGGATACTCTTCGCCGATCGCGTCGTCTAGGTCGATTCGCTCCAACGCCTCGTCAAGCATCCGGCGCGTACGAGTTACGTAATCGCGAACCGCTGAGATGGCAGGCCAATCCTTAGGCTGATCGCTCGGTAATCCGCCACCAACCGGATCGATTCCGAAGGCAAACAGGCGGTCGAATTCCGGGTGAAATGGCGACGCGCTTGAAATACGCGTGCGCAGAAGATTCGCATCAAATGCTTCAAGGTGACCGATATAAAAGATGATGCGATGGCGCTCAGGTATGGGACGCTCGTAGAGCGCCTCAGTTCGCACGATGGAAAAAAGCTCATCGCTACGCCGACGAGCGTTGAACAGGCGCTCCAACAGCTCGTGTCTCACGGACACGTGGTTCGGAGTGGCCAGCACAAAACCTCCCCACAAGGTCTGGGTGACCGACGAAAGGACGGATGCTACGCCAACAAAAGCTTCGATGCTTTAGACAGCGGAAGCGGCCAGGGTGTCACGGGGCATCGATAACCCGCGCACGAGAAGCTTAGATGTTTTGAATAGAAACAAGGTCGCAAGCAAAAAATATCTTTTTTCGCCCATGCGGCCTTATGGGTTCACTGAACCAGGTTCTTCTTCCGGAGGAACTCGCGCACGACCTGCGCCGCATCCTGATGCTGGCTGTCGACGGCGTAATTCAGTTGCCGCATTTCGTCATCCGACATCTGCCCGCCAAGTTGGGCCAGAAACTGCCGGATTTCAGGATGCTCGCGCAAGGCTTGGTCCCGAATCACCGGCACGGCTTCGTAGGGCGGGAAATAGTGCTTGTCATCATCCAGCACAAAAAGGTCAAGTGCCGGAATAAGGCCATCTGTCGAGTTCCCCGCGGCCATGTCGATCTGGTGATTGGCCAACGCGCGCGCCAGCAAGCCCAGATCCATGATTCGCGGCTGCTCGGCAAAATGCAGGCCGTACGTCGCCGCCATCCCTTGATATCCGTCGGGCCTTTCCATGAACTCATATCCGAAGCCCGCGCGCCAATGCGAAGCATAAGCCGCAGCCTGCGACAATGTGCGCAGGTTAAGGCGGCGCGCGTCCTCGCCACGAATTTCCATCGCAAACGTGTCGTTGAAGCCGAACGATGGCCCGATCGTCATGCCGAATCGCCGCTCATACTCAGATTTGACGCGGCCATACACCTGGGTTCTGTCTCCCGCCGCTTGCTGCTTGAGAACCGCCGTCAATGCCGTTCCCGTGTACTCCGGATAAACATCGATCCTCCCGGCCAGCATCGCTTGATGACAGATATAGGTCCCGGCCATATAGAATCGCCGCTCGACTCTGAGTTGAGTATGAGCCTCGATCTGCTGCGCCATGATTTCGGCCAGAAGTAGCGACTCGGTGAAATTCTTGGAGGCGATCACGATCTGCTTCGATCGCGCTTGCGAACAAGACTCGGCGAACAGCACGACCACGCACAAAACAAGCGTTAGAGACGCCGTTCGTAACGCGGCTGTTCTTCGTACTCTCATCGCGGCTGCAATCGCCTCTCCAGCCATCCCACGACCAAGTCTGCGAGCAAGGCGAGGAGAGCGGCTGGAATTGCCCCGGCCAGAATCACCCGGTTGTCGACCATGGCGAGGCCGCGAAAGATAAACTCTCCCAGCCCTCCGGCTCCAATCGCGGCCGCAATCGTGGCCAAGCCAACGGAGATCACCACCGCCGTCCGGACGCCGGAAAGAATCACGCTCATGGCCAGCGGCAATTCCACTTGAAACAGCAGTTGCCGGTCTGTCATGCCCATGCCGCGGCCTGCCTCCGTAACCGCCGCATCGACCCCGCGAATCCCTGTGTAAGTGTTGCGAATGATTGGAAGGAGCGCATAGAGAGTGAGCGCCAGAATCGCAAGCCGGTCGGCCCGCTCGCCGAGCCACGGCAGCGGAAGCAAAAACCCGAAGAGCGCCAGACTTGGCACCGTCTGAATGATGTTCGCCCCCGCCAGCACCGGCTTGCTGAGAAAGCGCCGATGTGCGATCGCGATTCCCAGCGGAATGCCAATCGCCATCGCGAGCACGGTAGAAATCGACACGAGCCACAAATGCTCGCCGGTGAGTTCGAGAATCTGGCGACCGTTCTGCAACATGTATTGGAAGACTTTCATGACGTCCCTTTCGGCGCGTTGGATTCGAGGCGATCCTCGAACGCCCTCACGTACGCCTGCGCCCAGGAATCGTTCGACCTCAGAAATTCTTCGGGCGGGAGCGCGAGAACAAGCCGGCCCGCTTCCATCAGCGCGATGCGCGAGCCGAGCCGCAAGGCCTCGTGCAGATCGTGAGTGACGAATACAACCGTTTTGCCAAGGCGCTGCTGCAAGGAAAGGAATTCGCGCTGCAATTGGTCGCGCGTCAGGGGATCGAGCGCTCCAAGCGGCTCGTCCATCAAGAGAATCTCCGGGTCCGCCGCGAGCGCACGCGCTACTCCAACGCGCTGCCGCTGCCCTCCTGACAATTGATGTGGATATCGGTTGCTAAGTTCTGTGGGCAGGCCGACCAGCGTCATTAACTCGTGGGTTCGTGCATGTATGCGCGAATCTCCCCATCCCTCGATTCTGGGGACCAATCCGATGTTGCGGGCCACTGTGAAATGGGGAAACAGTCCGATTTCCTGGATTACGTAGCCGATGCCGCGGCGCAGGCGAATCAGGTCTCCCGCAGTATTCGCGACTCCATTGACCAACACCTCGCCGGAACTGGGCGACACGAGGCGGTTGACCAGCTTGAGCGTTGTGCTCTTGCCAGAGCCGCTGCGTCCGAGCAATACGAGTAGTTCGCCCGCCCGAACCTGCAGATTCAGCTCATGGAGGACTTGCGCGTCACCGAATTGGCAGGAGACATCTCGGAACTCGATGACGTTTCGATCAGAAGCCGCATGCATGTGCGCCAAGCATACCGGAATTCAGTGATTTCTGGCTTACCTCAAAGGCTTCAAATCGCCGAGCATCGTCGGAACCAGTTCCGAAACTGTCGGATGAATATGCACGGCGCGCTGAATCACGGTGTATGGCGCCTTGGCATACATCACATCGAGAATGGAATGGATCACTTCATCTCCGCCGGTGCCAAGGATCGCCGCGCCCAGGATTTGCTTCGACTGCTCATCGACCAGAACCTTCATGAAGCCTTGCGTCTCACCTTTCTCAACCGCGCGGCCGACCTTCGTCATTGGCCGCTTGCCGATGAGAGCACGCCGGCCTGACTTACGAACCTCCTTCTCGGTCATCCCTGCCCTTCCCAATGGCGGGTCGATGTAGAGGTTATATGCCAGAATGCGATCGCTCACGCGTCGCGGATCGTCCTCCAGAAGATTTCCTACCACAATTTCCGCATCGTTGTAGGAAGTGTGCGTGAAGCCTCCCTTGCCATTGCAGTCTCCCATGGCCCAGATACCCGTCACGTTAGTTCGCAGTTGGTCGTCCACCGGAATGTACCCACGTTCATCCACCCCAATACCAGCCTTCTCGAGACCAAGATCGTCGGTATTCGGGCGGCGTCCAACCGCGAGCAAAACATGGCTGCCCTCAACTGCAGGTGCACGCTCGGCACAATCCATGCGCACCATCGGCCCATTGCTGCCTCGCGAGAAGCCGATGCACTTCGCGTTCAAGCGTACTTCGATGCCTTCCTTCTCGAGAATTTCCCGGATGGCGTCACAAACGTCGTCATCTTCATGCGAAATCAGGCGCGAAGCCATCTCGACGATCGTCACCTTGCTTCCGAATCTGCGAAATATCTGGCCGAATTCGAGGGCGACATATCCGCCGCCGACCACAATCAAATGCTCGGGCAGGAAATCGACTCCCATGATGGAGCTGTTATTGAGAAATGAAATTTCTTCGAGGCCGGGCATCGCCGGCTGCGAGGCGCGGCCTCCGACGTTGATAAAAATTCGATCGGCAGCAATCTTGTCCGATCCTATGTTGACTTCGTGCGGAGACTCGAAGCGCGCATGGCCCTGGTAAACGGTGCAGCGTTCCAGCTTTCTTAGGCCCGCTTCCACCGCAACCCGCGACTGGGATGAAATGTCGTCCTTGCGAGCCTTGACGCGCTTCATGTCAACGCTTGCGGCGCCGGCATTTACGCCAAACTCCGCTGCCCGTTTCGCCATACGCGCGGCATACGCGCTGGCCACCATCGCCTTGGTTGGAATACATCCTGTATTCACGCACGTTCCGCCAAACAAATGCCGTTCGATGATGGCAACCGTCAATCCGGCGCCCGCGAGACGGTGTGCGAGATAAGGTCCAGCCTGGCCGGTACCAATGATGATTGCGTCGTAGGTGGGAACTGAGGGCATAAAGATTCGTTCGCGATGAGCGCAAAATGCGAAAACGTGAATAGCGACGGTGCGGCTACGCCTCGGCCAGAGCACGGTGCACAAGATGCACCGCGATTGATCCCTCACCCACGGCGGACGCAACTCGCTTTACGTTTCCCGAACGCACGTCGCCGACGGCGAAAACGCAGGGCAGGCTCGTCTCCAACATGTACGGCTGCCGGTTGAGCGGCCACGCCGTTTTCCCACCATTGAGAAGTTCGTCGAGATCCCGCCCGGTGAGAACGAACCCTTTGTTATCGAGAGCCAGGCAGCCCTGCAGCCAATCGGTGCGCGGTGAAGCCCCTGCCATGACGAATACGTGGCGGATATCCCGGGTCGTGCTCTGTCCGGTCGCTGAATCGCGCCACGTAACACGATCCAGTTGCGATCCGCCTTCCAGAGCCGTGATTTGAGTTTGGCACATGAGTTCGATCGCAGGATTTTCTGCGATGCGCTGAATCAGATAGCGTGACATCGTGTCCGAAAGCCCATTCGAGCGCACCAGCATGTACACTTTGCGCGCCGTCTGCGACAAGTACACCGCCGCTTGTCCGGCCGAGTTTCCGCCGCCAATCACTATGACATCATCGCCGCCGCAAAGCTGAGCCTCCATAAAGGTCGCGCCATAATAAATCCCCTGCCCTTCCAGTTTCTCCAGATTTTCAATGCGCGGCTTGTTGTACTGTGCGCCCGTGGAAATGATGATGGAGCGAGTCGAAATTATTTCTCCGCTATCGAGAAACACCTGGTAAGGACGCCGGTCGCAATTCAGCCGCACGACGCTGTGCCCGACCATCATCTTCGCGCCAAACTTCAGCGCCTGCGTGGTCGCCCGCGCAGCCAGTTCTTGCCCGGAAACTCCTGTGGGAAAACCGAGGTAGTTCTCTATTTTCGAACTCGATCCCGCCTGGCCGCCGGGCGCTTCGCTCTCGATCACAAGCGCGTCTAGTCCCTCAGAGGCCGCGTAAACCGCGGCGGCCAATCCCGACGGACCACCGCCGACAATCACCACATCGCGTATCTGCGCAGGATCAACACTGAGGTTAAAGCCCAGGCAATCGGCAAGTTGAACAGTCGTGGGATTTCTCAATACATTTTGCGTGGTGCTGCAGATCACGACCGGAATCTCGCTCAGCTTGACGTTAAAACGGTCGAGCAGTTCCTGCGAAGTGCTATCCGTGTCGAGGTCGATGTAGGTGTACGGATATCCGTTGCGGGTAAGAAACTCCCGCAAGCGCAAAGTATGCGCCGAATGACGAGACCCCATCAGGATCACGTTCCCCTGTCGACGGTTGATGAGCAGAAGCCTGCGCAGAATGAAGGCGCGCATCAGAATCTCGCTCATCTCCGCGTCCCGCGCCACAAGTGAGCGCAACGCCTCGGGACTCATCTCGAGAAATTCGCCTGGTTCGGTGACTCGCCCCCTTACCAGGCAGCGCTGGCCGGAAATCATCGTCATCTCGCCTGTAAAGCCGCCCGGTTCGTGCGTGGTAATCGGACGCTCCCCCTTCAGATCGGGCTGCACGATCTCCATCGCTCCTGACAACAGCACAAACAAAGGAATCCCGGTGTCGCCCGGTTCAAACAAAATCTCGCCCTTCGACACGTGCCGCACTGTGCTGTTGGCCCGTATTCGCTGAATTTGCGTCTCGGTCAAGACCGGGAAGGCCTGCGTGCGGGCATCGAGAACGCTGGAAATCGGTGATGTTGCCATTTTCGTGTCTTCCTGAAATATCGAAACCGCGGTTTGAATGTTCGCCTTGGAAACGAACTTTTAATCAACGCTTTTCCTTCAAGAACGTGCCTTTCTGCAATTCCGTGAAAGCCTGCTGCAACTGCTCCTGGGTGTTCATGACGATCGGTCCATACCACGCCACCGGCTCCTCGAGCGGCTTGCCGGAAACCAGCAAGAATCTTATTCCGTCGTCGCCAGCCTGTACCGTTACTTCGTCGCCGCGGTCGAACAGAATCAGCGAACGGTTGTCCGCCTCGATTGGTGGAGTCGTATCGGCCCACTTGATTCCTTCTGTAGGTACCGCCAGCGGCGCCGATGCGTTGCAGAATTTTCCGCTGCCTCCAAAGACGTAGGCAAATGCATGCCGAGTCGTCTCGACCGGCAATGTCTTGCGCTTGCCGGGCGAAACCGAGACATCGAGATAAATCGGATCGGCTGCCACTCCGTCGACGGGTCCGCTCTTCCCCCAGAAATTCCCGCAAACGACGCGTACGTGGGTGCCATCGTCATCCGTAATGTTCGGAATGTCGGCGGCTTTCGCTTCCTGATACCGTGGCGAAGTCATTTTCAGCGCAGCGGGTAGATTCCCCCACAACTGAAATCCGTGCATCCTTCCGGCCCGGTCGCCCTTTGGCATTTCCTGGTGAATGATGCCACTTCCGGCCGTCATCCACTGCACGTCTCCCGCGCCGATCGTGCCGCTATTACCGATGCTGTCGCCGTGTTCGACCGTCCCCGCCAGAACGTAAGTGATGGTTTCAATCCCGCGATGTGGATGCCACGGGAAACCAGCTTGATAGTCTTCCGGGACGTTATTGCGGAAATCGTCGAGCAGTAGAAACGGATCGAAATCCTTGGTAGCCCCAAAACCGAAGGCACGCCGGAGATGCACTCCTGCGCCCTCCAGCGTCGGCTTCGACTTGATCACCCTTTGCACAGGCCGGATCGACATGTCTACTCTCCCAGAATTGCTTCCGCCAAATTCAGGCAGCGGGAATAACGTTGTGACCCCGCACTTCGCCAGCTTCTACTTCATCCACGTAACACCAAACCCAAGACTCGCCCGGTTCGTTCGAGCGCATGAGCGGATGCTTCGTGTGATGAAAGTGCTTGGTGGCATGCTTGTTCTTGGACGAGTCGCAGCAGCCCACGTGACCGCATTCAAGGCACAGGCGCAAGTGCACCCACGAGTCCCCGGTTTTTATGCACTCCTCGCAAACGTGCTTGTCGGTGCTTGTGATTTTGACTTGGTTCAGGTGGGAGCATTGTGTCATGGAGCCCTTCCCTTTCCGGTCGACGCGCCAATTGTGACTGCGGTTAGAACGCTTCCGCATTTGCCGATGTTTTGATGAGCTTCAGCATCCGTTCGATGCGGTTTCTTCCACCACAGTCTTCCAGGTCCCATAAGCATACATTGGAGATTGACCGAGCGTCCGTCGTGGCAACTCCACCGATCAGAAAATCGCTCAAAGGACCGGCGCGTGGCGCCCTTAATTGATCGCTGTGCTCTTGCTCTCAAAATATCTGCTTTCTCAGGTAAGAACTGTATTGCCATGAATTTTGCCATCCTTGAGACTCAGTGGAACAAGAAGAGCACTTTCCTCAACGTCGTCGCGCTATGCAGCTGCAAGCCCCTAACCCTTCTTGCTTTTCGCACTCGCTGGTTTCAATCCCGCGGTTAGCGAATCGTCCTGAAATCTTAGTTTTTTCAAATGGAGTTCGTTGTGCTTCTCGTTCCATTGGCAGCATCTAACGCCCAGTTTTAAGAGCATATGCTGAACGGAAGCAAGCTAGTCGTTTGGCCAGGAAGGCCTTATCCCCTGGGCGCTACGTGGGACGGCGAGGGAGTCAATTTTGCCCTTTTCTCCGAGCATGGCGAGATTGTCGAACTCTGCCTCTTTGACCCTGGCGGATCTCTCACCCACTGCGCAACAATTCCCGTGGATTCTGCTGACGACCGGCTGAAGCCTAGACGATGAAACTACCCACAATCGTGAGCGCGGTTTCGCCTGGCGAAAAGATCGATTTCGTACAAGAAATTCGTGACCACGATAGAGAATGCCTGTAATCTTGCATACCTGAGGTAGGTTCTGAATGGACCGAAGTGCGAGTGACAAGATTTTTACCGCGCTCGAGATGTTCCGCATCGAGCTTCCTTCGTGGGGCTTCGCCAATACTGGCACTCGTTTCGGAAAATTCATCCAGCCCGCGGCCGCCACGACCATCGAGGAAAAGTTCAGCGATGCTGGTCAAGTGCATCTGCTCACCGGAGTTTGTCCAACCATCGCCCTGCATGTCGTGTGGGATTGCTCCCAAGGCGTCCAAGGCACCGACGACATCAAGAGATTCGCCGACAAGTATGGCGTCGCGCCCGGCTCGATCAATCCGAATCTCTTTCAGGACCAGGAATACAAGTACGGATCCTTTGGCAATCCCAATCCTGAAGTTCGCCGGCGCGCCCTCGAACATACGAAAGACAGTATTCAAATCGCACAACGCCTGCGCAGCCGGGATATCTCGCTCTGGTTCGCAGATGGTTCGAACTATCCCGGCACGGCGAATATCCGCCAGCGCAAAGATTGGTTCAAAGATGCTTTGCAGAAATCGCACGCCGCACTGTCCCCGGAGCAGCGCATGCTGATTGAATACAAGCCATTTGAGCCGGCGTTCTATCACACCGACATTGCCGATTGGGGTATGGCGCTGCTTCTCGCGCGCTCCGCAGGACCTCAGGCCAAAGTACTGGTCGACACAGGACATCACTATGCGGCGCAGAATATCGAGCAGATCGTTGCCTGGCTCTTATCCGAAGACATGCTGGGCGGCTTTCACTTCAACGATCGTCGCTACGCCGATGACGACCTGACCATCGGCTCGATTGACCCTTACCAGGTCTTCCGCATTTTCCATGAGATTCGCTTCTTCGAATGGGAAACGGGGAAACAGGCTGACATCGCCTACATGGTGGACCAAAGCCACAACCTAAAAGGCAAAATTGAGGCCATGATTCAAACCGTGACCATGGCGCAGCAACTCTACGCGAAAGCCGCCCTTGTCGACGCCAAGGACTTGGTTACGGCGCAGAAGGGCTGCGACTTGGTGCGCGCAGAGTCTCTGTTGCAGGATGCTTTCGCAACCGACGTCCGGCCTGCGATTCAAGAGTGGCGCAACTCGAGAGGCTTGCCCAAAGACCCGCTGGACGCCTTCCGCCACAGCGGCTACCTGGAACGCATTTCAAGAGAAAGAGCTGCCCGAAATTCTCACAGCGTCACGTCGTATGCATAGCCCACCACTCCAGACGTTAAGCATCCAACGTCAACGATCGTCCGCTTCCTGCGCTTGCAGCTCGCGCAGTTTGAATCGCTGCAGCTTTCCCGTCGAGGTCTTCGGCAACTCTGGAAGGAACTTGATCCATCGCGGCCGCTTGTATGCTCCGAGCCTTTGTGTCACCCAATCCTGAAGGGTGCGGACTAAACCCTCATCGGGCAGCCGATCTTGGTTGACAACTACATACGCCGCCGGCTTTGTGAGTCCGTTCCTGTCTTCACGCGCAATAACTGCCGCTTCCTGAACGGCAGGGTGGGCGATGAGCGCACTCTCAACCTCGGCGGGACTGAGCCAGCGGCCGTTCACTTTAAACAGATCGTCGGCGCGACCCGCGTACCAGAAGTAGCCATCCTCGTCCTGGAAGTACTTGTCTCCGGTGCGGAACCAGTGGCCCTCGAACGTTTCTTTTGTCTTTTCATGACGGTTCCAGTACCCGGCACACGTCGAGTCCCCCTTGATGAGCAGGGCTCCGATCTCACCCTGCACCACATCGCGACCTGCGTCGTCGACAAGCCTCGCTTCGTAGCCAGGGATAATCTTCCCACTCGATCCCGGACGAACTTCGCCAGGCCGGTTGGCAATGACCATTTGCAAGGTTTCGGTTGACCCTAGAGAATCCAGTATTTCTACGCCGAAACGTTCTTTGAACCGCTCGAATATCGCAGCTGGCAGCGACTCGCCGGCGGAAACCGCCTGCCGCACGCTCGACAAATCGAAATCCCGCTCATTCTCTGACCGGTGCGAAAGCAATGCCACATAGTTGGACGGCACAGAAAAGAACAACGTCGGTCGATAGCGTTCGATGTTTAAGTAAATTTCCGCCGGAGTCGGTCGATTGGGGGAAAGAATCGTGGTCGCACCGCAGGACAGCGGAAAATAGCCGGCATTGCCTAGGCCGTACGCGAAAAACAGGCGCGCAACACTGTAGCAGCGATCCCGCTCGTTGATGCCCAGAATTCCCTTGGCATACAGTTCCGAACAGACAACCATGTCGTGGTGCAGGTGAATACACGCTTTCGAAGCCCCGGTGCTCCCGGAAGAATACAGCCAGAAAGCAGCGTCATCTTTGCTTGTCCCGGCCGCTTGCAATTCCGCTGAGGCAATCCTCGTGAGCGTCTCGAAACTCGAATACTCGTCGCATTCTTCACCGGCCACAACGATCTTTTCGAGATACGTAAACCGCTGCTTGGGGATGTCGCTCACCAGCGGTGACAGCGATGCATGCACCAGAAGCACCCGGGCACGCGAATCGTTCAGTAGATACTCGTAGTCCGCCGATTGAAGATAGGTGTTGAAAGGCACCGCAACCGCGCCAATCTTCATTGCTCCAAAGAATGCGCAAAGGAATTTGGGGCCATCCGGAAGAAGAATCGAAACGCGCTCCTCCATTCGCACGCCCAACGCGCGCAGCATGTTTCCAACGCGATTCACGCCTTCCAGAAATTCCAGATAGCTGACACGCTGGTTCCCGGACTCAATCGCGACATTGCCTCCCTTCCCTTCGCGCACATGGCGGTCTACGAAGTAAGAGGCAGCGTTGAATGTGTCGGGAACAATGCTCAAGTGTTTTGTCGATTTCTCCCCGGCGTCGGAAACGCGAGCGGGTTTGAAAATTGGCTCACTGATGATACTCGCCGCATGCGGAAATTACCTTAGCCCGCTAGACCAGGAGCACGAACTGTTTCTGAATTCTTCGCGAGGGGTGGGCGTGTCTCGCATTCTCTGAGCCAGTGCTCCCTCAGTCACTTCACGATGTGATCAACCTCACTGACTCGTCTTGCACCCGGTGATAATGGGATAACCAGTATGTATCTCCGGGCGGCTCGTGCACCGCTTCCGCTGGCCCAGGGCTGCCTTGTAAGTCGAGTCTCTTCGATCCCGCATTCGCTTGAGTTCTTCAGCGCGCTCGGGTCGAAACACAGTTAGAAAGGAGGCAACTTATGCTGTACCGAAGTGGGCTTGGCCCGAATGAAAGCCTGTTGCCCGGCGAATATCTCTTGTCGGATGAACGCCAGTACATGCTTATCCTCCAGACGGACGGCAATTTGGTTCTCTATCCCCAGAATGGCAGTGCGATGTGGTCAACGCATACCGAAAACAGGCGCTCAGCCCGCTGCACGATGCAGGCGGACGGCAACTTGGTCATCTACGACGTCTTTGATCACCCAGTGTGGTCGTCGAATACTTGTGGCCACGGCGGAGCATACCTCGTCTTGCAGGACGACGGCAATCTGGTGATGTATTCCCAGGGAGCCGCGAAGTGGGCCACGCATACTGTCAGGGAGATGGTGGCTGTCCCGTAAGTTTTCTGCCCGCTGCCCGTCCCTCGCGATTTCCGCGAGGGGCGGGACTCCCTGAACATCCACGTCATCTGCTCTGGGCCGCCAAATAGCCTTGCCCAACCCGCGATCTCCCCTGGCGAAAGAGCTTGTGCGCGACGGCTTCGCGGCTGCCATGATTCATGGCGATCGCTCTCAATCGCAGCGCAACGGAGCTCTCAACGGATTCCAGGAAGGCCGTTTCCGGGGTGCTCGTGGGAGACGTATTTGTATGGGGGCAAAACGAAGGGGTCGAATAAGCAAAAGTCGTGCTATGGCTCTTAACGACACTTACGGCACGACGATTTCGGCGTAAACAAAGGACAGCCGCCCAGACAATCGGCGGCTGTCCTGCAAAAGATGCGGAAGCCTCGGCTTCCAGCTCAAACTGTCCTGCCCCTTAGTGGAGCTGGACGGCACCTCCGCAGGTGGTGGTCCACGGTATGCCTTCTGAGCATTTCTCGCCTCCGGTATAGGTGACCGTTGCGATGCGCTGGTTGTTCACGCCCCAGGCAAAACCCCAATCCGCAGGAAAGTCAATGATTTCAGCGAAGGTCAAGTCCTTGGTCGTCCAGTGCGTGGGCAAATCCTTCGTGTACTCGGTGTCCCAACAGTCACCCACCATGTCGCCTGGATCGTTGATGCCAACGCCCCAGCAGCTTGTGAAGCCGCCCTCCGGCATGGGAAGCATAATCGGCGGCGAGTACTTTGTTCTGTTCCGGTCGAGCGGTTTCCAGAGGACGGGAAGAATTGCACTCTGGCCATCCGGCCAAACATCGCCGATGATTTCCCCCCTGTCGTTGATGTCATAAGTTTCACCGAACGGGTAGTCCGTGGCCAACCGGAGGGTCATGAGTTTCCAACCTTTTCCGTCAGCTCGTGGGTTCCAGAGCAGAGCATTCACAATCGTTCCGTCGTCGTTCGACCCTGCGCCAATGATCTGACCATAGTCGTTCACCTTCCAGACCACGCACATAGCAAGGTCAGGAAACGCCGTGGTGTCGAGCTTATGGATGTTCCATTTGGTGACAAATTGTCCGTTCTTCCATACGTGCGATGACGTCCAGACAACGGGCACCTGGAAACCCGCCTGGGGATCTCTGTCCACCCCGCTTCCACCCACGATCAGTGTTCCGAATTTGTTCGTGCCGAATGCGGCGCTCGAGTTATGGCTGGCGTACCGCGGGTCGTGAGTATCCGCAAGCGTACCCAGATCAACCATTCCCGTCTCCCTGGTCCAGGCCACCGCGTGAGCCTGCCCATCCGGTGCAGTCGAGTGACTGGCGACCAGGCCAGTAATCGAGATGTCGTTCAGCGGCTCTTGCCAGCCGATGGGCTGCTCTTCATTCAATGTGCCTAAGTCAATCCATTCGCCGGCATGCGGCCCAAACAGAGGCACGGCCAGCGTGTGAGTGTAACCAGGACCGTCGCCGATCGGGGAGAGATCACCAACGCCAACGATCACCCCCAAGTCATTGATGTGCCAGGTGGCAAACCAGGTGCCGCCTAGGTAAGTACCCAGTTCCCAAATTTTTCCGGCCTCCTCACGATTAGCTTGAGCGTTAACTCTCAGGCTTTCTGTTAGTCCAGGTGTCCTTGTCTGGTTGGCGATTCGATGCGGGGTATGTCTGCCAAAAGGTACCTTCATCCCAGACTGCTGCCCCCATGTCGCGGTTGAAATGCAAATACAAACGAACAGAGCGAGAATGCTAATGCTTTTCAAGTTCACCTCCAAAGAAGAGCCGCCCAGACATCGGATGACTTAATGTTTTGGTCAGCGTTCGGGTTCCCTGCAGTCGGCGAACCGCAAGAAGCCGTGATTTACACCGTTCGCGTCAATGTAGTTTCCCGTGATCGCCCCCGCGGGGTTGTTGCCGAGAGGGATGGTGCCCTGGTACGCACCCTCGCCCGCCCCTGGAATGTCGAAGGTCGTCAGCTTGCCATCGGGAGCACGCACAAAGCCATGGTTGACGTTATTCGGGTCCGTGTAATTTCCCGTGATCGCTCCCGCTGGATTGATGCTTACGGGGTAGGTGCCTTGGAAAAAACCTGCTCCCCCGCCCGGAACATCGAAGGTCGTCAGCTTGCCACGGGGAGAGCGCAAAAAGCCGTGAAAGGCGCTGTTTCCATCGAGGTAGAATCCCGCGACCGCATGCTCTGAGTTCAGGCTCGTCGCCACGGTGCCCTGGATGGCGCCTGTGCCACCGCCCGGCACGTCGAAGGTGCGGACGTTTCCTTTGGCGGTGCGCAGATAACCGTGAAGCGCCATGCCAGAGTCAACGTACCATCCGGCAATCGCACCCGCCGGGTTCAGGGTGTAGGTTGTTGCAGTCCACGTCCCCTCGACCGCTTCTGTACCGGCGCCCGGAGCGTCGAAAGTCGTGAAGGTCCCGTCAGGATCACGCAGGAAGGTGTGACCCACACCGATCGCGTCGGTGTAGATTCCGCTGATTGTTCCCGCGGCGTTGATATTATGGGCCGCGGTGCCCTGCATTACGAGCCACCATATACTTGTCGAGCACTGACCACCGCCTGTATTTGCACCGGGAACGTCGATTGATGTAATAGTGCCGTCAGGGTCACGCAGGAATCCGTGATAGAGGCAGTTCGCATCGAAATACATTCCCGCGACCGCACCCGACGGGTTGATGCTCAGGGCAACAGTTCCCTGGCCTGCGCCCGTGCCCGCGCCCGGAGCGTCGAATGTGGTGAGGGTGCCGTCATGACTCCGCACAAAACCATGATTCACATTGTCCGCGTCCACGTACGGACCGATTATCGTGCCCGAAGAATCTATGCCATAGGGAAACGTCCCCTGGCCCGGACCTGTACCCGCGCCTGGAACGTCAAAAGTGATGATCTTGGGTTTCTTTTTACAGTGCGCCTTTGGTTGCGGCCAGGCAGTCAAAACAAAGCACGTGAAGAAAGCCAGAAGCAAAACGGCAATTCGTTTCATGATCTCCCTCCAAGAATTGCTGCACGGCATGATGGACAACTCTGCCCCCGTCGAAGGCATCCGCCTTGTCTTTCAAACAATGGCAAATTGGCTGAATCGGGTGTTTAGTTCCAAGGGGCCGTGCGAGCACTGACCCTGTTATTCATCAAGAAAGACTTATCCCACGGTAGCGCCCTCGCACTCAATGAACGTGGCCTGAATTCCGCATGAAGGGTGAATGAACGGCTCGATACGCGTCAAAACTCCACACCACTTTCGTGACTGGAATCACTGTCTTCCCCTGCATCGAGTGCTAACTTCAAGACGCTTGGAGGCGGCATGCCCGTGTCGTCCTCATCCCCCGCACGAATCCGTTTTGGAAGTCTTGAGCTCGACCTCACGTCGGGGGAACTCCACAACAACGGCAGAATATTTCCACTACCTCGGAAGTCCTTTGAGATCCTGCGGGTGTTGGCGGAACATCCCGGAGAAGTAGTCACGCGCGACGAACTGCGCAACAAGCTGTGGTCAACCAATACCTTTGTGGAATTCGATGACGGCCTGAACCATGCCGTGCAGAAACTGCGGCAGGTTCTCGGCGACTCAGTCGAGCATCCGCAGTTCATCGAAACGCTACCGCGGTACGGGTATCGCTTCATCGGCTTTATTTCTCCGAATGGAGACGGCTCTCGTGCGCCAGGAAAGCAGGCCTGTGATGCACCGACACAAAACATATGGAAGCGCTGGGTCATTGGATTTGTGGCGGTTGCCGCCCTGATGGGAGGAATCCTCTGGCTCAAGTCTCCGTTACCTGCGCCTCGCGTTGTGAGTTACAAGCAATTGACGCGCGATGGGCGGGAGAAGAACCGCCCCTGCTACCACAGCTACTCCCGGCTGGTCACAGACGGTGCGCGTGTCTACTTTTCGGAAGAGCACTCGCGCCTGATGCAGGTTTCCGTGAGCGGTGGAGATGCAGCCTCAATCCCCACCCCGATTGACTGCTTTTCGATCTTGGCAATTTCTCCGGATAAAACGGAGCTAATCGGGACGAGCACATTTCTGCGGGATGAGCCGCTGTGGCTCCTGTCGATGGTTAATGGGCAGGCACGCAGGGTCGGGGACTTGAGCGGCCACAAAGCGGCATGGTCTCCGGATGGTCAAAGTATCGTGTACGCGACCGGTCCTACCCACGACCAGGCAGTTAACGAAGTATGGGTAGCAAAGAAGGACGGAAGCGGATCACACAGACTCGCCCGAATCGAGCGAGGGGTGATTTCCAGCCTCATGTGGTCTCCTGACGGCAAGGTCATCCGCATGGATGATTGGGACGAAGACTCCGTTCACGTTTGGGAGATGTCGTCCGACGGCTCCAACATGCACCGTTTAGCGATTACGCCCAAAGGAAACCGCCAGACTCCGTACGGCAGTTGGACCCCAGACCAGAAATACTTCATTTTTGCGGCGGATTCGGATTCTGGCGCCAAAGCCATATGGGCTCTCCGCGAACGGCAGGGGTTCTTTCAGAGGAGCAGCGCAAAACCGGTGCAACTCACCTCGGGCGCCACGGATTTTCTGCAAGCCGCACCCAGTCCGGACGCCAAGCAGATATTCGTCATCGGCAGCATTCAACGCGGAGAGTTGCTTCGCTATGATTTGCCGCTTAAGCGCCTTGAGCCGTACCTCTCCGGAATTTCCGCCGAACACCTGGACTTCTCTCGCGATGGGAAGTGGATGACGTACATCACGTTTCCCGAAGCGATTCTCTGGCGAAGCAGAGTCGATGGCAGCGAGCGAATGCAGTTGACCACTTTACCTCTCCGCGCATTCTTGCCTAGGTGGTCTCCCGATGGCATGCAGATCGCCTTCGCCGGAAAACTCCCCGGGGAATATTTGAAGATCTACATCGTTTCGGCGGGAGGGGGCCAACCACGAATGGTGGCGCAGGCCGACGAGCACTGGACGGACCCTGCGTGGGCCGCGAATGGCCATACGTTGATCTTTGGCCCATCGTTTTTCTCGCCGCACCCGCGACTTTACTCGCTTGACCTAACAACAAATCATGTTTCAATTATTCCCGGCTCAGACGGCATGTATGGTCCGCTCGTATCTCCTGACGGACGATTCATTGTCGCGGGCGAGGCGCCGGGGAATCGTAAACTCTTTGTCTTCGATCGGCAGAACCAGAAATGGTCGGATGTCGTGGAACTCAGGCAGCCGGGCCCGCTTCCCCTGCGGTGGTCGGATGACAACAGGTACTTGTTTTTCTCGCTGATATCCGACCATTCCCATGCTCCTCTCTATCGTCTCCGCATCGCTGACCGGAGACTCGAGGAACTGGCGGTTGTGGATGTGCCGCAAGGAATGGCTGGCGCTTTCGGGCCGCGAATGTGTCTGACTCCAGACGGATCGCCGGTCGTGCTCCGAGATGCAAGCATCCAGGAGATTTACGCTCTCGA
This sequence comes from Candidatus Solibacter sp., assembly GCA_035501655.1. Classification (GTDB taxonomy): domain Bacteria; phylum Acidobacteriota; class Terriglobia; order Terriglobales; family Acidobacteriaceae; genus Sulfotelmatobacter. The sequence continues at coordinate 323,882 of DATJVU010000035.1, forward strand.
CGTGGATCTGCCGTGACGTTGGTTGAGACCATGCCAATTCCGAATCTTCATTTTTCGCGGCGCGATTCCGTCCCAAACGAACCTTCTTTCCGATTCTTCTTCCGCGCGCGCTTTCGCGCTAAAGCGCTTTTCACACGCCGTTTTTCGCCCGGCTTCAAATAATACGAATGCCGTTTCACTTCTTTAATGATGTCTTCCGTCTGCACCTTACGCTTGAATCGGCGAAGCGCATTCTCTAAGGACTCGCCCTCTTGCAATCGAATTTCTGCCACTCTCTCTTCCTCCCAACTGGATTGTTGCGATACGTCTGATTTTCGCTGCCTAGCCCTCAGGCTCCGACAGGCTTTTGCTCACAACTCACTCGCCACGGCCAACCGGCGTGAACTCTTCCGCAGCGTCAGATTCCTCGACACCAATGTTGAATAGCGCCGCCTGCGCCGCCGCATGTTCGCGCAGTTCCGCCATCTCGTCCACGCTGCCCCCTGCGGACTTGTCCTGTTTGCGCTGACTCCTGCGCTCCGCCTTGTCCCGTTGTTTTTGTTGGCGCGTATGTTCCTTCTGGCGTTTGGTAAATGTTGATCTCCCTCTAGGCATAAGTACCCCCTATTCTTATTAATAGCCGGCGCCAGGTGTCGACCAGCAGCACTCGCTTCTTCCTGATTTCTCCAGGGATGGGCGCGAAAAGCAGAGACGCCGGTGGCAGCAACCTGGTGGTCATGCCGACACCGACCGTGGGTGCACGCGGTCTGACGTGCCGGCTTTCCGTGCCTTTGCCGCGCGTTCCATCAGTTCCTGAGTGCGCTTCCGCCGAGCGATTTTTTGCTTGCGCTCGCGGTGAAATCTGGACTTGTCGCCATTCCGTGCTGACATCAATGAACTCCTGTCATTTCGAGTAGTGGGTTTTTACAACTTCCCTTGCAGGTGCCTAAGCGCCAATGGACTCGCAGATTTTCCACGCCAGGGCCACGGTGGCGATAAGCGTCGATAGGCGCGTAAAGTTGAACAATTTCGACTGCAATCCCTGGTCTCGGAAAAGAGTGGTGCGCTCCGAGGTAGACGGTCGCGCGAACATGCGCCTCTCGATCTCTCAATCGCGAAGGCGCAAATTGCTTGAGCGGCGTATCTTCGAGGTTAAGTATTGCCATTATACGCTGCTTGCAACAATCATTGCTGAAGATTCGCCGCCGCGACATTGAGATCGGTCCAGGGCTGCAAGTGTACTTCGCTCACAGAGTCGGCCGGTGCCGGAATCACAACGATGGTCGAATCGCCTTGCGCATTGTGCAAGCTTCACGTACGATGCCTGTGTGCGTTAGACCGAATCGGTCGTGAGCAGCTCTCGCCTCAACAGCCAGTAACCTGCCCTTAAGTACCTCCGAATCTCTCCAGCGTAAAATCAATTTCAAAAGGAACAAGTATCAACATGGCAGAACAAGGAACTGTAAAGTGGTTCAACGACGCCAAGGGCTACGGCTTCATTAGCCGCCAGAGTGGCGAGGACGTTTTTGTGCATTTTTCTGCAATCCAGGCTGGAGGCTTCAAGAGCCTTCAGGAGGGCCAAACGGTGCAGTTCGACGTGACCAAGGGGCCCAAGGGCTTGCAGGCTGAGAACGTAACGCCTCTCTGAGAGTGCGACGCCTTGCGGAAGGCGATCTCTCAAGATCGCCTTTTCAAGTTCCACTTCTGTTTCCGAGGCATATTGGGCTGAACCGCGAGAATGACAACTCAGTTCTGCGTAACGATCTTCTGAGCAAGCTACGAAACGGGACCCTATCTGACACGCGACGACCTTACCGCCTCTTACGCCATCATCCGGCATAACGTCCGTACCTACCGTTCCGCTGGCGTGATCGCGGTCATCCGGGGCAAGCAGAACGCAGAATTGCAATTGAAGAAATTCGAGGATTCCCAGGACTCTGCGGATCGGCACGAAGGCTGGCGCTACTTCATCGAGAAAACGGAACTCAAGGCGGGCACAGATCCCGCCGAAGCTACCCAACATCGCCAAGCCGAACTGGAAGGCCGCGAATCAGACGCACTGCAAGAGCAGGAGCCCAAGACTCCCAACTTTCGTTCTCCCGATCGTCACAGATAAGACGGCTGCCGCTTGAAGGCTAGAGCGACTGACTTGAAACGCATCAACCGTGGCGATATCAGTCGGCTTATATCCAAACTCGTTTATTCCCGCACATGATCGAAGAGCGCCTTGAGTTCGCGCGAGCGCGAGGGATGACGCAGCTTGCGCAGCGCCTTGGCTTCGATCTGGCGAATGCGTTCGCGAGTGACGTCGAACGACCGGCCAACCTCTTCCAGCGTCCGCTCCGAGCCGTCCTCCATACCAAAGCGCATTCTGATGATCTTCTCTTCCCGCGCACTGAGCGTTCGCAAAACGTATGCGGTCCGCTCCTTAAGGTTCGTGCTGATGACCGCTTCCGCGGGCGAGACCTGGGCCTGGTCTTCAATCACGTCGCTGAGGTGTGAATCCCCCTCCTCGCCAATCGGCGTCTCCAGCGAGAGCGGCACCCGCATGATCTTGCGTACCCTGCGCACCTTCGCCTCGGGAATATCCATTTGCTGAGCAATCTCGGTCGAGGTAGGTTCGCGCCCGAGCGATTGGACCAGTTGCCGCGAAACGCGGATCAACTTGTTTACGATCTCGATCATGTGCACCGGTAGCCGGATGGTGCGCGCCTGATCGGCAATGGCCCGGCTGATGGCCTGACGAATCCACCATGTGGCGTAGGTGGAGAACTTGTATCCGCGGCGATAGTCGAACTTGTCGACCGCTTTCATCAAGCCGACGTTGCCCTCCTGGATCAGGTCAAGGAACTGAAGCCCGCGATTGCCATATTTCTTCGCGATGGAAACCACAAGACGCAGGTTGGCCTCGATGAGCTCGTGTTTCGCCTGTTCCGCGTCCATGTCGCCTTGGATGATCGCGCGCTGCACGCGCTGCAATTCCGCGAATGTCATGCCGGCGTCAAGCTCCAGCTTTTTCATCTCGGCATTCTGCTTCCGCTGCATGGTGCGGTAGCTCTTCTTGAGTTCCTCGCTGCGCGTGCTGGCAATCTTCTTTTCCAGGTTAGCCAGCTGGCGCAGAAGAGAGCGCATGAGGTTCGTGGTTTGATTCACCCGATCCGTCAGGTGCATACGCTCCGAGCGGGTTAAGCCAAGGTGGCGGATGATGAGCGACATCCGGACAATCTCGCGGCTCAGATGAGACCGGCGGCGACGGTATTTGCGCGTTTTCTTGTCCGCTTGCAAAGTCGTGAGCTGTTCCGCAAGGCGGCGGGCTGTTTTGTAGCTTTTTTGTATCTGATCGATGCGATGCGTAGTTTCCTCGAACCGGTCCTGGAGAACCTCGTCGGTGACGTCTTCCTCATCGAAGACGACGGTTTCCTTGATTGAACGTTGGTGTCGTTTCAACTCCTCACCCATGGCCAGAACTTCGAGAACTACAATGGGCGACCGTGACAGCGCCTTCATGGCCGAGAGTTGTCCGCGTTCGATGCGCTTGGCAATCCCAACTTCCCCTTCACGAGTGAGCAGCGGCGAGGCGCCCATCTCGCGCAAGTAAACACGCACAGGGTCGTTGGCCGCGTCAGGAGCAACCGGTACCGGGTTGACATCAATTTCGTCCCCTTCGCTAACCAGTCGTTGTTCCAGAGCCGACGGTAACTCAGGTTCATCATCGAGGACATCAAGCCCACGGTTGTGAATGGCGACCAGCAAATCGTCGATGTCCTGCGCAGAAGGCACTCCGGACGAAATGGGGTGATTCTCTTCCCTGTTCGAGGAATAGCCCTCTTCCTTCCTCAAGCCGATTACCTTTCTCATGTCGTCCATAGCCGCGCAGAACTCCTTTTTCGGGACCATCCTGTGAGGGGAAAAAAGGCTTTTGTTGGACCTGGAGCGGTAGCTTCAGCAGGATGCGGAAATCCAACACCACGATGATGCTAGCACGGCGCCCCAAGGCCCTCTGCAATTGCCCTGTTTTTCAACGCGTCGCATGATTCGGCGTAGGGTGTACGCGTCGAAACAGATGACGCCGGGCCACATCGCCGTGCTGGCGCTCAGTCGACCATATGCTCACCTGATCTTTTTCAAGCGGATATCCTTCAACGGCTTGCGTGCAAAGGCCAAACGGTTCAAGCGTATGCAACAGGCGAGAGGCATCGAGCAGCGACTTCCGGCGGCACTGGATTATAGAAAAAACCGGACGCCCATTCGAATCCCGTGATACGGGCAATCTGCGGCAGTATCTCGATGTGCCAATGGAAGTCGTCTTCGATGGAAGTCCAGTACCCTGCTCTAGGGCGTAGGAACGGTCTATCCTGGAGGGATAAGTTGTAGGGTGGCCCTCCCAGAGTGTGATCCAACTTTTGCAACACATCGTGCAGAATCCGGGACAAACTCTCCAGCTGTTGCGGGTTGATGCGGCTGAAGGCACTGTCGTGAACTTTGGGAAATACTGCCATCTCGAACGGAAAGCGCGATGCGAAGGGAGCGAACGCAACAAAATCCTCATTCTCCGCGATCAGTCGCTTCCGCGCCTCCAGTTCTTGCTGGAGCACATCACAATAGATGCAGCGTTCCTTCAAGGCAAAGTACTCGCGCGCGACTATGAGCTTGGTCTTAACTGTGCGCGGCGTCACCGAGAGGGCCATCAATTGCGAGATCGAATGACTGATGGTGTGTGCACCGGCTTCTTCACCATGGTTCTTGAAGATCAGCACGTAGCGCATTCGTTTGTCGCCTTCGAGGTCGACAATGCGGGCTACGTAAGCTCGGAGTACGTCGCAGATCTCATGGATTCCGAATTCGTGGAGGCTATGGTCGTGGCGAGGCGTCTCGGCAATGATCTCGTGCGCGCCCACCCCGTTCATCAGATCGTGGAACCCTTCGGCACGCCGTCCCAGTTCGCCTTCGATTCGCAGTCGTGGATCTGAGTTGGGTACCACGCGCACAGACCAGCCCGGCCCGTTTGCGCGTGAAGCCAGATTGCGAATCGCGAAGACTTCCGGCGGCGTCGAGGCCTCATTGGTCTCGCAAAATGGGCAGAACGTCGTTTCCCTGACGAATTTCTTGAAATGAAAATCCGAGGGCCGCACCGTCGCGGTCTCAGCCATGATCACCCAGCGACCGGCGAACACATCCTTCCGCATTTGGGTCATGTGCTCCTAACCACCTGCGTCCAAGAACTGTAACTCAATTCCCAAAATCCGCAGTCTTTCCTTGGAGCTTGCCGTATCGAACTCCCACACGAATCCCTTAGGTTCTGCTTCTCGTCGGTAACTCGCCGACTGGAGTCATTCGAAGGACACGATTGCGAAGTACAGCCCCGCAAAAAAGATCACCAGGACGACCGCTACGCCCGCCAAACGGGCAAGCCACTTACTCATCCTCGGACGGCCGCCTTCAGTTGTTTCGACTTGTTCGTCTATGGTTTCAAACATGGCTGCTAACTCCATTGCCACCAACAATCAACATGAATCTCACCGAACGAGTGTCCTGCTCTGAGCACGACGCCCCTACCTCTACGCAACTCCCGCCGACCAATAAAAGCAGTGACTCGGATCACCACTCGCAGTGCGTCAAATCAAGCGTGTTGAAGCCACAAGCGTCGACCGCAACCTGGAATGTTCTTTTTCCGTCGGAAGAGCATGCAGCAGCTGGATAGTGGACCGGGTTTGCCAGGTCCCATGTTTTCAAGAGCTCAAGCAGCATTGATGGCAATCGCGCACGCTGTGCCTCGTATCACAGACAAGAATCTGCCGAGTGCTTGAACATGGACAAAATAGAGACTGTGCGAGTCAGACGGGATGACCCGCTATGGAGATCCTGACAGCGACCAACCTCCGCGACTTCAGAGTCCGCGGGAACTACTTTAGCTGGCGCCACCTTCTACCCCGAAGAGACCGGCGCGTTTCGCAGAAACAAGTCGTCGCTCCGAATCAACCTGGATATTCTCCTCCGGTAGTGGACTACGCACTGCAAGATGGCACAACCAGCAGCATCGTCATCAGCGAATCCGACATCTTGCTTCTCCAGGATGACGACATAGAGAAGACGAAGAAGAATCTTTCCCTGATTCTGGACGCCCGCCACGGAGAACCCAGAGCCGCGGCTGAGCTCCGCTCGTTGGCGCAGGCGGCTTCCTTGGAGAAAACAAGTCGAGTTCAACCTTGCGAAAGCCGTTTCGTCGTTCCTTGTACGAGCTGTCAGGCCCACACCGAGCAGGCCATTAGCCAAAAAGCATTCACCCTCCTGAAGCTGTGCCAACTCGGCTACCCAGTGCCGGAATTTGTGGTGCTTGCGGCGCAGGCTTACGAAGAGCGCGATCAGCACTTTGAGAAGCATCTCTCCGACGCCCTCGCCCAGCTCGAGGTGGTCACCCTGCAGGAGCTAGGGCACGGCAACTCACCGCTGGTATTCGCACTCCGTTGTGCCACCGGTCACTACATTCCTGGAGTCATGGACACCTACCTCAATGTGGGAGTGACGGAGAAAACGCTGCCAGCCTTGGAAATGATGTATGGCAAACTCCCCGCTCGCAAAATGTTCCTGAACAACTTGAGGAACCTTTGTCGCTTGCTCGACCGGGACGAGTACGCTTCCATCGTGGGGGCAGTCAGGACCAACCTTCCGGCCGATGAAGTTGATCGGTTTGTGGAGCAGTTGACCGGTATCCTCGCGAAAAACGACAGAAACCTGATCGAAGATCCATTCGCACAGGCTGTCTTCTTCGCCAGACAGGCTTACAAAGACTTCGAAGAGAATCGGGAGCTGGTAGCGACCCTTTGCCGGGGAACCAACGACTATCCGAGTCTGATCTTGCAGAAAATGATCTGCACCGTGCGGGACGACACCGCCTATGCCGGCGTCATCTGCAGCCGCCACACGCAGACGGGAACCGGAATCGAGCTCCAAACTGCCCACAACATTTTCGGCGAGGAAATGATGACCGGAACCGCAGAGATCGAATCGACCGTCTTCGATGACCGGGAGACGATCAGAGAACTCTTTCCCGCTGTATATCATTTCGTTCCCCATCTTCCGGAACTGGAGAGGGATTTTGAATCTCCCGTGACCATAGAATTCGCCGTGGAAGCAACCAGAAGGTATGAATGGTTCGCGCTGCTCCAGCTCAATGAAACAGCTATGGCCGGTCGAGCTGCCGTCACGGCGGTAGTCGACATGCATAAATCCGGCACCGTCTCGCGGCGACGGGTCGCCGAACTCATCCGGCCTTATCACATCAAACAACTCACGAGTGACACCATCGACCAGGAAGTGTTCGACAAGCTCACGCCCTTCTGCTGCGGCGCCTCTGTCCTGCCTCGATCGGCGGTGTCGGCTCGCGTGTATTTCACCGGTGAAGCGGCATTGAAAGCCAAGAGCATAGGGGAGAAGGTGTGCCTTTGCAAGACGACCTTTGTGCCCACAGATACCGTCGTCATGCGCGAAATGGACGCAATCATCAGCCTAACGTCTGCCGCCATTCATGTAGTTACGATCTGCCATAGTCTTGGGATACCTGCCCTCCTGAGCCTCGAGAAAAATGGCGTGGATTTGCAGCCAGGCGGACCGCTCGTCAATTCCAGAGGCCAGGAAATCCGGGAGGGAGACTGGATCACGCTGTCTTCCAAGCGACACACCATTTACATGGGGGAGGCACAGTTCGCCAGGGGCCGGCTCTTGCGCTACATCAAGGGAGAGTCGATCCAACTGGATCAAGACGAACGAAAGACGTTCCCTTCGATTGCATATTCCTACCGCTACTACAAGCAACTCACGAAGGATTTGGAATCGGATCAGAGCTCCACTCTAAGTGAGGTCATGCGATTAGTAAATTTTGATCTGCAGCGGGAGTCGGAGGAGGCACGCAGGCTGGTCAATGGCTGGTTCGATGAGCGCGAAATGCTCTACATGGAAGAGGTCCTCAAGAGCGACATCGGCGACCACTTGGGCCAATGCAATGTCTTCGAAATGCTCACCTTGGACCGGAAGATCAGATTCTTCAAGCTTGCGCTGGCGAAATGCTCACGTGCGCAGATCTCCGGATACGAAGCGGGAGCCTTCATGCTCGGTCGCTTTCTGTGCATGCGCTATCCCGCCGTGTTCTGGAAAGCGTTCAGTCCCGCCGAAATTGGACTCTTGGTGAATGAGTGGGTGCTGTTCGAAAAATATATGCAAGTGCTGCAAAGCGTGGGCGAGAGGAAAGTGCTCATGGCCCGAAAGCAGATTCTCAAAGGCGGGCTACAGCACTTGTCGCTTCATCCCGGAAATGTGCAGTCGCTGATCAGCTTGAAACTGAGCGGCATGAATCTCGAGGAGGTCAGGGAAAGCTTACCCGGATGGAGCGATGTCCAGTCCGCAAACGTCCTCGAACTCTTACAGCAGCCATATCGCGCCTTTTACAATTTCAATACCGTTTGGTCTGTCCGCCAACTCGAGAAAATCTGTCAGGAAGAAAATCTGCCCGTGCCGCAACCGGATGATGTCTGAAAAGATTATCTGAAAAGATTAGAGGTGATATCCCATTGCTCCGGGATATCACCTCAACAGATCCCTCACAACAAAAATAAGTTAGACCAGCGCGTGTTCCTCATCGTGGACTGTGGGAACTGACGGTGTCCCCTTAATCCCGTACAGAAAGTCGCGATCAAGAGTTGTTTCCATCTCTCTAAGCACATCAGGAAGTTCGCTGCCATCGCGCGCCGCGATCAAACGCCCGAGCGCCAGCGACAACGAAAGCACCGCATTCATGCCTAGATTCGCCTTTCGTTGCATGATCTGGATTCTCTCCTCGGCCGAGGCGTTGGCACTGATTTTGCCTCGCTTTATGGCGAGGTCCAACTCCATCAGCAGAAGCTCGCGATCAATATCAGCAAGCGTGCCGAGTGAGGAGATCTTTTGGCCCAGAAAGCGGGGAGCGACCACCTCTGTCACGTTCGCCACGGCGTTCAGGCAGCCCTTTCCGCCATAGCGCTTGGCTCGAACCCAGAGGTCGGCCAGTTCGCGGTTCTCCTTTGTGATCGTCTCTGCCTTCACATCAGGTGAGAAGCGGTAGGTTTTGTCCTTCTGCTTGTAAACAAAGTATTTGGGGAATTTCCGTGTCAACGGGCATTCCTCAATAATGCTGTCCACCAAGTGAATCGCCTCATCTGTTCCGGCAGAAACACCCAGTGGAGTAGCGGCAGAGAATTTCATCCCGTTATCAAGCATCAGCACGACGCCCACGGTTGGAATTCCCGCGTTTGTAGGTTCCTCGTGGGCAGAGATGTCGGAGATAATGAGATCGGGATCAAGTTTCCGCGTAATCCTCACGCCTTTCTTTGCCATCTCCATCAGTTCGACGACTCTGCCGTATTTGACCAGCCTCTCTGTATTGGCGCCGCCGCCGCACTTCAGGCCGAGGGCACCGACTGCGAAACTGATGTCGGCTTCCATGACCTCATTCGGAGACTTGGATCGGTGCGACACTACCAGGGCAAGCCCCTTCTGTTTTGCGATACGGGTTGCGAGCAGCGTCTCACTGAGGCTGCCGATCTGGTTGGCCTTGATCAAAGCAGTATTTATGAGCCCTTGCTCGGCACACCGCTGAATCGTCGTGTCCTTGGTCGTAACCAGATCGTCACCGATGATCAGGATTTCCTGATCAAGAGCTTTCATCAACTTCTTCCATCCGTCGAAATCATCCTCTGCGAATGGGTCCTCAAGCGATACGATGGGATATTTCTTCACCCACCGGAGGTACAGATCGACCATCTCATCCGTGCTTAAGACCTTGGGGTCTTCGGCTCTCCAGAACAAGTACTGGCCAATGGACTCTTTCTCCCCCGTCTTCTCACGGTACGCATTGCTGAGCTCACTGGCGGCGGGGTCAAGCGCCAGGCAAACATCCCGATCCGGCACGAACCCGCACTCCTCGATCGCTTGTACCGCCACTCGCAGTGCTCTTTCTTCGGGAAGGAAGTCGCATTCTTCCTTGGCGTAAGAAGCGACGATGCCGCCTTCCAGGCCGATGCCCACGAAATTGAGCCCTTCGGTATCCTGGATGATCTGAATCGCCCTGCTTTGGAGCATGCTGATGACGCGCTGCGCTTCAATGTAGTCCTTTGCGGTGAGGGGCAGGAACATCAACTCCTGGAAGCTGAGATTGCCGCCCATCTCTTCGGTATGGCGTCCTCCCTGGATGGAGTTTCTAAACTCCCAGGGCGCGAACACAATCCGCCCATCGGGAAGCTCCAATTCCTGTAGCCGATGCAAACGGAGCTTACGTCGAAGCTCGGACGGCTTTCCAGTACGTGTTTCCTGCCCCTCATGGGCGGGTTCTGCGGCCCGCACTTCGGCGGCCTTGGAAGCGGCCTCTTCTTGTCTAGCCTGAAACGCCTTATATTTCCCCGGATCCGAAAGCAGGAAATCCAGCAGAGCGACTGCTCCAACTGTAAAAAGCAATCTTCCTATGTAGACCGAGGCCGGAACCGCTAAGTACAAGCCAAGAAGAATGAGAATGATCCCCGGCAGAAACATGATTTGGCTCAGCACTTTACTCGCGGCCGGTCCTGCGGCGGAGACAGCCAGGTTCTGCGTCTTTACGCTTGGATGGAAGCTTCCCGCTTCTTTGTGTACTCCCCGGAAGGCGCCGTATGGGATCTTCACAAACATTTCCAGATACCAGAGCCATCTGCGAACTGCGCCTTGTCCCAGCTTTTCCGCAGCCGGCACTGCAAGCTCCGGCCTGAGGTTGTTGGTTCTGACTGCAGCCAGGTAGTGCCCCATCTCGTGGATCGCGATATTCGTATGCCATGCGGCGTACCAGATGACAGATGAAATCACGACTTCAACACTCAAAAACATTTCCCGCATGACTGCGAATTTCGATGCGACATGCAGAGGAATACTAAGCAGCGATGTCAGAAACGCTGCGTGAAAGGAGACCAGCTTATGGTTTGCAATGATCCAGCCACGATCCAGGCGAGGTGCTTCGCCCGGGCCTTGGAGAGGTGCGAGACAATATCTCCTGCAGAACGAGAAAAATGATTGCACGATGTCAGTCAGGAAGTAATCTTTGCGAATGGCGGTTGGTAAGTGGGCAGCATGGATAGTGGAATCTTTCAATGGAAGGGGGTGCTTTGGCATGGCATGCTCCAGTTAGATGGTGCTCTCTGGGCTAGTCTTTGATCGCGGACAGCAGCGGTTGCGAATCCGCTTGGAAACTGGGAGACTCGCCACTGGGTCGAGCGTCACATCTGAGTTCAGTTTGGAATCGACACGCATCGCTGCCAGATTCTCTATTGCGCATACGCTTTGGTCTGTGACCTCGGTCACGCCTGAGTGTGGCGGCAATCGTGAATCTAAAACGACCCTGTTAATGCTGATGTTCCCTTTCCCGATGGTGGTGGTGGTGGTGAGGATGATGCCGTCTGAGTTTGAAAGCACCCGTTGCGGCAGCTACCGTGAAGAACCACCATCCGGCGAGAACGGCGAAGATCAGGGACAAAGTAGTGATATCCATAAACCGTCCCCTACAACAGAGACTAGCTCAACCGCGAACCAACTGGCAGTGACACGAATCACTGGCGGCCGCCGCCCTCATACAGCTTGACTTAAGTGGATCCAGGATCGGTGACAAAGATCACTGACAGCAATGGTGGGAGACGCGTGTAATAGTCGAGGAGGAATCAAAACTGAATACCTCTGAATTGGGCCCGGCCCCCAAGGATGCGAGCGTCGCATCGTTAAGCCGCCGCTCGGCGGCGAAGGGGCCGGGCTTCTAAATCTCAGTAGCTCAAAAGACCACGGAATCATGGGTTTGTTTGAACCTTTTGGTCCTTCGTGTTTCGCATTCCTTCTGCGATGTCACCGACGCGACCTTAGCTCGCCCACTCTGCCATCGACATTAGACTTGGACGACAAACCGGTGTTCGTATCCAAGAACGAACAATGCCGCGGAATCTCCCAACTGACCTTGTGGAACTCAAGCCCTGGCACCCTCGTCCAAGCCGCACTCATAATACGTTTCTAGTATTGTCGATCGAGTTCATTTCTCATTAACCTTCCTCTCCACCCTTCATCTTTTGTGTTCCACCGGGCTCGATTGTTTTGTGGGGTCGGTTCAAGACCAGGTTTCTAGATAACTCTAGGAGTTGCGATGAGGCTTGCAGTGTATCTAAGTGCAGGTGTTTTCTTGTCCACAGCGCTGATGGCCCAGGAAGGCACTCCGGCGAAAACGGCCCTGCCCCAGACGACGGTGCAGAAGACGCAGGATTCGCCGCCACCGAAACACAAACTCGGTCCGCTTGAAATCTCTGTGAATTGGCGTACTCGCGCTGAGGGTTGGTATTGGTTCCAAGCCCCGATCGGTAACAGTGACTATGGATTCTGGGACTCGCTGTTGCGAGTGGGAATCGGACAAACCGGAGAGCGTTTTGACTGGTTCATCGAGGGAGAGCAGCCGTCGATTCTCGGCCTGCCCAATGACGCCGTCATTGCGGCTCCGCAGGGCCAGCTCGGCCTGGGTGGAAGCTATTACGCGGCGAACAACAACCACACCAACGTCGCCAACGGATTCGTAAAGCAGGCATTCGTGAATTTCAAGAATCTTGGTCCTCTGGGCTTGAAGATCGGGCGTTTCGAATATTTTGACGGAATGGAAGTGAAGCCCAAAGACCAGTTGCTGGCTGGCATCGTGCAAAACCGCATATCAAGCCGCCTGATTTCAAACTTCACTTTTACGGCAGTGCAGAGATCGTTTGATGGAGTGCAACTGTCCGCCAACTCCAGCCGCAACAATTTCACTTTCTTCGGCGGACGCCCTACCCAGGGTGTATTCCAGTTCAAAGGTATGGACGAACTGGATGTCGACAGCTACTACGGCGCCTACACCCGGCAAGTTGGCAATGAGAACAGCGCTGGTGATTTCCGGGCGTTCGCCATGGGCTACATCGACCATCGGACGACGGTCTTAAAGACGGATAACCGTCCGGCTTCAGTTCGCGCGGGCGACTTGGGCAAGATTCAGATCGCGACCTGGGGAGCGGACTATGTTCATGTCGTGCACACGCTCGCTTCAGGCAACTTCGATTTTCTTGTCTGGGGAGCGTTGCAGACCGGTTCCTGGGGAGCGCTGACGCAGCGCGCAGCCGCCTTCGTCGGCGAGGCCGGATGGCAGGCGCCGGTGAAGGTGAAGCCTTGGATTAGCATCGGCTATTCGTACGGCAGCGGCGACGGCAATGCCAGCGACAGCCGTCATGGCACCTTCTTTCAGGATTTGCCAACCCCGCGTCAGTATGCCCGCTTCCCGTTCTACAACATGATGAACAATGAGGATCTGTACGCCTCGTTCAGCATTAAGCCGGTTTCCAAGCTGGGCCTCCGAAGCGAAGTTCATGCCCTGCGGCTGGCGAGCGCTTCCGACCTCTGGTATTCCGGCGGTGGCGCATTTCAACCCAAGACTTTCGGATTTACGGGCCGCCCGAGCAACACGAACCAGGGACTGGCGAACGTATGCGATATCAGCGCGGACTATCAGTTTACCCGTTCCTTCGCGGCCACCTTGTACTATGGCCATGCTTTTGGAAAGGGAGTGATTTCGTCGATTTATACCAAGGATTCGAATGGGCAGCTGATCTTCCTTGAGACAAACTTCCATTTCTGAAAGCCGGGTGGGCGTAAATTGGTCGCCTAGTATGATTCCATTATTGATCTTAGAGGATCGGGATGTGATCGTAGTCACGCCCTTATTGAAGATCTGCTTGAACCTGCTTTGTTGAAGACTGGGTCCGAGGAGGTTGCTGATGGCGGTTTCGAATCCCGCAGTTCCCAACATCCATACTGCCCCAAGCCCAAACGCTGGCTTCATGGAGAAGCTCAACACCAAGTGGCACGAACGCGCGCTCCAAGGGTTCATGTTTATCGTGCTGGCGCACTGGGGAGAGCATCTGTTCCAGGCCTACCAGATTTACGTCATGGGATGGCCCCGGCCGAAAGCCAACGGACTCATCGGACTCTGGTATCCGTGGTTGATTAAATCCGAAGCCCTGCACTACGGGTATGCACTGGTGATGCTGATTGGTCTCTGGCTGCTCCGCAAAGGCTTTACCGGCAGAGCGCACACATGGTGGATGGTGGCATTCGGGATCCAGTTCTGGCATCACATTGAGCATTTCCTCCTGATCTGGCAGGCTACGACGCACCACAATTTCTGGGGCAAGCCAGTACCATGCAGCGTGTTGCAACTGTTCTTCCCGCGAGTAGAACTCCATCTGTTCTACAACTCGGTGGTGTTTATCCCCATGGTGATCGGCATGTACTACCACATGTTTCCGCCTGCACAGGAAACGGAACGGGCGGCTTGCACCTGCGCGTGGCATCGGCCTCAGCTTCAGAGTGCGGCATAGGTTTTTTCGCGGACCTGAAAATGAATCGATTCTGCTTGCCAAGGGCGGCCGAAAACGTCCGCCCCCGCAAAAGCAGATGTTTTCAAGCGGCCTTGCCAATTGTGGCGATCGCGCTGCTGACGGTGGGATGTAACCGCGCAGCCCCGACTTCTCCCGTTCTTGCAATTGGCTTTGAAGTCACCCCTCGGCCGGCCCGGGTCGGCGCCATTACCGCGACGTTCACTTTGACGAACTCGACCTCGAAACCCCTGGCCGGGGCGCATTTGACCGCTGAAGCCGACATGACTCACGCCGGCATGAGCCCGGTGTTTGGGGCGGTCGAAGAAAGACAGCCCGGACGCTACGAATCGACGCTGCATCTCAGTATGGCTGGGGACTGGGTCATTCTGTTGCACGGCACTCTCCCCACGGGCGAAAAAGTGGATAAGCAATTCGACTTGCGAAACGTCCGACCCAATTAGGCCCGCTTTTGAATTTGACCTCCATTTCGCCCGCCATAGATGATCCGCCAGCGTTTGACTTGATGAAGGCGCCCATCCTTGGGGCGTTGTTCCGCTGGCGCCACGCGCGTCCCCTGCTGCAAGCGCCGCTGCTGGTCATAAGCGTGTTCATGATCCTGCATGGGTTATTGGGACCGTCACTGGCACCGAAAAACCTCGCCACGACGGTAGCCTGGCTGCATTTTCGCGGGGTGCTCGTGTTGGTTCTTCTGTGTGCGGGGAATTTCTTCTGCCTTGCATGCCCGTTCGTTTTGGTCCGACAATTCGCGCGACGCGTGTTCACTCCTCGCTGGAACTGGCCACGGGTGCTGCGTAATAAGTGGGCCTCTGCCGCTCTCTTCGTTTTAATTCTCTTCCTGTACGAATTGTTTGATCTATGGTCTTCACCATGGTGGACGGCGTGGTTGATCATTGCCTACTTCCTCGGCGTTCTGCTCGTGGATGGTTTTTTCAAGCACGCCTCGTTCTGCAAATTCGTTTGTCCGATCGGACAATTCAATTTCGTGGCGTCCACACTCTCACCGTTTGAAGTGAAGGTGCGCGAGCAATCGGTTTGTAGCACCTGCGAGACGAAGGACTGCATCCGTGGCCGAAGGGATGAAGCAACCGATCTGGTGATTATCCGCGGATGCGAACTGGCGCTGTTTCAGCCGCGCAAAGTCGGCAACATGGATTGCACCTTCTGTCTCGATTGTGTCCATGCCTGCCCGCACGACAACATCGGGATTCTGAGCCGCCTGCCGGGAAGCGAACTGCTCACCGATCCGCTGCGCTCCGGGATCGGATATTTTTCCAAGCGAAAAGACCTCGCTGTACTTGCGATTGTCTTTTGCTTGGGCGCCTTGATGAACGCCTTTGGCATGGTGAGCCCGGTCTACGCCCTCGAACGATGGTTGCGCCGCGTTCTTGGAGTGAGCCACGAGGCGCCTGTGCTCGGCATAATCTTTGCGTTGGTGATCATTGTCGAGCCCATCCTGTTGCTCGCAATTGCCACTTATTGGTCGCGGACATGGGCGCGGCTCAGCCAAACACCGCTGTCCCTCGCGGTGCGTTACACGTATGGGTTGGTGCCGCTCGGTTTCGGCATGTGGCTCGCGCACTATGGTTTTCACTTTCTGACTGGGCTCTACACGATCATTCCAGTCACGCAGAACGCGCTTGCAAGCCTAGGGCATCCTTTTCTGGGAGAGCCACGGTGGATGCTGACCGGAATGCCGGCAAACATCGTGCAAGTGATCGAGATGGGATTCCTTCTTCTTGGATTCGCTGGATCTCTCACCATCACGCACGGACTTGCCTCCGACGACTCCCCGAAGCGCACGTGGCGCGCATTTCTGCCTTGGGCAGCAGTGTGTGCGATTCTATGGATCAGTGCGATGTGGCTCATCTTCCAGCCGATGGAAATGCGTGCCACGCTAATGAGCGGATGACACAGGGACGATTGGACAATAAGGAAGAGCTTTGGTGTATCGATCTTCAATGACAATGAAGCTCGCCGCGATTGCGATGGCTGCATTCTGCCTGCTGCTTCCCGCGAGCGTGCGCGCACACAACGGACCGCCTTTTCCCATTATCGAGAATCGCCGCATCGGTCCCTGTGTAATCGCGCTCTGGACCCATCCGGACATCGGCACCGGAACGTTCTTCGTTATCGTCGATCCCGCGCCCGGAGAAAAAATACCCGCAGACCTGAAGATTTCGATCGGCGTGCAGCCCGAAAGCGGACGATTGAACGAAGTGATCTATCCGACCGAGCGCGATAATTCCGGAGGCCTAGTAGAATACAAAACTTCGGCAGAGTTCGATCGGGATGAGTTCTGGCGCATCCGTGTCATTCTGCAGAGCTCCGAAGGCGGTGGAGAAGCGCTTTCTCGCGTGGAAGCTACCCCTCCAGGCTACGGCCGCTGGGATCTCCTTCTTTATATGTTGCCGTTTCTTGCAGTCGCGTTTTTGTGGTTTTGGGGAATGACGCGCCGGCGCCGCTTAAAAAACGGAAAACTCCAAGCGGCCTGACTTGCGGAGTCGTTGCAGGTAAAGTTCGTAACTTAGATCGGAAATTACGAAAGGAGGCGTTGAACAACGCAGGTTTGCGACTGAGAGACTTCACGCTCAATGCGTAAGCCGTGGGCTCCACTATGCAAATCACTCGGAGAAGCACTCTGGCGAATACGGCGCTAATAGTGTCTTTATTGATTGCATTTTCTGCATGCAATTCGAAGCCGAAGTTTCCCGCGCCCGACTCAAAAGAGTACAAGCATGTCGTTTCCGCTTTCTACATTGGCCTCTCAGCGTTACAGGTAGGCGATGATGTCCACGCCGAGGCGAAGCTCTCTGAGATGACCCAGCTTGTCCCCGGCGAGCCTTCAGGATGGGCCAACTGGGGGATTCTTGCGCTGCGCCAGCGGAACTACGACTCGGCCGCGCAGCGCCTGGAAAAATCACGCGATCTGGCGCCCCAGAACGATCAGATCTACAACCTGCTCGGAATCCTGGAGAGTCAACGCGGAGATTCTGCCGCTGCAGTGTCTGCTTTCCGCAAGGCTTCCGATCTCAATCCACAGAACCTGCGGGCGCTGTACTCGTTGGCCGAAGAAACCGAGCGTCAAGGCGGCGCGAACTGCGACGCTGACTTCGAAGGACTTATCCAAAAAATTCTCAGCTCCCAGCCGGGCAATCTGGCTGCGGTTCTTGAACTCAGCCGCGTTGCCGCCAAGCGCAACGATGCCGATCCTCTGAAGTCGGCGCTCGGCCAGTTGAGCAGCCGGTCGTCAACATGGCCGTCGGAAGCGCAGCACCAACTTGCGGCTGTGCAGAGAGCCGTGGCGGGAAATGATCTTCGTACTGCTGCGACGCAAACCACCTTTCTGCGCAATGTGCTCATGCGCGATCCCGACTACCGTCACAGCTTGAGGGTCATCAAAGCGGCGCCAGGAGACGAAGCCGAGCCATTTACGCATTTCCTGCTCATGCCGACACCGACCTTCAAGCCGGCGCCAGCAGATACCGCGCTGACGTTTAAGCCACAGCCTATTCCGCATATCGCTGCGGGAACGTGGACATGGATTGGCGCCGTCTCCCTCGGGAGTGCAGGTGCGCCCGTCGTGGCAGTGGCCAACGGACGCGAAGTTCACCTCGACTCCGGCGCGACATTTTCTTTTCCGGGAGGGCCGAGTGCGGTCCCGCCGCAGCCGGATGGAATCGTGCCGGTTGATTTTAATTACGATTTCAAAACCGACCTGGTCCTCACCGGTGCCGGCGGCGTGCGCTTCATGCGTCAGGATAGTCCGAGTACATTTACCGACGTGACCGCACAGACAAAACTGCCGAAATCTGTTACTGCTGCTCCGTACACTGGAGCATGGGCGGTCGATATTGAGGCCGACGGCGATCTCGACATCGTGCTTGGAGCGAACGGTGGCGTGCCGATTGTGCTACGCAACAATGGCGACGGTACGTTTCTAGCGATTCATCCTTTCGCCGGAATCGCAGGCCTGCGCGGATTTGCCTGGGCGGATCTCGATGGCGACGGCAACCCCGACGCCGCCATCCTCGATGGCGCAGGTAAGCTTCACGTCTTCATGAATGAACGGCAAGGACAATTTCGCGAGCGTGCCCTGCCGGGCGACTTTGCGTCTGTAAAAGCTCTGGCCGTCGCCGATGCCAACAACGATGGAACCCTGGATCTGCTCGCGCTGCGCAGCGATGGCGCGATCGTACGCATCTCGGACAAGAACGACGGACAAAGCTGGGAGACGGCTGACATCGCCCACGTCCCCGATGCGCCGCGTAATCTCGTGGGTGAAGTGCGATTGCAAGCGGCTGATCTGGACAACAACGGAGCGCTCGATCTTGTGTTGTGTCCAACCACGCAAAACAACTCGAGCGGTGCGTTGATCTGGCTCGGCGATGACAAAGGCGGTTTCACATTGCTCGATCATCCGGCCGATCATCCGCTCGGGCCGCCGTTGGTTTTCGCCGCTGTGGATACGAAGGGCAACGGGCATCTCGATCTTCTCGGTCTTTCTGCCGATGGCCAGCCGGTCGATGCAGTCAGTCAGAGTTCGAAGAATTATCACTGGCAGATTGTTCGCCCCCATGCCGTTCAGGCTGTGGGCGATCAGCGCATCAATCCGTTCGGAGTTGGCGGAGAAATCGAAGTTCGCTCCGGCCTACTGGTGCAGAAACAGCCGATCACCGGGCCGATGCTTCATTTTGGATTAGGCGAGCAAACGGAAGCTGAAGTGGTTCGCGTAGTCTGGCCCAACGGCACGGTCCGCGCCGAGTTCGGCGTGAAGGCTGATCAGGATGTCGTTACCGAACAGCGGCTGAAAGCCTCGTGTCCGTTCTTGTTCGCGTACAACGGGAAAGAGATGGAGTTCGTAAAAGACGCTGTGCCGTGGGGATCAGCCATCGGCCTGCGCATCAACACGCTGGGCTCGGCGCAGATCGCCGCCACCGGCGAATGGTACAAGATCGGGCGCGACCAAATGGTGCCGCACGATGGCTACTACGACATCCGCATCACCGCGGAACTCTGGGAAGTTTATTACTACGACTACATTACATTGATGACCGTCGATCATCCGACAAATACAGAAATTTATGTGGACGAGCGCTTCGTGATTCCTCCCGCGAAGCTTGGTTTTACGACGGTGTACACGCCTCACGAAATTGCGCGCGCGACCGACGATACCGGGCAGGACGTCACTGAACTCATCCGCGCACTCGATGGAAAAGCCGTCAGCAGCTTTGGCAAGGGACAATTCCAGGGTGTAACGCGGGATCATTACCTCGAAGTCGATCTGGGTGACGACGTGCCCGCAAGTGGCCCGCTTTACTTAATCGCTCAAGGCTCGATTCACGACACTGAATCCTCGGTCAACGTTGCCATCACGCAAGGCAATCGCTGGCGCGCTCACGGAATGAGCGTCGAAGTGCCCGACGGACACGGCGGCTGGGTCACAGCACAAGACAATCTCGGATTCCCCGCCGGACGCAAGAAAACGGTCCTGTTTAATCTAACCAATATCTTTAAGCTCGGAACGCCGCGCCGGGTACGGCTCCGCACCAACCTAGAAATTTATTGGGACGCAATTCACTGGGCGAAAGGCGCTCCTGATGAGCCACTGAAGCAAACGACTCTGGATCCCGCGGTGGCTGACCTGCATTATCGCGGATACTCCGTGATGAACATGCCAGTCGGCGCCGGTGCTCCGGAAGTCCCCGACTACAACAAGATCGAAGGTACCAAACAGCGCTGGCGCGATCTGATCGGCTATTACACGCGATACGGCGACATCCGCGATTTGCTAAAAAACATCGATGATCGCTATGTCATCGTGAACTCCGGCGACGAGATGTCGTTGCGTTTTGCCGAGCAACCACCTCCGTCTGCGGGATGGGTGCGCGACTTTGTGATCAAGGGCGATGGCTGGATTAAAGACGGCGACTACAACTCAACGTGGTCCAAGACAGTTTTGCCACTGCCGTATCACGCTAAGAACGAATACACGACGCGGCCGGGAGCGCTCGAAGACGAGTGGGTCTACCAGCACCATGCTGACGATTGGCGCTCCTATCACACGCGCTACGTCACACCCGAAGTCTTCAAGAACGCGTTGCGGAGCGGAAATTCCCAATGACCTCCGGCCGAGTCGCACGGGTTCTTGTGATCATTTTCTTTATCGGATTACTGCTTACGCCATGGGCCATCAAGCGCTACGGCGCGCGGCGCGCTTCCGATCGCTCTGCCGCCGATGTACAGACTTCCGTCGCTCGCCACGGTTTTTATTTGACCGAAGTCTCGCATCAGGCAGGCATTAATTTTGTGCATCAGGCTCCAGCTCTCGATCCCAAGCTTGAACCGATCATGCCGGAAGTCGCCTCGATGGGAGCTTCCGTTTCGATCGTCGATTTCGATCGCGATGGCTGGCCCGACATCTACGTGACCAACAGCGCGATCGGCAGCAAGAACGCTCTCTATCGCAATCAAGGTGACGGCACATTCAAAGACGTGGCTCCGGAGATGGGCATCGCCGATGTCAATCAGGAAGGCACCGGTGTTTCCACGGGCGCAGTGTGGGGCGACTACGACAACGACGGTTACGAAGATTTATTCCTTATTAAGTGGGGACGGCCCGAACTTTACCACAACGATCACGGGCACGGTTTCACGCGTGCAACCGAGCAGGCCGGTCTGCCTGCGTGGATGAACGCCAACACCGCGATATGGCTTGACTACGACGGCGACGGTCACTTGGATCTCTTCGTCGGTGGCTATTACGCCGAAGACATCGACCTCTGGCACTTGAACACGACTCGAATCATGCCCGACAGTTTCGAGTACGCAAAAAACGGTGGCAGAAAATATCTCTTCCACAATCTGGGCAATGGAAAATTCGAAGAAGTCAGCGAGAAAGCCGGGATAAACAGTCATAGATGGGCGCTGGCAGCATCCGCTGCAGATCTGCGGGGCACCGGCCATCCCGATCTGTTTGTCTCGAACGATTACGGCGTCTCCGAACTTTATTTCAACGATGGCGGAAACTTTCGTGAGGTCGGCCAGCAAACGGGCGTGGGCTTCGCGCCCAAAAGCGGCATGAATGCAACGTTTGGAGACATTCTGAATCAGGGCCGCTATGCCGTTTATGTTTCTAACATCTCGGAAGACGGCATCCTGATTCAGGGCAATAATCTCTGGATGCCGAAAGAAGGGACATCCGGCAACGGATTGCAGTATGAGAATCTCGCTCGCGACTTCGGCGTCGAACTCGGAGGTTGGAGTTTCGGTGCACAGTTCGGCGACCTGAACAACGATGGAACGCTCGATCTCTATCTAGCGAACGGATACATCTCGCTCGACCACAATCGCAGTTATTGGTACGACTTTTCAAAAGTTGCCGGAGGCAACAGCACGATCATCGGCGACGCCAAGAACTGGCCGGCATTTGAGGGACGCAGCTTGTCGGGCTATCAAAACAAAAGAGTGTGGCTCAACGATGGCGCGGGAAAATTCATTGACGTCGCGCAAGCCGTGGGCGTTACCGATACGCACGATGGCCGCGCGGTGGCGCTGGCCGACCTGTGGAATCGTGGCGTTCTTGATGTCGTAGTCGCGAACCAGAAAGGTCCACTGCTCGTCTACAAGAACACCGTTGCGCCTGAAAACGAGTGGATCGAATTCCAACTCGAAGGCACCGCGAGCAATCGCAGCGCCATCGGGGCCGAGGTTACACTCTACTGGAACGGCCAGAAGCAAGAACAGGCGGTTTCTGGAGGCACTGGCTTCGCCTCTCAGAATGACCGCCGCCTGCACTTCGGGCTAGGCAAGAATCCAAAGATGGAAAAGGTGGTGATTCGCTGGCCCTCTGGAAGAACTCAGACGATCGAGCGGCCCTCGATCCACCAGCTGAACAAGATCAAGGAACCGGCATGAGCCAGATGACCACCCCAGTGATCTCTCCGCCGGCACCGCCACCGCGCAAGCCCTTTTTCAGTCTTGACAACCGCTACATCGCGCCCGCATTCATCACTTGCATCCTGCTCGCGGGGAATTTGTCGTTCGGGATGCTCGAGAGTTACAAGAAGACGCTACTCGCCATCGTGACCAGCGTCGTGCTGGAGCTTGTGCTCGGCCGTATCTTCTTCCACAAGTGGGTTCATCCCGCCAGCGCCTATATCACTGGGATCAGCGTCGGAATCCTGGTTCGCTCGCCGGCCTTCTGGCCATATGCGCTGTGCGCCGCGCTTTCAATCACTTCGAAGTATGTATTGCGACTTAAGAATCGCCACCTATGGAATCCCTCGAACTTTGGGATTTCTGTGATGCTTTTTCTAGCGGCCGACACAGTCGCTACGCTCAGCATTCAGTGGGGAAACTATCTCTGGCCGATGCTCGTGATCTGGGCGTTGGGGACTGTGATTATTTTGCGTGTGCATCGCTTTCACATCACCGGAATTTACGTTGTGTCGTTTCTCGCGTTCGCGTTTCTGCGAAGCTGGATGTCGGGAAGCCCGTGGCAATCCGAGGTCGCGCCCATCACGGGTCCCATGTACCAGCTGTTTATCTTCTTTATGATCACGGACCCCAAGACCACCGTGCGCTCCAAACGCGGCCAATGCATCGTTGTCTTTCTGGTCGCGGTCGCAGAAATGATCATGCGCCTTTACCAGATCGTCTATGCGCCGTTTTACGCGCTCTTCATAGTCGGACCGCCGGCGTTGCTGATTGAAATTTGGATGGACTCGCGGCGATCAAGGTCTGCGCCGGTCGTGGCTCGACTGTAATTCTCAAACCGCCCAAGAAAATATATCGAATGATCGCAACTCGCCTCACTCTCTCGTTACTGCTCGCCGGCCTCCTGTCACTGGCAGCTTGCAAACAAACACCGGTCAGTCCAACGCAACAGGCCGTACCGTCTCAGCCTGAAGAGCCAGCGCCCAAAACAACAACATCCGCAACAGCGCCCGTGCCGGAGCTACCAATCCCGGCGCGTGCTTCGGGCCCGATCGAATTTACCGATGTCAGCAGCCCGGCGGGCATTCATTTCAAGCACAACACGGGCGCGTTCGGAAAAAAATATCTGCCGGAAACCATGGGCTCCGGTGTTTGCGTCATCGACTACGACAACGACGGTTGGCAAGACATTCTGCTGGTCAACTCCATGGACTGGCCGGGCCACCAAACGGGCAAATCTCTGCCCGCGCTGTATCACAACAACAAAGATGGGACCTTCACCGACGTGACGCGCGCAGCCGGATTGGCGATCGAAGTGTACGGCATCGGCTGTGCAATTGGAGACTTCGACAACGACGGCTTCGACGACATCTACATCACAACGGTCGGCTCCAATCATCTTTTCCGCAATCTGGGCAAAGGGAAGTTCATCGACGTCACGGCCAAAGCCGGCCTGGCCGATCCAGGTTTCTCCGCCAGCGCCGTGTGGTTCGACTATGACAACGACGGCAAACTCGATCTCTTCGTCGCTCACTACGTCGAGTGGTCCATCGCTACCGATCAATACTGTTCCCTCGACAACAAGAACAAGTCCTACTGCACGCCGCAACGATTCAAAGGGGAAAGTTCCACGCTCTTTCATAACCGCGGCGACGGGACGTTTGAGAATGTGACGAAGAAGGCAGGCCTCTACGATCCCAGCAGCAAAGCCCTGGGAATAGCTCTCCTCGACTACGACAACGACGGCTGGCTCGATCTGTTCGTCTCCAACGACACAGAGCCGAACAAGCTGTACCACAACAATCACAACGGCACCTTCACGGATGTTGGAGTCGTCTCGGGCGTCGCCTATGGAGAGGCGGGCACTGCGAGGGCCGGCATGGGCACCGATGCCGCCGACTACGACAACTCAGGATGGCCGAGCCTGGTTGTCGGCAACTTCACCAATGAGGGTATGGCGCTCTACCACAACGATGGATCGGGATTATTTACGGACGCAGCGCCCGCCACCAGTATTGCTCAGAAATCGACGAAGTCGCTCACATTTGGCGCTCTCTTTTTCGACTACGACCTCGACGGCTTGCCCGATATTCTTGCGATTAACGGCCACGTCTCCGACGACATCAGCATCGTCCAGCCCACCGTGAAATATGCCGAACCGGCGCAGCTCTTTCATAATCTGGGCAAGGGACACTTCGAAGAAGTCACCAACAAAGTTGGATCGGCTCTGCCGCGGCCCATCGTCGGCCGCGGCGCTGCTTACCTGGACTATGACAACGACGGCGATCTCGATTTGCTGATCACCGCCAACAACGGAGTCGCGCGCCTGCTGCGCAACGACAAGGGAAATCAGAACGACATGCTGCGCGTGAAGATGGTTGGCACGCGCTGCAATCGTGACGGCATCGGCGCAAAAGTAACGGTGAAGATGAGCAATGGAACACGCCTGTTCGGCATGGTGAAAAGTGGATCGAGCTATCTGTCGCAGAGCGAATTGCCGCTCACCTTCGGTTTGGGTAAGCCCACTAATGATAAGACGGTGAATGTAGAAATCATCTGGCCGGGCGGTCGCATAGAGTCGATTTCGAAGATTCAGGCGAACCAGTTCGTCACCGTGCAGGAAGGCAAAGGAATCATTTCCTCGGCCCCAATTCAATTGGCTCACTAGTTCGCGCGGCGGGTTGAAGATGGCCTGTGTCGATGTAAAGGACGCGCAGGCACAGATGCGGCACTTGCGTTCGAGCACCAAGCTGCACATCTACTAGCGGCTCAAGTCCGCAAGTCAACGACGTGCTGTAGACCGACCCAGCCATCTAGTGAAGTGAATTGTGACCAAATCGCATTCAGGGCAGTCGGAGCAGCCCGAACCTCTTCACACGAAACGCCATCGAGTGGGATCGTGGACTCAGCGGAACCTAGGTCATACCGGATTGATTGCGGAGTCCTGACCTTCCCTGAAATGCCTTATGAGCGATCAATCCATACCCTCTTGAGCGCGCAGCACCCTCCAGGAGGCGGAACTGATTTTGCGCCTCCAGAGTCTGCTTCGTTTTCATCGCCAATTCCGCCAGCGCAAGCTGGTCTTCTAGCTTGAGACCAGCAAATCCACGATCTCGTGCTTCAGATCCCACTCGCTGAAACAGCGTGTGCGAGGCTTCAGGATGGTTGGATGCGAGGAGCACACGGCCCGACACCAACTCAAACTGTAATCGGAGAAAGCGGTTCTGGCTTTCGCTTCCCAGCCGTTGGTGTGCCCCCATTTCTTTTTCCGCTTCGCCTTGTTTACCCTGAGCGAGTAGCGCATCAATCAATACCATGCTGGCGCTCAGTTCGTCATCTGCTTGCTGCTCCGCGTGAAATTGTTGTTGACTGGAACGCGCCGATGTCTCGGCATCGGAACCGTGACCTTCTTCAATGGCGAGTTTAGCGAGCGACACACGGCTTTCCGCCGCACTCTGTTTTTCTCCGGCTTGATTCCTAAGCGCAAGAGCTTCTTCGTAACGCCTCCGCGCCAAGGCGAGATCACCTCGATCAAGGGCTACGTCCCCCATGCCGCTGAGCACATAGGCAGTAGCATTCTTATCTTCGATCTTCCGCGCAATAACTTCCGCCTGCTGGTACGCGGTATCGGCTTTGTCGAGCTCTCCATTTTGTCTCCAGATGTCTCCTAAACTGTCCAGATTAAGGACTACGCCTTCCTTGTCATCGACAGCCTGATACTCTGGAATTGACTCCTGCAACAGTTTCTTCGCTTCCATCAGATCGCCTTCAGAAAGGCGAGAGTTAGCGAGGTCACTCAGCGCGGTGGCAACGCCATCCCTGTTGCCAACCTGGCGAAACTTCTTCACAGCTTGCTGGAACATTTCTGCAGACTGTGTGAGATCACCGCGTAGATAGTAGAGAGACGCGAGATCTGTGCGCATCATGGCTTCGCCGTTCGGGTCTTTCGCGGCAATCGAGCCTTGCAGGGCATTTCGGCAGATATCGATGGCTTCTGTAGACGCGTCCATGGCGGGCTCTTGCTGACAAAGAATGCCGTACGTACGACCGACAATGACCGGTGATCCTTGTGCAGTCGCCTTTTCGATCGCCAGCTTCGCCGCCGCACGGGCTTGGGTGAAGTCTCTATTGATCCATGCGGACGCCTCTGTCATATCAATTCGCGCATCGTCGCCAAGGGGTGCTGGAAGGCGCCGCAAGACTGCCAAGGTCTGCAGTGAGTCCATCGGGCTGAGATGCATTTGCGCGGAGGCGAACAAGAGACCGTAGTCAAGGTTGTCCGGAAAAAGGCGAAACAGGGAGCGATAGGTCTCAACGGCCTTGGGCCATTCTTCGAGTGTCCTTTGATATTGGCCTTCCACCAAAAGCTGCTGTTCCTGCGAAAGCTGGTTCGAGAGTTCTAGCGCCCGTCGGGCCTCCACGCGAGCTCTGGCGTCGTAGCCGGTGTGCCACCAGACGTCCGACAGAGCGGCATGGGCGAGCGGGAAATCGGGATCCGCGGCGATTGCTTTATCAAGTAAATCGCGCGCTGCAAAGTAGTCGTATGCCCACAATCTAGCTCGTCCCTCGGCGTAGAGGCGGGCTGCCTTTTCATTAGACGGAAGAGCAGCGCGTGTGGCAATTGCAGTCTCCTCCGATACTGCAGTTATGCCGAGACTTCGCCGCAGCTTCCCGCCCAAATCCGATATTAGGTTGAAGAGGTCGTTCTCGTCGCCTGAAACGGACTCTTCAGCGATCGTTTCTCCGCGGGCGGTGTCTTGAAGGCGGACGTCAAGTCGAATCCGAGGCTTGGGGTCCGCCGCAATCACTGTGTATGAGCCGACCACGACCACATCGGCGCCTGGGTTCGTTCGCAAACGCAGCAGAGTGGATTTGCCAAGCGATTCTTCGTCGCGGACTGGCAATTCACTCTTGGCGCGCGCCACATCTTCGCCTGGAACCATGCGGAGTTTGCCCCCTGCGGCAAGCTCGGTATTCAACATTTCAGAGACCGCCGAAGAGAGCCAATTGTCCTCTGCCCGGCCGGGCAGATTGCGGAACCCGAGTACGGCGACCGAACGGCGAACGTGTATTGGCGAAATTGAGCCCCCGGCCTGGGCTGTGGAAAGCGGAGATCCACGTCTCGAGCGGAGGAAATAGGACACCATCCCAACCAAAACCAAAACGATCGTGGCGATGATCAACCAGTGCTTTGTCGCGTATACATTCGGCTGGGATGCGTAGGCCGGTGCCGCAGGAGTTGAAAGGCGGGAAGCTGCAACGTGTGCGGTCTCGACCTTGACAGGAGCAATGAACCGGTAGCCCCGCCGGGGAATGGTTTCGATAAACCTGGGATTGCTCGCATCATCCCCCAGAGCTTCCCGCACCTTGAGCACCGCCACTCCCAGGCTCTTGTCGAATTCGACAAACGTATTTTGTGGCCAGAGCCGATTTCGAATCTCTTCCCGCGAAACAATCTGTCCGGCGCGTTCTACAAGTAAAAGCAATATTTGGAAAGGCTGGTCTTGCACGCGCACTCGCGCCGAATCACGCGTCAGTGTGCCATTGGCCGGGTCAAGCACGTAAAGTCCAAAGCGGTAGCTGGTTTCCGGGGCGGCAGAATCGTCTGTAGCAGAGGCTTTCATGCATCGGGCAGATTTTGAGGGTCGAGTTTAGCACGGAACAATGAGCTGAAAGCGAGTTAATCCCATTTCGTAACCCCTTCGCGCGGGCAATTCCAGGGCTAACAGGTGACGCCATCTGCCGGGATCAAAAGGACTTAGTCGTTAACATTTAATTAGTTCACGGATAGTTTGGTTTCATTGGCCGTCCTGGGCTAGCGTCGCTGCCTGATTCGTAGATTCGCAGCGACGATTTAGCAATCCGAGAGGAGCAAATGATGCGCCGGCCAAAACTCTATATCACGGTTGTTCTTGCAATCCTGTCTTTGCGGGCTCCTCTGATGAGCCAGAAAGTCGCTCCGAAAATCCCCAAAGTTGAAAGCCGTCGCGTGTGCCCACCACCTACACGGCCACACATGATGGCCTGCTTCGCCAGAGTCGTAACCTCTTCGTTGGAAGGATTGGCCAAGCCGTCCGGTGTAGTGGCCGGAGCGGTACCAGCCGGGTACGGCCCCGCCGATCTACAGGATGCCTACAAGCTGACGGCTCAGTCTGCTTCCGCAGGTACAGGACGTACCATAGCCATTGTTGATGCGCAGGATGATCCCAGCATCGAATCTGACCTGGCGCTTTACCGCTCAACTTTCGGGCTCCCGCCATGCACTTCAGCGAGCGGATGCTTCCAAAAGGTAAACCAATTCGGTCAGACATCACCCTTACCGCAGCCGGACACTGGTTGGGCGTCCGAGATGGCCCTCGATCTGGAGATGGCCTCCGCCATTTGTCCGAACTGCAACTTGCTCCTTGTGGAGGCCAATAGCGCGAACAACAGTGACTTGGATACCGCGGCAAATACCGCCGCGGCGTGGCCGGGAGTGGTCGCAGTTTCCAATAGTTATGGCGGCGGTGAATCCTCCTCAGACACCAGCGACGCCAGCTACAACCATCCGGGAATTGCCATCACAGCGTCTAGCGGTGACGAGGGTTTTGTGGTCGAGTTTCCCGCGGCTTCTGGCGCTCTGACCGCGGTGGGAGGAACTTCGTTGGTGAAGGATCCGACAACAGCCAGAGGCTGGACGGAGACGGTCTGGAGTACTTCGAACTCCGAAGGCACCGGCAGTGGTTGCTCGGAGTATGAAACGAAACCCACATGGCAGACCGACACAGGCTGCCTCAAGCGAACGGTTGGGGACGTTTCCGCAGACGCTGATCCCGCTACCGGTGTTGCGGTCTACGACAGTTATGGTAGCGGTGGGTGGGCTGTGTTTGGTGGAACCAGCTTAAGCTCGCCGTTGATCGCAGGCGTTTATGCGCTCGCCTCTCCTCCAAATTCTGGCGACTACCCAGTCAGCTATGCCTACGCCAATCCCGGCGCATTCTTCGATGTAACCGTTGGCCAAACTAGCAGCAGTTGCAGCTCTTACCTCTGCAAAGCCCAGGTTGGCTACGACGGGCCAACCGGGTGGGGCACGCCCAACGGCATCGGCGGCTTCCAGCCTTTAAGCGCGAATGATTTCTCCATCTCCGCCTCACCCGCGACGCTGAATCTCTTGCAGGGAACTTCAGGATCCAGCACGATCTCGACTGCAATCACGACCGGCGTTGCACAAACCATTAATCTATCCATCTCCGGCGTTCCCGCGGGAGCTACCGCTACATTCAACCCGACGTCGGTCACAGCAGGCGCGAGTTCAACGCTCACTGTAGCGGCGGGAACCACAGCCGCCGGCACTTACACGCTCACAATCACGGGCACGGGAACTTCAGCAACACACACCACTACCGTTGTCCTGACCATCACGACGCCACCTGTCAATGACTTTTCCATCGCGGCGAATCCGACAAGCCTGAGCCTCGTCCAGGGCACATCGGGCACAAGCACGATTTCAACCGCAGTAACCTCAGGTAGCTCTCAAACCGTCAAGCTGGCAATCTCAGGATTACCCGCGGGAGCAACGGCAAGCCTGAGTCCGGCCTCGCTTGCCGCTGGTGCCAGTTCCACGGTCACAATGAACGCCGGCACTGCTGGGCCCGGAGCCTACACCGCAACGATCACAGGAACGGGAGTTTCCGCCACGCATTCTACTTCGATCACGCTGGCGATAACTCCGACTGGGGCGGACTTTTCCATTGCCGCCTCGCCATCAAGTTTGACCGTTAGCAAGCTTGGGATTGGCACATTCAAAGTGGCCGTAACGGCAATGAATGGCTTCTCGGGGCGCGTCACGTTCAGCCTGGACGGGCTGCCATCAAAAGTGGCGGGCGTGTTTCTGCCGAGTTATGTGAACGGATCGGGAACGTCCTACTTCATTTTTGTAGTGGGACTAAAGCAAGCAAGCGGCACATTTCCGCTGACGATTACGGGAACAAGTGGTTCGCTCGTTCATTCGACCAATGTGACTTTGAACGTGAAATAAGCGGCGCGAAGCAGGCAGAAGCCGAAATTGAAAACGAGGTCTCAACATCCGGGCGCCAGGAGGAAGAAATGAGCGCTTGCCAGTCTTGCGGTGCAGCTTTAGCCGGTGACACTCGATTCTGTCAATCCTGTGGGTCAGCGACACAACTCGGGGCAGATGTCTCTCTATCGGCAGTCGAGAGTTCGGCTGCGGTCAGTGTCATGTCTCCGTCCGGAGAGACTGGATCGAAAACGATGGAGACGAACGTCGTAGGAGCGCTCACCTACCTCGCCGGCTTCGTCACAGGGATTGTGTTTCTTGTGCTGGAGCCGTACAAGTCGAATTCCTTCGTTCGCTTTCATGCTTTTCAGTCGATTTTCTTCAATGTCGCATGGATCGTCTTTTGGATTGTCTGGATGATTCTGTCGGCTGTGCTGACGCCTTTGACGGCTGGAGTCTTTGGCTTAATTGCCGTGCCGCTGGTGTTGATTTTCACTCTCGCCGGTTTTGGAATCTGGATCGTCCTGATGGTTCAGGCCTATCAGCAAAAGCTTTTCAGGCTGCCGATCGTGGGTAAATTCGCAGCGGAGCATGCGGGTGTAAGGCTGTGATGTGCTGCTCTATTTCGCAGGAGTAAGAGGAGAGGAACTTGATCCACTTTTTCAAACTGACTGCGGCGTTGCTTATATTTTCTTCCATTGTCTGGGCAGAGTCTCCGGGCAAGACGCGCACTTACTACATTGCCGCTGATGAAGTGGACTGGGACTACGCACCCGGCGGCATCAACAAGATGATGGGAATGAAGTTCGAAGGCTATTCCAAAGTCTTCGTTGAGAAAGGCCCGCATCGCATCGGGACGGTGTATCGCAAAGCCATCTACCGCGAGTACACAGATGAGACCTTCAGCCAGTTAAAGCCGCGGCCCGCCGCATGGGAGACGGCCGGAATTCTCGGTCCGATCCTTCGCGCCGAGGTCGGCGACACGATCAAAATTATTTTCAAGAACAACGCCACACGTCCCTACAGCATGCATCCCCACGGAGTGTTTTATAACAAGGACTCCGAAGGCGCGCCCTATGA
Organism: Candidatus Solibacter sp.; assembly: GCA_035501655.1. Classification (GTDB taxonomy): domain Bacteria; phylum Acidobacteriota; class Terriglobia; order Terriglobales; family Acidobacteriaceae; genus Sulfotelmatobacter. Next base: position 355,319 of record DATJVU010000035.1, read on the forward strand.
CGACGGAACATCTGGAGCAGACAAGGAAGACGATGCCGTGCCTCCGGGAAAAACTCATACCTATACATGGAAGGTTCCACAGCGCGCCGGCCCAGGGCCGAATGATCCCAGTTCTGTTGTCTGGCTCTATCACTCGCACACACATGAACTGAAAGATGTGGAAAGCGGATTGGTCGGAGTACTGATCATCACCCGCCGGGGCCTGGCCGACGACAACGGCAAACCCAAAGATGTCGACCGCGAATTCGTCTGCCTCTTTCTGCTGTTTGACGAGAACGCGAGCTGGTATCTCGACCACAATATCCAGACCTTCACCAGCGATCCCAAGGGCGTGAACAAACTGGAATTCGCTCCTGTCGATGACGAAGGAAATTTTTCGGGTCTCGGTTCAGGATTCACCATCGCCAATGCCAAGTTCGCCATCAACGGCTACATCTACGGAACCGGCCCGATGATGACCATGAAAAAAGGCGAGCGCGTCCGCTGGTATCTGGTCGCGCTTGGTGAACAGTTCAGCGTTCACACTCCGCACTGGCATGGCAACGTCGTCCTACACGACGGGAAGCGGACCGATGTTGTTCCCCTCATGCAGGCGCAAATGGAAACCGTCGATATGGTGCCCGATAACACTGGCATCTGGATGTTCCATTGCCACATTGACGACCACATGGAAGCAGGAATGGCAACGCTGTACAAGGTCGAACCGTAGCTGAGATGCACGATGAACTTCGACACCGTGGGGTGACCATGAATCAACATCATCTTGTGTTGAAACAGAGTTCGGTTGCTAACGTCTGGCCACTCGACGAGGCCAGTTGGCGTTCTCAAAGTTACAAACCGATCGCGCGGCTAACGATGTTGCTGACGTGTCCACAACCGCGCAGGGCAGAGGGTCGACGGGGCCGGCGAAGCAAGGGTGACACATTCTTCACGCTCGCAGCCGTGATCGGGTTCCTCCTCGCGTCAGCCATTGTGGTTTTCGGGCTGAGCTACTTGTCCAGCGTTTTGCTCGAAAGGATCCAGAGTCTGCCGCATTACAACCAAACGCAGGCTCAGTACTCCGATGTTTGGAAGTGGCAGAAGCATAGATAGCCGCGCACCGACACCCGAGAACTTGTGGCCATGGTAAGGCAGATGACAACCATGCGTTTCAATCACGCCCCGAGAAACAGAGAATGACCAACGACCGATTTCAAGGAGAAGCTAATGTCTAGCTGCCGCTTCAGTTCCCGCTTGTTGCTCGCATCTTTCATCTTGGCTCTATCGGCGCTGGCTGGCGCGCAGACCGGCAACCTGTTTACCACGATTTCGCCGAGCCCGGTTGCATCTCGGCCGCTGGCAATCGCAACTGGCGATTTCAATGGGGACGGAATTGTCGACGCCGCGGTCACGAGCAGTGGAACCAATGCGGTTTCCATTCTCATCGGAACGGGGGACGGAAACTTCAAAGCGGCGGTGAACTATCCGGTAGGCGCGGATCCCGTTGCCATTGTCGCTGGAGATTTCAACCACGACGGCCATCTGGATCTCGCTGTGCTGAACAGCAATCCCAACAGCAGCGGCGCCGGAGGCAGTATTTCGATCCTGACCGGACAGGGCGATGGAACTTTTGCGGCAGGCGCTACCTATGGGTTGGGCTTCATTCCGACAGCACTGGCTGTCGGAGATTTCGACGGAGACGGCAATCTCGACCTCGCCGTGGTGATTAGCAATCCGAATATTCTGCTCAATGCGGGATTTGTGACCATCCTGATGGGTAGCACCAGCGGTGCTTTTTCCGCGCAGGCGAATTACGGAGTTGGACTCATACCTTCCTCGATCGTAGCGGGAGACTTTAACGGAGATGGCAGGCTCGATCTGGCGGTTGGATCTTCTGCCGTTAGCTTGACCAACCCGCAAAGCGAAATTTCGATACTGGTGAATGCAGGCTCGGGAAATTTCTCATCTGGTGGCAGCTTGGTGATTGGTCCGACTGGCTCCATCCCAATTTCCATCGCTGCAGCCGACTTCAATAATGATGGCCGGCTCGATCTGGCGGTCGCGATGAACAACACTAACTTCGCGGTGATCTGTCAGGGCAACGGCGACGGGACCTTCGCAGTAGTGAGTACTCCCGTGGTGGGATCCAATCCCATATGGCTTGCAGCCGCCGATTTCAACGGCGAAGGCAAAATCGATCTGATCGTCAATAACAACGCCGATAATACAGTGGCCGTGCTCTTCGGCAACGGCGACGAGACTTTCGGCAACATTGCGACTTATCCGACGGGCACACTACCCGAGACCCTCGCTCTTGCCGACCTGAACGGCGATGGAAAGGTCGACGTTGCGATCGTCAACAATGGCGACAGCAATGTGCTGGTGTTGCTGGGAGACGGTAACGGAGCATTTCGCGCGGGATCATTTTCGGTCGGCCCCAATCCGGTTTCCATCGTGAGCGGAGACTTCAACCGCGATGGAATTCCCGATCTGGCAGTTGCAAGAAACGATTCTGCGACAGGCTCAATTCTTATTCTCCTCGGAAACGGGCGCGGCGGATTCAGAACCCTGGCACCATTTAATGCGTGCGTTGGCGGAACGTCGGAACCGGGACCACCTGTATACATCGTATCGGCAGATTTCGATCAGGACGGAATCCCGGACTTGGCCGTGACGTGCAGCCCATCTACGGAGCAAGCGAATGAAATATTCTTCAAGGGAAGCGGGGATGGGAGCTTCCAGCTTTCAAATGGACTTAATGAATTTGGTTGGGGGTCCCCGGTGGCAGCCGTTGTAGGCGCCGATATCAACAACGATGGGATACAAGACCTGTTTCTTTCACTCGGACCCAATATTTACCTCATTCCACACTTTCCTGACCCACAGGGTTTGTTCTCGGCTACTTATCTTGGATTTGGAGGAGTGGATCCTGGTCCAGCCGTAGAAGGCGATTTTAATGGCGATGGAAAGGCAGATTTCGCCGTGTTAGGGGCGCAGACCACGGTTCTTCTTGGCGATGGCACCGGAAACTTTCAATCTCTTTATCCTCAGTCGATTCCGTTTGCATACACAGCACTGGCTGCAGACTTCAATGGTGATGGACTCTCCGACTTCGCAGACGCCGCATCTCCGAAATTTCAGATCGAGCTAAGCAAAGGAGACGGCACCTTTAGTAAAGGCTTCAATTTAGACTGTTGTGGCGCGACGTTATTAGATGCACATGACTTTAATGGCGACGGAATTCCCGACCTGCTGGTCGATCTTGCGTCCGCCAACCCGCCTCTGCTAGTGGTTCTTCTGGGTCAGCCGGATGGCAGCTTCCTTGACTCGGGAACTTTGATTCCTGTCGCGCCGGGCACCGGCGCGGTGGCCGACCTCGACGGTAACGGCTCCCCCGACGTCGCCCTCCTCGAACCTTCAATCAACAGTGTCCAGATACTGCTCAACAAGAACCGCTTCCAGCCGACAATGACTACGCTTTCCCAGTCCACTTCGAACGTTGTGGTCGGGCAATCGTTCACCTTGTCTGCTGCCGTGAACAGCAAGCAAGGCACGCCCACTGGCACGATCACGTTTAAACAGGCTGGCGTTCCGCAAACCACCGTCGGTCTCAGCGCCGGGACGGCGCAGACAACCGAGACGGCTCCATCTGCGACCGGACAGTACGGCTATACCGCTCTCTACACGGGCGACGGAACTTTCAGCGGCAGTCTCTCGCAACGGCTGCTGGTGAATGTGAGCACCGCTTCGAGCACTACCGTGGTGTCGTCCAGCACAAAGAATTCGAACCTTGGGCAGAGTGTAACTTTCATCGCCACGGTGAAACCTCAATACTCAGGCGTCCCTACCGGGACCGTCGAGTTCTATGCCGATGGCGAACCGATTGGTGCAGCCGCGATGAGTAACGGCCAGGCTTCCGTGAACATCAGTTCTCTTCCCCAAGGCAATCACACCATCGAGGCCGACTATTCCGGAGACGCAAGTTTCATCACCAGTCTTGGCCTTTTCACGCAAAAAGTCGGCAAAGCCTCAAGCACGATAGCCCTGGTTTCTTCCCTAAATCCGGCGGTCTACGGGCAGCCCGTAACTCTGACCGCAACCGTGACCGATTCCGACGGAATCGCACCAACAGGAGCAGTTGTTTTCTCCGAAGGTGGCACGATTTACGGAAGCATCACGCTGAATGCCGGCGAGGCGCAACTCGCGCTTCCGCAGTTGCTGGTGGGAAAGCACATCATCACGGCACAGTACAGCGGCGACGGTTCCGACGCCCCCTCCAAGGCAAACCTCACCGAAACCATTCAGGGAGCGTCGAGCACCACGGCGATCAGCAGCAGCCTCAACCCCTCCAACTACGGACAGGCCATCGTATTCACGGCCACAGTCACCTCCACCGCAGGAATTCCAGATGGTACGGTCACCTTCAAAAACGGGAATCAAGGCCTCGGTACAGTCACTCTCAGCGGAGGACAGGCACAGCTTTCAGTGACCACCATCGACGCCGGCGCTCGAACGATTAAGGCGATCTACAACGGTACCAACATCTACGCCACCAGCCAGAACAGCCTGCAGCAGGTCGTGGTGGCTGCGCCGACGACCCTGACTCTTACTGCTTCGCCCAATCCGGCCACATCCGGACAGACTGTCACGTTCACGGCCACGGTGAACTGCTCAACCGCGGTGCCAAGTGGAACGATCACCTTCAAAGATGGAAAGACCGTATTGGGCACTGCCAATGCTGTCAACGGCCAGGCGCAGTTCACAACCTCCACGCTTACCACCGGAACGCACAGCATGACTGCAACATTCAAGGGCTCTGCTGATTTCGCGGCCAGCACCAGCCCCAAGCTGCAGGAGGTCATTCACTGATCCGGAGCATGGCTTTCCGACAAAACGATCGCTGGTCTGACGCAAAGAAAATCATCCGGCCAGTGATCGAAATGGCGAGTGCATCCCGGTAAGCACCGCCGCTTTTCCCGCCTGTAAGCCACAGAGACGGGACATGGGGGAGCTCGGCCGCGCGCTGAAGACGGCCCTCACGATTCATGGGACCAAGAACGGGAATGCTTTTTTGAAAGTCGCTTCACTACATCACGAGCAGGACGAATAGATCCACATTCTCGCTGGCGCATTTCGCGGAGCTTGGTTGGTCAGCACATGGGCCTCATCTGTAGAGCATCAGCTGGACGTGTCCCGCTCATGACTTCCATCAAATAGTTAAGCGCGATTGGGAGGCCGAATTTCCAGCTCTTCCCAAGAATGCCTTATGGCAGATGGTCTGCAACATTAACCGGTGAATCCGGGCTGTGTACCGACTTCGCCGTCGAAGATTGTCATGAGACACTTCAGGTCGGCCGCGGTGCCACCGTAGGTAAGATCTTCAGCATGAAGCAAGCCATGAAGGGTGGCGTCGGAACCTCCAGCATTAAGGTTGGCGATACAGGAGTGGTGGTCGGAGCGATCGTGGCGGTTAACGCCCCGGCGACGTGGTTGATCCTCATACAGGCAAGATTGTCGCTGGCGCCCGCTCGGAAAATGGCACGCGTCGCGAATGAAATGTCACAGTTGCGGCATGGACATGGGGTTCGCCCCTCGGAGTGGAACACCACCATCGCGGTCGTTGCCACCAACGCCACTTTCACGAAAACGGAAATGAGCAAGGTCGCACAAATGGCGTCCGCCGGAATGGCTAGCAGCCCGTTTCTAAAGTACGGCTGCTAAGCTTGGCGAGCCGTCGAAAGGCCCAGACTGCCAGCACGGTAAATACGATCGCTTGCGCCACGTGTATCCAAAACCAGTTGTCAGTCCCACTCTGCAGAACCAACCGGCGCGCGGCATCTCGTGGCCAGATCAGGGTGAAGAAAACAAGAAGGCCCACGATGTGAACAGGGATGGCTGGCAGGGTCGAATCGGTGAGGTAGGCTGTGGCGCCGAATGCTATACCAACGAGAAAGTAGAAGAGGAGCTTTGGCCATAGGAAACCTTGTGTCGGTCCATGGGCAAGCGCGAACACAACCGATGAGATCAGGATAGCGAGTGGGGCGCGAAATTCGTGTTCGAGAGCGACCTGGAAATATCCGCGAAAGCCAGCTTCCTCCATGAAAGGAGAAACCAATGACCCCATCAAGATCATGAGTGCTACCGTCATTCGCGGATAGCTCGACACATCCGAAAGTACGTTGGGTGGCATCTTCACCAATCGGAACAGCACGATCCAGATTCCAGCCAGCGCAACCACCGATAGAACACCCGCGACCCATGCCCACAGGTAAGTCTGTCCGGATTTTCTGTTGGCTCTCAGGTAGCGGCGTCGCGCTTCAGAAGTGCTGCGCGGCCATCCCCTCCCGCCGAGATAGCTCCATGCCAGCCACAGCAGAAATGCCATTACAGGAAAGGACCAAGGTACCGCAGGGCTGCTACGAAGATTGGTGACGACCAGGACACTCCAGATACCGCCGGCGAGACTGGTGATGGCAAATGCTAACAGACCAAAGCCAACTACCTTCAAAGGGCGAATAGCAAGAGATTGCCTTTCCTGCATCCTCCGCCTCCAGGCTGCTGCGCAGGACTACGCTGCAATTTAATCACTTTGCTCTGAGACAGTCTCCGGTTAGGTGGGGAATGGCGATGGGAACGCGGAAGCAACGTCAGCGGAAGAAAATGACTTTGTTCATTTAGTGAATATTACGCCAACGAAGGCGGCATTAATCCATGAACGTTACGATGCCTCCTGCGGAAACCTGATCCGAATCACTGGCTCGATCTGCGTCGGCTAGAAAGAAATCGAAACCGGCTTCCCATTGAAAGTCATACTCTTCTTTTTTTCCGCTAACAGCTGAACCTCAATCGTCCTGGGCACCGGCGAACGCATTCGGGACCCGGGAGCAAGTTTGAGTTCCAATGTTCGACTCGCGTCGTTCCAAGTCATCGCGATTCCCATCCAATCCCCCCCGCGATAGTCAAATGAGATGCCATCATCTTCATACAACAGAGATGATGCATCCGCCCCCGGATAAATCGATAGGGTAAGCGGGCCATCCACCTTTTCGTCCACGTATTGCTTGACAGGGCCGAGTGGCAGAATCGATCCCGCACGCACGTAAAGCGGCAATGTCTCGAGGTCGACTGGGCGCTCGACCTCGCGTCCGCCTTCCAAACGCTGTCCGCTCCAGAAGTCGTACCAGGTTGCTGGCGGAAGATAGAGGCGCCGGGAAGTTGCTGCCTTTTCTACCACCGGAGTAACCAGCACGCTGTTTCCCCAGAGATACTCGTCCCCACACTCGGTTGATCTGGGATCTTCTGGATAGTGCAGCCACAAGGGACGCATGATGGGCATTCCGGTTTTTGTGCACTCATGCACTGCGCTGTAGAGGTAAGGCAGCATCCGGTAGCGCAATTCCAGGTATTTTCTGCAAATCGGTTCGACGCGAGTATCGTGCAATTGACTGGAATCGGGGATAGCCGCACCTTTGTAGCTGCTGATCTCGACGGGGCCCGGATCTCCGGTGTTCCATCCCCAAGGTAGCCGCAACTTCCAGGTGCGACCGTGACAACGAAACAGCGGGCAGAAGGCGCCGAACTGAAACCAGCGAATGTACAACTCGGCGGTAAATTCCGGGGTCGGAACAAACCCTCCGATATCGGTACCCCAATACGGAACACCGCTGAGAGATGTGTTGAGCGCAACCGAAACATGCGTCTTTAGTGTTTCCCAGGTCGAATAGACATCCCCCGACCACAAGAAAGACGCATAGCGTTGCATTCCGGCAGCGCCGTTGCGATGCAAGGCATAAGGACGCTGATTCGGCCGGTCAATCTGCGGGCCATCCCAATACATGCGATTCCTAACGAGCCGTGACACGCTGTCAAGAGGATCACCTTCATCCGGCCACCACCCGTCAATCCCCATTGCGAAATCTCGACGATGCGTGTCCCAATAGCAACTTGCCGCGGCTTCATCGAATTGCGGTAGCTCACAATTATCGTGAACGGTGCCGTGGAGTTGATCGGAGAGAATCACCACATGCACCACAGCGCGGAAATGTTCTTTGTGCAATTCATCAAGTACGTTCTTGGGGTCTGGGAATACTCGGGAATTCCACGCGAAACTTCCGTTCTCTGCGTTCCACCCAGACGGACAGAAACCCGTTCCCAGATAGATCATCGCGTCGCAAGGCAGCTTCTTTTCGCGAAATGTCTTCGCCTCTTTGATTACTTCCTCTCGGCCCGCCAGAGTTCGATGCGATTGCTGATAGCCGAGACTCCACAGAGGCGGCAGTTCAGCGAAACCAGTAAGCCGGGCGTATTCCGCCATGACGGTTGGCGGATCCTTCGCGGCAACAAGAAATATGTCTAGTGGCAGGGTGGCGTCCCGATTCTTCGGAATAAACTTGCTCTTCTCTCCGGTGAAATCAAAGGTTCCGAGCGGCTGGTGAAAGAAGATCGCCCAGCCCCCCGTTCCGACAATCCACGGAATTGGAACGCGGCCTCCGTGCGTCGCGAGTTTGTAGCCCCCTTGTCCGCTGCGCATTTCGTCTGTCGAGCCGCGCCGGTCGTACTGCGGACCTCCTTCGCCCAAGCCAAGGAGTGGTCTTGCCCCGGCGAGAAATTTAAGCTCACCTGAGTTCTCATCCCACTCAAAACTCTGGACATCTTCACCATCCGCGTTGCTAACTGCGATCTTGACTGGGTGCCATGAAACCTTCAGCTGGAAACGTCCGATCGAGAGTTCTCTACCTGATTCCTCAGGAACCTGAGACGTCGAAGTACCCCAGGATTCCTGTACGAGAGATCCATCATTTGGAATGGTGCGCTCAGACCCTTGTCCGATTGGAAGAAGTGTTAATCGCAAAGTGTGATCGCTGACAGGAGTAACTTGGAGCTGGAGTTTTGGTCCATCCACTCTCGTATTCTCGGATGGCAGCAAGTCAGACCGGACAAGAATCGCACCCGGTATCGCGGCGAATCCTTTTAATACGTCTCGACGGCTCCATTGCGGACTCATAGACCAGTTACGCTCTTTGCGAAAAACTCGAGCGGGATGGATTGTAATGGAAGACGGCGAATTCAGTAAACGCTTACTCAAATCAGCGTATAATTCCCCGCAATCCATCGGAAGCAATTCAGGGACATGGGGGTTCTTTTGTGCGGTGGCGGATCGCAGCCGTGGTCAGTGTCGCTATCGCCATCAGCTATCTTGATCGGCAGGCTTTGCCGGTGGCAGTTCAGTCGATCAGCCGAGACATCCCGCTCAGCAATTCGCAATTTTCCGTGCTTCAGTCCGCATTCCTGTTTTCCTACGCGCTGATGTACGCCGGTGGTGGCAAGTTGGTCGATGTGCTGGGCACGCGCCGGGGCTTTACGGTGATCATGCTGTTCTGGTCTCTTGCCTGTGCCAGCCATGCCCTCGCGATCAGCTTTATTGCTCTGGCCGCAAGTCGACTTCTGCTTGGGATGGGGGAAGGTGGTGGCTTCCCTGCAGCAACGCGGGCTGTGGCGGAATTCTTTCCGACCCGAGAGCGCGCCACGGCCATGGGAATCATCAATGCCGGCACTGCCGTAGGAGCGGTAGCCGCACCGCCATTAATTGCGGTAATCCTCTCGTACACAACCTGGCGCTGGATTTTCGTCGTCACAGGGGCGCTGGGCATCCTCTGGGTTCTAGTGTGGACCCTAGCACGGCCGTACCCTGAGGCGGTTCAAAGTAATTCGGGTGCATGTGCGAAACCGAGCCAAGCCACCCGGGCTTTACCATGGACGAATTTGTTCTCAATCCGTGAGGTCTGGGGACTCGTCACCGCCAAGTTCCTCAGCGATGCAGCGTGGTTCTTCTATCTTTTCTGGCTTCCAAAATACCTGTACGACGCCCGCGGATTTGATGTCAAAGCCGTCGGAACATTCGCCTGGATGCCCAGCGCGGCCGCGGGAATAGGCTGTCTATTAGGAGGGAGCTTTTCCAGTTACCTTTTAAGGCGCGAGTTTTCACTTGGAGTTGCGCGAAAAACCGCGCTCGGGCTTAGCGCCGCTCTGATGCCATTCGTTGTTCTAATCCCCCATGTTCCTGTGTCTTTCGCGATCGCCCTCTTCTGTGTCGCATATTTCGGCCAGCAATCCTGGTCGACTCTGGTGATGGTCCTGCCCGCTGACCTCTTCCCCGAACACGTGGTCGGGTCAGTTGCCGGATTGGTTGGATTCGGTGGAGCATTAGGAGGAATCGCCTTCGGAGAACTGGTCGGCTATCTTCTGGACCATGGGCTAGGATATAGCACCGTATTTACTCTTGCGGGTACGCTCCATATCGCAGCTTTCGGAATTATTCTTGCCTGCATTCCTGCCGTCGAACTTTTGAGGTTGAACCAAGGGCTCGGTTGTGAGGTCGCGGGATGAAAATCACCGACATTCGAACTCGCGTGGTGCGATGGCAAGGCAAGACCGTTCCCCTTCCTCCTCATTTCTGTACCAACCCTATGGACTTGTTGGAACTGCCTGAAGCCTCCATGCGGACTTTTACATTCCATGGCTGGCTGCTGGTCGAGATTTTCACAGATGACGGTCATGTCGGCTTGGGTAATGCGGCCCTTGCGCCTCAAGTTACCAAACAGGTCATCGACCTGTACTTGAAGCCTCTCCTACTCGGCCAGAACCCGTGGGACCACGAGCGGCTTTGGCAACATATGTATCGCAAGACGATGGCATTTGGTCGCAAGGGAATCGGCATGATTGCGATCAGCGCTGTAGACATCGCGCTTTGGGACCTGCTCGGCAAGGCGGCTAAGCAACCCGTCTATCGCTTGCTCGGCGGCCGAACGAAGACGCGTATTCCGGTGTACGCGTCGCGCTTGTATTCCGTAGAACTCAATGAACTCGCGGCAGAGGCGGGCCGATACAAAGATGAGGGCTACAAGGCAATGAAACTCCGGTTCGGTTGGGGCCCCCCTGATGGCGCTTCCGGCATGCAGCGCAATCTCGACTTGGTCCGAACCGTCCGTAATTGTGTTGGCGATGAGATCGATCTCATGGCCGATGCTTACATGGGCTGGACTCTGGACTACGCCAAACGGATGCTTTCGCTGTTGGAGCCTTTCCACTTGCGATGGCTGGAAGAACCTGTCATTCCCGACGACGTTCACGGATACGCGGAGCTGAAATCCGCTGGACGAATTCCGATCGCAGGAGGAGAACACGAATTCACGCTTTATGGTTTTAGAGAGTTACTCGAGGCACGCGCGCTTGACTACATCCAGTTCGACACCAATCGCGTCGGTGGGCTCACCCAGGCGCGAAAGATCGCTGCCTTAGCCGAGGCCTATTCGATCCCTGTTATCCCGCATGCCGGTCAGATGCACAACTACCATCTGGTTATGGCCAGCTTTAATTCGCCAATGGCAGAGTATTTCCCAGTTGTCGATGTGGAAGTTGGCAATGAGCTTTTCTGGTACATCTTCCGCGGGGAGCCTCGAGCCACAAACGGCAGCATTGATCTGGATGAAATTCCAGGCCTCGGGCTCGAGCTCAATGAATCGGGCCTGCAAGACTTCGAGATTGTCGGCTGAACTTCGTCAACACGAATAACGAAATGACACGACTCATTCAGGTCAAGAAAGGGAATGTCCGCCGGGTGGGTCTGGTGGAAGAACCCAATGTCTGCCTTTTGGATTCCTGTTCTTCGATCTATGAGTTGGCGCATGTCGCTATTCATTCTGGAACGAAACTCAGTGACATAGCACATCAGCGGGTGAGAAACGCAGCCGTTGCTTACGATCCGATCTATAGTGGCGAGTCAGATTGGAAACTACTTCCAGCCATTGACCATCCGGACGAATCCGCCTGCTGCCTGATTTCAGGCACGGGGCTCACACATCTCGGGAGCGCGCGAAATCGGCAATCCATGCACGCAACGAAGGAGGAAGACCTCACCGACAGCATGAAGATGTTTCGGTGGGGTGTGGATGGAGGAAGGCCGACGCCGGGATCAATCGGCACTTCTCCAGAGTGGTTCTACAAGGGCACCGGATACATGTTGCGCGCGCACGGCGAACCGCTCGACATTCCGTGCTTCGCGGAAGACGGTGGAGAAGAGGCAGAGATCGCGGGAGTTTACGTGATCGGACCCAACGGCCAAGCCTACCGACTCGGACTCGCAGTTGGAAACGAGTTTTCTGACCACCAATTCGAAAAAAGAAACTATCTGAATCTTGCGGGCTCGAAACTTCGCACATGCGCACTTGGTCCCGAACTGATCATCGACCCGCAGTTCGACTCTGTACCGGTAGCTGTGACAATCGAACGGGATGGAGTTGCACTATGGAGCAAAACGTTCCGCAGCGGCGATTCCGAAATGTGTCATAGCCTCGCAAACATTGAGCATCACCATTTCAAGTACGAAGCCCATCGCCGACGAGGCGATGTCCATGTGCACTTCTTCGGAACGGACTGCCTCAGCTTTAGCGACAACATCCGTTTGCAGGACGGAGACATCACGCAGGTTTCAGTGGAAGGATACGGCCGGCCGTTACGCAATCCAGTCCGCATCGACAAGTCATCTCCAGGTCTGATCAGCGTAATTCCTGTCGGGTGATTGAGATTATGGCGAAACCAAAAGTTGCGATTCTTGGAATTGGCATCATGGGCGGTGGCATGGCCGGACGCTTGCTTTCACAAGGATTCCCTCTTACCGTCTACAACCGCAAACGGGAGAAATGCACTCCGTTTACTGCCCTAGGGGCGCGAACAGCGGATTCGCCACGCGATGCAGCGTCGCAATCAGAAATCGTAATCAGCATGGTGGCGAACGATGAAGCCTCTCGAGAGATTTGGCTCGGGGAAAAAGGCGCCCTAGCCGGCATCACAGCCGGATCCTTATTGATTGAGTCAAGCACTTTAACCAGCAACTGGATTTACGAACTCTCGGCGAGAGCGTCCGAACACAATTGTCCGTTCCTCGATGCTCCAGTTACCGGCACCAAGCCGCATGCCGCGTCCGGGGAGCTGGTTTTTCTGGTAGGTGGTTCTGAAGAGGCAGTCACAAGGGCTCAACCAGTATTTTCAGTGCTCGGGCGCGAGACATTTCATCTCGGTCCGACGGGCAGCGGAGCTTTGATGAAATTGGTGAACAACTTCATTTGTGGTGTGCAAGCTGCTTCCTTCGCAGAGGCTCTAAGGCTGATTGATGTAGGCGGGCTCAACCGCGCCAAGGCAATCTCGATCCTGACGAATGGAGCACCAGGAAGCGGAATTGTGAAGCGTGTGGCGGAGAGGGTGGCGGCCAACGAATACACGCCTAATTTCATGGTGCGCTGGATGGCCAAGGATCTCTCTTACGCTCTAAAGGAAGCATCCACCAGAAGTATTTCACTCCAAACCGCAGCCGCGGCTTCATCCATATTCCAGCGCGCGGTCGCTGAAGGTCATGGAGACGAGGACTTCTCTGCCGTCACCAAGCTGTTATAGCACTGGTTGCCATTCGTACCGCACCAGAAATGAGGACTGAAAAACTGGTGAAACTCATTCCCGATCCACTTGTTCGACCTGTTTTGATTTTGGCGCTTTTTACAACTGCGACCTGTGCAAGCACGGTGGCGCAGCAACCTGGCGAGAAGAAAGCCCCATCTCCAGGACCGATGCTCGATCAGGGCATTCAGGATTACAACACTCCCGATTTCACACTAAGCCTGGTGCGCTCTTCCCAAACCGTAGCCGCACTTAAACCAAAGGGCAGCGATGGTTTCGACTTTACTCCCGGAGATCTTCTGGCCGCCCGGTCGCAAGCCGGATATTTTCATCTTGGCGACCTGACCATTCGGCTGCGAACACAAGGCTCTGCAGAATGGGCGAACTACTCGACCGAGAGCACTCGGCTGCCTGTTCGCGCAGTGTCTGCCACTGGGAACGTGTTGGCCGCTGCCGACCTGACCCCAACACTCCGAGCCGATATACCTCTACAGATCACGAGAACATGGCTTCTCGAAGATGGCAAACTCGTTTTGCGCTTTGAGTTGAAAAACAAGTCGTCGAACACAGTGCGCATCGGGGCTTTGGGCATCCCCATGATCTTCAACAACGTTCTGAACGACCGTTCTCTCGAACAAGCCCATGCGATTTGTTCTTTTTATGACCCTTACATTGGCGAAGATGCCGGGTACCTCCAGGTAACGCGGCTAAACGGCCACGGTCCGGCGCTTTTGGTCATCCCCGATGGCAATACACCATTTGAAGCCTACAACCCGATTCTGGACCGAGAGAGTCGTTGGGGAGCCAAACCGATTTTTACGGATCCAACGCCAAGAGGGATCACGTTTGAAGGCTTTTACCAGTGGATGGTTCACAGCCAGGCGTATACAGAAAACGAGTGGCGCGCCGCGCAGCCGTGGAATCCAGCCAGCGGCCTAGATCTCAAGCCGGGCGAGTCCAAGACCTACGGTCTGAAGTTCGTTTTGTCCGATTCCATCCGAAATATCGAGAAAACGTTGTCGGAAAACAAACGACCGGTGGCCGTTGGGATTCCGGGATACGTATTGCCACTGGATGTTGAAGGTCGTTTGTTCCTGAACTACAGCGAGCCAGTGAATTCGATTACTGTCGAGCCGCCCTCAGCAATCGAGATTCATGAAAATTCCGTCACCCACGACGGACAGAGGGCTTACACGGTGCACGGAAAAAGCTGGGGCCGCGCACGAGTGACCGTCACCTACAAAGACGGAATGACGCAAACCATTCAGTATCTTGTCATCAAGCCTGCAGCCGAAGCAGTCGCTGATATGGGTCACTTTCTCACCACCAGGCAGTGGTTCGTCGATGCAAATGATCCCTTCCAGCGGGCGCCATCTGCCATCACCTACGATCGCGAGACCGACCGGCCCGTTGTGCAAGACAGTCGTGTGTGGATCGCCGGACTCAGCGACGAAGGAGGTGCTGGTGCCTGGCTTTCAGCCGTCATGAAGGAGTTCGTGCAACCGGACAAGGACGAATTAGCGAAGATTCAACAGTTCGTCGACGGAGTTTTGTGGGGACGTCTGCAATCCAAAGACGGACCTCATGCTTACGGTGTCCGGAAGAGTCTGTTCTACTACCAGCCTGACCAACTCCCTCCTCATTATTACGACAAAAGCTTTGACTGGAAGTCCTGGACCAGTTGGAACAAGCACGCGAGCGAAGCGGTTGACCGATCCTACGACTACCCACACGTCGCCGCGGCCTACTGGGTACTGTACCGGCTCGCACGCAATCACCGTGGTCTGGTCACGAATCATCCGTGGGACTGGTATTTGAATCAAGCCTACGAGACTTCGATGGCAATGACTAAATACGCACAGGATCTAGCTGTCTTCGGCCAGATGGAGGGTTCCGTCTTCGTTGCCATTTTGGACGATCTGAAGCGGGAGAACATGACCAGGCAAGCTGATGCTATCGAGTCGAAGATGCGCGAACGGGCGAGCCGATGGAAAAGTGAGGCTTACCCGTTTGGCAGCGAAATGCCATGGGATTCGACTGGCCAGGAAGAGGTCTATGCATGGACGAAGTATTTCGGCTATGCGGACAAAGCGGACGTGACCTTGAATGCCATACTCGGATACGATCCTGCGATCCCACACTGGGGATACAACGGGAGCGCCCGCCGCTATTGGGATTTCATTTTCGCCGCCAAGGATCGTCGGCTCGAGCGCCAGCTTCATCATTATGGCTCTAGTCTCAACGCAATTCCGCTATTGGCAGAATTCCGTGAACATCCAAAAGACTTTTACCTGCTGCGCGTCGGATACGGCGGGGCGATGGGAGCGCTGACCGATATTGACCGGGAAGGATTCGCATCTGCCGCCTTCCACTCTTTTCCTGACATGCTGAAACCCGATCCGTACAGCGGCGACTATGGGCCGAATTTCTTTGGACATGCATGGATAACCGCCACGTACCTTGTCGACCATCCGGACTTTGGGTGGGTCGCCTTCGGTGGAAATGTGAAGGTACAGAATGGCTTCGTCAAACTCACTCCTCTTGACTCGTTTCGCTCACGAGTCTTCATTGCGTCGGCCGGTCTGTGGCTCACACTGGATGCCGGAACGTTTGACGCGATTGAATATGATTCCAGCACCGGGAGTGTACGGGTGGGGCTCACCAGGTCCAGCGATTTCACCCCTGAGGCTCGGATGCGCGTGGAACAACCCGGCAAGACCGGGACCAGCACCTATCACCCAGAATCGCAAGCGACGTTGGAACGGGGCGCCTACGTCGTGCCGCTGAACAAGGAAACTACGTGGGTGACCCTTGTAAGAAGCCCCGAGTAAGAGTGTCAGCGCGATCCAGCAAACGTTTTCGCGATTTGCCTGGTCGTGCTAACATGCAGGCTCTTGAGGGCGTTTTCTCAATATGGATATCCGCGAGATCGCTCGGAGGGCGAAAGTCTCCACAGCCACGGTCTCAAGAGTGATCAATCGCGTTCCTACGGTTGACCCCCAACTGACAAAGAAGGTTTGGAAGGTAGTTGATGAACTCGGCTACTATCCCAACACTCAAGCTCGCGCCCTGGTACTTGGGCGTAGCCGGATCTTTGGCTTGGTCGTCTCCGAGATAACGAATCCATTTTTCCCAGAGATCGTTCAGACCTTCGAAAACCTGGCAGTCGAGAACAACTACGAAATTCTGTTGACGTCAACGGTCCACGACCCCAAACGGATGGAATCTGCCGTTCGGCGAATGATCGAGCGCCGGGTTGATGGTGTTGCGATTTTGACGTTCGGTATGGAGGAATCGCTGATTGATTACCTCCGAGGCCGCAAAGTACCGTTGGTTTTCGTCGATGTCGGCCCCGATGTCCCAGGAGTCGCCAACATCCGCATCAACTACTTGAACGGAATTCGGCAGGCGGTGCAGCATTTGGCGGCAATGCGCCATTCCCGGATTGCCTTTATTTCTGGACCTCAGCACCTGAAGTCAGCCATCGCAAGGTGCGATGCCTTCAAAACAGCCATGGACGAAATTGGACTCTCTCCAGACCTCATTGTTATTGGCGACCATCGAATGGAAGGTGGCATGAAGGCCTTCCACGAGCTTCATGCGCTCAGTAGTCCTCCCACTGCGGTTCTGTGCTCGAATGATATGACTGCGATCGGGGTAATGCGTGAAGCATATGAACAAAACGTGAGGATTCCGGAAAACCTTTCGGTAGTGGGTTTCGACGACATTCGACTAACCGAATTTACCACCCCGCCGCTGACTACCGTCCAGATGTCTCAGCACGAGTTGGCTAAGATTGCGTTTCGCGCCTTGTTGAACGAAGTGGACCAACCTCAGGCTCAACAACGTCACACGTATGAATTGGTTACTTCCTTAGTTCTACGCCGATCCACCGCGCTAGCTGCGGCGAGCAGGTCTTCCGGTGCCTCGATAAAAACAATCCGGTCGAACACGCGCAAGGGGTTAGCGCCATAGGTGCTCGCCCTGAGTCGGGGCTTCTGCAAACACTCTTACGACGGCTGTGGCTTGGTAACCGATTGCTGTTGTCCACCTGACAGATCCAGACTCGTTCGGATGGTCGCTCAGATACCCATCCAGTGAACTGACTGATAGGGGAGTGAAGTGACATGGTGACAAAGCAACTGATGCGCAATGTTTGTCTGCCCGCTTTCCTCCCGCTCAGCTTGGTCCTTGTCTTCCTCCCGGCTACCGCAGCCAGACCACAAGAAATTCCGAGCGATATAAGCCTGAAGGTTGACCTCCATCAGCCTGAAGGCGACCTGAGCCATGTCTGGGATTACTTTGGCTATGACGAGCCCAATTACACGTATGCGCCCAACGGAAAGAAGCTCCTGCGCGAACTGGCGGCTCTGGATGCGTCCCCCGTATACGTGCGAGTTCACAATCTGCTGACGAGCGGCGATGGTTCGGCCTCGCTGAAATGGGGCTCAACCAATGTCTATTCAGAAGACGCGTCCGGGCATCCGGTTTACAGCTGGGAGATTCTCAATCGCATCTTCGATGCTTTTCACGAAGCCGGCGTTAAGCCCCTCGTCGAAATCGGTTTCATGCCAGAGGTGCTCTCGACTCATCCCGAACCCTATCGTCACACCTTCCCCAAAACATCGGCCACGGGAATTTATACCGGCTGGGCTTACCCGCCGAAAGACTACGCGAAGTGGTCTGAAGTTGTTAACCAGTTCGTTCGCCATCTGCAGCAACGATACGGCAATGCCGAATTAAGAACCTGGCTTTGGGAAGTCTGGAACGAACCCGACATCGGCTATTGGCAAGGCACTCGCGAAGAGTTCTTCAAGCTTTATGACGTAACAGTTGAATCCGTGCTTCGCGCCTTCCCCGATGCGAAGATTGGCGGGCCGGATAGCACGGGGCCGGGCAGCGCCAGATCTGCCGAGTTTCTACGCGCCTTTCTCGATCATTGCGCGCACCAAAAGAATTACGCCACCAGCAAAATAGGATCACATCTTGACTTCATCAGCTTCCATCCCAAGGGTTCTCCGAAGTGGCAGGGAGATCACGTACAAATGGGGATCAAGCAGCAACTCGTGGCCATTGACGAGGGATTCAAGATCGTGGCGTCATTTCCCGAATGGCGAGAGACTCCGATCATTCTGGGCGAGTCCGACCCGGAAGGGTGCGCTGCCTGTTCCGCCAAGGAGAACCCGCAGAACCTCTATCGCAACGGTCCACTGTACGGCGCTTACACGCTCGAAGTCTTGCACGGCATCTTCGACCTGGCCGGTCGCGATCACGTCAATTTGAAAGGAGCCGTTACGTGGGCTTTTGAATTTGAGGATCAGCCTCCATTCGCGGGTTTTCGAGAACTCGCAACAGACGGAATCGACAAGCCAGTTCTGAACGCTTTTCGTATGTTAGGGTTGCTTGGCAGTCAGAGACTGAATGTCACCAGTTCGGCAGCGTTGCCGACCGAAGAAGTTGTGCATAGCGGAGTGTCCGGAAGTCCTGTCATTAATGCGATAGCGGCTCGCAACGAACATGAGGTCGAAGTGCTGGCGTGGAATTATCACGATTACGATGTTCCCTTCCCCGCCTCAACCATTGATCTGGTAATTGCGAACCTTCCGCCGGCAGCGAAACGCGCGTTTGTCGAACACTTCCGAGCCGATTCCGATCACAGCAACGCCTTCGCAGTCTGGCGCAATATGGGTTCCCCGGAGTCTATTTCCGGCAGCCAGCTTGAGCAGTTGCAGAACGCAGGGCAGCTTCAGCTTCTGACCTCGCCCGGCTGGGTCGACATCGAAAAAAGCCAGTTCGTAACTCGGTTCACACTGCCGCGCCAAGCCTTTTCGTTAATACGCTTGAGTTGGTGAACATCGAGCAGGTTCAGCTTTGGAACAATAGGTTCCATACTTGCATCGAGCTTACCTCCCGATTCGCCCATGCATAATAAGGAATAAATGTCAGGGGTACATTGTGCGTTCTCGTCTCTCTACCGTAGTGCGAATAGAGGACATTCTTTGTCCCGCGCTCGTAGATGGCTCCTGTGTGGTGAAGAACAACCATACCGCCCAGCAGATCACTTTTGAACTCGGGCTCGAACGGTTGACGTCCTGGATTTATGGCAACGTCGCTGAGAGCCGTGCCCTTGGGCTGGTCGATCTCTTCCAGGCAGTAAATCAATGGCCCACGCTGAATCGCAACCCGGCCGGTGTCATCACTGACTCGAGGATTCGCCTCGATGGCGTGTGTTGCGACCTCAAGCTTGAGTTGCACCACGTCTCCGGCTGACCACCTGCGTCGGATGGGCAGATATTGTCCGGGCACCGCGCCGGGCAAATTTTTCCCATTTACAGCGACCTGCGGATGGTCAACCCATCCCGGAATTCGTACGTAGAAGGTAAAGTCGGAGGCCTCCGCAGGATTCACGCTTAGCTCTATGTCTCCTTCCCACGGATACTTCGTCTTTTGTTTAATCTTCAACCCGACACCATTTTCCAATTGCCAGTTCAACTCGGAATCGTCGTACAAGTGCACATAGATTCCGTCTGCGCTCGTGCTGTAGAAGTATCCCGGCAGAGACCCGAATATGCGCTCCAGATTTGGTGGGCAGCAGGTCACGTCGTACCAAGCGTTGCGGATCTTATCTCCAGTCGATGCATCGAAGGCCAAGGGGTTTCGATAGCAGTAAAGTGTTCCATCGAGCGACATGCCGGAGTTAATCCCGTTGTACAGTGCGCGCTCCATTACATCTGTAAACTTGGCATCTCCGGTTACGGCCAGCATTCGCCAGTTCCACATCATGTTTCCGATCGCGGCGCAGCTTTCCCCGTAGGCGCGGAAATTGGGTAGCTCGTACGCGTTGCCAAAAGCTTCGCCTTCCGCTCGTGAACCTACGCCGCCGCTGATATACATTTTCGTGCCGGTGGTGTCGTTCCAAAGCGTGTTCAGCGTCTCCCAATATCTCGAGTCCCCTGTTTCCATGTAGTAGTCGGTCGCGCCACAGCATGCATACATAGCCCGCACAGCGTGCCCTTCCATCTTGGTGCGCGCGGTGAATGGAGTTCCGCTGAACATGTAAACAGTCCGGCGCTCGGGCAGTTCAATGCGCGAGTCGCCCTGCAGAATGTAGCCGGCCAGATTAAGTTGGCGCTTGTCTCCTGTGATCCGGTAGAGTTCGATCAACGCTAACTCAATCTCCGGATGGCCCGACACGATGGGATTCTTGGGGGCCGGACCATAATTGGGAATCAAAAACTCGTCCACAAAACGCAGCCCTGCATCGAGGAGCTCGCGGTCACCAGTAGCGCGGTAGTAGGCGATCGCTCCTTGCAGCATGTGCCCCATGTTGTACAACTCATGTCCCGTGCTCTGAGTTTGCGGAAGCATGCGCAGCGATTTGCGGTCGTCCTGATAGTAGGTGTTCAAATATCCGTTTGCTTCCTGCACCGCGACCACTTCACCGATGATTTTCTCCGCAGTTTCGCGAAGCGCCGGGCGATCCCCCGACTGCAGCACAAATCCCACCGCCTCGGTCCATTTATAGACGTCGGAGTCCGAGAAGACCGGGCCGTTTTGCGCAGCCTGGCTCTTTCCAATGAGGCGTCGGAAGTTGTTCATCCGGCCATTTGCCTCGAGAAGGTCGTGCATAGTCGGAATGCTTTTTGTGACGTTGATTTCGCGACGAGTATCCCAGAATCCACCGGTTATGGTCACCGCGCGAACCGGGATATTTCGCAGTTTTGCGTGCGGTGACTTAGCAAGATTTTCGATGCCCTGGTCTTTCCAATTCGGTGAATCTGTCAATTTCACAGTGCTCTGCGAAGGCGCGGTTCCGCTCGCGGCAGATCGTGCGATACCGGAAACAGGCAGCGACGATACAGCGGCTACTGACGCAACAGATGCGACGAACTGTCTTCGTGAGATGTTCCCTTTATCCGACATAGAGCCAGCCTCTTCACATGGACCACTGCATTACAGCGTAGGAGTGGGCAGGAATTTCGAATTTCGTCCGTCCACCGCTTACCGCCGGAGCAGTGAACGATTGGGGGGCGACACGTTTCGGCGCCGCAAAACTGTTCGACGCTTTTAGATCATCTCCTGTCAACAAGAATCCTGAAATAACGCGGCCAGGAGCAGCATCCTCCCACACGATCTCAATGTCGCGGGATTTCGATATGTCCCGGTTCAATACGAACAGCGACAACTTTCCATTGCTGCGGTCGAGCGATCCGGCTACATCAACATGTGCAACTTCATCCATCCCTTCCACCGGATACGTGGACGATTCAACGAACAAGTCCAGTACGGACCCGTGAGCAAATTGGAGTGCCCAACTATACGGGTAGTAGATCGTCTGCTGCAGCAATCCGCTCGCATTCGTCATGATCGGAGCAATTACGTTCACCAACTGGGCCAGGCATGCGATCTTGATTCGATCCGCATGACGTAGCAACGAATTGACCAGTCCTCCGACGAGCAGCGCGTCTTCCAGGTTATAAACTTCTTCCAGCAAGTGCGGCGCCTCTTTGCGATGCCCGTCAACGTCATCTCCTCCGGTGGTCCGGTACCACACGTTCCATTCATCAAACGAAAGCCAGAGTTGCTTGGGGGAACGTTTATGCCCGCGCACCATATCGCAGACCGCCAGGGTCTCCTCAATCTGGCGCTCCATGCTTAGATTCAGGGCCAGGTATTTCGCGGACTCTCCTCCACTATCCCGTCGCCAGTTCCCGAAATATCGATGAAGTGATAGACCATCCACGTACTCATAGCACTGCTCGAGCACTTCGCGGTCCCACTCCAGATAGGTGTGCATCAGAGGACCGCTTGACCCGCAAGCGATCAGCCTCAAATCCGGATCAACGTTACGCATCTGTCGCGCGGCATCTTGCGCCTTGAGTCCATATTCCGTGGCAGTCATGTGCCCGATCTGCCAGGGCCCGTCCATCTCATTGCCAAGGCACCAATGCTGAACCTTCCACGGATCGGCAACTCCGTGCTGCCTGCGCAGATCACTCAACTTTGTTCCGTTACCAACGTTGCAGTATTCGACGAGTGCCGCGGCTTCTTCTGGTGTTCCCGTTCCAAGGTTCAGACCCATCAGAGGCTTCGTTCCCGCCAACTTACACCAGGCGAGAAACTCGTTTGTACCGAACTGGTTAGATTCGATGGTGTTCCAGGCCTTATCCAGCAGGCGTGGACGACTCTGCTTTGGCCCAACGCCGTCGAGCCAGTTGTAGCCGGACACAAAGTTTCCACCCGGATACCGGATGATCGGAACACCCAGTTGCCGGATTTCGTCTAGAACGTCTTTGCGAAAGCCGTTCGCATCCGACAATTTCGAACCTGGATCGTAAATTCCTTCGTAAATGGCTCGTCCGAGATGTTCGAGGAAGGAACCGAACAGATTGGAATCGATCGGGGCAATCACCCGCCTTGTATCGACGTAAACCCGAGCCACGGCAGACTGACTTGCTGCAACTGCCTGCGTCCCCGAGCCTTCAGGGAGCCACGCGCTTCGCCGAAATAGAGGCGCCGCACTGGATGCTAGAGCGCCCGTCGAAACCTGCCGTAGGAACCGCCGACGACCCGCGGAGAATTTTTTCGTCATAGAAGTTTTGCGGTAAACGCTTTCTGTCATAGGCCCCTCACAAATTGTTGTCAAGAACTTTCTGCCCTCAGTCCGGCGCCAGAAGTGATTTTCTGAAATCGAGCCTCCTTTCACCTGCCGGGCGAAATATCACTTTGACCTGAAACGATCCGCTTTTTGGAAACGTACTCGCGAGAGATTTGAACCGGGACCGGACGAACGCAACCACGCATGCACTGTGCCGTGACCGAAAAAGTTGACAAACATGAGTGGTTTCACCAGACTGTCGGAAAACGTTTCCTGTAAAAGGAGGGACGGTATGGGTTCATCCGTCAGCCGTCGCGGTTTCCTCAAAGCAGCGGGCGCGGTTACGGCCTCTGCGTACGCGGTCACTTCTCTTCCCACCTGGGCGTCGTCACCCTCCCCCAAGGGTTCGGTTGCGATCACCCCGGCTCTGTCGACATTTCCTTATTCGGACGTGCAACTGTTTGCTGGTCCGTTAAAGCGCCAGTTCGAAGAGAATCATGCTCGTTTTCTCAATCTCGAGGACGATCGCCTCTTGAAAGTCTTTCGGCAAGTCGCAGGATTGCCCGCTCCAGGGGAGGACATGGGCGGTTGGTACGATCTCAATGGCTTCAGCCTTGTGCATAACGAGTGGAATGGCTTTATCGCTGGTCATAGTTTCGGCCAATACTTATCAGGATTGGCTCGCGCCTATGCGGTCACCGGATCGGAAGAAACCAGGGCGAAAGTGAACCGCCTCGTCAAAGCTTATGGCGAGACACTCGATCCGAAAGCCAAGTTCTTCGTGGACTATCGTCTTCCTGCGTACACCTACGACAAATTATCGTGCGGGCTCATTGACGCGCATGAGTTTGCTCATGATCCGATGGCAATGGACATTCACAAGAAACTGACCCACGCCATTACGGCGTACCTGCCGGAGAAAGCTCTATCGCGTCAGGAACAGCGCTCACGTCCCCACAAGGACAGTTCCTACACGTGGGACGAAACATATACCTTGCCGGAAAATTTCTTTCTCGCGTACCAGCGCAGCGGAGACTCGTTCTACCGTGATATGGCCAAGAAATATCTGGAGGACGACTCCTACTTCAACCCGCTTTCCGAAGGAAACAACGTCCTCCCGTTCGAACATGCTTACAGTCACGTGAACGCTTTCAGTTCGGCGATGCAGGCCTACATCACGCTCGGCAGCGAGAAGCATCTCCGGGCAGCCAAGAACGGTTTCGAAATGTTGAAGACGACCCAGAGCTTTGTAACAGGTGGATGGGGCCCGGACGAGACATTCGGAGAGCCAGGCCGCGGGCAATTGGGGGATAGTTTGTCTTCCAGCCACGCCAGCTTCGAAACCCCGTGCGGTGCCTATGGCCATTTTAAAATCACGCGCTATCTGCTCCGTGTCACGAAGGATCCGCAATACGGTGACAGCATGGAACGCGTGCTCTACAACACAATTCTGGGAGCCTGGCCGATTCAGGCGGATGGCACCTCTTTCTACTATTCGGATTACGCCAACACCGGGAAAAAAGTTTGGTATGGCCAGAAATGGCCATGTTGTTCGGGAACCTTCCCGCAGTTAGCCGCCGATTATCACATTAGCACGTACTTGCGCTCAGCCGACGGCATATATGTCAACTTGTTCACGCCCTCCAAGGCACAGTGGAGCGACGCGGTAGGGCGGTATGCGTTAACCCAGATTACGGAGTATCCCTTCAAAAACGCCATCAAGATTCAGGTAGGTGCCTCTCAACCTGCAGAGTTCTCGATCTATGTCCGCATTCCAAGTTGGACAGTTGATCCGGTTCTGTCTGTGAATGGAAAGAGTGTTTCAGAACCCACGCATCCGGGTACATTTGCCGCGATCAGGCGCACTTGGAAGGATGGCGACAGCATAGAGCTTGAACTGCCCATGCGTTTGCGGGTTGAGCCAGTCGATGCCAATCATCCGAAGTTGATGGCTTTGTTGTATGGGCCTTTGGTTTTGTTTGCCGTAGCCGACGTACAGCCGACCTTCGAGACCAATAGCCTGTTGCAGGCAAAAGCAACGAACAACAGCAAGGGAGATTGGATCGCAAGATCGATTGACGGAAGTGAGATTACGATGCGGCCATTCATGAGCATCGATAAAGAGAACTACAGCACCTACGTGTTGTTGAAGACTTAAATCTCGTCTGGTTCTTTTGGAGTCACGGTTTCTCGTCTGTGAAATTGTGGATTGCAGGCCAGAACATTCTCATCAACCTTTCCAGCACCGCTGAATTCACGCGTTCGTGGAGTTCCCAGGCATGACAAATTCCGACCACACGTCTTGCTCAACGAGGCTGCAGCAACTCTGCCGTGCCATGGCCATCGCGGCCCTGTTCTTTGGAACGATGAACGTTTTCGCATCAGCAGCGGCCGAGCCTGAAGGCTATGCCGCATTGGTCAAGCTTTTTCAGCAATGGCGCGAGTTCGAACGTCCGGTGATGAAGAACGACGTTCCCGACTACAGCGCGAGCGCGATGGCAGCTAAGTCTGCAGCATTGTCGCAGTGGCGCAAGCACCTCGACGAAATCGATCCCAAGGCGTGGCCCGTGGAAGAGCGAAACGACCACAAGATGGTGAAGGCGGAGATGAATGGTCTCGATTTCAACTTGAGAGTGCTGCGACCCTGGGCGCGTGATCCGGCTTTTTATGTGAACGTCTTCGCGTCGCGTAGTGATGTTCCCTCGCGCGAAGGTCCCGTCCCTTACCCAGAAATCAAGCTCTACGACTATCACTTTCCACTCGACGCCGATGCGCAAAAAGACTTGATCGCGAAGCTCGATGTGATCCCCGCTTTTCTGATCCAGGCGAGGGAAAATCTAGCAGCCAGCAACGCACGCGATCTCTGGGTCTACGGCGAGGAGGAATTTCGGAGTCAGTCCCGCGTCTTAGCTTCCCTCGCAGCCGGGACACTGACCGTCCGCACGTTGGCCGAGCACCAACGGGCCGACTTGACTGGAACCAGCAAAGAGCTAATGACTGCTATCGCGGCCGCGCAAAAGGCGACAGATGAATTTGTCGCCTGGTTGGAAAAGTTGGCGCCAACCAAAACGGGGCCCTCCGGCGTAGGCGCCGAGAACTACACGTGGTATCAGCAGAATGTGCACTTCATCCCTTACACGTGGGACGAGGAAGTCGTTTTGCTGCGCCGCGAACTGGAGCGCGCGCATTCAGCTTTGCGCCTTGAGGAACACCACAACCGTAATCTTCCGCCCCTTGATCCGGCTGCGGACGCTGCTTCATTCGATAAGATGACGCACGACCGTCTGGATGAATTCGTGAATTTCCTTGTAAAGCAGGAGGTCATCCCGGATAAGCCTTACATCAAATCAGTGCTTGCGGAAGAAGTCGGTCAGTTTGTTCCCGCGGACCAAAGAGTGTTCTTCACCCAGGTCACACACCGCGAGCCCATGCTGCTCTTTTCCCACGACTATCACTGGATTGATTTGGGGCGGATGCGGGACGAACCAAACCCAAGCCCGATCCGCCGTCAGATCCTTCTCTCAAATATCTGGGACAATCGCGCGGAAGGTTTTGCCACTGCCTTCGAAGAACTCATGATGAATGTAGGCCTCTACGACGACAATCCGCGCGCAAGGGAGCTCGTGTGGATCATGCTGGCGAATCGCGCGGCGCGTGGCCTTGCCTCCCTATACGTGCAGGCCAATGAATTTACCCTGGAGCAGGCAGGACACTTTCAAGCGGAATGGACGCCGCGCGGCTGGGCCAATGCGAAAGACTCTCTAACCGTATTCGAGCAATTGCTGTATCTACGCCAACCCGGCTACGGTAGCTGCTATATCTCAGGCAAGATGCTTGCCGACGAACTAATCACAGGTTATGCCCACCAGCAGGACATGGCCGGTAAGCCGTTTGTGCTACGCGATTTCATGGACCGCTTCAACAACGACGGTATGATTCCGATTTTCCTGATGGAATCTGAGATGGTCCCCATTAGTGCGCGGAAGTTTGGCCCGCAGTAGCCTTAGCCGCGAAGGCATAGAATCGAGGCCTTTCGCATACCGCCAGCGCACGATCAAGTCCCGTTGAGGAGGAGCAATGAGCATCTTCTCAGGCCAAAAGATCACACGCCGTTCCCTGTTGCTCTCCAGCTGCGGCCTGCTTCCGGCCATCTCCCTATTGAGGGCGCTCAATATTCCGGCAGGAACCGGAAAAGGCTATGCGGTAAAGCCGGTGCCGTTCACGGATGTCGACGTTCTGGACGACTTTTGGGCGCCGCGCATGGAAGTGAATCGCAAAGTTTCTATTTGGCACTGTTTCAAAAAGATGGAGGATCCCGATCATTTTGGCAGCCCCAAACTGATCGAAGCTGCCGCCTACATGTTGGCAAAGCGTTCTGATCCCCAGCTCGAGGATTACGTGGATCGAATGATCGACAAGCTTGTTATGCAGCTAAAGCCCCGACTGACTGATCCGGATCAGGCAGTTCGTGTACCCGGCCATTTCCTTGAGGCAGCAGTCGCCTACTGTGCCACTACGGGCAAGCGCAAAATGCTTGATGCCGCGCTTGAAGATGCCAGAGTCATTCGTGCGAACTTCGGGCCCGGGAAACGAGATTACATCTCCGAACACGAAGGCCAGAAAATCGGATTGCTTGAGCTTTATCGCCAAACTGGTGACGAACAATATCTGAAGCTTGCCGAATTCTTTATGGATGAACGTGGCAAGGAAGATTATCCGCGCACTGGTGAATATGCGATTGACCGCACCTACGCACAGGACCACGAGCCCGTAGTGAAACAGGACGAAGCTGTGGGGCACTGCGTTCGCGCGATGTTCTTATACATTCCGCTCACGGATCTCGCGGCGCTAACGGGAAGGCCGGAGTACCAGGAGGCTGCGGACAAGATATGGGAAGACGTTGTCCATCACAAACTCTATTTGACCGGCAGCATCGGGTCTATTCGTTTTCATGAACAATTCGGCAGCGCTTATGAGCTTCCAAATCTAAGCGCATGGAATGAGACCTGCGCAGCCTACGGAAATGTTGTGTGGAATCAACGCATGTTCCAGGCGCATCAGGAAGCCAAGTACATCGATGTCCTCGAACGCGTTCTCTATAACGGCTTCGCAGACGGTGTCTCGCTCAACGGAGATCGCTTCTTTTACCAGAATCCTCTGAAATCGTTTGGCAACTACGAACGCTTCGAATGGATTGACGTTCCCTGTTGTCCGCCGAATGTAGTGCGCCTCGTGGCTTCACTTGGGAACTACATCTATGCCCAGGGCTCCGATTCCGTTTATGTCAACCTCTTCGTTGCTAGTCGTGCGAAGGTGAGCCTGCCGAGTGGAAACATCGTGGCCATTCAACAGGAAACCCGATATCCGTGGGAAGGCACCGTCAGCATCCGAGTCGATCCCGAGCGAACCCAATCATTCACGATTCTTATGCGCATCCCGGGTTGGGCACGGAACGAAGTCCTTCCCGGCGACCTATATGAATTCGCCGACAAGCTAGACGAAAAAACGACGCTCCACGTGAACGGCCGACCGATCGAGTTAAAGACAGAACGAGGCTATGCGCGCATCGAACGAAAATGGGCAAAGGGAGATACGATTGAGATGCGCTTGCCTATGTCCGTCCGTCGCGTGAAAGCGAATGTCCATGTGCAAGAGGATTACGGCATGGTAGCTCTGCAACGCGGCCCACTCGTATATTGCGCTGAGTGGCCCGACAACAACGGACACGCTCTGGACCTGATCGTTTCCGAGAATTCCAAATTCGAGAGTCGTTGGAGTCCCGACCTTCTGGGTGGCGTCGAGGTCGTGACAGGCAATGTGGAAGCGCTGCAGCGAGAGGATAACGGCGTAGAGATGAAGCAGCAGCACCATCAGTTGGTGGCGATTCCGTATTTTGCCTGGTCGAATCGAGGCCCGGGAGAAATGGCTGTTTGGATGTCGAAGGAGCCGCATAAAGCATGGGTCTCGCCTTTGCCTCCCAATCCCATACGGGCCGTCTGTTCCTCAGGAGGAGTTCAAAAAGTCTGGACGGGTTACAACGATCAAAACGATGACATCGGCGCCCTCTATGACGGCAAGGATCCGCTCAGTTCCGCCGACGAATCTTACTTGTATTACAGGATGCGTCCCGAGCCCGGAAGCGCGGCCTGGGTTGAGTACGAATTCAAATCACCGGCCAAGATCTCTTCTGCCCACGTCTATTGGTTTGACGACCGGCGATTCTGCCGATTACCCAACTCTTGGCGTGTCCTCTATAAAGACGCCGATTCTTGGAAGTCAGTCGCGAATCGTGAGCCCTATCTCGTGGCCAAGGACAAATTCAATTCAGTAACTTTTGCACCCGTAACAACGACCGCCGTGCGCCTGGAAGTAGAGCCTGCAACGAAGCTCTATAAAGCCGGCCAGATTGGTCCGCCGGCAGCCATGTTCATTGAGAAAGATACGCAATGGCGCGAGTTCGGAGTCCTCGAATGGCGAATCTCGTAGAATGGCCCCTGGATTTGACGTTCCTCATCTCTGCCGCACATTTGTGAAAACTTCCCCGACGATCTCCCGGCGCGATCTACTAAAGGGCTTCGGATCCATAGGTCTCATGATCGCAGCAGAACGCAGCGGGTGGCCCGTGACCGGGACTAGCCCCGTCACTTTTCTCGACGTAGCTGGGCAAACTGGCATAACGTTTCGTCACGACAATGCCGCATCGTCCCAGAAGTATCTGATCGAAACCATGGGCGCAGGCTGCGGCTGGATCGACTACAACCAGGATGGCTTGCTTGACCTTTATCTCGTAAACAGCGCGGCAACTGCTGCATACCATTCCTCACAACCTCTACGAAGCGCTCTTTACCGCAATAACGGTGATGGCACGTTTACCGACATCACTGCCGAGGCTGGAGTAGGCGCTCAAGGTCTCTTCGGAATGGGAGCCGCCGTAGGTGACTACGACAACGACGGTTTCCCCGATCTATTCGTGCTCGGCTATGGACGATGCATTCTGTACCACAACAACGGGAACGGCACTTTCACTGATATAACTTCACACGCTGGCGTCGAAAATGCCGGACGCTGGGCCTCGAGTGCCGCATGGTTCGATTACGACAACGATGGCAAGTTGGACCTGGTGATTGCCAATTATGTCGATTGGTCTCCCGACCACAACTTCTATTGCGGCGATCGTGGACCGGGCATGCGCAGCTATTGCCATCCCGATGACTTCCGCGGTCAGCCGCCCACGCTTTATCACAATAACGGCGACGGCACTTTCACCGACGTCAGCAAGTCATCCGGAGTGGGACTGAAAGGAGGTAATGGCCTGGGCATCGTGACCTTCGACTACGATGATGACGGCTGGCAGGACATCTTTATCGCCAACGATCACATGCCGAATTTCCTATTTCACAACAACCGTGACGGTACCTTTCGCGAAGTAGGTTATCTAGCCGGTGTCGCAGTCAGTGCGGATGGTCAGTTCGAGGCCGGGATGGGCACCGACGCAGCCGATACTACTGGCAACGGCCGACTGGACCTGATCGTCGCACATCTCGACATGCAATTGGCACGCATTTATCAGAACCAGGGAGATCAGACGTTTGAAGACGGCACCTTCCGCTCAAAGATTGCTTACTCTACGTATCACATCAGTACTTTCGGAACGCGCTTCATGGATTACGACAACGACGGCGCCCGCGATCTGTTTATGGCGAACGGTCATGTCCTCGACAACATCGAGCGCTACCACGCCGACACCCGTTACGCCGAGCCCAAGCTGATGTTCCGGAACACGGGGCGAGGTGTTTTCGAGAACGTCAGCGATCGACTTGGCTCTGATTTCCAGTTGCCCCGAGTGAGCCGAGGTGCCGCCATCGCCGACTTCGACAACGATGGTGACCTCGATATTCTTGTTAACAACAACGGCGACTGCCCGCAACTGCTCCGTAATGATGGCGGCAACGCCAATCACTGGCTCGAGATTCTACTGATCGGGACGAAGTCGAATCGCGATGGTGTCGGCGCGCGGGTCAAGGTATCCGCCGGCGATTTGGTACTCTTCGATCAGCGAAAAGGTGGCATGAGTTACCAATCCGCGCAGGATCCCAGACTCCACTTTGGCCTCGGCCAGCATTCCACAATCGAGGCAGTTGAAATCATTTGGCCCAGCGGAATCGTGACCAAGCTCTCGAACTTAAAGAGTGACCAGATTGTGGCAGTGAAGGAAGGAACCGGTATCGTCGAGCGGCCATTCCCTCACGTGTCTTGGAAGTAAGTATTCCTCCCGAGCGGAGAACCTTAGGGATGATGGGACGCTTCCGATTGCCTTTCTACAGATGCCGCATAGCCCGGTTTCTTGTCTTCGGGAGCAGACCTGAACCTCTCGGCCTGTGCCTGATTCATGCTCGCAAGCACAGCTAGCATGCTCTGCGCTTTCTGAAGATCGCCTCGCCTGCGGTATGCGGCAGCCAAATTTGAATAGACCGAAGCTTCGTTTGGATTAAGGTCCCTCGCGACTTCCAAGTGCGCGATCGCCTCGTCCGTTCGATTGTCTAACAGTGCGATTTTGCCCAGGGCAAGTTGCGAACCTGCGTAGTTGGGGCGTTGGGCTACCGATTTTTCGAGAGCCTCCTGCGCCTCCTTGAATCCTGGTTCCCCTGGTACAACCCCAGAGCGTAGCAGCGCCTCCCCCAGCAGCGTAAGCAGTCTGTAATCCTCATGACCTTTATTGACCGCCTCGCGCGCAATCCCAACGGCCCCCTTAACGTCCCCCTCGAGCATCGCCCGCTGTGTGTCAGCCAAGTAAGCGATATCAGTCCCAGGCGCGAGATCGCGCGCTTGGGTGAAGTCCTTCTTCCCCGCATCGAATTCATCCTGCAATGTTAGAAACATGCCCCGCTGGTAATGCAACCGCGCAGAGTTCGGCAAGTGATCCAATCCCAAATTTGCGACCTGCAGGCCGAGTTCGTATTCCTGCTTCGCCGCGCATGCGTCCGCGACAAATAGGTAAAGCTTCTCGTTGTCCGGGACCAGCTTCGATGCCCGTTGCAGCGCTACTAGAGCCTTCTGGTTTTGCCCATCGCCTACATATGCCTGGGCCAGCAGATTATTGACATCTACAGTGTCGTACCCGGCATCACGAAGGGCAGTCAGAACCGGAATCGCCGGCTTCGATTGGCCGGTTGCAATTAACGAGAGGCTGAGATTGAAGCTTGCCGCGTAATCGTTCGAAACTCGTCCCAAGGCAGCTCGTAAATGCGGGATTGCGTCAGCAAACAAACCGGCCTTTGTAAGCGCGGTCCCTTTCTGCAGTTCCTGTTCAGCTTGATAGTCTGGCCTGGTTTCAGGCCCGCCGCTTGCCGCCTGAGGATTTGCGGTTTGAGGTGTTTGGAATTTTCGGTTTTCCCCGACCTGGGCCCGTACGCCTGGACACAAGGAGATCATCACAATGTCCGCGACTGCAACCCGTAACCAAGCCCCTACTTTCACTTCTGCCGTCCTCCCATGCATTAAAGCGTAGCCTACCACTGCACCTTGGCGGCTCGGGCACAAAGCAAATTGATTGCGCAAAGCAAATTCAACTTGCCTTCGAGGTACCTCCAAATTAAGGGTCCATTTGTTAGCAAAGAACGTTCCCTACACGTGGTCACGAAGGGCTGAAAAGTTTTTCTTGACAAAGCCAGCGAATAAAGTATACAAAACCCGACATCGCGAGAGGGGTCTGGTTCGCGTACCCCTGTAAACGTTTACTCGATGCGGGAATGTTCGTCGGGTGAACACCATGGAAAGACATTCCGACCTTGGTCTAGGCGACCGTTAGCGAGATTTCGGTTTCGAGCGAGAGGTGGAACTATGTCTCACAGCTTTTCTCGTCGTCTGCTTTTCCATGCAGTTTCGAGCCTGTACATCCTCCTGGCCATCGGAGCCGTATCGAGCTGGGCACAGATCACCCAAGGAAGTATCTCCATCTCTGTCGCTGACCCAAGCGGCGCCGTGCTTTCGGCTGCCGATCTTGTGTTGATTGATCTTAGTACCAACGTGACCAGAAATGGCGCGACCGGGACTGCGGGTTCCTACACCTTCCCCAACCTGCCTAGCGGAAATTACAAGCTGACGATCACCAAGTCAGGATTCGTCACCCAGGTGTTTGAATCGGTCCCCGTTTCGGCGACTCGCGTGACCGACCTCAACGTGGTGTTGAAGGTGGGCGCCGTGAGTCAACAAGTCGTGGTCAGCGCCGAATCAGTCCCGGTTCTGGAGACCGATTCCAACGCGATCACTGGAACGATCGACCTGCGCCAAGTGGAAGACTTGCCGCTGATCGGTCGAGACATCTCCTCCTTATCACAACTCGTCCCCGGATATGCTGGTGGAACTTGGAATGGTCTGCCCTACATGGCAACCGGAAACAACGTTGACGGCGTCGTGGGCACCACACAGCGCATGAAGTTCGCCGGCGCGGCCCAGCCTCTTGTTCAGGCTCGCGTCGAAAACATGGAAGAAATGACGGTCCAGACTGACCAGTTGAATATGAACACTGGCTATGGCATCGCGGACATGCAGGTGAACTTCGTCACCCGCCGCGGGCACAACAAGTTTCATGGGCGCGTGTATGAGGATTTTCGCAATACCGCTTTGAACGCCAACACCTGGTTGAACGATGCTTCTGGCCTGAAGAAAAATCCGTTCATCCGAAACGAATTCGGCGGCAGCTTGGGCGGCGCCATCATCAAGGACAAGTTG
Organism: Candidatus Solibacter sp.; assembly: GCA_035501655.1. Lineage (GTDB taxonomy): Bacteria > Acidobacteriota > Terriglobia > Terriglobales > Acidobacteriaceae > Sulfotelmatobacter. Next base: position 389,076 of record DATJVU010000035.1, read on the forward strand.
TTCTTCTTTGGCACGTTTGCCATGGCGAGGCAACCCAGCGGGGCCACCAATAGCAACACGGTGATGAGTACTACCGCTCAGACGGGCGTGTTCACCTGCCCCGGCTGCGGCCCAACACACACTGTCAATCTGCTGACGGATATCGCCGCTAACGCCAGTACTTACGATCCTACGATACCAGGCTGCTGTACTCTTCCTACCGTGGTAAACCCCACCGTTGCGGGGATTTTTTCGAACATCTCCTCTGCTTTGTCCGCTGGTTCCGTTACTCAGAATTCCGATGCAAATCTGTCAGATGTGCACTGGGGGTATACCACTCCCCTAAAACAGTATTTCCCGACAGTGCGTGTGGACTACAACATGCGGCAGAATCTGAGCTGGTTCCTCTCTTGGAATATGACGAAGAGCAGCCAACTCAATGGCGACATCCCTCCGTTACCAGGTTCGTACTACTCCAAATTTGGCGGCACCAACAAGTTCAAATACTTCACTCTCGCGCTCGGTAACGATTGGACAATTTCGAGAACGCTGCTCAACTCCTTCCGCGCTGGTTACTTATACAACAGCGCCACATACGGGTATGACCTGACTCCGGCATGGCTGACGCAGCCCTCAATTAGTTTTGCTTACGGGGCTTCCGGCGTGGAACTGAATAACTTGCCGGTCGGCACCTACTATCCGCTGTTCAACGCATCGGATGATGTTACGTGGCAGAAGGCCAAGCACACGGTAAGCTTCGGCTTCTCGTTCTTCCGCGAGCAGGATCATTACTACAATTCGCCGGCCGGATTCCCGTTCATCACAATGGGTATCGACCCCAACGATCCTGCTGCAACGGTGTTCACTAATTACTTCCAGGCGAATTTCCCAACTGCTACCGCCGCCGACTTGTCCCACGCAGAGAACATGTACGCAACGCTGGTCGGAAGAATCAATAGCGTCAACCCCGGTGGCGCCGGCTTCCCGCTGAACCCCAAAACACAACAGTACTCCACATCAGTCGGAGGGTACTTCCTCGACGAACTCCAGCATGGCACGGGACTGTTCATCCAGGACTCATGGCGCGCCAAGCAGCACCTGACCGTCAACGTCGGATTGCGCTGGGACTTCGTTAGCCCCTCGAAAGATCTAACCGTCGGCTATCACAGTGCGGATACCGTTGGCATCTGGGGGCCATCTGGTGTTGGGAATATTTTCAACCCTGGGTCCTTGACCACGGATCCTAACGGGCTCAATCCCCAATACCGTGCCCGGCCAAGTGCATACAACGGCTGGTACAAGACGCCGCAGCCTCAAATCGGTATCGCTTGGAACCCCACCAAGACCGAAGGCCTGATGGGCAAGCTCTTCGGTGGAGATAGCACCGTTGTTCGCGCCGGCTTTGGACTGCGGCGCATGACCGAGCCCTACCAGTTTTTCTGGAACTCCGCCTCGAACGAGGGTTATGCCTTCTACCAGAGCTTCCGGCTATCGCCGGAGGCTCCCAATTCAACGTTGCCAGCAACCGGCGGCTACTACGCGGGCAGCTACGCCCTCGGGGACACGCAGCCTGCGCCTTTCTTCGTCAGCCCTGCAAACTATCAGGCGGTGATTCCAGAATCCCAGGAAACCTTCTTCGGATACTGGTCGGGCGTGAACGGCATCAATGAACACCTCCACCAACCGTACGTGATGTCGTGGAACTTCGGCATTCAGCGCGCGCTGGGTTCTAGCAACGTCATCGAGGTCCGCTACCTTGGCAATCGCAGCGTGCACCAGTGGATCGTCGAGAACCCGAACGAAGTGAATATCTTCGAAAACGGGTTCCTGAACGAGTTCAAGCTGGCCCAGCAAAATCTGTCGGCCAACGGTGGCAGTAGCTTTGCGCCGGGTCCGAATCCGTTGCCCATCATGACCGCCGCCGCCGGCGGCGACGCAACGTTCTTTACTAATGGCACCTTCATTACGAATCTCAACACCGGTGCCGCCGGCACTTTCGCCAGCACCTTGGCCGGGAGTTCGACCTATCTCTGCAATTTGATCGGTAGCGCAAACTTCTCGCCGTGCGCGATCAATGGAGTCGCGAATCCCGGATCCGGCTTTCCGATCAACTTCTTCCAGGCGAATCCTTACAACGCAGGCAAGGCAACTGGTTTCCAGAACGATCCTGGTTTCGGAACCTATCACTCTCTGCAGGTTGACTTCCGCCAGAAGGCGTGGCACGGCATGCAGTTTGATGTGAACTATGCCTGGAGCCATTCCCTCGGCGTACAACCGAACAACTCGTGGACCGGTGCTTTCAACCTCTTCACCATGCGCAACCTGCGGGATAGTTATGGACCCACTGGATTTGACTACCGTCATGTGATCCATGGGAATGGCACTTACGACTTACCATTTGGAAAAGGCAGGGCGTTTGCGAATAGCAGCGCCATTGCTGACAAAGTCGTCGGTGGCTGGTCAGTAGGAACTATTGTGAATTGGCAGACGGGCGGCCCCTATCAGCTGCTCGGTGGCTTCAATACTGTAAACGGTCCAACCAACACGCCGGTGGGAGATGTATACGGAGATGGGGGTGTGGTTCTGAATGGAGTAACTTTGTCCGACCTCGGTGCCTCGCAGGTGCACAAGGTTGCGGGCGCTCCGTACGCACTCACCATCAACCCGAAGTACTTCAATTTCGATCCAGGCACCGGCCTGCCCACTGGTGTCAATCAGACATTCATTGCACCCAACACGACCCCTGGTGTGTTCGGAGCACACCCGTGGCTCTATGGTCCGCATACCTTCAGCCAGGATTTGGCCCTCACGAAAACGTTCACAATTCGCGAGAACATGAAATTCGTGTTCAAGAGTGAATTCATTAACGTATGGAACCACCCTGTCTGGGCGAATCCGGCTGGCGGTTACAACAGCACCAGTCAAGGCTTCATACAGAACACCTCCGCGCCAATCCAGAGCTCGACGTTCGGTGAATCGAGCGTGGTGCAGACGAACCCTGGCCAAGTGGGTCTGGGTGCTCGCCAGATCGAGTTCGTGGCGAATATAGAGTTCTGAGCACTGACTCAGTAACGTTTTTTCAGTTGCGCCTTAACGGGCTTTATGGCCCGTTAAGGCCTTCTTTTTGTCGAGGAGGAAAATGTTTTCGCCTTCTTCTTTCCTGAGAATGTTACTGGTCCAGGCTGCGGTTTTCTTCGCAGTCGCCTCAGTGGCGCAAACTGGCCCTTCTACACCGGATCGCAGCTCTTCTCCGAAGATCCAGATTCAAACGCTCGACCTCAAAAATCAGACCGTAACCGCCATCGATGCGACGGCGGGCCATCCGGCGACCGTGGCCAAAGGCCAGAATTTTGGCCCGTGGACATTGATGGCCGTAATCGATGCGCCAGAAGGCAGCCTGGCGGTCTTCGAAGCACTGAAGGACCGACGAGGCGCCATCCTGTACGTTGGCAAAGCGGGCGTGGCGCTAACGCTGCCCAAGAGTCTTGAGTCTACAACGGCTTCGCCGGACACTCTCTATCGCGGCCGGACAGCGGAAGAGGTCGCCAAATCGCAAAACGACATCCTTGGTCAAGAGCTCCTCGCAGGCACAGCCGATCCCGACTATAACGCCGTAGCGGATGCGCTTCCTCCGTTGCGGGTTCCCAGTTTCGTCGGAACCCGCCAGTCCGACGACAAACCCACATTCGCCTTCGGCGCCTTCAGCGACGAGATTTACGTCGACCTCGGCAAGCTCTTTGCCGGGATTCGCGATGCCCGCACAAAAAACGATGTATGGGAAGGCCTTGTCGGAGGCTGGCTTCCCGTAAATCGTTTCGTTTTCCCCATCAACGACAACGAATATTGGGAAGAAACTATGTTCGCCGAAGAGCCGGGTCGCTTCTGGACCCAGCCCGTCTGGTACCGTGCCCTGCGAGTTGATGGCGACCAGATCAAAGAAGCTCATTATTACTACCACCACCTGCCGTTTCCGCCGCGAGGCGAACCGTCTGCTGCCGAGTTCTATAAAGCCCTGTATCACGTCCACGAAGTCTGGTCGCGCGATCTGAATCCTCCCATGAAGATCGATGTGCCTGACGCCAGCCTCAAAGATTTCTGCCTGCACGCTCTGCTCATGGAAGAAATTACGCGCGTAGGTGATCATCCAAAATACGGCTACCCTCCATTGGGAGGCATCAATGTTTTCGGCGGCTATGGCTACAACAATGTGGACACCTTTCAGGACGTCTTCAATACCAGCGTCGCGGCGTTTCTCGAATGGGGGCTTTACGATGTCGCCAGACGTTACATCGACGATTACTTCACCAATTCTGTCCGCGACGATGGCTCGATCGATACTCGCGGTCCAGAGATCGGCCAGTACGGAAAAATGCTGTCGGTAGTGGCGAAATACTATGCCTATACGCACGACGAAAAGCTCTTGCGAAGGCACGAGAAAAAGCTTCAAGCGATCGTGAGCCTCTTGGAGACCCTGCAGTCGCAGTCGAAGCAAATGTCCCCTTCAGACATCACCTACGGCATCATTCGCGGTTGGTCAGAGCACGACAGCTCGCTGAAAATCGATCCTTATCGCTTTATGCAGCCCCATTTCTCCAACAACGCTGAAGCTGCCAGGGGATTCCACGATCTCGGCGAAGTATGGGTCGAAATGGGCCAGAAACTCCATGACGCACATCTAGAAAGAACGGGACGCGACGTGTTGCTGGAATCGACGGAGATGAAAAAGGACCTGGAATCTGCCATCGACAAATCGATCGATCACAGCCAACAACCACCGTATGTACCCGCCGTAGCTGGAGATACTCCGACGTACGGAAAAGAGCGTGCTTATTCGGAACTGCTTGAGTCCGCTGAAATAACGGAAAAGCAGGCCCGAGCCGTGACTGATTCACTCGCCGCCCGGGGCGAGTCGCTCTTTGGGCTTCTCAGAGGCGGGCGCTATTACGACGGTTTTCTGGATTTCGGCCCTGCCTATAGTCGGCTGTTGTATGACTGGCCCCGGGAATTCCTGCTGCTTCACTATGCCCACCGCGCACACATTTATTCCCGCGGAAACTGGACTGCGGTGGAAGGGGCGAAGATCGATGGCACTCTAGGAGGCCCTTATTGCACTCCCTCGGAAGTAAGTATTCCGACATTTACGAAATGGATGCTGGTATTTGAAGAACCGGATGAGCCTGTTCTCTGGCTTGCCAAAGCAACACCACGGGTCTGGCTTGAGCAGGGAAAGACGATCGGGGTCTCGAATGCACCAACCCGTTTTGGAAATGTAGGCTACGAACTAAATTCCGACATTGACCACGGAAAGATCAGGGCTGTTCTCCACTTGCCGGAGGGCTACCGTGCAGCCACGAAACTGCGCTTGCGCGTGCCCGGTGGAAAGCCCCTTCGTGCTGTCAAGCTCAACGGCATTTCGTGGAGCAATTTTTCACCCGACAAAGAAGTAGTGAACATTCCCTCGGGGCGCCAGGGCAAGGTCACGGTAGAGGCTTCCTACTGATCGCACCGATCGAGCCGATTGCGAAAGTTCGTGAGGGGAAAATATCCCGCCGAATATAATGGCTTATGCACCTGCACCGAATTCAGGTCGGTCCTCTCAGGACTCCTTGTAGTGCGGTCCTTCTCGGGATCTTTATCTGCGGAATTGCAAGTGGGCCGTCGAGCGCTCAAGTTCCCAAGACTCCAACCACCGCAGAATCTCCCACCGCCGCAGCCGAACGCGGCATCACCCTCGGCACCAAGGGCGACTGCAAAGAAGCAATGCCTATCTTAAGGAAAGTTATCCCAGTCATTGAGATCCGCGTGCGAGGCGAATCGGGACAGCGCCAGAAAGACGACAAGGACCTTCTCCATGACGCTGTTATGGCACGGGCGCAATGCGGAATGGCTACCGATCAACGCGACGTAGTCGACGAATCCATTGTCATTCTGAGGCGTGAGTTTCCTGGCGATTCGAAGGTGCTCTTCATTACAACCCGCTATTACTCCGAACTGGCAAACCGCACAGCCCAGGAACTCTTGCAAAAGGCTCCTTCGTCGCCCGAAGCGGAAACACTGATCGCCGAGGCATTTCAGGCCCAAGGAAAATGGGACGATGCAGCAGCGCAATACCGCAAGATCCTGGAGCAAAATCCAAGTCAGCAAGGGATTCACTACCAACTCGGGCGGATACTTCTGTCCAAACCGATGGATCCCACCGTCACCGAGGAAGCTACAAAAGAGTTCGAAGCTGAACTGAGGATCAACCCCACCTCACCTTCCGCGGAGTTTATGCTCGGGGATCTGGCGTGGAGAAATCAAAAAACCGACGAGGCAATCGAACACTTCTCCCGAGCTATGCAGTTCGATGCCGGACTCTCGGAGGCTTACCTCGGATTGGGGATGGCTCTTAATGCGGCGGGGAAGTACTCGGATGCGATCGCACCTCTCAAGAAATACACGGAAATGGATCCCTCAGACCCGGCGGGCTATTATCAGCTCGCAACCGCCTACTCGCGGACAGGAAACAAGCCTGAGGCCGACCGGCTTCTGGCTCTGCAGCGCCAACTGGAGAAAGATAAGCCGCGAGTGGTGTCGCCGCCGCCGCAGGACGTTTCCCAACCGCACTAGCTCATTGGGCGGCGATCGCTTACTTCCACTTCCCTTCTCCTTCGATGATCGTGATATATCGGTCGATCGGGAGGTTTGTAAAACGCTCGGTGGTCCCGCCGGGTTGAGGCCATCTCACTTCCAGCCAATCCAGTTTGGTTCTCTGACCGAGGCCCAGCACGAGGCGCGGGTCGTGGGCCGCCAAATAGCCGCCACCGCCAAACTTGTAGCAATCCCTCTGGAAGTCGCCGGAACGATAAGTGACCATGGCGCCAATCGCGTCTATATTGCACTTCCGGCCGATAAGACGAACACCCAACCAATGGTTCTGTCGTCCGGCGTTATTGCGCAACAGAATCGGAGTGCTGTCTCCAACCGCGACCAGCACATCCACCGAACCGTCATTGTCGAAGTCTCCTACAGCCAACCCCCGCCCCGCGATCGTTCTGGAGAAGATCGGCCCACTCTGCTTACTGACATTTTCGAACCCATTGCCCGTGTTGCGAAACAGTAGCATCGGCTCCTCATAGGTCACCCCCGTCACCATCTTGGACACATTCAGTTCAGGGTGGCCGTTGGATAGGATGATGTCGGGATTGCCGTCGTTGTCATAGTCGAAGAACTTCATTCCCATGCCGCTGAGATTGTAGGTTTGCGAGGCGATCCCAAAGCGCGGCGCTACGTCACTGAAAATGTCCCCACGTTCCTGGTGATAGAGCGAGAACATTTCGTGGTCCACCGTAGTCAAGAAAAGGTCAACCTTACCGTCCTGATCGTAGTCGGCGGCGTCCACTCCCATACCTGATCGGGCACGGCCAAATGCGCTGTAACCAACTCCCGCCAGCACGCCTGTCTCTTCAAAACGGCCTTTCCCCCGGTTCATCCATAGGAAGTTTGGCTCCGTGTCATTGCCGACAAACAGGTCCATCCATCCATCATTGTTTATGTCGGCCGCAACGACACCCAAGGCCTTTCCCAATGATTGGGCGACGCCTGTTTCCTTGGTGACGTCCGTAAAAGTGCCATCCCCGTTGTTGTGAAAGAGCCAAGATGGCACCGACTTGTACACATTGGGAAGGCAGTACCAGCGTTCGCCGAGCAGTTTGTCTCCGCACCAGATGCTTGTGTCCAGCTTTAGATACTGGCAAACAAACAGGTCCAGCCTCCCGTCGTTGTCATAATCAAACCAGGCAGCACTTGTGCTCCATCCCGGCGCAGCCACTCCCGCCTTCGTCGTAACATCAGTGAATGTGCCATCCCCATTGTTGTGATAAAGGATGCTGCGAGGGTACTGAGTGACATAGAGATCTGGAAGCCCATCCCCGTCGTAATCGCCCACAGCAACGCCCATGCCGTAAGCGTTCCCTGTCACACCAGCTTTTTCGGTCACATCGGTGAACGTGCCATCGCGGTTGTTCCGGTAAAGGGCATTGCGCAAGGGCTGTTTTGGAGTGAAGAAATCGCACTGCCCGCTGTTCACCAGATAGATGTCCATCCAGCCGTCGTTGTCATAGTCGATAAATGCACAGCCGGCGCCCATTGTTTCCGGCTCATTCATGTTGGGAGAGAAACCTGCGACGTGGGCCCATGTAATTCCGCTGCGTGACGGAGGAATCTCCTCGAAGGATGGCGGAATACTAGCACTCGGGGTTTTGCCGGTTGCGCTTAGACGGAAGAATGCTGGATGAATAAAGCTGCTCAGCCCGGCCGAGGCGAGCGCCCGGAGAAATCCGCGGCGCGAAACCGAACTAGGTTCTTTTTCTTCACCTTCGAACATGAGCCGATCCTAATATCGATTCTGTTTGAATCCTTCTCTAATGCACCTTCAAAATTTGGAGAGACCTCGCATCCTCCACCGGCACTTCAAACTCCAATTTCCCGGATGCCCGAACCCGAAGTTCGGAGTTCTCCATCCGGACTAGGTACTCACCCGGCTCCAACCCCTCAATTCTTACAGGCACAGTCCTCACAATCCCTGTGGTGTCTTCGATCTGCAGGTTCAGTCCGGAGGTCCTGCGGTCGAAAGTCAAGCATTTGAGTTCCCCTCGGCGCAGAGTTACATGGATTCTATCGGGCACCATCAGCACTCGTCTGCGCACGCCGTCTTTAGGGAACACGCGGACCTGATTCGCGTCGTTCTCGACCCGGCATCCATAGCCTATCCAGCCGAACGTCGGATCGTTCACTACATAGGATTTTGCAGCTTGAATAAAGGCCCACAAACCTGAACCTCCCTCAAATGTTCTAGGCGGTTCACAAGCAAACACGCCAGGATCGAGTTTGAACCATCCAAAGCCCATACCATCAGGCAGCACATTGTGCAGGACGCTCATCATCCCGGCGTACCCCTTCAATAGAAGCGAAAAATTCCCAGTGTCTTCAAAGGCTTGCATCAACGCCATGCCGTTCAGAGCCTCAGAATGCCAACAGGAAATCTGCCCGCGCAAGTCAGGGTGTGCAAATAAATCATTCCCGTACAAGAACCAGATAGGCTGATCACCGCCCCGCATTGCCTGCAGCACTTGTCGCACTTCCGTATTCCTCTTCCAGCTTTCGGCTTCGCCATGGGTCTTCCCGAAGTAGCGAGTGAAAAAGTAAACCTGCGACTGTGCAGTTTCGTCGATCTGTATCTCAGAACTGTATGGATAAGGATCGGTCAGGAAAACCTGGTTCGTCTTTCTCATTAGCCCGAGAATGGTTTCGTATTCCTTTTGCCAACCCTCGCTCTTAAGGTCTTCGACAATGTTCACCGCGTTCAACCCGGTGATCAGGCCAAAGTGTTTGTAGGGTCCCGTCGTGAACCATTTTCTGCAGGTTTCATAACAGAGGCGAAGGTAATCCAACGCGCCGCGATGCGCGAGGATGTCATACTCGCGTCCAATCCGGTACATGCCGTGATAAATGTTTGTGACGAATGCGTAATTGTAGGTTCGCCATGTGGCCTCACTTCTTTTTCTCGACCAGTTTCCCCACGGACTCGACGGGGTTCTCACCTTCCAGTACAAAGACGCTCGTATCTCGTAAGTTTCGGGATTCTGGATGTACTTGAACAGGCAGTCGGAAACGAACATCTCCAGTTTCTCGATTTCGTCGCGTGAAGGAAGAACCGAATTCTTAGCCACCAGGAATATTGGATCGCCGAAACCGGGATCGTCGGTCCCTCCCACTTCCCAAACGTCCTCATTGTCATCGAGGCGCGTCGCGCGCCGGTAATCGAATGGCAAAAACATGTGATGACGGTGGTACGCATCGTCTGGACTCTCCACAAACTGTCGCTCCACCATAAAGCGGGATCGCGCCTTTAGTAACTGCTCCGCATCTTCGACACAGAAAAAATGCAAGTTAGTCCAGCGTTTTCCGTTGTATACCAGTCGGAGGCTCTTCTGTCCCCTACCATGAAAAGACAATGTCAGAAGTGTAGATTGATCCGTACGCTTCCGCTCTTTCACGGCAATTCCGTCCGAATGAATTTCGAGAGCCTCCAGGTCCTTCATGCAACTCAACTCAACATAAGCGTCAGTGTCTTCCTGTACCACCATTGAGGGGACCGCACGAATCCCAAGGTTGCCGGCCGCTGTCAATTCCTTTGTGATATCGGAATAGCTGTCGAGAAAAACGAATCGCATCTGATATGACTTTCTTGCCCCCGGCTCCAATACCAGCGACGAGTGTCCGTTCACCCATGGATTCCAGTGCCAGCCGCGGAGATCTTTGGCGGCATTGGAGTGCACTGCGAACAGATCGGTGCCGATCCAGTCATCGCCCTGCGCGGGCGTCTTATAAATGCATTCGAAGGCCGTATCTTGCAGGCAATGAAACAGAAGAAACGGCGCGTCTCCGCGTGGACGCTGCAATAATGCGTAGGAACTATGGCCCGCTACAAAAGAATGGCAAAGGACCTTTTGCTCGTGAATCGTCTTTTGCATCTCGGCCAGTTTCCCGCCGATGTTCGCCAGGGTCGTCGTGGCCCCCTCGTAGGGCGCAGCATAGTCATCGTTGGCGCGTAACGGGAATGCCAGTTCCCCGAATTCCAGAGTGCGATTTGTCGAATTCTCAAATTCCACATCCCAAACCAAAGAACCGTCGTTAGCGAAGCGGTAGCGCATGCTGAGGGCGTAGCTCTGGATCCCATCTTCGCTCTTCGAACGCGCTGCATATTTGACGGTGAACACTTTTCCATCGAATGCAACCTCGCGGATATCCGAAGAAGCCAGGGTAGACTCGCGTTTCCATTTCCCCGAAACTCGATAAGGAGCAAAGCTCTCCTGCTCGCGAATCCATTCGGCGGTCTTCAATTCCCAAATCGTCGTGACAACGTCCCCAGTCCAATGTGTGTCGTGGTTCGCGATACCGAGGGTGTTATCAGAGTTTCCCAGGAAGTTTGTTCCGAGCGCGTCATGTGCCTCAGTAATCGAGTAAAGCGTACCAATGCGGCGGTCAAACGTCGCGACCATCCGACTCGACGAAAGCCGTACCAGATCAGACTTGGCCGTCGTGCGCGACGTGTCAGGACTCGACGGGCACGTCGAGGTCCCGTTTGCCGCTATGTCGGGAACCATGGCCGCTAGACCCGCGGTTCCCATGGATTTGAGGAGGAGGCGACGAGAAAGATTACCGTTCACGGGAGGGGAGCTGCCTTTGGGGATTCCGTCCGCGTATGCTCGTACGCTCATGAAAGGCTGTGCTTGATCTTCTTACACGTGTCACGGAATCCGACACCCTATTTTGCGTTTGGTAGTGCATACTGGCCCACGGACTGAGGCCGGGACCGCAATGCGTCGCGGATCGTCTTCTGGACTTGCGCAAGTTCGGCTCCTATCAACTCCAGACGTGGTGGGCGCACTCGCGCATTCCCGACGCCAACTTCCGCCTGTACTAATTTGATGAGTTGCACGAAGGCGGGCACGGTATCCATGCGGAGCAAAGGCAAGAACCAGCGGTACAGCTCAAACGCCTTATCATTTTCCCCGCTGATACCGCAGGTGAACAATTCGACTGACTCGCGGGGCAGAGCATTGGCCAAACCGGCAACCCATCCCGTCGCCCCGACTCCGATCGCTTCCAGTACAGCGTCATCGACTCCTACGGAGACCTCGAGACGCCGGCTCAGCAGGGCACGGATCGCCGATACTCTACGGGCATCAGTGCTTGATTCTTTAACGGCTTCAAAGTTTTCGTACTCAGCCGTCAACTCCTGTATCTGCTCGGGAAGAAAATCCGTTCCGTAAGCAACGGGGTTGTTGTAGAGCATGCACGAGAGGGGGGAGGCTTCAAATACAGCCGCGACATGTGTCTTCATCTCGCGCCAATCGCCCTTGTACACATAGGGAGGCAGCACCATGAGGCCATCGCAGCCAAGATCGGTCGCGGCTTTCGCGATGGCTACTGCCTCCGACGTCGTGAGCGCCGAAACAGAGGCCACAACCGGTCCACGCTGGCCAACCGCTTTAACGCATGTACGCAGAACCTCCAACTTCTCTTCGAATGATAAAGTTGCGCCCTCCCCGAGCGAACCCAGAGCCACGATGCCCGTGCAGCCATTGTCCAGAAGCCAGCGGCAGTGTTCGGCCACAAAGCTGTGATCGACGGTGAGGTCGTCTCTGAAACAAGTGGTGATTGCGGGCATCACGCCCTTCCAATTCATGGGCTTCCTCCTGTCACTGCACTGTGCTTGCAGCCACAGTCTGCAGCGAGTGCGCAACTTCTCAAAACCAGACGTGCACTACGCGAATTGAACGCTACAAGCTTCACAACCTTGCAAAACCACCATCATTATTTTTTGTGAGTAGGCACCGATGTATTTTATGGATACAATATGCAATCGTCAAACGCTAATCTTGGATCAAAACGTGGCCCAATCTTCTGCCGTTGATCGAAACGCAAGTCCAAAACAGCGCGAGTTGACGCGCGGATTGAACCTTTTCGATTCGACAATGCTAGTGGTGGGGGCGATGATCGGATCCGGCATCTTCATCGTACCTGCCGAAATGGCGCGACAGATAGGTGCGGCGGGTTGGTTATTGCTGGCTTGGGGCGTTGCCGGGGTTCTCACCATTTCCGGTGCACTGTGTTATGGGGAACTCTCGGCCATGATGCCCCACGCTGGGGGCATGTACGTTTATCTTTGCGAGGCGTACTCACCGTTTTGGGGCTTCCTGTACGGCTGGACCTTATTTTCAGTTATTGAGACCGGTACAATCGCGGCGGTGGCAGTCGCATTCTCCCGCTTTACGGGCGTTCTTTGGCCCGCGATCTCAGAAGAAAAATATCTAATTGGCCCATTTCGAATTTCCACCCACTATGCGCTCTCCCTTTCAACCGCACAAGTGCTGGCAATCGGAGTAATAGTTCTCCTCACGCTCGGCAACACGCTAGGCCTACGCTATGGCAAATTGATCCAGAACACATTTACCGTCGCAAAAACGGGCGCCTTGGCCGCGCTTATCCTTCTGGGCATTTTCTACGGACGAAATTCAGCGGCTGTCTCTGCGAATTTCGGGTCCGCCTGGCACACGCGCGCAACTGAATCCCTCTCCGCTGGCCTGGACGCCACGACAGTATTCGGACTTTTCGTAGCCATCTGCCTCAGCCAGACTGGATCATTATTCTCCGCGGACTCCTGGCACAACATTGCGTTTGCAGCGGCGGAAGTGAAAAGAGCGGAACGCAACGTGACTCTTGCTATGGTAATCGGCGCCACGGTGGTGATCACGTTATACCTGCTTGCCAATGTGGCTTACCTGGTAACACTTCCCCTCAGCGCGATCCAGACCGCGCCTGCGGATCGTGTAGGAACCGCTACGCTACGAGCCATGTTTCCCCGTGTTGGGTCCGGACTGATGGCCGCCGCGATCATGATCTCCACTTTCGGAACCATCAACGCCTTGACCCTCACCGGCGCTCGCGTCTACTACGCAATGGCTCGCCAAGGGCTCTTTCTCCCGTTCGCCAAGAAACTGAATGCCGCCAATGTGCCGGCCTCCTCCCTGAAACTACAGGGCTTGTGGGCCGCTCTTCTAGTGCTGCCCCGGACTTACAATCCTGAAACTCAGACATGGGGAAACCTCTACAGTAACTTGCTCGAGTATGTCATTTCGGCGGCGTTGATTTTCTATGTGCTCACGGTGGCCGGAGTTTTCCGCCTCCGCATCACGAAGCCTGATGCTCCACGTCCATATCGAACCCTTGGATATCCCTGGGTCCCTGGTTTCTATATCCTTGCAGCCAGCACCATCCTCCTCGCGTTGTTTGTGTACCGGCCGTCTACAACCTGGCCAGGACTGCTCATTGTGCTGCTGGGAATCCCCATCTTTCTGGCCATCAGGAGGAGAGGAAGGGCTCAGATCATAGAATCCTCTTCGCCCGCCACGACGGATTTGCGGAGCACAGAATGAGGCCCACTACGGCAGAAGAACACCACGAGCTAACCCTTGTGACGAAACCCGGCGAAGCGCCGACGGCGCCGGTATTGCAGCGCAGGTTGCTGATTCTTGCATTGCTCGCGATCAGCCTCGCGACCCGGCCTGCCTACGCGCAGTCTGCTGTTGTTACCGATCTTCTGCGTCGTGAGTTCGTCACGAACGATTTTGCGGTTAAGTCATACGGACCAATTCACTGGGTCGGAAAAGGAGAGTTCTACACAGTTCTGGAGCCCTCTGAAAAAGTCCAGGCGATGAAGGATATTGTCCGTTACGAAACGGCCTCTTCTCGACGGGAGATTCTGGTTTCGGCGGCGCAACTGACCCCCACTGGCGCCGATAAACCGCTGGAGATTGAGAGCTATTCGTTCTCAGAGGATTTCAATCGTGTCTTGATCTTCACCGATTCCAAGCGAGTCTGGCGTCTGAACACTCGCGGCGATTATTGGGTGCTGGACCGCAAGGCAGGCACGTTGCGGAAGCTGGGAAACGGAGGCCCGGCTGCCTCCCTAATGTTCGCCAAGTTCTCTCCGGACGGATCCAAAGTGGCGTACGTTCGATTCAACAACATTTACGTCGAAGATCTCCTGACAGGAGTTGCTACACGAATCACCTCGGACGGTGGCGAGAAGGTCGTAAACGGCACGGCAGACTGGGTGTATGAGGAGGAGTTCTTCCTTCGCGATGGATTCCGCTGGAGTCCCGATGGCAAACGCATTGCTTACTGGCAGTTCGATACGCACCTGGTCGATAATTTCCCCCTGATCTACGACGCGGGAGCACCGTACAGAGTGACAACTGGTATCCCTTACCCCGAATTTGGTGCCTACCCGAACGTCCGGCAAATACCATACCCACAACCTGGTACCACGAATTCCTCGGTGCGCGTCGGCGTAGTTGCTGCCCTCGGCGGAGAAACGCAGTGGATGAAGGTTCCCGGATACGCAAACGAAAACTATCTCCCGCGAATGGAGTGGGCCGGCGATTCGGATACGCTGATTCTGCAACACCTGAATCGTCTGCAGAACACAAATGACATTCTGCTGGCCGACGCAAGAACAGGCAGTGTGCGTAGCATCCATACCGACCGCGATGCGGCGTGGGTGGACATAGTCGACGAGGTGAAGTGGCTGCACGGCGGAAAGGAGTTTGTTTGGGTCAGTGAGCAGGATGGCTGGCGCCATGTTTATGTGATTTCGCGCGACGGGAAGCACGTTCGGCTGGTGACGCCGGGTGCTTTTGATGTAATTGAGTTCATTGACGTCGATCCAGGCGAAGAATGGCTATACTTCATCGCTTCTCCAGAGAACGCAACCCAGCGCTATCTCTACCGTGTCCGGGTTGATGGCAAGACGACCCCGGAGCGTCTGACTCCAGCGAGCCAGCCCGGCACGCATTCCTATAAGGTGTCGCCCGATCTGCATTGGGCGTTCCACACGTTCTCGACTTTCGATACGCCGCCTATAACCGACCTGGTGCGCCTTCCAGACCACAGAGTGCTACAGACCGTTGAAGATAATGCGAAACTACGGTCCGCCGTGAAGGATCTGGTTTCGGCACCCACCGAGTTCGTCCGCATAGACATTGGCGAAGGCGTCACCCTGGATGGCTGGCTGATTAAGCCGAAGAATTTCCTACCTTCCAGAAAATATCCCGTCCTTGTTTATGTCTATGGCGAGCCGGCCGCGCAAACCGTGGTCGACCGTTGGGATGAGGGAGTATTTCATCGCGCTCTCGCCCAGGACGGGTACGTAATCGTCAGCTTTGATAATCGCGGCACGCCCGCCCCCAAAGGGAGGGCATGGCGCAAGATCATCTACGGCAGCGTTGGAGTCCTGTCTTCCAAGGAACAAGCATTGGCGCTTTTGGCATTAGAGAAAACGCATCCGTACCTTGACCCTGATCGTATCGCTGTGTGGGGCCGTAGTGGTGGCGGCTCTAGTACCTTGAATCTGATGTTTCGTTATCCTGAGGTCTACAAACTGGGTATGGCCGTGGCCCCTGTCCCCGATCAGCGCCTGTACGACACAATTTATCAGGAGCGCTTCATGGGATTGCCACAGGACAACCCCGAAGGATATAAAGCCGGATCGCCCATTAACTTCGCCGAAGGTCTTCGAGGTAGGCTGTTGCTTGTTCACGGTTCCGGCGACGACAACGTTCACTATCAAGGTACGGAACTCCTTGTTAATCGGCTGATAGAACTCGGCAAGACGTTTGATTTTATGACGTATCCGGGCAGGACCCATGCCCTTGTGGAGGGGCCGGGGACGGCGTTTCATCTTCACAATCTGTTGGCCAGATATCTGGAGGAAAACCTTCCTCCAAATTCCGCAATGCGGGAATGATCAAAATCTGTGCATTTAACTTGCGATATATTAGATTGGGTAAATTTTGACATCATCCTCGATCTAAAGATGAGGACCTTCTGAGATGGACTTGGAAGTCAGTTCGAGTTCAGCCATTCCGCGGCAGTCGCTCACGTCAGCGGTAGCAGACAAGATCCGCGATCAGATCATTCGCGGAGTAATCCAGGAAGGCGCCCAGCTGCGACAGGACGCCATCGCGAACCAGTTTCACGTCAGCCGGATCCCGGTTCGCGAGGCTCTGCGGCAACTCGACGCCGAAGGGCTAATCGCTATAGTTCCCAATCGGGGGGCTATAGTGCCGGCACTGTCGCCAGACGATGTTGAGGAACTGTTCTCCATTCGCGCGTTGCTGGAACCTGAAGTACTAAAGCTCTCGATTCCTAATCTGACCGAAGACGACTTGTCCGAGGCGGCAGCGGTATTGCGCGAGTATGCCAGCGAACTCCGGCGAGACGACCACGTATCCAGTTGGGGAAGGCTGAACTGGCAGTTCCATTCCATCCTTTACTCGCGTGCCAACCAGCCCCGCTTCATGGCCATCATTCGCAACGTCAATAACAATGGCGAGCGCTACACTCGCCTTCAGCTGTACCTGACACACGGAATGAAGCGCGCGAACGAAGAGCATCTCCAGATTCTCGAACTGTGCCGTCAGCGGGATGTTCGAGGGGCATGCCAGTTGCTGCGACAGCATATTCGGTATGCAGGAGAATCGTTGAGAAAAGCTCTCGAGCAAAAACGTGCAGCATCGGAAACAGACTCGAGCAAAAACGACGGCTCGAATTCCTGAACATTCGGAACTCTCAAGAGGGGTCGTATTCCGGCTCTAGTTGATTCGTGGAATGCCCGCCGGTCTCCACCTGGTGGCTGGGCAGGATCTATCCGAGCCGGCCAATGACTTGAAAGCTCCGCTTACCTGCCGTCGAAATAATCACCGTGTCCTGATGAATTCCACCCATCGCAGCAGGCTGGCCGTTAACCGTCACGCCTCGAAGCGGCATATTCTTGGGAAGTCGCAGCTTGAAATGCACTTCCTTTGGAAGCGACGTCCCGCTCAATTCCACATTCCCCTTCAGAACTTTCGTGTCCGGTTTGCAGGCAAGGTCGAAAGTAACGCGTCCCCAGCGAGTGGGCACCCCCTCCGCCCGGATCTGCTTGCCCGAACCGACCCACTCGCGCGGCACGCCCTTCGCCAGGTGCAGAATATCTTCATCCGACTCTTCCAGAACCAGCATCCAGCGAACGAGAAGAGGTATTGTCTGCTGTGCAGGAACGCAATACAGAGCCGAATCGCCGGTAATCCCCGTCACCTCTCCTGCCGTCCAGCTACCCCGTGTGTGAACGTGATAGCGATGCGCATAAAGAAATAAAAGGAATTCTTCGATGCGATCCAGGCGCAGGAGCATCTGCGCGTAGCCGTACGAAATGAAACCGAGAATCTCGCGCCCTTCTTCATGGAAACCCCAAACGTTAGCCACAACTCCGAGTGTCGTTGCTCCATAGGCCCGCATGCAATCGATCACCAGGTTCGCTAACCGGGCCGGAAGAATATCTGCCTGCAGCAACTCGGAGTAAGGCCGGTGTGGCCATTGCTGCGTGCTCGGTCGCTCTTTCTCGAGCGATTCTCGGAATGTGAGACTAGTACCGGGGAAAAGGCCAAGGTAGGGCGGCGTCTTGTCACTCTGTATGTTCTTTTCGACACTCTCGACAGTTCGGTCCTGCAAAGTCTTGCTGCGCGTGAGCCATTTCGCAGACAATCTTTCCATGTCGGGTATCGACTTGAGGCGGGCCAATTCGGCCCATGTTCGGGCGATATCCTTGAATCCGCGCGCTGCGAACGCGCTGTTCGCGTAGTAAGCCTGCCAATACAAGGATGGACTCTCATGCAGGCAGGAATCCGATTCACTCCATCCACGGATCAATCCGTAACTGGCATCATTGGGCGGTAAGCGAAGGCTCTCCTCGTGCATCTCCGTTAACACTTTCGCTGTAGCCTCAATCTTCGCCCGATGTTTCAACAGAAGCGCACTATCGTGCGTATAGCTGAAATACCTCGACAGCAGGGACAGAGTCATACCAAACTGTGCCGTCTCCGGTCCGCGCATGTCGATCATCCCGCTGTCATTCACGTATTCCGTGAAATAGTTGTCGATGAACCGGCGAGCGGTTTCCAGACGCCCCCACTCCATATTGGTATAGATGGCGCTAGTAAAAATGTCCTGGAATCCGTCATACTCCGAGCCCGCATAGTCGCGGTCAACGGCGCCATACTTCGGATACAGCCCGCCTGGTCGCGTCATCAACTCCTTGGCAAACGAGTGCTTTGACATGTCGACCCAGACGTTCTGCGGCAATGACATTGGAGCAAAGTCATGCAGTTCCTTGTCCCAATAATCGGCGAAAGCTAAGAGAGCGCGATAAAACTCTTCCGGTTGGGGATCTTTACGAATTGGAGGGTACGCAGGATAACTATGGCCGTACACAACTTGTGCAATCTTTCCGTTCTCAACTCGCGCGGTCCGATGCCAGGTGTGCACAATGTACTTGTTCTTGTTCGGCCCAACCTCGCCAAAGACAATCACCTCCCAATAGTTTTGGTCGGATATCGGAATTACTTTGCGAACGGCGGGCATCCAGCCGCCAACCAGGCCGTCATAGAGTTGTCCGGATTTGAGGGTCTCGCGCAGCTGAGGAGAATACTGGATCGGATGATAAGTCCTTGTGTTTCCGCTGCGGTAAACAGGCGTGACATCATAGGCTTCCTTGGTACCCACAAATGTGGTCCACGTCCGCGGGTTCTTCTCCGCGGATGCCATGGGAGGAGCCGCCGACCTCACAGCCTCCGGATCGGGGTCGCCATTCTGAAGCAGGCGATCCGCCAGCAGATCGGCCGACGCAAGTCCGATGTCTTTAAGAGTCATGCCGAGATAAAAAGACCCCTCCGGCATCGACGCCTCAGCACTCTTAGCCAAAGAGCGGGTCGGTCCCGTCGATGACACGAAGACCAGCGCCCCATCACGCGTGCGCAGGTCTTCATAAACCTTCCAAGTCTCAGATTCAGTTTTGAATTCTGTCAGGAAGGTGTATCCATCAACAGGTACCGCTTCGCCGCGAACGGGTTCCGGCGCCGGGTCTCCCCTGAAGGCCCTCGGATCAGCCTCTGCCGCTACCTTTCCAGCCAAAAGTTCGAGACCGGCGGCCGTCGCCGCGATCCCCTGCAAGAAGTCTCGTCGGTCCATATGATTCGTGAAACCTCGATCCTGACTAGGGCACCGCTTCGCTCAACGTCGACGACGTCGCCCGCTTCTACCGGGTTCCTGATCTTCTTTGATCTCGAAGTTCGCAGGTGGTGTAACGCCGAGCAGATACTGCACAAAGTAATCCCAACGCCGCCGGACCAGATAGAGCCTGTGCTCGCCGCTCTCGCCGTGAAACATATTGGGCACAAGCAGCATGTCGAAGTTCTTATTGGCCTTCATCAGTGCATCCACGAAACGCATTGTTTCCACGGGATGCACGTTTTCATCAATGTCCCCGTGCTCCAAAAGCAAGTGCCCTTGCAGCCGACTCGCCATAGTCACATTCGATTGAGCGACATAATCCTCCTGAACCGGGAAGCCCTGATAAAGTTCGTTCCACCACGCCTTATCGAGCCGCGCATCGTGATCGCCTGAAGTGGATACGCCAACTCTGTAAAACTCCGGAAATGCCAGCATCGCGTGGGCTGCGCCATATCCCCCTGCCGATGTCCCGTAGATCCCCACTCGTGTCAAATCCATATAGGGAAAGCGTGATGCCATCTGCTTGATCATGGCCACATGGTCTTCGAACGCTCCGCCCAGATTCCGGTAGGAAAACTGATGAAAAACTCTGGATCGCCCGGTCGTACCGCGTCCATCGATCATGACAACGACGAAACCCAACTCCGCCATCGATTGCAGCCGGAGAGTCCCCCCGAAGTCTTTGGGCACGAAAAATGATTGCGGTCCCGTGTACACAAACTCTACGATCGGATATTTCTTGCTCGAGTCAAAATTCGATGGACGCCAGATCAGTCCGTAGAGGTCGGTACTCCCATCCGCCGCCTTTCCCTGAAATGGTTCGGGAAATTTCCACCCTGTTTTTGTCAGCTCAGCCGCTTCCGCCTTTTCCAGGACTCGCACTTCCGAGCCATCTTTTGTCCGGCGCAAGGCGGATTCTCCCGGCAAGTCAGGACGCGAATAACTATCCACGAAGAAGGAGCCATCCGGGGACACACTGACGGAATGATTCGCTTTCCCGGGGCTAAGCAATTGCAGATCTTTTCCATCAAGCCCGACGCTATATAAATGGGTTTGATACGGATCTTCACCCGTCTCACGACCGCTGGCCGAAAAGTACACTCGCCGATTCTTCTCGTCGACAGATTCGATGTTGCGGATCACCCACGTACCCTGGGTTACCTGGTTCTCAAGTTGTCCAGTCTTGCTATAGAGATATAGGTGATTCCAGCCATCCCGCTCGGAGGTCCACAGAATTTCTCCAGTGGCTTCGACAAAACGGTACATCGTTTCGCCGGGATCAACGTACGTGTCCGATTGTTCGCGCAGCAGAACGCGTTGCTCGCCCGTCGTTGCATCGACAACCCGCAACTCCTTGGCCTTGAATCCACGATCATCGTAGTCGTAGCGGAAGCTCTTACCGTCCGGGGCCCAATCAAACCCCGGTCCGTCTTGAAAGGGCAATTCGATCGACGCAGAATTCACATCTATCCGCTTTCCCGACTGAATATCAAAAATGACCGGCGTTGCCTTGGCTAGAAACTCTCCTGGCAACGGATAGACATAGGTGAAAGCCCGTGGACGAAGTTGCTCTGGCGGCACGAACTGAAGACTAGTGAATCGGCCCGAGTTCCTGGAATCGATGCGATAGGTGACGAGTTTCGAGGAATCCGGCGACCAAGAGACCCCGGGGCGCTGCTGCACGTCTTCACTGCCCTGATCGATCATCAGCCGCAGAGAAGGCAAGGGAGTTGCATAGTCCCATGCCGCGGTTCCGTCGTGGGTTAACTGCAGCACCGTGCCGGTCGAAACGTCGCGCAGATACAGGTTATATTCCTTAACGAATGCCGCCCAACGCTTGTTGGGCGATAGAGCCTCGTTTGCTCGTTCCGTTTGAGACTGGTCGTTGTGGCACTCGTAGGTTGCAAGCGAGCAGTTCCACTGTGCCTTGTCGATCGAAAAACGAATTGCCTTCGCATCGTCCACGAACTCGAAGTCAGTAAAGGGGAGGTCTGACGCCGAATAATCCTGCTTCGCAGCATGAGAAAGTGCCGTCGCGAGTCGCACATGATCGAAAGCCGGAGTCCTCGTATTGTGCTCAGGATCGATCAAGACGAACTCAGAGCCACTGGGACTGGCTTTGCGATAGAAAAATCGGTTTGTCTTTTCGATCCAGTGCGGGGATACTTCCGCAACGTAGACCACATGTTGCAAATTCCCCGGCAGAAATCGCTCCGCCCGCTGATAATCTTCCAGTTTCCCTTGCCCGAAAATGCTTGGCGAGACTGCCAGAACAAAGAGTGTGATGATCGATGCTCGCGGAAATCGCTTCATCTCACCTCAATAGTTGGACTGAGGAAGGCAGTCCAGAGGTACGGACGGTAATTCAGCACAAAATGTCCAATAGTGTATACAATATCCATCGAACCCCGCGCAACCACATTCATGGGAGGAGTTATGAATTTATCTCCACGATTTTCTCGCAGGAATTTTTTGGCTTCCCTCGCCGTCACCGCGGGATCGACATTATTACCCAAGAATCTCCTGGCCACTCCTCCCCAAGATCCCGTCCTCAATACAATCCGGAAAGATGGGAAGCCGGTAACACATGAGAAAGTCTCCTGGAGAGCTCTTCCCTTTCCGATGAAGCAGGTTCGTCTGGGAGAAGGCCCGTGCAAAGTTGCAATGGAAGCGGACCGGCAATATCTACACTCTCTGCCTCCGGACCGCCTGCTGCATACTTTCCGCGTTAACGCTGGCATCCAGTCTTCGGCGCAACCACTGGGTGGATGGGAGGCACCTGACTGCGAACTCCGTGGCCACCACGCCGGTGGGCATTATCTGTCTGCGGCTGCACTGATGTACGCCAGTTCCGGAGACGAAGACCTCAAGAAGAACGCCAACACCGTAGTCGCCGAACTGGGAAAATGCCAGGCCGCTCTAAAGAGCGGCTACCTGAGCGCTTTCCCAATCGAATTCTTTGATCGCCTCCGGGAACGGCAGCGAGTCTGGGCCCCCTTCTACACCATCCACAAAATCATGGCGGGCCTCTTGGATATGTACGTTTACACCGGGAACGAGCAAGCTCTGGAAATGGTCGAGAAAATGGCGGGCTGGACTGCCGGATACACCGGACCTCTCAGCTACGAGCACATGCAACGTGTGCTTGGCACCGAGTTCGGCGGAATGGGTGAGGTTCTCTCGAATCTCTATGCCGTCACCGGCAAAGATTATTACCTGGAAGTCGCCCAACGTTTCGACAAGAAGCAGTTCTTCGATCCCTTAGCGGCTCATCGGGACGAACTCAAAGGCCTGCACGTAAACACACATATTCCGCAAGTGATTGCCGCAGCCCGATACTACGAGTTAACCGGGGATCACCGCTATCGAGACATCGCGCAATATTTCTGGGATGAAGTAGTCAGTGAACGCTCGTACTGCACCGGCGGTACGAGCAATGGAGAGTCCTGGAACACCGATCCAGGCAAGCTCTCTACCGAGTTGGGACCAAGCACAACGGAATGCTGCTGCGCCTACAACATGATGAAGCTGACCCGGCATCTGTTCGGTTGGTCTCCTGACGCTCACTTGATGGACTATTACGAGCGCACGCTCCTCAACCATCGTCTCGGAACAATCAATCCTGAAGACGGAACCATGATGTATTACCTCCCGCTCGCGTCAGGATATTGGAAGACCTTCGGCAAGCCCTTCGATTCTCTGTGGTGCTGCACCGGTACGGGTTCGGAGGAATATGCGAAGCTGACCGATACGATTTACTTCCATGATGACGCGTCACTGTACGTAAATCTCTATGTCGATTCTCAACTGGAATGGCCGGAAAAAGGACTCCGCATACGACAGGAAACCCGCTTCCCGGAGGAGCAAGGAACCACGCTAACGATCTCCGGAAAAAGTCCGGTCCAGCTTGGCATCAATCTCCGGGTACCCTCCTGGACGGAAGGCGGCAGCGTAAAAATCAACGGAACCACGTTGCCCGCTTTCGCCAGTCCCAGCAGCTATCTGACGTTGAATCGTGTATGGAATCCGGGTGACAAGATCGAACTGAGCTTGCCCATGAAATTGCACATCGAGTCAATGCCTGACGACCAGACCATTCAGGCTGCCATGTATGGGCCGCTCGTGCTCGCCGGACGTTTTGACGCGGTCTCGAAAGAAATGAGCTACGGCGATTACGAACCGAAGCCTGGAAACCAGAAGAAGGTGCCAAACATTACGGCTAACCCTGCGCGGCCAACCGAATGGATTGAACCTGACCCCAAACAACCTCTTACTTTCCACGCTGTGGGACAAGAGCAACCCTTGACGATGGTTCCTCTGAACAAAGTGATTCACGAGCGCTACGCGGTGTACTGGAAAGTTGATAACAAATCCGCATAGCCCTTTTCGATCGATGGGACATCAGGCGTACAAGCCTAATCGAGAGGACGGCGAGATCTTTTGTTGCTACCTACTTACACCCCGGTAGCAGGAACGCGCCAATTTTGCTGCTGTAGCTGGCGGTCTCGCCTTTCTTCAGGTAGTCTCCCACGTACCAGAACGTACAGTCACCGCTCGGGTCCATCGACGTGGTGACGTAATCCTCCCATCGAAGGCTGTTCGTCTGCGCCGCCTCGCCGTTTGCCAGAACTGACTCGCGAAATGACAACGTGCCTTTGGGATCTTTCGGAGACCGGGCCGCAAACCGCTGGCCGGCGAAGTTCGGCGTCCCGCCAAATGAGTATCCCACCCCGATATCGCCCTTCCGATCCATCGCGATGCTCGGCATCCAGCGGTAGTATTCGTCGGGAGCGTAGGTGCCTTGTTGGTATAGGTATGGATTCCGTTGCTTATCCAGCCGGAACTCGTACCAGCGAACTCCGCCTCCTCCGGCCTGAGTTGCAACCGAATGAGCCGCAACGATCGACTCGCGTTTACCGATCCTGCGGTACACCAGGCGCTGCATCAACTTGTCGCCCTGTGCGTCAAGATGCCGCTCGGTCCCGGGTTGCGGGACGCAACTCGTCAACTGCCCGTTGCAGAGAAAGTGATACGGTGCGACCGTAATTTTCTCAGGACCGGTAACCTTGGTCTTGGCAGGCGTGTTCCAATCCACGTGCACTTTCCAAACATAGATCCCGTCGTCATCAAAAACATTCTTGAGCTGCATGCCTCCAGCCGCCATCATGATGTTCGGCGCGCCAGTTGGAGGCAGTTCGTGACCATCGATATCGGCATTATTTAAAAAGCTGACGCCATCGATCACGATGCACTGCTCAGTAGCCGCCTGACCTTGCAGCATCTTCGCCCTGTCAGCGATGCAAACATGTTTCTGAATCACTTCGTCGCCTGTGCTGGTGGGCACATAGTAACCGTCCGGCCAGATCGCCGGCCGAGGATAATCGGGAAACAATGTGCGCTCGAAAGCGTACCGGTAATACCCGCCAAGCGGATCGTCGCTCACGCTTACGGCGTAACACATCGCGAAAGTTCCATGTGGCTTAGTTTGCTCCTCAGAGCCCGAAAATACATGCTTGCCCGCAAGCGGGTTCGCCGGGGGCGGTTGAGGATTCGAGGGCAAGACCGCAGGATCGCCCGGAACAGAAGCCTGGCCCGCAGCTACAGCATCACCGTGTCCTGCAGGATACTCGCCCGGATTGATACGAGTGAAGATCGGCATTACAAAAAGCCAGCGCCCAGCTAGCTGGTCGTAGCGGACAACTCCATCGCCATTATTGCGAGCTTCGCAAACTCCGCCGAACCCGGCCCAGATCGCATTCGTCGCGACCGGACCATATAAAACTTTCCCGCTTTGGTGATAGCGCCCGCCCGCCTTTGTGTAGACCGCAAAACGGGAATTGACGATCTGCACAATGTGGTTCGGGCCGACGGCCAGGCTATTGTCGGACGGATTCTTGAAGACTGCGGTCCCGTTCGGGCCTGTGAATCCCGCGCCCAGCCCATCGAAACTGTCCACCAACACCGGAGGCTTTTTGCCCTGGATATGTTGCTCAACTGCTGCTCCAGCTCCGCGAATCACCGGCTTAGGAGCCGGTGGAGGGTCATTGCTCTGTTGCCCAGCAGCGGAAGAATCCGGAGATAATTTGCAGCAAGCCTCTTCCGAGGACTCGGCAGAAGCAACAGCATGTGCCGACGCGAATGGATGAGAAACATCGAAGTACATCGCGCTGTGCACAATGAGTGGGGCGTCGTCCGTTGATTGCTGTCTCATCTTGGAATCTACAGCGTTACTGTTACAGCACAAGATAGCGGGCAAAAACACAAAAACTGACGTGCGTGCGGCGGTCTGAAGTTGGTTCATTGATTACTCCCTAAGTGGGTTCTTCCCAGTTTACGAATCCAAGTTCAGCAACTGACGACAGAAGCCGGGCTTGTTTTTGCGTGTGCTCCAGAGTCCCCGCGCAAACTACGTGCGTGATATGAGTCCGTGAGAATTTGCTGTCTCCCAAGGGGAGAATTGAACACAAATTTAGATCTGTTCATCCATACCGGATACAATATACAATTTCGCCACAGTTGAGGACATGGAGGCGTAAATGGAGCGCCGCGATTTTCTTAAGGGTTTAGCGGCTGCGGGCATGCTTGCCAGCATTGGCGCACGAGCTACTACCTCGGTTGCCGATATCGATCCGCGCGTCCTGAAGATTAGCGCGTTTGACTACGAGGGCGTCCGACTCCACGACAGTCGATGGAATGATCAGTTTCAACACGCGCGCGAGTTCTACTTCAACGTGTCGAATGATGACATTTTGCAGGGATTTCGAGCCAAAGCAGGGTTACCTGCGCCTGGCAAACCTCTCGGAGGGTGGTGCGCGGAAGACAGCGCCACGGTCTTCGGCCAGTGGTTAAGTGGAATGTCGAGAATGTATCGCGCAACTGGCGACCTGCCCATGCGTGACAAGGCCGCATACCTTCTGGATGAGTTTTCCAAGACGGTCGGCCCTGACGGCAATTGCAGAATGGACGTCTATCCCTACGAGAAACTGGTTTGCGGCCTGGTCGATATGCACCTCTACGCAGGCGACAGTAGTGCCATGCCTCTGCTCGAGAGGGTGACTGCATATGCCGGCCAGACGTTCGACCGCACTCGGCAACCTGCCGCACCGAAGCCTTGGGAGATGCACTCGGGGAAGCCGCTCGAATGGTATACGCAGCCAGAGAATCTTTATCGGGCTTATCAACTCACGGGCAACAAGCGATTTAAAGAATTCGCCGACGTCTGGCTGTATCACTCTTACTGGAATAAATTCGCCGACACTTCTTCACCGACAGACGCCAGCGGCGTCCACGCCTATAGCCATGTGAACTCGTTCAGCAGCGCATCCATGCGATATGCGGTCACCGGCGACCCCGCGCACTTGCGCGTGGTAGAGAACGCTTACGATTTTCTGCAAAATACGCAGTGCTACGCCACCGGAGGCTACGGACCCGTCGAGAGAATCATGCCGCCCGGAAGCCTGGGCTGGGCGCTCGACTATCAACTCAACAGCTTTGAAACTCCCTGCGGATCGTGGGCTGGATTTAAGATGTCGCGCTACCTCATGCAATTTACGGGAAAGGCGCGGTATGGCGATTGGGCCGAGCGGCTGTTCTACAACGGGATCGGATCGGCATTGCAGATTAACGGCAAGGGCCGACATTTCTACTACGCCGACTATCGCGTTGGTGGCGGTGTCAAGATCTTCAGCCGCAATCCTTACACCTGCTGCTCGGGAACCTACATCCAGGATGTGGCGGATTTTCACAATCTCATCTACTACAAAGATGATTCCAGCCTGTACGTGAATTTGTATGTTCCGTCGGAGGTTACCTGGAAGCGCAGCGATGGAATAGTGAAGCTCTTGCAAGAAACCCGCTATCCGGAAGCTGAAACCATCACCCTGACCTTGCAGATGGATCGCGGCATGAGCTTTCCCTTGAAGATGCGAATTCCTGAGTGGGCGCAGGGTGCCTCAGTGAAAGTGAATGGCGCACGTTCTCAAACCTCTTGCCAGCCTGGCACCTGGGCCACCGTAGACCGTGCCTGGAACTCTGGCGATAAGGTAGATATCACCATTCCGCTTCGCATGCGCTGGCAGGCCGTTGACGCACAACATCCGCATCGTGCGGCCGTGGTTCGTGGACCAATCGTATTGGTGCAGGATGGCATGATCCACGAACCTATGTTCAAATTTCCGGAAACCGATGACGACCTGAACAAATATCTGGTTGCGGACAACGAAGAGGGGCCTGGAGTTTTTCGCTACGCGCCGCCTAACGGCGGCAACGTAATGGCTAAGTTTCGGCCATTCTATTCGGTCATTGGCGATTACTACTATCGGATGTATTTCGATCTCGACAAATTGCCGGTTGTGCTTTGGTAGTGATCCGTGTCGGAAGCGAGGGCGCCGTGAGAGGCCGTGGTGTTTTTTCCTATTGGAGAGTTTTTCTGGCATGCGCAGTCCTCATCGCCACCGCCCAATCGTATGCCCAGGACGACGAGGTCGAACCGGGCCATTCCATTGGCAAGGTGTCGATCAACGGAGACCTGATCGTCTTTGAACTAGACGATGGCGCTCTCGGGAAGGCAAACCTCTTCGACCTCGCCGGCCATACCCTGCATTTCATCCTCGACGGCAAGGGATACCGTGTGGAAAGCGGGCCCCTGAAGTGGGATTCGGACTTCGGCCCCGAAGTATCCACCTCTGCAGTTACGCTCCATCAATTTAAGTTCCCATTCTCCGGAAAAACCTGGGACACATTTGGAGTGGGCATAACCGGATCGATCAGCTTTGGACAGCGAGAGAAGGATGCTAACGGGTCCACAGGGGGGCCTGCCGAAGGCGAAGTGTCCATAGGTCGCTTCGATCCATTAGGAGAAGCGGCCGGTGCCCTTATCGACAGCACCCCTGCTATCTGCGTGTTCTTCAAGCCGCGCACATCCGGCCCTCGATATATGAAGGAACTCTCGGATCGAGTGGTCATCACCTGGGATCTGACCGAGCCATTTGGAAACATTCAGGATTTCACCTGGTTCAAAACGGTTAATCGCTTTCAGGTGGTCTTGCATCGCGATGGGGCGATTGAGATGTCTTACAAGGAACTTGCAGCCAAGGATGCCATCGTTGGTATCTACCCGGAGTTATCCGGCGAAGAAAAGCCGTTGGTCACAATCAGCAACCAGTCCCGATCAGAAGCACCCGCGCATCTGGACGTCAGAAATCTCAAGCTGTCTGTCGAAGACGGTATCGTGTTGAAAGTAACTTTCGAAACGCGTGGACCCGTTCTCCCCGCTGGCGATCCCGCACTGGACGGAATTTCATACCGCTTCATCGTGGACTCACATCAGCCACTTCCTACAAACATCGAAGCAGCCCATCCGACGTTTGCCTGGACGGTGCGAGGAGTCGCCTGGCACAATCGGCCCTCGAGGTATATCGCGTTCGGGCCCGGGGTCTCGCGAAAGGTCACAGTCAACGGCAACACCATCACCATTCAGGGAATACTGCCACCGGCACTTCGGGGAGTCGAGCAGGTTGCGGTCTACGCCGACGCAAATCCTTCGCGAAAGACCGATCCCGGCGCACAATTCTCACCGCATGTCGTCCGGTTTTCCGGAATTCGAAGCCCCGAGGTCCACCTTTCTTCCTTAGCGCGCAAGGATGGTCCTTTCGGCGTAGTTTACGAAGCCTTCCACTATCTGAGCCTCCCAAGGCCCCAGGATCTTTCCTGCACTGTCTTGAAAACGCTTGGCGACAAGTTCGATTTTCTCGCTTACTACTCCGATTTCCGAATCGACAATCAGGAAGCCGGTACGCCAAGTGATGGCCCGGTAGGTGGCAACGTCACCGGCATTGGCGCTCCAGAGCACGATCTTGACAATTACTGCACCAACGGCAAGTTCCAGTGGGAGTATGTTCAGCCAGTGTACGTGAACTCGAATCAAATGCAGGAGCGACCGCCCGCAAACGCGCCAGTCGGGCGCGATCACGACATCACTTTTTACTCCCATCAACTCGAAGAGCGGTCTCCGGATCATCAACTACTCCCCTATAACTACGCCATGTCGCAGATTGGACATGAGATGGGCCATCGCTGGGCCGCATTTGTTTCCGCGAAAGTGATGGGCGAAACCATTTCCCTGGGGCCTGTCCATTGGGCGAAAGGATTGCAAGCCCCGGCTGCGTTTCCTTATCAGCGGCCCATCGAGGCATCGGCAATGGGAGGAGGCGTCTGGCAGGATAATCTCGATGGCACTTTCACGCAGCTCGACGACGATTATTATGTGCCGGCAACAGGCTACTCTTATCTTGATCTGTACCTGATGGGCTTGATCTCCGCCGCCGAGGTGCCGGATTTTTTCATTCTCAGAAACCTCGTACCTGCCGGTAAAGATATGAACGGGCACCCGATTTTCAAAGCCGATCGAACAAGGGTCACCATCCAGGACGTAATTGCGGCAGAGGGGCCGCGCTCGCCAGACGTGGATCACTCACAACGAAAGTTCAACACTGGCATTGTCGTCATGGTCGAGCACGGGAAGGCCCCCAGCCCTGAACTGATCGAGAGGGCGAACGGCATTCGCCGTCAGTGGATTGATTATTGGGAGACAATCACCGGACATCGCGCCTCAATGACAACGAATCCGCACTAGCCGTTGCGAGATCTGCCTTGAAATTGTGATCAAGCGCATCTGCAAACTTCGTTCACACCTCTTCGATTTCAATCTGGCGTGCTTCCACCATCGGCAGATCGTAGCTGAGAGCCCCATTCACAGTGACGCGGCGCGAAGATTGTCCATGTGAAATCTTGTAGTTCCCGCTGGGCAACCCGTCGACCGACACATTGGCTTTCTTTGCTAGACCGGAGGGGTCCGAGAGTTCCAGTGAGAGTTTTGGCCTTCCGCGGGTCAGTGTCGCCTTCTTGATTTGCCCCGTCATTACCTCCACATCAATTGCGGCTTCGACGAAGCGCAGGCGCTTTTGCAGACCATCTTTCGGAACAACCGTAAGGTCGCGGTCTGTGGCTTCGACTTTGCAGCCGAAGCCTACCTCGCCAAATGAAGGGTCCTTCACAACATAAGATTTAGAAGACTTCAAGAATCCCCATAGCCCCGAGCCGCTTTCAAATGTTCTCGGGGGTTCGTGATCGTAAACGCCGGGCGTGCAGATGAAAAAGTTGTAGCCCATTCCTTCCGGAAGAACATTCGCCATCACGCTCATGACGCCCGCGTATCCCTTGATCAGCGCATCTGCATCCCCGTGATCTTCGTAAGCCTTCAGGAGAGCAAGGCCATTTAAAGATGCGTTGTACCAGCAGCACACATCTCTGCGTTTGTCGTTGCCGTAGCGGAACCACACCGGCTGGTTGCCACCACGCAGCGCCTTGAGAACCTGGATGGTCTTCTCATTCTTGGCCTGATTTCCGAAAAAGCGGGTAAAGAAATAGACCTGCTCGTGCGCGGTCTGGTCGATTACAAGTTCTGAACTGTAAGGGTAAGGATCGCGTAGGAATTCGTCGTTACATTCCGACATCTGACGTCGCAGGTTATCGTATTCTTCTTTCCAACCCTCTTTCTGAATGTCATTCAAAATATGAATGGCGTTCGAGCCCTCCATCAAGCCTACATGGCGCCAGGGCCCAGTCGCGAACCATTTCAGGCAGGTGCGGTACGACATGCGCAGATACTCATTGGGAGTCTTGCGTGTGAGCAGCCCGTAGTTCTTACCAATGCGGTAGAGCGCGTGATAAATGTTGGCCGGGTGAACGTAATTGTAGGAGCGGAATGTAGTCTCGGAACGTTCCTTGGTCCACGCACCCCATCCGTTCGAGGGATAGCGGTCTTTCCAATACAACGAAGCACGGACCTCATAGGTCTCCGGATTCTGAATATACTTAAAAAGACAGTCAGCGACGTAGGTCTCAAGCGCTTCAACCTCTTTCTTGGATGGCAGGTAGACATTTTTCTCCGCCAAAAACAGGGGCTCAGAAAAACCCGACTCGTCGCTTCCACCAACCTCCCAGACCTCGTCAGAATCCAGAAAAATGCTGCCGATGCGGTAGTCGAAAGGAACGAAACCGTGATGCCGATGGTAGGGATCCTGAGGATTGTCGTAGAACTGGCGATCCACGATGAAACTTCCACGAGCATTGAGTAGTCCTTGGATATCTTCAATGCAATAGAAGTGAAGACTCGTCCAGCGGTGATCGCCGTAGTTCAACCTGAGGCTCTTCTGGCCTCTGCCCTTGAACGATAGAGTGAGCAGAACTTTGTCGAAGTTCCTTTTCTTCTCCTTGATTTTGATATTGTCCGACAGCAGGTCAATGCGATCGATCTCCGGTTTGGTCTTCACCTCCACTAGAACGTCCGTATCCTCCTGGACCACCATCGACGGCAGTACGCGGATTCCAAGATTCCCCGCTGCATACAACTCGTCACGAATCGCTTCGTAGCCAGGTATGAGCGCAAAGCGAACCTGAAACCTTCTTTTTTCACCGGGCTGCAAGATCAGCGAAGTATGGCCATTGACCCACGGCTTCGAACTCCATCTGCGCAGATTTTTCGCCGCCCAGGAATGAATGGCCAGAATATCCGGGCCTTGTCCACCCAAGACGTGCGCCGCAAACGGGGAATCCGGTTCCTTGTAAATGCATTCGAAACTCGTGTCCATGGTGGGGTGAACTAGAAGAAAAGGTGCATCCCCCAGCGGCCGTTGCAGCAACACGTAAGAACTGTGGCCGGCGATGAAGGAATGGGCTAGCACCTTTTGCTCATGGATCAACTTTTGGCGGAGCGGTGTTTTGCCAAAATCAACGTTGTTTACGGTACTGAGCTTGGTTTCGGAGCCATGCTGAATGTAGAGTTCTTCGTAGTCGTCATTCACCATGAGCGGCAATCCCAGATCGCCGATCTCCAGGGTCTTGCCGGTCGTGTTTTCGAGCTCGATGTCCCAGAGCAGCGAACTACCTGGGCCCGCGCTGTAATTCATCGACAGAGAGTAGCTGCGGATTCCTTGCTCATTTGAGGAGACGCCCTCATAGCTCACGTTGACGGTGTTGTCGCCAAAGCGGACGCGCCGCGTATCGCTTGACTTGCCAGTCAACTCCCTTCGCCATTTGCCCGACATACGAAATACATCGTTTTGACCCAGGCGGGCGCGTTGCCCCCATTCGTCGCTGGAGAGTTCCCAAACTGTCGATACGACATCGCCAGTCCACCGGGAATCAGAGGGATCGACTCCCGGCGTATTGATCTCGTTCCCGATATAGTTGGTCTGCAGGGGATCGTTCTTTCGCGTAATGCTTGAGATCGAGCCGTAACGCCGGTCGAACTGCACCACCATCTCTCCTGCTTCCAGGACAGTGGTGTAGTCCTCATGCTGCTTGAGCAGTTCCACAGAGGATTGCGCGAGTTGGGGATCTGACTGCGGTTCCTGGATCGAACCCTGCGCAGGTGCCGCAAGCAGCGCCGATCCGGGACGTGTCAACAAGGCTCCAGCGGCGCCCGCCACTCCGACGTTTTTCAGCATGTCCCGTCTCGATATCTTTCTCATTCCGCCTCCCAATTTTGTTTTCAGGCCGCCTTGCATCGGCTGAAAAAAACGACCTTCCGAGCACACTTCTGCCCCGCGGCTATCAACTGAGAGCCCCGAGTGAGCTTATCCTTCGAAAGATCGTCCGTAAGAGTCCTGCTGAACGGATCGTGCAAAATGCAAATCGGAGGGGAGTGCCAACCAATGAACCTTGGCGGGTAACAAACATTGGAACCCACAACCGTCAATCGCATTAAATATACAATATGCAAACCTAAAATCGCCGGTCTTTCACCGACAACGCCAAAGATTCGCTCCAACGCTATTCCCACCCTACCCATCGTCCCTTCATTGAACGGCCGATCGCGTCATGGGCCCCAGCTTGTCCAACGTCCAGCACAGCGTCATGGCGCCGGCCTGAGGATCTCGTATTTCAGTCGGTCAAGACTGGCGCGCCGACGCGTGACAACAACATCCTGTAGCGGCACATCAAGCCGGCCGCGCGCAAACTCGGTCTGCCCTGGATCAACGGGCGTTGCCTGCGAACGTCGCGCGCGACCTGGATGGTCGAGGCGCGCGCCAACCCCAAAGACGTGCAAGGCCAGATGCGGCATTCGCGTATCTCGACCACGATGGATATCTACGCGCATTTTGTGACGGAGTCACAACGGCGTACGCTGGCGAAGATGTCGGCGATGGTCGAGGCCCGCACGCAAAGCCGATTGCACCGGCGAGCACACGCAATATTGCTATGCGTCGCAAGCTCGGATGGTGAATTAAGCTGTTGGAAATTATTTTGGAGCCAATTGGAGCCAAACCCAGGTGGGACGACGAGCTAACTGATTGAGAACATGGTGGCCAGGGACGGAGTTGAACCGCCGACGCCAGCCTTTTCAGGGCTGCGCTCTACCACCTGAGCTACCTGGCCACGTTTGGCAATCCGCGTGGCGAGAGTTCAGAGGCTTCGCTGCACGCTGATTGTCACGGGATTTCCAGCCGGTTCAAACAGGAGCGATGCCGGAAATGTGCGGAACGCCCTTGATTATAACAATCGGGCAGCATTCGCTCAACGGAAACAGCAAACACCAGAAATGAGTGAGCCAGCCTTGATTCCCAAGGCGCACGGCCAGGCAGTCGACTCAGCATCTACAGTTACAGTCAGCGCGATTGCAGTGCGGCACATAACCCGCAGGGAACCGCTTGATTCATCCGCGTCCTCCGCTGATGATGAGGCCCGCTCCGACGACAACCAGAACAACTCCGATTGCCGGCGGCAGCTTTTCGTCGTGTTCGGTCGTGACTCCGATGTGGGAGTCGCCGACTTTTACACCATGATGGTGATATTCAGGAAAAGGAACTACGAACGACAAAACACCCAGAATGAGAACTACAATTCCGACCAGCAAGACAGCCTTCATAAGAGCTCTCCTGCACGATTCGGCTAGAAGTGAAGCGGCCCCGAGCGTGCACGGATGAGACGCCTTAGCTCCCGAAAAGGCTGCTTGAGGAATTCAAGGCGCCGCCTTGCACAGCGCCACCAAGCAACCAACTAGGCAAAGCTCTTCACGAATTCCACCAGGCTGCGCAGTGCAATGCCCGACGGCCCCTTCGCGATCCACGGTTTCTGATCTTCCATCCACGCCGTCCCAGCGATGTCCAGGTGAATCCACGGAGTGTCTTCGGCAAATTCTTTCAGAAACATCGCTGCCGTGATGGCGCCGCCCCATCGTCCGCCCGTGTTCATGATGTCGGCAATCGATGAGCGAATCTGCTCCTTGTATTCGTCGTCGAGCGGAAGGCGCCACATTTTTTCGCCGGCCTTCGCATTGGCGGAGTGAATGCGCTCGTACATATTCTCGTCGTTGGTAAAGATTCCGGCGTTGTTGTAGCCCAGCGCAACAACGACTGCGCCCGTAAGCGTGGCAGCATCGACAAGATGAGTGCAGCCCAACTGGCGCGCGTAATACAGACCGTCGGCAAGGACCAGTCGCCCTTCGGCGTCAGTATTAATGATCTCGATCGATTTGCCCGACATTGCAATCTGCACGTCGCCAGGCTTCTGCGCCTTGCCGCTCGGCATATTTTCCGTGGCACAAACAATTCCGATCACCTTCACCTTCGGCTTCAGCAATGCGATCGCGCGCATCGCGCCGATCATCGTCGCTCCCCCGGCCATGTCGTACTTCATCTTCTCCATGCCGTCGGCAGGCTTGATCGAGATGCCACCCGTATCAAACGTAATTCCCTTACCGACCAAGCCCAGCACCGGTGTCGCGGGAGCACCGGCAGGCTCATAGGTCATCACAATCAGCGCCGGCGGTTCGTCCGAACCTTGCGCCACGCTCCAGAACGCGCCCATCTTCATTTCTTTGATCTTGTCGGCGCCGTAGACTTCGCATTTCAATCCAACCTCCGCGCACATTTTCTTTGCGCGCTCAGCGAGGATAGTCGGCGTCATGCGATTCGAAGGCTCGTTGACCAGGTCGCGCGTAAAATTCTGTGATTCGCCAACCACCTGCGCTTCGGCGGCAGCCTTCTCCAGCGCGGCCTTGTCCCCACTCGCCAGCACAGTGACTTCGTCGATCTTCTGATCTTTTCGGTCGCTGCGGTAATAATCCGGATCGAAGTTGCCCACGTGCGCGCCTTCCACGATCGCGCGCACGGCCTCCACCGCGGAAATGCCGGTCGGCGCGACAAACGCAAGGCTGCGAATGCCTCGCGATTTCAGGGCTCGGACGGCCGTCCCGGCGATGCGGCGCAGATCGTAACTCGAAAACTTCCTCGCGCTGCCGCCCGAAACCAGCAGCAGACGATTTGCCTTCAAGCTCGCGGGTTTGTGCATCAAGTTCGTCTCAAACGCCTTGCCCGCAACTTCTCCGCTGGAAAGCAGATCCGCCGCCACTGATTGCACCGCGGCATCCGCGGAGGCAACGTTCAGCTGCGGCTTTTTGTCCTTTTCTTTCGGCGCAGGTTCGGCGTGGTCAAGCACCACGGCAACCAGCGATTCAGTGGCAAACTCGGCGGGGGTAGAGAGAGAGATGTTCGTTTTCATATGAGATTGGCTGTGTTTCCAGTATCGTCGCCAGAGGCGCGATTAGGCAAGCGGGTGCGTGTGGAAAGCAGCGCAAGGCATCGACTGGCGCGATTCAGTCAAGTCTTGTAAACCACGCCGTACCACCTCGGAACCATCCAATCCATCCCAGCGTACACAACACTGGAACCATGCCTGCTGGCAGCAGTCCCGCCACGTGGGATATGATTCAGAGCCGCAGCGCACATGAGAATGAGGTCCTCGATGCAGAGTCGATGGAAAGTAGCAGTCCCGGCCGTTGCCTTCTCCCTGCTTCTTTGTACAGTGACAAGCCCGAACATGGCCACCGCCGCAGGCCCAACTCCGGCTCAAGCCGCCGCGTCCCCAGCCGCGAGCACCGCGGGCGCGCTCTCGATTCCCGACACAGTTTCCGCCATCAACTCCGACAAGCCCATGTCGCAGCGCGTCGTGCACTACGAAATCGAAGCCAAATACGACGCCGCCAAGCACACCATCGACGCCACCGAAGTCCTCACCTATCACAACCTGACCGGCCAGGCCCTCGACCACTTCCCTTTCCATCTTTATCAGAATGCCTTTCAGCCGAAGGCCACTTTCGTCCGCGAAGCCAAGCGCGACGGCAGCCGCGACACTACCTACCCCAAGTGGGAAGACAAGTTCTACGGCTCGGAAGACATCAAGAGCATTGAGGTCGTCGGCCAGGGAGACATCATCAACACGCTGCAATACCAGGCGCCAGACGACGGCAATAAAGATGACAAGACCGTCGCCGACTTTCGCGTGCCCAAGCCGATTGCGGCCGGCGCATACGTACAATTCAAAATCGCCTTTCACGACCAGATGCCCGAAACGCAGGCGCGCTCGGGATGGAAGCGCGACTTCCTGCTCGGCGGACAGTGGTTCCCGAAGGTAGGAGTCTGGTGGAATGGCGCGTGGAATTGCCACCAGTATCACGCGACCTCAGAATTCTTCGCCGACTTCGGCGTCTATGACGTGAAACTCACCGTTCCGCAATATGAAGTCATCGGCGCCAGCGGAATTGAAGTCAGCAACGTCAACAACTCCGACGGCACCAAAACCGTGACCTATCACGGCGACGACATCCACGACTTCGCCTGGACCGTCAGCCCGCGCTACAAAGTTCACGAATCCACATATAACGCCCAGATGGGCCCCATCAAGCTTCGCTTCCTCATGCAGCCCGCACACTGGAGCCAGGCCGCGCGTCACGAAAAAATCACCCGAGAAACGCTCGACCGTTTCGAAAAATGGTACGGACCGTATCCCTACAAAACTCTCACCGTGGTCGATCCCGAGCCCGACTCAGCTGCCGGCGGCATGGAATACCCCACCTTTATCACCGGCGAATCGAGCTGGCACGCCATGAACGGCATCTGGGACGTCGAGTCCGTCGTCGAGCACGAGTTCGGCCACCAATACTGGTACGGCATGGTCGCGACCAACGAGTTCGAAGACGCATGGATGGACGAAGGCATCAACAGCTACACCGAGGTGAATGTGCTCGGAGACATTCTTGGCTCCGACACTTCTGTGATCAATCTTCATGGCATTAAGGCCGGCGACGGCCCATTGCATCGCTCGTTCTTCGTCCCCTCCGCCGACCTCGATGCCATGACGCAAAAGGCCTACGACTACGCAAGCTCTTTCTCTTACGCTGGCATCACCTATTTCAAAACCGATGAAGTGCTCAAGACCCTGGAGGGAATCATCGGCAGAGATACGATGGATCGCGCGATGCACACCTACTTCATGAAGTACCGCTTCACGCATCCCACGAAGGAAGATTTCCTCAAGACGATCGAAGAAGTTTCCGGCAAAGATTTGCGCTGGTACTTCAATCAGGCCGTATACGGCACACAAGTCCTCGACTACGAAATTCGCAAGATCGACTCGATTCCGGTCGATTGGTACGAAGACAAGGACAAAGCCAAAGACAAGAAGGATGCCAAGAAAGACGGCAAGAACGACACCGTCTATCAATCCTTCGTCACCGTGCATCGCAAAGGCGATTTCGTGATGCCCGTCGAAATAGAGGTCAGGTTCGACAACGGCGAAAAGGTCCGCGAGCACTGGGACGGTCAGACGCGCTGGATCCGCCTGTCTTATCAGAAGAAGGGAAAAGTCGTTTCCGCCGAGGTCGACCCCGACCATAAAATCTTCATCGACCGCGACAATTTCAACAACAGCAAGCTCGTCGAGGGCAGCAGCAAAGCAACTCTCAAGCTTTCGAATTACTGGATGTTCGCAATGCAGTTGATGAGTCAATTCCTGGCGTGGTGGGCCGTTTAAGCACAAATGAGGACGAGATGAACGAAAAAAAAGGATTGCTGAGCAGCGGCCTCGCTATGGTCATGCGCAACAAGCGCTACATCATCTGGTTCTGGCTTCTCAACTTGCTGCTGACCGTCTACGGCACGTCAGCGTTTCGCGAAGCGGCTCACACGCTTTTTGACACCAGTTCCTACAGCGACAAATTGCTTCATGGGCTGGACCTGTCGGTTGTGATCGATCTGTTCTTGAAACCGGAGTTCGCGGCAACTCGGTCGATGACCAGCCCGGCATTCTGTTTCGCGATCATCTTCTTTCTGGCGACTGCTCTTTTCCTGCCGGGCATTTTCGCCGGATACGCCTCCACCTACCGCCTGCCGCGCGACGACTTCTTCCGCGCCTGCGGCCGCAATCTCTGGCGCTTCATTC
Source organism: Candidatus Solibacter sp. (assembly GCA_035501655.1). Classification (GTDB taxonomy): domain Bacteria; phylum Acidobacteriota; class Terriglobia; order Terriglobales; family Acidobacteriaceae; genus Sulfotelmatobacter. The sequence continues at coordinate 427,992 of DATJVU010000035.1, forward strand.
GCATCCTGATCATCGCCGCAATTGTGATGGGAATCGTCGCGGGCATTCTGTTTGCCATCAACGGCGCCATCGTCAAAAAAGCCGACGAGAGCACCAATGAGCTTCTGCCCTTCGAGCTGCAAATGGTCGGCCTGGCGATCATCTTCCTGGTAATGACCACACTGCGCATCTGGTTCGATCTCGCCGAAGCCGACACTGTGTTAAATGATCAGCGCGCCGTGCGCAAATCGATTGCGTCCGCCTTCCGCCACACTTTTCGTGGACTATTTCGGCTGCTCGGCAGTTATGTCATAGTGACGATCGTAGCAGCGCTCATTCTTGTGGCCGGTCTCTGGTGCTGGCTGCACTTTGCGCCGTCCGACGGATGGTTCGCCGCCGCCGTCATCTCCCAGATCACATTGCTCCTGCTGCTGATCCCGCGCTTCTGGCAGCGCGGCATCGTAGTGACATATTGGCATCAGTACATGATGGCTCCAGTAATCGTGGCGACTCCGGTTCAACCGCCACCGGCACCCGTCGCGCCCGAGCCCGCGCCCGTGCTTCCGACGCCTCCCGCAGCTCCAGCGATGTAGGTCTTTACGATTTTGGGTGGCGCGGCGGTTTACCGCTGCGATTATCCGGATCTTTTTCAATGACGGCTTTAGCCGCTGAGGTGACCTACTCCCACCCCCCACCCTTATTCCGTAGAAC
>DATJVU010000036.1:0-58897 GCA_035501655.1 Candidatus Solibacter sp.
GCCGCCACTACAAACCGAACGCGCTGTTCTTGAACATCCATCGTCTTCCACGCCATGCTCGCCCCCGCGCTCGCTGCGCTCGCGCGGGAGTGTAAAGGATGTCCCGAGACGTTTTGGAAAGGATGTCATGAGACTGAACACGTTGTTTGCGAAGGGTGGGCACTGTGCTGCCGATAGCGTGAGCTTTTTAAATCCGCCGAGGTCCATGGCACAAGCTGCATCGTGCCCGCCCCTGCACAAAACGCAGGAGCGGGGCACCCACAGTGTCCTGACACGGAAGAAGAGTCAGACGCGAAAGGGTTAGCCACCCGCCCGACTCACCCACACAACGAAAACCGCGTTGTGTGGGCCACCCGTCCAGCATTGCCGCACGTGTCTGGGCCGGTCTCATGAGCTTACTTCGTTACTTTTTGGGCCGCGACTCCGGCGGCACAAGGCCTGCGAGGCGGTAGTACACAACGAGCTGGCCGTAGTGTTCACCGCTATGTTCGATGAGGCCGTATGCGATGTCGAGAACGCGCGCTTTCTGATCGCCGTATACGACGGTCTGCATCAGGCCTTTCTCGCCCCTTGACTGAATGGCAGCAGCTCCGTCGGCAACGGATTTCTTTACGAATGCGACGATATCGGCCTTGGTCTTGTATTGGTCGCGCTTCGGGTCTTCTGGCGCGGGAGGCTTCTGTCCCGTCGCGGGATTCGTGAAGTAGTACATTGAACCCGCCGCGTGCAGCAACTGCTCGGCAAAGCTCCGCTGCGCGGGTGTCGGCTTGAAGTCATACTTGTCCTCGGGAAAATCTTCGGCCATCGCCATCAGCTTGCGGCCAATGTCATTCCAGGAATCGAGGACGACTTTCAATTCGGGATCGGCAGGTTTGACGGCGGCTTCTTTTTTGGTCGCGTCTTTATTCATTGCGTCCTGGGCATGGGCGGAAAATGCCCATGCCAGCAGGACGATAGCGAGAAACGGTATTCTTTTCATTTCTTTCTCCACGATTGAGTTTCGCCGTTCGAGTTTTGCAAATCAAAGCTTCAGCTTCTTATTTCTGCTGCGCCAGCCCATCAACAACCTCAGCAAGTTTATCGAGTATCTGGTTCCAGCCCTCGAATTGACCGCTTTCTTTCGCGCTCTCCATGGGTTCATTTCCAATGAAGGTGAGTTTCGTCCGGCCGTTTCCCAGATCCTCAAAGATGGTTACATCGTACGCACCCTCGACGGCCTCATGTTCGATTCCCAGCTGTGCAGGATCAATCTTGTTTCCCTTCGAGTCGGAAAAATACATCAGGGAAACGATCTTTTCCTGGGGAATAATCTCGTGGTATTCCACCGCGTTCCAGAACTCCTGCCCATCTGGAGATCTCATGCAGCAGAGGAATTTCCCTCCCACGCGAAAATCCATCTTGCAAGAAGGCGCAGTAAAACCCTTCGGCCCCCACCACTGCATCACATATTTCGGGTCTGTCCACGCCTTCCAAACTAACTCGCGCGGGGCATCAAACACTCTTGTGACCATCATCCGCTCTATCTCATTCACCGTGCTTTTTGTCATCTCTGATCTCCGTTTTTTTCAGTTGATTGACAACCACTTCCAGCTTGTCGAAACTCTCTTCCCAGAACTGGCGATAGTTAAACGCCCAGTCGCTGACTGTCTTTATCGCCTTCGGCCTGAGCGTGCACAGGCTCTCTCGTCCACGCTTCGTCTTGATCACAATCCGCGCCCGCACCAGGTAGGCAATATGTTTTGAAATCATCTGCTGTGAGAGTGCAAACCGTTCCGTCAGGCCGTGCACAGAGGCAGGCCCACGGGCGAGCCGCTCGATCATCGCCCGCCGGGTTGGATCAGACAAAGCCGCAAATGTTGTACCCAGGCAATCCACAACCATATGGTAGTGGATTTCTTTTGAATGTCAATTGATATTCTCGCGAGCCCAGGTTTCTGTTCCCTGGTGTCTGAACCCTGACACCTGCGGCGAGTGGCCCGGCCTTTGATTTCGCCAGAACGAAGATGAACTGGGCGCGCCATCCTTCGCGTTTGCTGCGAAGGGTGGGCATAAGTGCTGCCCGCATCGTTTTTGATGCGCCGAAAGCTCATGGCATAAGCAGCATCGTACCCGCCCCTTCGACAAGCTCAGGGCAGGCTCTTGCACATAACGCAAGGGCGGGGAACGCGGAGTCTGCTCAGGCGAAAAAAGAGTCGAACGCGAAAAGGGCCGCCTAGGTCGCGTTGGTCAGCAGATCAGGTTGCTGAGCTCCGGCGGGGGAGAGCGGCACGTCGGCGATGCCGAGTTTGCGGCATAGTTCGACCCAGTTCTGAGCCGTCATCTTGCCGCTTAGCATTTCTTCGATGACCGGGAAGATGTTCGGTTCTCCGGCAGGGCCGCGGAGTTCGAAGATTCCTGGGGCGAGATCTAGCTTCCATCCTCTGTCAATCAGGGCGAGCGCTAGCGCAACGCCAAAGAAATGTGCGGCGCGGCGCGTGCGCTGTTCGGGTCCCAGCAGCATTCCCTTCGGATCGCGCATCGCCGATCCGACTTTGAGCAGATTGGGAATCTGCGCGGGAAGCGTTTCAGCGGTTACGCCATCCAGCGCCGATGCGTATTCTTGCGTAAATTTCCTCCAACTCGGCACCGTCACTTGGTCGACGATCTTGTCCCAGGAAACCCATTGCACCGATCCCGGTTTCAGATCGGGGTTCGCGGCCTCGAGAAATCGCAGTTCGGTCGCATCCGGGCGGTCGATCAGGCTGGAAGCTGGTTGCGCATCTTCTTCGACGGTTCCTGTTTCAAATGTCTCGGCCGCGGCAACGCGATCGCGCAGCGGAGGATGGGTGTCGTACGGATTGGTCTTGCCTTCCTGCAGTTCGCGGTCGACCGCTTTGCGAATCTGCTGGTCGATTTTTGGCACGGCGACAAATCGCGAGAATCCGTCGCCGACGGCCGGCAGGGCATTGTCGTTGATGACGGGGGCAATCTCCGTATTCCAATAGCTCGGCCAGGCCAGCGCCGCTCCGTGAATGAGGCGTAGTCCTTCGACCAGCGGCTTGCGCCCAGCTACCAGGCAGGCGAGTTCATCGGCGCGATACTCACGCTTCCGCGAGGCAAAGTTCATGGCGCGCAGGAAAACGATGAAGTACGACTTCATCAGCGTTGCCACGACCAAATACATCGCCCCGAGAATCGCGATGCGGGCGAGTTTCCCAACCGAGCCGATATTTTCAAAGATGCGGACAATCGCCTTCTGCGTCTTGTAGATCCAGGGCCCAAGGCTGGTGTCGCCGCCGTAGTAGTGCGCGAACTCGTGGGCCAACACCGCGCGGAATTGCGACACTGTGAGAATCGACATCAGCGGCAGGCCGAGGCCCATGATGCGGCGGCTGCCGAAGCCCATAATTCCGCCGCGATCGGCGACGAATGCGTTGACGTCCCCTATCAGATACACCTCGCGCGGCATGGGTTCGTTGAGCGACGCGGCGATACTCTCAAGCTCTGCGAACAGTCGCGGCTGTGACTCGCGATCGAGCAGCAAGCCCGGTGCCTCGAACCTGTCACGCCTGGGCACGAGCGACCATAGCATCGCGCCGGCAATGACAATTCCGAAGAGAAAGAGCAGGATGATGCGGAAATCGGGCGACTCCATGTTGCTGATGATCAGGTAGGGAAGATAGACGCACGCTCCCGCCAGCGCGAATACGAAAACATACGACGCCACCACCATGAAGATGGAGAACAGAGCGAAGAACCACATGGAACGGCGCGGCCGGATGTCGACCTTGGTGAGTGCCATGATGTAAGGGGGAAGTCGCATCATAGCACGCAGTAGAGAAGAAACGCTGGAATGCGGAGCGCCCCTCCGCATTCCAGCGAGGCATCAGCCACTACAAACTTCGCAGGAAGTTCAGTAAGTCCTGTTGCTGCGAACTGCTTAGCTTGCCGTATGCGGCGATTACAGAGTTTGCCTCCGAGTTACAGGAACTGGTCTGCACTTCTGGCTCGTATACGCTGTTGGTGGTCAGCACATAGAACAACTGGGCCGACGAAACCTGCGCGCAGTACTTATTCGAAGTGAAGGAATGAGCCTGAATCGCCGCCACCAAGTCGCTGGTGCGGCCATCGTGCAGGAAGAAGAGACGCTGCCCTAATCCCCAGAGCGGCGCGGTGCGGAACTGATCGGGTCCCGCGCCTCCCTGCACAATGCCGTCGGCCAACCCCGCTCCCATGTGATGCAGAGCGAAATCAGAGTACGGATGATACGTGACGTTCGACATGCCGGTGAACTGTGACGCCGCCGTTGTCAGGCTGGTCGAGTGGCAGAGATTGCATCCAATTGAGTTGAACAGCGCCGCGCCATTTGTCGTGGAAGTGGTCGCAGTTGCTGGTGTCGGTGGCGCCAAAAGGCGCATGAACGCGCCGAAGTTGATCAGGTCGGAAGTTTGAAAGACGCCGCCGACCACCGTGTTGAAGTCTTCGGGCGTGGCGTTGAAGACGCATCCCGTTGTGGTGTTGCGCTCGTTGGGGAAGCCTTCGTTGGTGACGCCCTGCTCCACGTTGTAAGCTTCCGCGGCAAAAATCAGCAGGGATTTGTTTTGCGCCTTCCAGCCGAAGCGGGTGATGGTGCCGTCGTTTCCGCTGGTGTTGAAAGCTCCGCCGATGCCTGCTTTGGATCGTGCGCTGGAGGTAGAACTGAGGTTCGCAACCAGCGTCGCGTCTGGCGTGTTTTCTACCAGCCCAAGCCCGAACACCGGCGTGGGGATGCGGAAGATCACGTTGCCATAAGAAAGTTGCGTTGTGAAGTTGGGTTGCGCCAGGACACAGCCGGGAGCATCTGTGCGACCCTGGATGGTGTAAAGATCGTGCACGCCGCCATCGAGCGCCGAGTAAAGATTGGTCGGATCGGTGGCTACGAATCGCGCTTCGCGCACCGGCCCGTTTGCCGTGATGAACGATGGCACGGTATTCACTGCGCCGTCAAGCGTGGCAAGTGCGACCTGCGGGTTAGGAACGGGATTTTGTGGACTGTTTTGTCCCGGACTGCTGCCGCCAATTGCCGGCTGTGCATGACATTGCGCGCAACTGTTGCCGTTGAAAGTCGGTCCAAGTCCAGATCCTTCTTCAATGGTTCCGGAGACGGAGTCAACCTCAGTGAAGCGGCCCATTGCGGAATTGAACAGCGATTGTTCGTCTGCGTTGAGTGTGGGGAAAAAACCGCCGGCGCCAGATGCTCCTGGACGCGGACCGGGATCCTTGGCTTGGGAGAATGCACTGGGAGCAACTGACAGCGTAAGTACAAGAATCAACGCTGCTGCAAGGACATGGAGGGAACTGCATCTTGCCCTTTCCGCACGGGAAAGGGGTATGCACACGCGGAGCATGGCTCCTCCTTTAACTGATTTGATTTTTCGGTGATGCCCCAGACGGTAGTGACGCAATCGCCGCAACAGGCCGACGGCGGGCGCAGGAGTCAGGCTGCAGTGGCGCAGCCTTTCTAACCCGATTGGCTACGCCCGTCACGGGATTCGTAGAAATTTACGAAGTCAGAACAGATAAGAAATGTCGGAGTGTCTGAACTGTCTGTTTTATCTTGCGGATGGCCTGTTGAAGCGGAGAAAGCACGGCGGCTGGAAATTCACTTCAGCACGCCCACGCATTTTCGGAAAGCCGAAACGCAAACACCGAAACCGTTCCGTCAGAATCGCAGACTACGAGATAACGGCCGGCGATTGCCGAAATCAGGAATGCGGGACGTTGCCGCCCCGCATTCCAAACGACTGCTACAGACTTCGCAGGAAGTTCAATAAGTCCTGCTGCTGGGAGCTGTTCAGTTTGTTGTAGCGGTCAATCACGGCATTGGCCTCCGAATTACACGAGTTGGAAGCGCTCGCAGGTTCGAAGACCTTGTTGTTGTTCGCGCCTACGAAGAAAACCTGTGCGGAAGCGGATGCGGCGCACGATTTCGATGAGCTGAAAGAGTGAGCTGCGATTGCCGCCACAAGATCGGTCGTTCGTCCATCGTGCAGGAAGAATAACCGTTGTCCCAGCCCCCATAGAGGCGCCGTGCGGAACTGGTCGGGACCGGCGTTTCCCTGAAGGATTCCGTCGGCGAGTCCCGCGCCCATGTGGTGCAGCGCAAAGTCGGAGTAGGGCTGATAGGTGACATTCGACATGCCCGTATAGGGCGATGTACCCGTTTGCAGGGATGTCGAATGGCAAAGATTGCAGCCGATCTGGTTGAACAGAGCGGCTCCGTTGGTGGTGGACGTTGTAGACGGCGCCGACGTGGGCGGTGCCAGCAGGCGCATGAACGCGGCAAAGTTCACCAGATCGGCGGACATCTCGGAGAGAGTCCCCGTGGTGCTGGTGCCGTTCAGGATGTGGCTGGAGTCTTCGGGCGTGGTGTTGAACTGGCATCCCGTCGTTGTGTTGCGTTCATTCGGGAATGCCTCGTTGGTGACTCCCTGTTCCACGTTGTAGGCTTCGCCGGCGAAGATCAGCAGGGACTTGTTCTGCGCCTTCCAGCCGAAGCGCGTGATGCTTCCATCGTTTCCGCTGGTATTGAAGCTGCCGCCGATGCCGAGCTTTTTTCTGGCACTGGCAGTGGCGTTGAAGTTTGCCAGCAGCGTTGAGTCTGGAGTGTTTTCTACCAACCCGAGGCCATACGTCGGCGTCGGGATGCGGTAGATCACATTGCCTTGCGCGATCGCCTGGGTGAAGTTCGGTTGCGCGAGCGTGCATCCGGGAGCGTCGGTGCGGCCTTGAATCGTGTACAGGTCGTGCACGCCGCCATCCAGCGCGGCATGCAGGCTGGTCGGGCTGGTCGAAACGAATCGTGCCTCGCGCACCGGTCCGTTGGTTGTGATGAATGACGGCACGGTGTTCATCGCGCCATCGAGCGTGGCCAGCGCGACTTGTGGATTGGCCACTGGGTTCTGCGGACTGTTCATTCCCGGGCTGCTGCCTCCTGTCGCCGGCTGTGCATGGCACATCGCGCAACTGTTGCCGTTGAAGGTAGGTCCGAGGCCCGAACCGGCTTCGATGGTTCCCGAGACAGAATCCACCTCCATGAACACGCCCATGGCTTGATTGAAGAGTTGCTGCTCGTTCGCGTTCAACGTGGGATAAAAACCTCCAGCGCCTGCGGGACCGCCGCGGGGGCCGGGATCTGTTGCTTGTGCTGGGGCCTGCGAGGTAGCCGCGATCATGATCACTGATGCGGCGACTGCCATCGCTGCTGCGCGCAGAAGTTTTCTTGCCTTCCGCGCAAGGGGAAGGGACTGCCGTTGGCGGAGCATGGCTCCTCCTTGTGACTATGGGTTTTGGGTAGTGCAGCCGGAATGGCGCGGTGGAACTGCCGAAAGGACTGAAGAGTTCAGGGAGCGTCCGAAATCAGCGTTGGGACTTTGTAGCTGCAATTGTTTTCAGGCGCAAGGAAAATCAGCGCGTCGCATCCCTTGCGGCAACGGGCGGGGTATGCAGCCTTCCAGCGATCTGCACTGTTTTGTAATGGCTGCCCCGGAATGCGCAGAATCGCTTGAGGGTAATCGGTAGCGCTAAGACTCTTCGAAGGCCAAAAAAATCGCGTGCGGAGAATTCTCCGCACGCCTGATATCGCGGCGCAATTGTTTCATCGGCCTATTGCGAGTTGTCCAGCTTGGGCCGGTTCGCATCCGGCGGAGGTGCCTGCACGACCGTGATCGGCGCCTGCAGCGTGAAATTCAGTACTGTCTCCGAGGGGAACTTGATTTGCTGGCTCTTGGTGGCAGCCTGTACGCCGCCGCCCACCCCGGCACCAGCAGCCGCACCAATCGCGGCCCCTTTGCCGCCACCTGCAATTGCGCCAATGATTCCACCCAGAACCGCGCCGCCCCCGACTTTCTCCGCGGTGTTCTTTCCGCGCGAGCTGCCTTCTTTCTTGTACTGGTCGGTTTGCAGGTTGTAAGTTTTGCCGCCGGAAGAGAGGCTGTCCAGTTGCATCACCACCGCGGATTGCCCGGCGAACTTTCCTGCACTCTTCACCTCCACCAGATGCCCGGTGAGTTCCACGCCCGCGGGGACTGCCTCCTCCCCATCTGAAGTCAACGGAGCGTTCAGCGTCGCGCGGAAAGTGTCGCCAGTCTGGTTTTTCTCGCTGTCGATGGCATCGACGAGGCGCACCGTGATTTGCGTTCCTTGATCGATGATCAGCTTCTTGGGCGCGGGCGGCGGAGGCGGGGCTGATGCCGTGTTATCCGGAGCCGGCGCTGGAGGATTGTCAGCGGCTGGTTGCGGCGGCGGAGTGTTGTCCGCCATTTGGCTGTTGTCAGGAGGATTGTCGGCAATGTCGCTTGCCTTGGCGTGATGCTTACTGGACTTCTTTCCGGCTGCCGGCTTCGACGGTTCCGCGACAGGCTTGGTCGCAGGTTTCTCGGGCGCAGGCGCTGACGAAGCGTTTGTCGGCGGCGGTGCTGCACTTGCGGTTGTCGTGCCGACTTGGAGATTGTTGATGACCGTCTTTACTCCTGACACCGACGCAGCCTGCTTTCCGGCGGCTTCGCGTTGCGCGTCGTTGTCGACATTGCCCGAGAGTGTGACCACGCCGTTTTCGGCCTGAACTTGCAGTTGCTTCGAAGACAGGCCGGAATCCTGGCTGAAGCGGGTTTGGATTTCGCTGGTGACCTTGGCGTCGTCCGCCTTCTTTGCGCAGCCTACGCCTAGACTCAGAATGATTGCGACCACGATGGAAGAAGACAACAGGGAATATTTTTTCATCGCTCGACTCCTTGGGGACCCGACCTGGTAGCCTTCCCCGCCACTCACGTGGCGGGCTAATGAATGCCGTCGCGTTGCGACTGGAGCATACTTTGTCCCACATCCTGCGGGCGAAATCTGGGTTTCGTAGCAGACTCTTCTCCAGCGGGGGCGAGCGATCTCCATACCCACGGACCTGTGTGAGGGAGATCCCTCGCTTCGCCTGAAAAGCGGCTGCGCTCGGGATGACGCCCGCGATAGAGATGACTTCGAAATTTCAAAATGGCCACTAGCCATGACCGTCCCTCGCCATCTCAATACAGTGTAGATGCACGGGGCAAGCGTTGGCGATGGATAACGCAGGGGGAAAACGTTGGCCGGGTAGTTTTGAATCGTTATTGTGCCGGCTCGCCGTTTTGCAGGCAATCGAGCGACGTGCCGCCGCGAACTTCGCGCACGAGTCCCGTTTGATCGGCGCAGTAGATGAGAGACTTCTCGGGCATCCGAACCGGATGCGGTACCGCCGTCAGCACGAATGCCGCGGAAGTCATACCTCGGCTGACCGGGTTGCAGTTGCTGAGACGGAACATATACGGTGACTCATAGAGCTGTATACCGAACTGCTGCTTTTGCGCGGCTGATGCGGTCTCTGGTCCCATGAAAATCAGCTGGTCGATGCGGCATGCATAGTCCCCATGTTCGCGATGCCGCCGGTATTGTTCTTCGATGGCGATCAGCTGGTTTACCTGTGTGAGCGCCGTTTGCTCCGCGTCGCGCGCCCCGGCCGGGTCGAGAGTTCGATTGATGTCGACGGGATGCATGGCTTGCCGCACCATGGGATCACGCCCAAGCCCGATCGCGGTTTGAAATAGGCTCCAGAAAAAAATCGTGATGAACAAGGCCAGGGCCAGCTGAATATAGGCAATCCACGACGCCGCCCGCACCATGGCGTCGTCCATCTCTCGGCCATCGCCCCATTCGAGCCGCCGCTTCGCCATGTGCGCGACGACAATCGCCGCCACTCCTATCGGAATGATGAAGGCGAAAAAGCTCAGGCTGAGCGCTACGCGAGCCATGGTTCGCACGGACTTTGCCGGCTGATCGTCGTTCTGACGATCGTTCTGATTCTCAACCGCGAAGTCCGTCGTGAAGTTGGGCGTTTCAGTCATTGGACCACCTCGCCCGACTCCGGGCACGGCAGGTGGTCATGCAACAGAGCATGGTTCAGATCGCTCACCATCTCCGGCGGGTAGCGGCGCAGCAGTCCGGTCTGATCGATACAAAAAGACGGCGCATTCGCGGGGTTCGAATCAGCCCAGGGAATTGCAGTTGTAGAGTAAGCCGCTCTGTCGATTCCGCCGCAGTCATCAACCTTGATGGAGTAGTGCGAGCGGGCGATCGTCAGGTTGAGTTCGTTATCGCGCGTGTCCCATCCCAGCGAAGGAAAATCGCAGGAGTACTTCCTATCGGGCCGGCCGGAGAAAAGCTCGCTTTCGCTGGCGCCGATGAGGCGCAGCGCGTTCTTGGCGTCCTGGCGCTGCCTGGCGGCATCAAGGTGCGGTTTGGGCGTGAAGAACTTGAATTGCGCGAGGATCGCCTCGCGCGCTACGTCGTCACGGTTAATCGCGATGCTCATTCGATTCAGCGTGGAGCCAGCGGAGAACAGAATCAGCGAAACAAATGCAAGCTGCAGATAGCCGATTACCAGTCCGGCAAACGCCAGCCAGTCGCCGGTATAGCGTCCGCGGTGTTTCGCGATTTGAGCACGCGATACGTGGCCCATTACCACAGCGGCGATCCCGACCGGAAGAATCATCGCGAGGAAACTCAGCGCCAGGCAGGCCGTGGCCATAGGATGAATCGAAACGCTGGGGATGAATGTTCCCTGACCAGAGTCCGGGTCGAAGCCATGACCCGCGCCATGAACTGAGCTCTCAGTGGGAGTGACCGGTGCTGGTGTGCTGACGAAAACGGGAGCCGTAGATTTCGGTTGGGCAAGCCTTGACGTGGCGAGTTTCGGTGCTGCAGGCTTCGGCGCGGCCTCTTCCGGATGAAGCGGCTTGGCGCAGCCACGACAATACTTGCGCCCCTCAACATTCTCGTGACCGCAGTGAGGGCACACCATGAGGTTGTTTTGGGGAGTTTAAAGCTGTTGCCGAAACGCCGCCACGCCTCGTGCGCGTCGATAGTGGTGCAGTTTGGCTGACGCGTTGGGCCGGCTAAGCGGGAGATCCTTCGCTACGCCTGAAAAGCGGCTCCGCTCAGGATGACGCCACGCAAAAAATCCAAACTGCGCCACGCCTCGCGCGTTGCGGCTTAGTTCCGGCTAATGAATGAACTTGTAGTCCACAATCGATGCGGCCAGGTCGACTTTTTCGTCTTCCTGTTCCGGAGCATCCTTGGTTCGCATCACGCGTCCCTGGCAGACTACGTTGCTGTTCTTCTGCCCGGAAATTTCCTCGGGCATCTCAAAGACCATTTCGATGAGAGCATTCACAGGTAGCTGCTGCGGTCCCGCGAATAGGACTCCGCTCTGGCTGATGTTTTCGATGATGCCTTCATGCCAGGTGCTGGTCTTGTTGACGCGGTAACGCAAAGGAATATCGAGCTTTAGGCGGCGCGCCCGGGGTACCCACGAAGGCCGTTTTTCGCGCGCGTGGCTGCGCCGGATGCCAGTCTCGGGCGCCCGCTCGACGCGCTCGGTTCGGCGCATGGTCGACCAGTCGTACTTGTATTCCGCTGCACACAGCAGGCAAACCTGATAGTAGTCGCCATCGGAGCCACGACGCGGCCAGGAGAACTCGTGGGAGCAGCGCCCAAGCATAAGCACATCCATGATTTTCTGCGGCATGATGAGAACTTCCGGGTCACAACCTCGGACGCAGGCCCATCATCGCGCGAAGTAGATCGTTTGGATAGGTTACTTTCGTGCAATGGCGCATAATCGCGTGATCCGTAAGTGACTTGTATGCAGTGGGTTAGGTATGGCCAAAGGCGCGGCGGTTACGTGTCTCGGTGGCCCTGGACGCTGTCTGTGGAAAAACTATTTCTGGGATATTGGTGGCGGCAGGGTCGGTTTTAGGGACGCGGGTTCTGGCAGGAAATTGGTTACGGTGGAGAGGTTGGGACTTACCGCGTGCTCCGTAACGTCGACCACAAATCCCATCATCATCGAGCCACCAACCTCAAGCGTAAGCGGAAGTGTTACTGGCTGATCTGACACGCTGAGACGCGCATGACCAGTCTTGAACCCTACGACAAAGGGAATCGCCGTAACGTTGTAAGTCCCGGGCGCAAGATTCGCTGTGAATCGGCCGCTCGCGTCGGCGGCTCCTTCGGCAATCAGTTTGGCCGATGACCATATCTCGATCTTCGTACGAGGGATCACTGCGCCGCTAGCGTCATACACGACAATCTCTGCGCGGGCCGTCGCCGGCGCGATCTGCACGAGCGAAGGCGTATTCTGGTGCGCACTTTGTGCAGACGCGAAAGTCACGCTCATGGCTGCGGCGAGAGCTACGCCAATTCGATTCGACACTCGTCGTACGCGGGCGCGAAATCCGACTGGGCAGTCGCGAGTTAGAACCGTACCGTCGGCGCGTCGATAAAGGCGGCCGCAGAGGCGCTGTCCTTTGCTGGCGGCGAGCAATTGTTCGATTTCGGCCGGCGTAAGCGCGGAGAAGTTGTAGACATCCAGATTGCACTCTGCGCAGTGCCGGACACGGTCATCTCCCGTCATCTGCTCCCAGCTGGCAGTGCATGGCGACGCAACCCGAAGGTCCGGCAACATCCGCAAAGCGTAGTTCGATCGGAGCACGAAGTCAACCAAGCCCGTGTATCATCGGCGCGTGCCTATGGCGAATCCAGACGTATCTGCCTTTGTGCTTGCGGGGGGCAAGAGTATCCGGATGGGGACGGATAAGGCATTTGTTGCCCTTGACGGGCGCACTCTGCTGGCTCGCGTGCTCGATGTCGCGCGTAGTGTGACCGATGACGTTCGCATTGTGGGCAGCGCAGAGAAGTTTTCTCCTTTTGCTGCTGTCGTCGAAGATGTCTTTCTCGGCTGCGGACCGCTGGGGGGAATTCACGCGGCGCTGCGGGCCTCGCAGCGTGATTTTAATTTGGTGTTGGCGGTCGATCTGCCGTTTGCCTCACTCGCGCTGCTGCAGTTCTTGATTACTCGCGCACGCGCGTCGGATGCGATCGTAACCCTTGTGCAGTCCGGAGGCTGGCAGCCGCTCTGCGCGGTCTATCGGCGCGAATTTGCTGACGCAGCTGAGTCAGCTCTTCGCGCGTGCCGGTACAAGATCGATGCCTTGTTCGAGCATTTGACCATCAATGTCATCGGCGAAGAGGAATTGGAGACGGCCGGATTCTCGCCACGCATGTTTGAGAATCTGAATACCCGGCAAGACGTCGAATCAGCGCAATTGAGCAGCAAACGTTAAACTAGATTTCTAAGTAAACGCGAAGCTCAGGACTCACGACGCACAAGCCATAGCCATCTCATAAATGAACCGACGGGACAGTCCGAGTTGCCCTCAGGGGCTAAAGCCCCCGTATTTGGCGGCCTTAACGGCACGGCTGGAAGCCGTACCCTTCCCGGATCGATTTATGAGATAAGTACTCAGGACCAGAAATGCCTGAAGACGCAAAACTCGCGCCCTACATCGAATTCCGCGATGTCTCCAAGGCCTTCGGGGACAACGTGGTGCTTGATCACGTCAGCTTCGACGTCATGCCGGCCGAAACTGTATGCATTCTTGGCCGAAGCGGCGTGGGCAAATCAGTTTCGCTGCATCACATCATGGGATTCCTCAAGCCGGACTCGGGCCGCGTCATCGTGGCCGGTGAAGACATCACCGACTACAACGAAGAGCAGCTCGAATTGATTCGAAAAAAAGTCACCATGGTCTTTCAGAACGGAGCGCTGTTCGATTCGCTCACGGTTGGGGAGAACATCGCTTTTCCTCTGCGCGAGACCGGAGACCTCAGCGAAGAGCAGATTTTCCAGATCGTCGACGGTTTGCTGCAGATGGTCGGCGTGCAGGAAATGCGCGATCTGCTGCCTTCAGATTTATCGACCGGAATGAAGCGCTCCGTGGCGATTGCACGGGCGCTGGCGGCGCGTCCGGAGTGCGTGCTGTATGACGAGCCGACGACCATGGTTGATCCGTTGATGGCGCAACTTCTTGGGGATTTAATCAAGCGGCTGAAGATTCAGCTCAACTTGACCAGCATTGTGGTCACGCACGATATGCGCCTGGCCAAGAAGCTTGCGGATCGTGTCATGTTTTTGCATGAGGGCCGCGCTATTTTCTTCGGGACTTACCCCGATATGGAGAAATGCCAACAACCCATCGTGCAGGAATTTCTGGAACTCGACGAATTAAAAGTTGAAGCGTAAGAGCAGTGGCCGGTGGTCGGCGGCTAGTTATTCGGGCCCTCGTTTGATTCGGGCTTTGAGCTAGTTCTGGTTGAGACAGAAGAGATTTTGACCGCAGAGAGCGCGGAGAAGTGCCGCAGAGAGCGCGGAGGGATTGCACGTGGCTTTTGCTTTTGATTTCGACCGACGATCGTCTTTTCCCCTGACCACTGACTACTTCCCGCCGACCACTGCCCACTGACCGCTGGCCACGGACCACTAGCCACTGACTACTGATTCACCTTGCCGGGTAACCCAGCGCGCGATACGCTTCAGCCCATGAGACTGCGATTCCTGCTTTTCTTTGCGACGGTCATCTGCTCTCTCGCGGCATTTGCGCAATCGACCGCCGTAGCCAAGTCACCAACAACGGTCATCCTCAAGGCTGGAAAGCTTCTCGATGTTCGCACCGGAGCCTACGCGGCTAATGCTGCTATTTGGATTGAAGGCGACAAAATCAAAGAAGTAGGCACAGCATCGCAGATTCAAGTTCACGCCCCGAAAACAGCGAAGGTCATCGATCTTGGCGGCGCCACGCTTTTACCCGGACTCATCGATTGCCACACGCATATCATGGCGCGGATTCCGGAAGGCGCTGACGGTTACATCTTGAATCTCGCGACGAAGTCGCAGGCTTTCCGTGCGCTTGAAGGAGCCTATAACGCACGCATCACGTTGCAGGCGGGATACACGACCATCCGCGACGTGGAGAGTGAAGGTGCGGGTTACGCCGACGTGGCGTTGCGCGACGCCATCAAGCAAGGCCTCGCGGAAGGGCCGCGCATGTTTGTCTCGACGCGCGCGATCGCGGGGGTTGGGCAATACAATCCCTTTGGCGTGTCGCCAGATCTACCTTCGTTTCCCACTGGAGCACAAATGATCAGCGGCGTGGAAGAGGCGCGGCGCGCGGTACGCGAGCAGATCGGATACGGCGCCGACTGGATCAAGGTCTATGCCGATTGGGACAATCCCACGCTGACCGTCGACGAGATGCGTGTGATCGTCGACGAAGCGCACAAGCAGAAGCGCAGAGTGGCCGCGCACGCCACGACTCCGGAGGGAATCAAGAACGCGCTGATAGCCGGTGTGGACTCGATCGAGCACGGCCATGGCGCCAATCGCGAAGATCTGGAGATGATGAAGGAAAAAGGCGTCTTTCTGATTCCGACTGTCGGCGTGATCGACCACAGCATCGCCCAGCGTCGGACTGATATGTCTCCCGAGCAGCAAAAGCGGGTAGACGCATTTCTTGATGGGGTGAAGGAAGCAGTTCAGACCGCGAAGAGCCTCGGCGTAAGAATTGCGGCGGGCTTCGATTCGGCCGAAGGGGAGACCCAAGGAAAAAACGCGCTGGAAATCGAAGCTTTAACCAAGCGTGGCTTAAAGCCATTAGAGGCGATCCAGGCCGCGACCATCAACGCGGCCGAACTGCTCGATTGGAAGGACAAAGTTGGAACTCTCGAAGCTGGCCACTATGCCGATCTCATCGCGGTAGACGGCGATCCGCTCACAGACATCACGTTGCTGCAGCACGTAAAGTTCGTAATGAAAGGCGGAGTCGTGGTCAGAAACGAAAACTGACTGAAAACGGATCAGGCACCAGCAACTAAAAACCTTCCTGCACCAGTTCGTCAATCGTGAAGGAGTGTTCTGCCGACTCGCTCTTCATCATCTTCTCCACGTATTTTGCGATCAGATCGGCTTCAAGATTCACCGGATCGCCGGGCTTCAGCGAGTGAAGATTGGTCATTTCGACGGTATGCGGAATGATGGCGACCGAGCAGCGATTCTGAGTCAGCTTGGCAACCGTAAGACTGATCCCTTCGATCGACAGCGAGCCTTTAAAGACGGTGTATTTTGCGACGTCTTCGGGCAGTTCGAGTTCCAGCCACCAGTTTTCGGAATCTTTGATGCGGTCGAAGGCAATGAGCTTTCCGACTCCATCGACGTGGCCCTGCACGATGTGTCCGCCGAAGCGGCCGTCGGCCTTCATCGGCAGTTCGAGATTGACCAGCGCACCTTCGTGAATGCGCGAGAGCGATGTGCGCGTCCAGGTTTCGGGCGCGAGATCGGCACAGAACGAACCGGGCGTGATGTCCAGCGCGGTGAGGCAGACGCCACTGACCGAGACGCTGTTGCCAGTGCCCAGTTCCTTCGGTGTCTGCTTTGCTGTGATGGTAATGCGACGGTTTTCACCGCGCTGCTCGATGCGGGCGACGCTTCCGACTTCTTCAATGATGCCAGTGAACATGAGAACCTCTGCGAAGAAACATCATAATTCACCACGGAGCCACAGAGGCGCGGAGAAATCTTCAAAAAATGTTCTCTCCGTCCTCGGTGCCTCCGTGGTGAACTAATTGCCATATGGATCGCGCACGTACCCTTCCACCGCGAAGTCTTCCCCAAAGCGGTGCAGTTGAATTCGTTTGACCTGTGCGGCCTGAGCCATGTGACGAAACCCAGCCCCCGCCGCGAAAGGTATTGATCCGGTGCCAGCAAGAATCTTCGGAGCATAGTAGAGAAAAACCTTGTCGACTACGCCTGCGGCGAGAGCGGCCCAATTGACCGCCGCTCCACCTTCGATCATCACCGATGTGATTTCCAACTGGCCCAGCCGCGCGAGAATCGCCGACATCGATGGACGTCCGTCAGGCTCAGCGGCAGGCAGGATCTCGACGCGAATGCCTAGTTCTTCGAGTTGCGCTTTTTTCTTTTCGTCGGCCTTCGAACAGAAGAGCAATACATCGTTCTGACGCTCGGCGGCACTTTTTGCCAGCCGGGAGTCGAGCGGCAGGCGCAGGCGCGAATCTAGAATCACGCGCAACAAAGGGCGGCGGCGCGCCCGTCCGCTGCGATCGGTGAGCAGGGGATTGTCGGTTAAGACCGTGCCCACGCCGACCAGAAGCGCGTCGTGCTGATGGCGGAGTTCCTGCACGTGCGCGCGCGCCACTTCGCTGGTGATCCAGCCACCGGTAGGAACGATGACATCGCGTGACAAGTCTTCCGCCGGTGGAGGAGCGATCTTGCCGTCGAGCGTCATGGCGGCCTTGAGCGTTACTAAGGGAACGTTGCTTCGGATGTAGCGCGCGAACGCTTCGTTGACCTGACGCGCTTCTTCGTCGAGCAATCCCACGTCGACTTGCACGCCTGCGGCGCGCAGTTGATCGAATCCGCGTCCGCTGACTTTGGGATTGGGATCGGGCATGGAGGCGACTACGCGGCGAATTCCTGCTGCGATGAGGGCATCTGTACACGGCGCCGTGCGGCCTTGGTGAGCGTGCGGCTCGAGGTTGATGTAAAGCGTTCCGCCGCGCGCTTTGTCACCGGCCGCCCCAAGGGCTAGGACCTCGGCGTGCTTCACGCCAGCGTAGGTGTAGGTTCCGGTGCCGACTATGTTGCCGTGAGCGTCGGCGATTACTGCCCCGACGTAGGGATTGGGCGATGCCAGACCCACGGACTGACGGGCGAGTTCGAGCGCGCGGCGGAGGAGTTGCTCGTCTCGGTTGTTTGCGGGCTCGTCGTTCTTGAGCATCGTCGCTCTTGGGAGCTAGGACCGTCGCGGAGGGAAACTTTCAAACGAGTCATCTTCAATCTCGGCCACGGCGGCTCCGCTGCGTCCCTTCGGGCCGCGACGTACGGGGGCGGTGACGTACGCATGCGGATCGCCCGGGTGCTCAGGCTTCTTGCCCAGGAGACGCTTGAAAAAATCGAGCAGCCGGTGCAATCGCGAACGCTCTTTTCTGTCTGGCATGCGCTCCTCAGGGGCTGAAGCCCCGTTGAAATTGCTCGCTTTAACGCGGCGCTGAAGCGCCGCTCTTCCACCTATTCGAACAGTGAATCAACAAATTCTTTGGGATCGAAGGGCAGCAGGTCGCCGGCTTTTTCGCCGACGCCGACAAACCGAACAGGCAATCCCAATTCGCGCGAGATCGCAACCACCACGCCGCCCTTCGCGGTGCCGTCGAGCTTGGTGAGGACAATCCCCGTTACTCCCGCTGACTGGGTGAACAGGCGCGCTTGCTGCAGGCCGTTCTGTCCGGTCGTGGCGTCCATGACTAGCAGGGTTTCGTGTGGGGCGCCTGCGATGATGCGCTGGGCAGTGCGGCGCATCTTTTCAAGTTCGGCCATCAGGCTGGTTTTTGTGTGCAGGCGCCCGGCGGTGTCGACGATTACGTAGTCGGTCTTGCGCGCGACTGCAGCCTGAAGAGCGTCGAACAACACTGCTGCAGGATCGCCTCCGGGCTTGGTCTTGATCACTTCGGTGCCGGTGCGCTGCCCCCAGATTTCGAGTTGCTCGATGGCGGCTGCACGGAATGTGTCGGCGGCGCACAGCAGGACATTTTTCCCCTGCGAGCGGAAGACCTGCGAGAGCTTGCCGATGCTCGTGGTCTTGCCGGTCCCGTTGACTCCGACGACCAAAATTACTTCCGGAGTTCCATCGACGCGCTGCACTGGACGATGACTGGTTGCATTCAGAATCGTCAGCAACTCTTCCTTGAGCAGGCGCTTGAGTTCCTGCACGTTTCCGATCTGCTTGCGGTCGGCTTTTTCGCGGAGTTTCGCTAGTACTTCCTGTGTCGTGGTCGTGCCGAGGTCGGCGCTGATCAGAGTGGCTTCGAGGTCGTCGAGCGTGTTGCGGTCGATCTCCTTGCCGATGGAGACGATGTCGTCGATGCGCTCGGCAAGGTTTTCGCGCGTGCGCGTGACCGCCTGCTTCATGCGGTCGAATAGGCCTGGCTTTTTTTCTTCTTCTAGGCTGCCGAAAAGGGTCTGGATCATAAAAAGACGACAGTTGATTATACGGGCTCGGCAGTTTGGCTGACGCGTTGGGCCGGATGAGCGGGGCACCCCTCGCTCCGCCTGAAATACGGCTACGCTCGGGATGACGCCATCGAACGGGTGACTCCGAACTTCATATTTGGGCGCTATCGAAGGTCGACGTGCGTAACGGCGGGCGTCGTCACTGGATCTGCTGATTTCACCGGAAGGCCGTAGCCGTTCACCAGCTTGCGGCGGTGTTCGAGAATCTGCTTCATCTGCTCCGGAGTGCCACGCACTGGAGGTTGGTTGGCGATGGCGTCTTGGAGCATTGCCCAACTGATCTCGGAGGCGATTACGCTGTCGCGGGCCTCGGGGAAGCCAAGGTTTTTTCCAGCCAGGATGGAGCGCCCGAAGACATCGACCATCACGTCGAGTTTCTTGTCGTTGAAAGGAGCTGTCTTGTACAGCGTGTTGTGGATTCCGAAGAGTTCGACCGTGGCCTCGGTAAAGTCGTGATGCATGCGTGCGACGCCTTTGGTGCCGATGGCATCGACGTAGCAGTTGTGGGGCTGCTGTTTTGCCAGATGGCCGTAGACAAATCCCTGGGTAATGTCGAAGACTACGCCGTTTTCGAAGGTGCCGTGCGCTTGTACCCACCAGGGGTCTTCGTAGTTCCACATGCGGATGCCCTGGGCGTGCCAGGTCTTGTATTCGCTCTGGGCGTACCAGCGGGCTACGTCAACGTAGTGCATGCCGCAGTCGTGGAAGGGAGGGCCCTCCGGAGCGTGGCCTTCGAGCGGCATGTGTCCGGGCGTCATGTGACACACGCGGATTACGGCCAAATCGCCGATTTCCCCTTCGCGGATGAACTGCTGGATTTGCTTGTGATACCAGGCGTTGCGGTTGAACAAGTTCACCGCAACGAAGCGGTCGCTGGCCTCGATCTCGCGGACGAGTTGCCACTCTGTGGCAACATCGGCCCCGAGGGGTTTTTCTGCCAGGACATGTTTGTGATGTTTGAGGGCCTGCTGAATTTGCTGTGGCCGCGCGTCCGCCAGAGTAAACAAGCCGACTGCGGCAATCGACGGGTCAGCGAAAATTGCCTCGGGGTTGTTGTAAACCACCGCGTGAGGAACCTGCTTGCGAGCCAGTTGGCGGGTTTCGTTGCAGATATCGTAGATCGCGACCACATCCCACAGATCGCTGGCCTGCATCGCGGCAACAAAGCCGCGCCCCATGCGCCCGTAACCTAGGACTCCAGCCCTGAGCTTCCTGCTCATCCCGTTCTGATCTTAGCGGCGAGTGCAGAATGCGACAGTGATTCGGATCACAGCGTCGAGTCAGCCATTTTGTCTTGAGCCAGCAAAATATTCTGGGAATCGAATGGTGGAACGGTTTCCGGGTTTCCTGTGGGCCTCTGCCAGCGTTGAGGCGACGAAAAGCACTTCCATGCGAAGATAGACGGCGACGCCGTGAACGCCCCATCCATACCAACGCCGCCGATGCAGAGCTCGAGACTGGGAAAACTCTTCAAGGCTTTTCAATATCGCGACTTCCGCCTGATGTGGATTGGAGCCTGCACTTCCAGCATCGGCACTTGGATGCAGATTGTTGCGCAGGGCTGGCTGATCTACCGGCTGAGTCATTCGTCATTTCTGCTGGGGCTGGACCAGTTTTTGGGCGGCCTGCCGATTTTTCTCTTCACCCTGGTTGGCGGTGTGGTAGCTGACCGGGTCGAGCGGCGAAAAATCCTGCTTGTGTCGCAGTACATCCAGATGGCCAGCGCGGCGATCCTGACACTGCTTGTCGCGACCGGGCTAGTCCACGTCTGGGAGATCCTGTGCCTGTCGTTCGTCTCGGGACTGGCGCAGGCCTTCGGCGGCCCGGCGTACTCAGCCCTGATCCCGACTTTAGTCGACCGCGACGATATGCCAAACGCAATTGCGCTGAATTCGATCCAGTTCAACCTGGCGGTGACGGTGGGTCCCGCGCTGGCGGGGATCACGCTGGCACATCTCGGGGAAAAATGGTGTTTCGGGCTGAATGCGGTTTCGTTTCTGGCTCCAATTATTTCGCTTTCGATGATTTCGGCGCGCTTCCTGCCGGAGAAATCTGCGGAGTCCATGTTCAGGAGCTTCCTGCAGGGATTCCGCTTTATCTGGCATCAGGGCGCGATGGTCGGGATCATCGCGCTGGCTTTTAGCATGACTTTTCTCAGCATGCCGACGCGGACCTATATTCCGGTGTTCGTGAAAGATATTTTTAATCGCGGCGCGGAAACCTACGGCAATATGCTTTCGCTGATGGGGATCGGATCAATAATCGGTTCGCTGGCAATGGCGGGAGCCGGAAACATGAAAAAGAAAGGCCGCTTCGCATTGAGCATGCTGATTTGCCTGGGCGCGGCGATTTCAGTTTTTTCCCTGTCGAAGAAGCTGCCGCTGAGTTATGCCATGCTCGTGCTGGTGGGGGCGTCGATGATGGCGGTATTTGCCACAGTGATTTCGCTGGTGCAGCTGATCGTGACCAACGAAATGCGGGGCCGCGTGATGAGCGTGTACAACTTCGCCTTCCGCGGCGGCATGCCGATGGGGAATTTGCTTTCGAGTTGGCTGGTGCCGAGGTATACGGCGCCGATTGTGCTGGGCGTGAACGGATTTCTGTTGGTTGTTGTCGCGTTGTATTTTCTGACGGTGCAGCGGCGTGTGGCGTCGTTGTGACGGGCTAAAGCCCAAATTCTTTTCTGGGTGGACTTTACGCGGTCCTGAAGGGCCGCTCTTCCACGGTTGATCGCGCAGAATTGTTTTTCCGAAGAATCCTAGACGCGGGTTCGTTCGAGAGCGGTAGTTTCGGCGGCGAGCGCAACTGCGGCGGCTGCCGGAGCAGGTTCGGAGACAATAGCAGGAGCTGGCGTAGACACAGGTTGTGCGACAGGGCGCTTGATCGTGAAGCGCTGAATCTTGATGTCGCCGCGTCCGTAAACGGCAAGCAAGGCTTTCACGGCGTCCGGGTCGAGGCGCTTACCGGCGAGATTTTGGATAATCTGCAGCGCCTGATCGGGCGTGTGCTCTTTCTGATACGGGCGATTCGTAGTGAGCGCGTCGAAAGTGTCGGCGACGGCAATAACGCGCGCCAGCAGCGGAATCTGATCGCCCTGCAGGCCGTACGGATATCCGCGGCCGTCGAGCGCTTCGTGGTGCAGTTCAATGCCGGGCAGCATCTCGGCCAGCTGCGTCACTGGGCGCAGAATATTCGCGCCCTTCGTGGTGTGCGTCTTCATGACTTCAAACTCTTCAGCCGTTAGCGCTCCAGGTTTTTTCAGGATGTGATCTTCGATGCCGATCTTGCCCACATCATGTAATTGGGCGGAAATCTGAAGCGTCTCCAGGAAGTGCTGATCGAGCTTCATCTCTTTCGCGATCAGCAGCGAATACCGCGTTACGCGGTCAGAGTGGCCGCGCGTGTAGGGATCTTTTTCGTCGACGGCGCCGGCAAGCATCTGAATCGAGCCCATGAACAGCGCCTTGTTCTCGTCGGCAGCGCGCTTGAGGTCTTCAACGAAGCGTTCGAGTTCTTCTGACATTGTGTTGAAGGTCTGAGCGAGTTCGCCGATCTCGGTGCGGCTCCAGAGATGCACGCGTTGCTTGAAGTCGCCGCGAGCGAGCGCGCGGCTGGTTTGGGTCAGGATCGATAAGGGATTGGTGATACGGCGCGCGGCGAATATGCTGACGCCCACGCTGAGCAGCACAGCGAGAATTGCGAGCAGGCGCGCGGTGCGCTGCATTTCAAAAACGCCGCGGTAAGCTTCGCGCTGCGGCTTCTGCACCACCACGGCCCAATCGAGCGATGTGACCGGGCTGTAAGTGCCGAGCATTTCCACGCGCTCGCTGCCTGAGTCGACGCTGAACTCGTTGGTAGCCGCCAATTGCGCATTCTTGCCGCTGTCGACGAAATTGCGGACGATGTCGAGCTTCTTCATGTCCTGGCCGGTGGCAAATTCCGGCGTGGCGGCCGCGACCAGGCGGCCCTGCGCATCGACTACGTAGGGAGTGAGTCCGCCTCCGCTGACTTCTTGCAGGCGCCGGATCAGGAATTGCAGATCGACGACTGACGCGATCATCCCGAGAAAGCGATCGCCGTATTTCACAGGCGTGCTGACCACGAAGACGGTGCGTTGAGTTTTGCCTTCGCCTACGACGAGAGCCTGTCCGTTGTAGACGCGGCCATCACGAGCCGCGGAGTAAGCTCGCTCAAGTTCGCGATTCAGGAAGGCATCTGGGGCGATTGGTGGCGCAGAGATGCCTTTAGCCTCGGAGCTGAGCACAGTGACGTAAGCGACGTCGTCGGATGAGGAAACGAAGTTCTCGAGTAATGCGCGGAGTTCGGGAGAATTAATGTTTTTTTCGCTGATGTCGCCACCACTGGCGATCTGGATCGCCGACGACAGGTTCGCCAGCATCATGCGCTGCGAGCGCTCGTGCTGCGCCAGATCGTCCGCGAGCGAGCGCGTCACCGTGTTCTGCAACAGCATCTCGTTGGTCTTCAGGCGGTCCCGGTTGATGGCCTCAACTTGGGTCGAGTAAAAGTACATCGGGATGATGCTGATGACCAGAAGCACACCGAGGATGACATAGAGAATCGGTATGCGTGCGTGATGCGGCGTGCTGGAGGCCAAGTCTGTAGCCTTTCCCCGAAACGCAAGATGCCGCGGGCGAAGTGGCGCCCGACGATGAAGGTATCCATCAAATTTTAATGGGGGCCGCTGGTCGACACGCGTTACCAAAGTACCAGAGAGAGGCGATGACGGATGCGCTTCGGGGCTCGGAAATAAAGGGCTTGAGCACACGGGCGCGCCGAGGCATCAGTTTTTTCGCAGTCGATCTTTCGCTTGCTATTGCAACAATTTCCCGAGGTCTTTCCAGTGGATGAGGATGATGTGGTTCTCCTCGAGCGCCTTCTTGAATTCGGGACTGGTGACGGCGTCATAGTCGCGCTGGCGCCAGGCGGAGCCGTAATCGGGGTGGTCGACCGCGACGGCCTGCAGTTCTGCATCGTCGTGGCCGAGATGAACGATGAATTCGGTCACGCCCGGTTTTAAGCTGCGGATCGCGTTGAGGTAGAAGTTCTTCCAGTCGGCAGCGTGAACGGAGGGGTCGGCCATGACGATACCATCGATCAGTACATCTTTGTCGGAGAGTACGGACTTGAGCGCTGGAGGAGTGTTCGGACCGAGGAAAGCGAGAAACGGCAACTTGTACTCGCGCGCGACCTTCACGTAGACCGCGAAAAGGTCCGGCCGCGCGAAAAGCGTCCCCATGTGGCTGTCGAGATGAGTCGGGTGAATGCCCATAGCATTGGCATGAACGATCTGGGCACGAATTTCGCGTTCGACCTCGTCCGCCTTCAGGGCGGCGATCGCGGGCTGGACTTCGATCCAGAGATAGCCTGAGGGATCGAGCAGGCTGGGAACCTTGTCCTTCGACTCCACCGGGCCCCAGCGGTAAGTCTTCCATTCGCTGGTGAGGGTGAGGTGAAGGCCGAGATCGGCGTCAGGGTGCGCCTTGGCATAATCCGCGACCTCGGTGAGCCAAGGGCACGGAATCATAATGCTCGCCGATGTGACGGCGCCGCGATCCAGCGCGTCGAAGCTGGCGGCGTCTTCCGAGTGCGCGACCGCAAGATCGTCGGCGTGGACGATGAGCAGCTTGGCGTCGCGCGGGTAGCCGAGGCGCTCGGCGATGTTGCGAGTCTGGCCGAAAGCCAACGTCGCAAGAAGCGACAGCACCACGATGCATGTAAGTTTGCGGATCATTTCGTGCCCCCGAATTCTATGATGACTACGCACCGACTTCGCTCTTTCCGCTGCGCGTCATCAGTTCCTGGATAGCGTCACGCGGCGGCTTGTCTTCATGCAGGATGGCATGCATCTGCTCGGTGATTGGCATCTCTATGCCGCGTGCTCTTGCCAATCCCACGGCGGCGGTCGTAGTGAATACACCTTCAGCGACCATGCCGTGCATGCCGGCGATAATCTCGGGAAGTTTCCCTCCGCGGCCGAGTTCGAATCCAACGCTGCGATTGCGCGAGAGACCTCCCGTGCAGGTGAGCACCAAATCGCCGAGCCCCGCCAGTCCAGCCATGGTTTCGGCGCGGCCGCCGCAGGCGACAGCCAGTCGCGTCATCTCCGCGAGGCCCCGAGTGATTAGAGCCGCCACTGAGTTGTGACCCAGGCCGAGGCCGTCGCAAATTCCAGCGGCGATGGCGACGATATTCTTGAGGGCGCCACCCAGTTCCACACCGATGACGTCGCTGTTGGTGTAGATGCGAAGGCTGGCGCCGCTGAATTCATCCTGCACGGTGCGCATGAGAGCGGGATGCTGCGATGCAATGGTGATTGCGGTCGGATCACCGCGCGCAACCTCGTGCGCGAACGAGGGGCCGCTAAGGGCGCCGATCGCGGGTGCTGCACCGTCGCGGCTCAAGACCTGCTCGATCACTTCCGTCATCCGCAAGAGCGAGTCCTCTTCCAATCCCTTGGTCGCGCTGACGATCAAGGCGTCGTGAGGGACGTGTTCCCGCATGCGGCTGAATAAGCTGCGGCAGTGCTGTGAAGGCATGACGCTGACCACGATCTCAGCGCCCCTGAGGGCGGCCGCGAGATCGTTGGTAGGCTCGACGCATTGAGGAATTTGCCGGTCGGGCAGGAACCTCTGGTTGATTCTTCGCTCGCGGATCGAGGAACACACATCGTCCTCGTGCGCCCACAAACGCACGCTGTGCGTGCCTTTTCGACCGAGCACGATCGAGATGCCCGTGCCCCACGCTCCCGCGCCGATGATTGCGATTCTCATGCGCGTTTCGATCCAAAACGGTTTTCGGTGCCGGTGAGCAGCCGATGAATATTTTGGCGATGCTTGAATATGATCAGCAGGGAAGCGATCGTCATGAACACCAGCGCAGCCAGACTATGACCATACTGATGCAATGTCCACACAAGCGAGGGAAAGAGAGCGACGGAGACAATCGATGCGAGCGATACATAGCGGGAGATCAGAATGACGACAAGAAAGATGACTGCAGAGGCCAGCACAGCAACCGGCGCGATCATTGCGAACGAGCCAAGGCCCGTGGCTACGCCTTTTCCTCCGCGGAACTTCAGCCAGACGGGAAACATGTGTCCCACGACGGCGCAGAGCGCCGCCAAAGACATGAGCGCAATCACGGATAAGGATCGGTTGGTATTGTCATAAAAAATAATGGCCAGCATCACCGCCGCGACGCCTTTCAGCGCATCGAGGACAAGAGTAACCACGCCGAGAACCGGCGACGTGCGCGACACATTGGTCGCGCCGATGTTGCCGCTGCCGCTCCGCCGCACGTCTTCGCCGCGACAGATGCGTACGAGCAGATAGCCGAAGGGAATCGATCCCAGAAGATAGCTTCCTGCGGCGATGAAAATATTTGTGTACAAAATGTCCGCCTCGCGAAACTCGGACGTCAGTTCGCGCTCACTGCAGGGCGAACCGAGCCAGCTTCGTGTACTTCGATCCTTTCGGCGAGAGTTCGCTGCGGTACAGAAAGAACTCGCGGGGCGTCATGGTACCAAACTCCGGTGTGGGAAGCGCGGACAGCCTCTTTTGCACGAGTTCGAACGCGCAGTTCGGCCGGTCTTGCTTATGGTGGCGCGGTGAACCAGAACCGCCGGCACCGCGCGCCAGCGTCAGGTGCGGACTGAACGCTCGATCTTCCTTCGCAATTCCCAGTGTAGCTGTCATCGCGTCGATTTCGTGGGCGAGTGCCGGCAATTGCGGCCCCGCTTCGATTCCTACCCAGAACACGCGCGCCGATTTCGCCGTAGGAAAAAATCCGTAGCCTTGAAACAGAATTTCGGTTGATGGCTGCCGTAGCGCTGCTAGAACCTGTTTGATTTTGTCGACTTCGCTCTCCGGCTGCTCTCCGATGAATTTCAGCGTGAGGTGCAGCGACTCAGGGTTTACCCAGCGCGCGTCGGGGGCAAACGGTTGCACACCTTCGACAAAGCGCGCAATGCGCTCGCGAATACCGTCGTCGATATCGAGTGCGATGAAGAGGCGCATGTTAGTCCCGAGTCGTGAGTCCCGAGTCCTGAGTCGCTGCGCTCCGATGGCCAGATGCTCAGGACTCAGGACTCGGAGCTCACGACTACATCAGCTTTTTCCTTACCATATCGAGCGCCATGGTCGAGGCGAAGCGGCGGATGCGTTTGCGGTCTCCGGGAAAATTGCGCTGCACGACTTCTGTCCCGCTGTCGCTCGCGACCGCATGAAAGACAAGGCCGACCGGCTTTTCCGGTGTGCCGCCGTTTGGCCCCGCTATACCGGTAATGCCCACGCCCAGCGTCGACTCGCAGCGATACCGGATGCCCTCGGCCAAAGCCGCAGCCACTTCACGGCTGACTGCGCCGTGCCGTTCGATCATTTCAGCTGGAACTCCCGCGAACTCCGTCTTCAATTCATTGGAATACACGACGGCTCCGCCTCGAAAATAACGGGAACTCCCGCTGATCGACGTGATGCGCTCGGCCAGGAGGCCTCCGGTGCAGGATTCCGCTGTCGCCAGCGTGGCGTTGCGCATTTGCAGCCAGTAACCGACGATCTGCTCCAGCGATTGTCCGTCGCGCGAATAGACAGCCTCATCCAGTTCGTCTTCACACAGCCCAGCAACTTCGTCGACACGGGACTGTGCCGCTTCCTGCGTTTCTGCGCGATTCTTGAAGTGAAGCTCGATCTCGCCGGCACCCGCGAGAATGGTTGTCTCCACGTCTTCATAGCGCCTATAGATCGGCGCGACCCGCGCGTCGACGGCAGACTCGCCCAGCATGGCAATTCTCAGCGTGCGCACGGCGAGAAACGCCGGTGGAACCTTAGCGCGCAGCCGCTCTCGAACTTCGCTCTCAAACAGAGCCTTCAATTCATGTGGCGGGCCGGGCAGCAGCACGATGATTCGCTCGCGCCCCTCAAACTGGCCGTTGATCCATTGCCCGGGCGCCGTGCCGTTGGGATTGGGCAATACCGTCGCGCCCGCAATCACGTCCGCTTGCTTCGCATTGTTCGGCGACATCTTCCAGCCGCGTTCCGCGAAGCGCTTCTCCAGGCGCGCCACGATTTCGGCATCGCGATGCAGGGTCAGGCCCAGGGCTTCCGCAACTGCCTCGCGGGTCACGTCGTCTTCCGTCGGGCCGAGGCCGCCGATGAAAATCAGAATCTCCGAGCGAAACAATCCATGCTGCGCCGCCGCTACCAATCGCCGCAGGTTGTCGCCCACGACGCTTTTGAAAATTACGTCGACGCCAAGCTGGTTGAGCTGATCGGTGAGGTAGAGCGAATTGGTGTCCATGCGGTAGGGCGTCAGCATCTCGGAACCAATCGCGATAATCTCTGCGTTCACTCGTAGCAGTTTAAACTACCGCATCGGTCGCTCTCGTCCGCACTGCGCACGAATGCCCGTTGCCGGATAGAAAGGTACAGGCTACAGCAATGGACCCAGAGATATTGCTTTCTGACACCGCTCTAAAACTGGAAAAAATGGCAGACGCTTCCTCCGGCGGAAAATCGTTCACCGAACTGCAACCGATGATCGATCAGCTGCGCCAGACTTGGGCGGAACTCGACGCCGGCCTTGCCTCCTTGCCGCGGCAGGAGGCAAAACTTCTTCGCCGCGCTCATCAGGCACGCATGGGTGCGGCGGCAGCAACGCTCTGTAAGAACGTGCTGCAGGCAAAAATGCTGGCTCTGGCGTCGGGCCAGTTCTCGCCGCCAGCGATAGCGATGAAGGCTGACACTTTGGCCGATCGCTTTGCAGTCGCGATTGTGCAGGGGGACTACGATGGGGCGCGCGCTCTCCTGGCCAGTTGGCTGCAGCCGAAATGGACGGCCGAAACTTTACGGGAGCGGGTTCAAAGGGATTGTGCAGCCATCGCAGAGGGCTTCGATTTGGCCTCACCCCCGCCCCTCGCCGATTACGAAATCGGCTCCAATTCGAGTGGTATCGCCGATCTTCGCCAGCATGAGAGCACGGACGATCCGATTCCTGCTGAGATCAGCGACAACAATTTCGTCGCCTGGATTCCGATCACCATCATGCCGAGCGAGGAAGACAGTTATTTGACCGATATCGGCGTCATGCTGGCGCCGTTCGTGATTGTCGTAAATGAGAATGGGAAACAAAAGCTCGGGTACATCCGGTTCGGCGAAGGCTAGCGACTTACTCGGGCAGAAGTGGCAGGCCCTGTACATTCCACGCGAGGTGGTGCACGGCGTTGGTGGTGGCGAGAATGGCCGAGCGTGCAGGGCCGAAAGCCAGTCCCACGAGGCCTTGTCCGGCGACCTCGAGGCTCGCGTTCCCATCTCGGGTGATCTTCACAATGCCGCGTTTTCCCGCCATGGACGCGGCTATATAAAGATTGCCGTCGACATCGAAAGCCAGTCCCTGTGGGCGGCCCAGTCCTTTGTAGAACGTGTGGACCGTCCCATGCGGATCGATGCGGTAGACGCGATCAAAACTGGAGGTTGTAGGCCCGCTGACAAATAAATGCCCATCTGGACTGAACGCCAGATGATAGGCCGAAACGCTCGGCTCGAGCGTGGCAAAGACGAAGACCTGCTGGTCGCGCCCGATCTTGAAAATTGTTCCGCTGCGGTCTCCGACATAGAGATTCTGCTCGCGGTCAAAGGCGATTCCAGTCGCCACGCCCATGCCTTCAGCGTAGGTCGTCATCGTGCCATTGGGAGCTACGCGGTAAACGGCGCCATCGAAGCGCGAGGAGACGTACATCTGTCCCTGGCGGTCGAATGCGATCGAGGTCGCATTCATCATCTCGGGCACAAACGGCTTCACGGCGTAGTTCGTGTCGATCTTGAAAATCGCGACCGGGACCTTCTGGCCGCGCGAACCTGAGAACGTGACGTAGATGTTTCCCTCAGAATCGAGCGCGGGATTGGTGACGGGATGAAGGTTTTCCGCGATAGGCACGGCCACTTTGACGTTTTGGGCGTTGCTCACATGACCATCGGTGGCCACAACGACTGGACCAGACGTAGCTCCTTCAGGAACGCGCGTGACCAGAAACGCATTGGAACTGACTACCAGCGATCCTTCTACTTCACCGAAACGTACCTTGGGCCGCTGCATCTCCTGCGGCCGAAGCCCCGAGCCGGTGATGCGAATCTCTCCGCCAGCCAGCGCCGCCTCCGGAGCGACGGCCTCAATGCGCGGCGTCCCGTTTACGTTTTTCTTGCCAAGAATACGATCGGAAAATCCCATGAAGAAGTACCGAGTTGCGAGTACAAAGTAACGGGAGTCGAGGGTTTTTCTCAGTACTCGTTACTCGGTACTCGCTACTATTTTAGTAGACCAGAGTGCAGCAGAAGTTGCATGACCACCAGCGCATAAATTCCGGCGGCTACATCGTCCAGCACAATGCCTGTCCCTTCCGGCAGCCGCTCCAGCTGTCGCACCGGCGGTGGCTTCAAAATATCGAAGACACGAAAAAGTATAAAACCCGCCAGAAAAGTTTGCCACGCGAGCGGCACGGCAATGAGCGCGATCAGTTGCCCGGCAACTTCGTCGATAACGACAAACTGTGGATCTTTCGATCCAGACGCTCGGGCAACCTGCGTTGCGGCGGGGATACCGATCAAAACTACACATAAGGCCAGTGAAGCTGCGACCGCAGCGCGTAAGTTTGGCGCTAAAACGTGTGCGAGCGACGCCCAGAGGAGCACGGTGGCAGCAGATCCCCAGGTTCCCGGTCCCGGCCGCAAGCGACCCACGCCGAAGAACGTTGCAACCAGCATCGCCCACCCAGCACGACTCGGCGTAGCCGCTGCGCTTTCCGTCACTATCGTTTCTCCGCGTCGTCGGGTGAAGGTTCCTGGAAAAACTCTTCCGCGTCCGTTACGGGAGACGAGATCACATAGCCACCACTGGCCCACTTGCCCAGGTCGATCGTACGGCAGCGCTCGCTGCAAAAAGGGAAGTCCGCGGTGTTGCTGCTGACGGCTTTCTTGCAGACGGGGCAGCGGAGTTTTACAGAGCGCTTGCGCGGCATGGCTTTGATTGTAGAAGGAACGCCTCGCGATTGCAGAATTGAAATATTCGTTGAAAATTACGTGCGGCGCTCCCTATGAGGCAGCGATACGAGCTTTGTCTACACCTTCAGGGAAAG
Source organism: Candidatus Solibacter sp. (assembly GCA_035501655.1). Classification (GTDB taxonomy): domain Bacteria; phylum Acidobacteriota; class Terriglobia; order Terriglobales; family Acidobacteriaceae; genus Sulfotelmatobacter. The sequence goes on from DATJVU010000036.1 coordinate 31,110, forward strand.
CAGGTTCCTCACCGGGCTTGGCGCCCGGTTCGGAATGACAGCACTTTTAAAGATGACATCGGTTTTAAGCTTGTTGTTGGCTGAGGGCAGCGGGCACAGGGCAGGTTTTAAACGATTCTGGCCACAAGATCGTAGTCGTGCGACTCTGTGATCTGGCAGGTGTAGAAGCGGCCCGGCTCGGGCACGGCATCTTCCGGAAAGTCATTGACGAAAACTTTGCCATCAATTTCCGGTGCATGCATGGCCGTACGGCCTTCGAGCAGCAGTTCGCTTTCTTCGGACCCGCCTTCGAGCAGCAGATCGAACTCCCGCCCGACCAGCGCTCTCTTCTTTTTCTTGCTGATCTGTCGTTGAATCCCCATCAGGTGCTTGCGACGCTGCTCAATCTCGCGAGGCGACAGCTTTTTCGCCTGCGTAAAAGCGCCCGCGCCTTCCTGGTCGGAGTAAGCGAACGCGCCCATCCAGTCGAACTGAGCCTCGCGTACGAAATCGCAGAGCTCTTCAAACTCCTGCTCGGTTTCCCCCGGGAAGCCGACAATAAACGACGTGCGCAATGTCAGATCCGGCACCATGCGCCGCATCTTGCTGATCGAGCGCAAAAACACATCCGCGCCGCCGCCCCGTTTCATGCGCTTGAGCACGGAAGCCGAGGCGTGCTGCAGAGGCACATCCATGTAGGAGCAGATTTTTTCCTGCGAGGCGATGGTCTCCAGCAGCTTGCCGGTGATTTTGTTTGGGTACGCGTAAAGGAAGCGAACCCAGCGCAGCTCTTCAATCGTAGCCAGCTTTTCGAGCAGCAGCGCCAGACCGTCTTTAAGGCCGAAATCTTCTCCATAGCACGTCGTGTCCTGGCCGATGAGGGTAATTTCGCGAACGCCGGACTGCACCAGCCGCTCGGCCTCAGCGATGACTGATTCAAACCGTCGAGACCGGAACTTTCCCCGCAGCTGCGGAATAATGCAAAAAGTACAGGGATGATCGCAGCCCTCGGCGATCTTGATGTAGGCCATGTGGGGCGGCGTCGCCAGAATCCGCGGGGTCTCGTCGTCGTAGAGATAGTTCGGCAGATCGCCGATGGCGCCGTTCCATGCCTGGCCAGACCACGCCTCGCGCGAAAAGCGCCCTTGCGCCTCGCGGGCATCGCCCTCCGGCCGCGACTGCAGAATCACGAACGGAGAATTGCCCGGCTCGGCAGGACGCGCAACGCCAGTCGCAGACAAGATATTTTCGAGCTCACCGGTGCCTACCACGGCGTCAACTTCTGGAATATCTTTGCGAATCTGATCGCGAAAGCGCTCCACCAGGCATCCGGCTACCACCAACTTCTTCGCCTTACCGCCGCTCTTCATCTCGGCCATTTCCAGAATCGTGTTCACCGACTCCTGCTGCGCACTTTCGATGAACGAGCAGGTGTTGACGACGATAACTTCCGCATCTTCGGCGCGCCGCGTCAGTTCGGCGCCGGATCGCGCCAGCAGGCCCATCATCACTTCGCTGTCGACGAGATTCTTGGGGCAGCCCAGGCTGACAAAACCCACCTTCACCGGGGGCTGACTTTGGCGACCGTCCGCTGAATGTCTGTTCTTAGGGTCGGAACCGCTAACGGTGAGAGTCTTGACTGGCATGCAATCTTTTCATTTTAACATCTGCAGCTTAGCCGTTTCGTATTGTCGCGGCGCCTTCGCCCTCCGCCCAAGAGAGTCCGGCAAATTAGAAAAGAAGTACTTGTGGATTTAAAACGGGTTCTGTCGTGCTAGGCTATGTCTTACCGCCTTAACAGCTTATGAACCACCTCGCAGGAGGGGAAATGTCTGCCAAACGATTTTGGATTGTGGTCTTGTTGGTAACAACCATTTTCGCGGCATCGGCGTTGGCACAAGATGAGAGAAATGAAATCGGCGGAGTCATCGGCCGCACCTTCATCAGCGATCAAGGCATTCAGAACGCCTCCTACTTCGACCCCATCATCCACTTCGGCAAGGGACTCAGTTTCGAGGGCGAGTACGCGCGGCGTTTCATCGTAACTCCAATCTACTCTGTTTCTGCCGAACTCCCCTTTGTGTACAACCGCGATATCGATCTCAACGCGGGCGAGTACGGACACGCCGTAGTTCCCACCGACCTTCAATCCTATTTCGTGACGCCGTCGGCGCGGGTCAATGTTTTTCCCACGACCGCTGTTTCCCCCTGGGTGAGCCTGGGCGCCGGATTTGGCCACTTCAGCGAGAGCAGCACTCTCGTCTATGGCGGCACCAACCCGGGCAAGTCAAAGAGCGACTTCGCGCTGCAGGCCGGACTCGGACTCGACGTGAAAGTCTGGAAAAAGCTGAGCATGCGCGGCGAGGTGCGGGACTTCTGGTCGGGTGAGCCTGATTTGCCCCTGGCGCAGACCGGCAAATCGCGTATGCACAACTTCTTCGTGGGCGGCGGAGCGTTCTGGCGATTTTAGCGAACCAGACCCGGGCGCATTCGTCCGGGGTGGTGAGCGCACAACTCACGACCGTCTTGCCACTGAGGATGGGCTATCAACCCCGGGCAGCCTTCGTCGCCGCCAGTTCCACTTCCTCATAAAGTTCTGCCAATCGCTGGGCATCATCCGCGACATTGCCAAACCGCACCGACTCGTAGACTTGCGTAAATCGTGCCACTGGCTCACGCAGCCGCTGATCTCCAATCCTTCGGACGAACTCTTGCGGAGTCTCCGCCGGAGGCCTTCTCACCCCGCGCTTCGCCAGAGTCCGAGCCATGCGTCCATACCAGATCGTCGCGACCTGCTCCGGAGCGCGCTCCGGATGCGCCGTAATCCAGCGCTCATGAAGCAATCGCAAAATGCGGCTGAGGTTCGCGAGTGTGAAAAGTACGATTCCGACCGTGACGCAAACCACCGTCCACAACCGCGGCGCGCGTGCGACCCGATCCTGGCTGCGCTCGGCCCAGCGCAGCATGGATTCGTAGTGCCGCTGTGCCCATAGTCGCGAGTTTTCCCAGAGCCCGCGGGTGCCGCTTACCGCTGTCTGACCCAACGCGAATTGATGCGCGGTGTCGTAGCTTACGATCCAATCGCGCCAGAAAGAAGACATCGCATCGACGTAAAGCGCGACGCGGGCCCAGCCCTGCGGCGTGGCTGTGCCTCCAGCAGGAGTAGGATCGAAGGTCTGCCACCCATATCCCGGGAAGTAGGCCTCCACCCAGGCGTGAGCGTCCTTGGCGCGAACCACATAGTTGCCGGTTACGTCGTTGAACTCGTCGCTGCGGAAACCGTTGACTACGCGCGATGGGATGCCAATGGCGCGCAGCATCACCGCCATTGACGATGCGAAGTATTCGCAGTGCCCTTGTTTTCGCTCGAACAGGAAATTTGCGATCGGATCCCTGACCTCGGTTCGTGGAAGCTGCAGCGTGTAGCCGAACTTGGTCTTTAAATAATTTTCGATCGCAGCGGCCTTGTCGTATGGAGTCTTCGCCGAAGCCGACACCTGCTGTGCCAGTTGCGCCACTCGCGGGTCCATCACCGGCAACCGCAGGAAGTTCGCAGAAATGCGCAACGGGTAATCCTGACTCGCCCCGCGCAGTTCGTTTGGCGACGGCTGCGAGATGTCCGAGTCGGCTTCATAGCGGCTGATGGCGCGCTGCGTGTCGAAGTCATAAACAGCGCCGCCCGTGTCGGCGGCCAGCAGGCGGTATGGTCCGCTCACGGTGTGCGCCCACGGCGCCAGAAAAAAAACATTCGTGCCGATCGGCTCCATGAGCACGCGATAGTGAATGATCTGTTCGCGCCGCACGCCGGGCGCCGAGCGTCCCGGCAGGAAAGTATTTTCCAGCCAGGGCACGGCAAAGCTCTCATCGGACTGGCGCCGCAACACGTACTGGTCACGAAAACTTGACCACGTGTGCCCGTCGAAATTCGCCAGCGCCACGCCGCGCCAGTGCAGGTCGTAGCGCCCTTCGGCGTCGCCGTCGATCTGGATGTGCATCACCACGGCGTTCGACTGCTGAATCTCGCCGATGCGCCCCAGTTCCACGTGATCGCTGAAGCCCGACGAAAAGTCTGTGCCGAACGAGTACGCGCCCAGATATCCCGCCGACATGCGCGGTAACACGAAGAACACGACCGTTGCGCCGATCAAAATCATCGCCATCAGCGCGGGCAGAATGCGCGTCAGCGAAATGGCCAGCCGCCGGTGCTCCTGCGGATCGCCCGAATGCCGCGCCTGCACATTTGCCGTTCGCGCGGAGCGCCGCATCTCCATGAGCACAAACGTCGCGACCGCCATCAATAGGAACGCGGCAAACAAAAACAGAAAAGTGCTGTCGACAGTCAGCACCGCCGCAGCCAGGACCATCAGAAAAGCGAGAATGGAGAGCGTAATGTAATCGCGCTCACGGCGCAGGGAAAAAAAACGTATCACCACGCCAAACAACGCCAGGTGAATCGTCGCCGGCAGGAAACTGTGCGAAACCACGAGGTAGTCGAGAGCAAAGAAGACGAAATACCCGATTGATAGTGGTGTCGTCCACTTCTCAGAGATCACGATGGCGCGGCGCTTAACGAAAAAATATCCGCGGACGGCGAGAGCCAGCCCGGTCAGAAGCATCGCCGGAAAATCAAGGCCACCGGTTGACGCCAAGGTGGCAAAGCCCGTTAAAACCAAGAGATACAGCGCTATCTCAAAGTAATAGTCGATGGCCCGCTGCAGCGGAATCGCGCCGGAATTTGCGTACTGTGACATCTGCTGAAAGATACCTGTGGGGCGGCCGGCCGCCTCGGCTGTCCGGCCCCGCAAGCCTCTATTCTTCGCTATCGATGAAAAGAAGGGAAGGCTCGGAGCGGCAATCCTTGCACCGAAAGTCACCAAATGCTATCGACCGAAATATCCAACCCTATGGGAACCCACAGTCTGGGCTCGCCCGCATTTGATTTCGCCGGGGAAGCCGCGAAGCGGCGGAAGAAAACGAAACTCTGGAGACCCCGTCCGGAATCGAACCGGAATCATCGGTTTAGGAAACCGAGGCTCTATCCGTTTGAGCTACGGGGTCGCCCATTCAGATTAGCATCCGCCCACACAGCCCCGCCAACCGCTGAACAAATCCAGCCGTCCTCTGTGCTCCTCTGTGCCCTCTGTGGTGAAAGCCTTTCTCCCAAACAAAAAAGGGCAGCCGGAAGCACCGCTGCCCATTCAACAATCAAAAATCAACAATCCTACGGCTCCATCAAGATCGGCTTAATCCCCAGCAGAATCGACCCGTTAATCTTCCACGACTTCCCTGACAGATCCACAAACTTCGTATACCCGGCCGGCGGCGTATAAGACGACGTAGTGCAAACCCCATTCGCGCAAGACTGCGACGCATCAAACACAATCAGATTCGCTCCTACCGCGCACGACCAGATATTCCCTGAAGTCGTACAAGGCGACGGCGTCTGCCCAGTCAGCCACGTCAGCACCAAGTCATAAGCCAGCCCCGCGCCCGTCGGATTCCCCGTCTTCGTTTCAATCGTTCCCGAATTTCCTTGCCCCCACGTGAACCAGGTCTGGAACGCAACGTTATCTGTCGCCGCCAGCGCAGCCTGCACAATTTCATAATGCGCGATCCACGCCTCCTGCATATCGGGATCAGACACGCCATGCACGCCCCATCCACCCTCAGTCGACGCGATCGGCTTGCCCAGCATTCCATTCTGATCGGCCACCGTGCGGAAATCCGCCAGCATCTTCTGCACCGGAGCATTCGTCGACGCTGCGCTCTCCGGCATCGGCACCGGCACCTGCGACTTCGATCCCGTCGCGCTCGGATAACCATGGAACGTCAGCGCATCCGCATAATTCGCACCGCCGTCTTTTAAATAAGTAGTCAAGAAAGAAATGCCCTGACTCCATATCACCGACGGCGTAGTGACCACCGCATACGGATCAGCCTTGATGATCGGATACGCCAGCTGCGCCATGTTCACCATCGTCGGGATGTCGCCCGTCCAGAACAGCGGATCGTTCGCCTCGTTCCAGATCTCGTAATACTTCACGTGCGGCTTCACTTTGCCGTTGTAGCGCGCCATCAGCGCCGTGATGAAGTCCACCCAGTCCTGCATGTTGTCCGGCGGCACGGTGCACGCCACAACTTTATTCTGCGTGTTGAAGCAATGCTGATGATTCGCCACCGCCCAGCCCGGCGTCCATCCCATCGTGATCACGACCTGCGCCACTCCGTTCGCATCCTTCGGCGCGTGCGTGATGAACGGATCAAGATTCGTCCAGTTGAAAGTCCCCCGCGCGCTGCCCTCCACCAAAGTCCACGCCACCGGAGGATGGCTCAGCGTCCCATACGTCACCTTCGGCATATCAAGCGTAGTCGCCACGCCCATGCCAAAAAACGAAGGCTGAATCTGTGCCTCCGCCGCCACTGCTATCAACAGCATCAGAACGCACCACAGAAGTGTTATGCGCTTCATTCTCTTTACTCCTGATTTGTCAGAAAGGGTTTCGAGATTGTCAGGGACTTCGCCACGGTTAGCCAGGGGGAGGGCCAACGAAACTACTTCGAAAGTTTAGCCGACTTCTCAAGCCCCAGCCAATGAAAATTCTTGCGACCGCCGTCTCATTGCGACGACTTCTACACTTTGCAATTTCTTGCAGCCCTCCTCCGGCGGGTCTACACTTACTATGTAGGAACTTCTATCCCAGGGGAGGTTCATATGTACCGACTTGCTCTTTTTTTCCTTTCATCTCTCGTCTTAGCACCTAGCCTGACGGCGCAACAGACAGCCACCGCTCCCAAGACTCCTTCTTACTCGGCCATTCCCGTTGCAGCCGCCAAGGCCGAAAACCCAGTCAAGCCCGGACCCGAATCCATTGCCCGGGCTAAAAAATGGTGGACGATTGATTGCGCCATGTGCCACGGCAAAGACGGCAACGGAAAAGGCGAGACCGCCCAAGATATGAAGCTCGCCATTAAAGACTTCACCGACCCGGCCACCTTGAAGGAACGCACCGACGGCGAAATTTTCTACATCATTAAGAATGGTCACGAGGACATGCCGCCCGAAGGCCAGCGCGTCAAGACGGAGGAAAATTGGGACCTGGTGAACTACGTGCGGTCATTATCGAAGAAGCCCGACGCAGACCAAAAGACACAATAGCGCAGCGTGAAAATGGCGGGAGCCTGGGTTGCGCCGCTCGCCAGCAAGACGTAGAACAACGGCTCTTCAGAGCCACGCCCAGTACAATGTGGAGAAACGGCGCTTCAGCGCCGCGTCTAGCTGCGAAAAAGGCTATCGCTGCAGCCCGAAGCCGCTAAGTCTATTTCTCAAGAAGTCTTTTTGGCTGTGAAGCCAATCTCCATGCGCAAGAAATAGAGCAGCCAATCTATCCCGCTCTTCGATATCTTCCCGAACCTTCCGACGATTCCCCCGAGCCCAGCAACCCAATCACTCCCCGCAAACTTTCCCACGCCGCTTCATTCAGTGAAGGCTCCGCGCTCACCAGATCGCGGATCATATCCCACGCCGCCATATTCAACGCGCCCTCCGGTGGCATTCCCATGGCCAGGGACACCGCGCACTGCGGGCAAAAACAAATTCTCTGCGCCGACGATTTCTGGCGCGGCTTCACCCCGACCGTCTGCGCAAACATATACACCGCGACCGACTTGTCCCCCACCATAATCTCCCTGCGACACCGCAGGCAAAAGATCGGTTGCACGTCGCCTCCTAGCCACTCTTGGCTCGTGCCATTACTCTCAGGCAGCGCGTTCGAACGCCGCAAGTGCGAAACCAGATTCCTGTCAAGCGATTTTGAGGAAATCGTCGCGAGAGAGAACGTGCGTACCGCAACAACTCAAGCGCGGAATGAAGTATTCGAAACGTCAACCGTAACCGTGGAATAACCAGATTTCTGGATCAACGCCTGCACGCTCTTCAAATTCAGTTCCTTGTTTGCGCTCGGTCCAATGCAGATTTTCTCGAGCGGCAGAATCGGCAGTGCCGCTCCGCTCAGATCGCGCAAGCGGTAATACGGCACCAGCATACCGCGGCAGACGCGGAACTGCGGCTGCACCTGAATATTCGGCGCCGGAGTAAACACCAGCCTCCACTCATCCTCTTCCTTGAAGTCCAGGTTCTTGAACGTTGGAATGAAGAATCGCACCGCGTCGGCGGCTTTGCGGGCCAGCGCCGGCAAGGCCTCGCCTTTGTTCTGCAACTCACCTGGAGAGTAGTGCTTCAGCGCGCTGCCAATGATTTTTTTCTGCGTATCCGGATTGTAGAAGACTTTCCAGAAGCGCAGCAGACCGTGCGTATTGTCCGGCCCAGCAACGTTGGTAAACGGATTCGGCGCAAACTCCAGGCTCACTCCCGCCCCGTTCGCCCCGTAGCCGCGCCACTGGCTCAGCAAATTTCCATTGCGACAAAAACAGCAGATGTACACGCCCTCCGGCTCACTTGTGAGCCGGGATAACTCCTGCAGGTAAGCATCGTCATACTGCTTGTTCTTGATGGCCTCGTCGATGACTCCCTTGACGACCTTCGCGCCGTGCACCATCTCTTCGGAGTCATTCGAATAGAGCGAATGTGTCAGCCACAGGTCGTGGTTCTGAACAATGCCCAGCAGGCCGGCCAGGTCTGTGTAGTGATAGAGCTTGAAATTCGCCTGGTTGATTTCATTCTGTGGAGTCCATACCAGGTCAACGTGGTACGACCCAATCGACATCAGGAAACCAGACAGCGCGTTGATATCGACAAACGGCTCAGTCGCCGCCATACGAAACCTGCAAAGGCTAGTAGGGTGCCCCACTTCTCCCTGAGGTTGGGAGAAGTGGGGATTTCGATTTTAGTTATCGTCGCCGCCCAAAACGTTCTAGGCCGGAGACAATTCTTCCTCGCGCCGCCAGATCGCGAGCCCGGAAGTGCCCAGCGCCAGCGCACCCAGACCAGCGCGATCCTCCACTGGAGCCAGCATCTCCGCAGACTCCTTCGTCGGCCCAGACAAGATTCCCTCTTTCAACGCCGTCTGCGGAGTCGTTTCATATGCGTACCCGGTGATCGTCACTGCACCGCCCTGGTTGAAATTCTTCACCGTCAGGCGCGCCCATCCATAGTGAACCTTACCGTTAATGAGAAACTTAAATCCCAGATAACGGTTCGTTGCATTGGCCCATGGCCCGAGGAACCAACTGCTCGCGCCACCATAAGAGCCGGCATTCGCCATCCATAGTCCCAGGTAGGATGTGCCCGGCGTAAATTTCTCTCCCGGGCCCACAGGCACACCAAAAAATCCGCACGCGGCATAGAATCCCGTAGCCGTCGGCCGGATCTGGTTGCCAAACACCTCGGGCTTCACAGCCAGAACTACATAGTGCTGCCCACAGCAAAATTCCTGAATGCTGAAGTCGGCGATGCCGTCATGGTTCAGGTCGATTGCAGTCGGCCCGCCAACGTTGGTGTTTGCCGGCGTGTAAGCGATGGTCGCGCCCGCGGAAGCGCTAAGCATCATCGCGCCCACTCCGGCTGCGCTGGCTGCTACTGCGTAGTCTTTGAGATTTTCCGCGAGCTTCTGGCTAAGAGGCGCTTTGGGACGGCTTCGGAAAGGATGCTGTTTCTGCTCTCTACTCCTTGACATGTGACGTTCTCCATTCACAAGAAATAGGGGGGAATGGCAGGGCCCTCATTCTGCGGCGCGGCGGAAGGCTTGTCAATCTCAAAAGGAGGCGGTGCACCTACCAGGCCCCCTGGTTCATTCTGCCGTTCCGCCTGGAACCTCAGGCCGGCCGTCGTGAAAATACTCGTGCTTTTCGCGCCAACGGTCTTCTTATCCAGGTAATCTTCCGTTGTTCGGGAGTTCCGTTAAGATTTGGGAGGTGGAATCACCCGAGCCTCTAATAGATCACCGGTCATGACATCATTCCGCGAGCAGACGTCCACAGAGAGTGTTGCCGGGAGTGCTTTGTCTCCGGGAACTCAATTAAGAACTTTCTCGCGGTTTGTGGGCCGGGTACTGGTTCTTCTCTCGATCCTTTGTTTTGCCCTTGGTGGATATCTAGGGTTTGCACACTACTGGCTTCTGACGCATTGGACAAAGGCGGATGCTACTGTGCTGAATGGCGAACTCCGGCAGGGCTCGTCCGGGTCAACAGCCAGGCTGGGTTCAGGTGCTGTCGAGTCGTCCAGTGTGTATTTCTTCCACTGCACAGTCTCCTACTCGGTAGCCGGGGAAACTCTGCATTCAGAGCTTGATTCGCCGGTGTCTGCTCACAGAATTGATGCCGAGGTCTGGGGAGCACAAATGTCGCCTGGGCGTACTATCGACATTCTGTATAAGTCCTCTAACCCACAACGCATTCGCCTGGCCAACAATCCTGCTGAGATCACCTTGTTCGGAACGATCAAAGGAGCGTTTTGTTTCCTTGTTACAGGGTTGCTACTACGTTTAGCGTCGCAGCCGCAGTTGGCTCAGCAACAGCGATTCATCCGGTTAGACTGACCAGCCACAACCGCCGCTTGACACACATACACCGCTGCACTTACCAGATACGCAGGCGGTCTTGGGGCTTCAGATACAACTTGTCACCCGGCGCAACTTTGAAAGCCTCATACCACGCATCCAGATTCCGCACGGAATCGCTTCGATATTCTCCAGGCAGATGAGTATCCGTCTTGGTCTGCTGCCGAAGTGCATCTTTGCTCTGCTTTTTTCGCCAGCGCTGCGCGAACGCCAGAAAGAAACGCTGCTCGCCAGTCAGCCCCCCAATTACGGCATCTGGTTTGCCGTTGAGTGACAATAAATAAGCATCGTGCGCCACGGCTAACCCGGCCAGATCGGCGACGGTCTCGGTGAGTACCTGCTTTCCGTTTACACACACATCTGCCATCGGACAATATGCATTCACTTCCGCAACCAACTTCTGTGCGGCCGCCTGAAATTGTTTTTCATCTTCGGCACTCCACCAATCTCCGAGCCGCCCTTTTGCGTCGTAGATGTTTCCTAACTCGTCGAAGCTGTGGCTGATTTCATGCGCCATCCCGGCGCCCGCCGAACCGTAGTTCGAGGCCGCGTCGCCCTCGGCACTGAAATAGGGCGACTGCAAAATACCGGCGGTAAAAAATTCCGCGTTGGGGCTGAACATAATCACCGCGCCCGGCACCTGCGGATTGATCGGCCAATCGATGGCGTCGACCGGCTGCTGCAGCCTCGCGAGATTGCGCAGGCGATTGAACGCTTCTGCGCGCCGCATATTTCCGAATGCGTCTTCACGGACGACAGCAAGAGTGGAGTAATCGATCCATTGGTCGGGATAACCAACAATCACCTTCAGCGCTGCCAGCTTCGCCAGCGCCTTCTCTTTCGTTGTCGCCGACATCCACGTCACGTTAGAAATTCGCGCGCGAAACGCCGTGATCAGATCGGCGGCCATGGCCTGCGCCTTGGCCTTCGCCGCCGGAGAAAAGTATCGCTGCGTATAAAGCTGCCCCACCGCCTGGCCGAGCGCACCATTCGTCGCTGCGATGGCATCTTGCTCGCGGTCCGGTGGCTGCTGCGCACCAGAAAGAAGTTTTCCGTAGAGAGCGAACTGCTCGTCACGCACCGCCTTGGGCAACACGCTTGCGTAGTGCTCGATCAAGTGAAATCGAAGATAGTCCTTCCATTCATCGATAGCTTCGTTTGCAACGAGCGCCGCCACTCCAACAACCGCGGATGGCTGCCAGACGAGGAAGTCGCGCTGTTCGGCCAGCCCGGCAGACTTGAAATAAGCGGGCCAATCCATCCCCGGCGCCTTGGCGGAGAAATCCTCTCGCTTCCACGGATTATTTTGCTTGTGGACGTCGGAGGCATCCGAGTCCGGTGCCCATGCTTGCGCAATCTTAATTTCAAGCGATAGCACGCTGGCTGCTTTCGTCTCCGCATCCGCTACGCCAGCCAGCTTCAGCACCGCCGCAATGTGCGCCTGATATTGCGTTCGTAACTCGATCGTCTTGGGCGAGGAGTCCAGATAATCATCCCGATCCGGCAATCCCAAACCGCCCTGCCAGATGTGCGGTAAGTTGTGCTCCGCGTCTTCGAATCCCTGATTAATCCACTCCCCGAAAATGTGGTCCGAGTTAGCCGTGAGTCCGTCGACCTCGCTGTTTAAAGTCGTACCGAGATAGCGTGACAGTGAAGTCTTGTCAGCAATCGACGCGATCGCCGACATTTCTTCCCCCAGTGGCGCGAATCCCTTGGCCTCAATGTCCTGGTCGTCCATGAAGCTGGCGTAGTAGTCACCGACTTTCTGCGAACTACTGCCTTTGGCAGGATGGGATGCAGCGGTCTCGCGTATCAGTTCGCGCACGCGCCCGCTCGTCTTTTCTTTCATCATCGCGCGATTGTCATAACTCGATTGACCCGCAGGGATCGCCACCGAAGCGAGCCATGCTCCATTCGCATAGCGATAGAAGTCGTCGCCAGGCGTCACCGAGCGATCGATGTCATCGCCGTCTATTCCGTGCACGAATGCCGATGTAATCAGCACAAACGTGAGCATCAAGACGGCGGTGCAGATCGCGCCCGCCAGTACGGTCTCGCTGAAGCAGTCGCCTTCGCTACCCTGGACGCGCGTGTAGCGCCAACTGTTACGAACGAGTGACATAGGAATCCTGTGCAGGTGAGAATCGTGCGGCTGCTGTAGGCGACTCAAGGAGCGCATCCGCAAACCATAGCGAATCAGATGCGACAGCGATGGACATTCGCGGACCTGGTTTCCTCTGCCTTGACGAGAATCGCGGCCTGCCACTGCGAAAAATGTTCCTGCAGGAACATATCGTCATGGCGGGTTTGACTGTACAATCCTGTCATGACAGCTAAGCCTAAGAAAACACGGAATAAATCCGGGCGGCCGAAGCGGGCTGTGATTGACCGGCTGTTTGCGTCGGTGGAGGACGACTTGTTTTCGCTGGCCGAGGAGGAGACGCGGGCGGAGTCGCACTGGAACCGTCCACTGAAGCAGCGGGTCTCGTTGCGCATGGACCGCGAAGTCGTGGACTGGTTCAAATCCAAAGGCCCGGGCTACCAGACGCGCATCAACCGAATCCTCCGCCGCGTGATGCAGGAGGGCAAGAACCGCGAGCGCGGGTGAGGGCCGTTCGTCCCCAAGTGCTCACTCACGCCCAATTTCGGGGCTTAAGTGCGACCTCCGGTTCGAACAGATTCCGGTATACGTTCCGTCGTTTTGATTTGGAGGGGGGTATCCCCCAGTACGGCCCATGGGATCGTAACTGAAGGCTGACATCGTGGCAGCCCCGGCAGTACAGGTGGTTGGGCTCAGTGTGCATTCCCAACTCAATCGTCCAATGCTGTTAGCTACGTTGAACTGCTGTGTCCCCATCGTCACGCTGGATTGATCGTAGCCGAGCCTGGCGTTGGGGGAGAACCTGGGGACAGACGGGACGTTAACCGGTTTATCGTTCTGAATCGGGAAGTGAAAACTGGTAAACGTCCCGTCTGTCCCCGCATTTCTCCCCTATCATGGATGTCCCCACATTTTCCCCACATTTTCCACTGTGTTAGTCCTATCCGGTGATCAAAAGCCTGGGCCACCAGCCCAGTCAGAGGTTTCTCTTCTATGGGTCGAAACGCCAGAAATCATTCATCAGATCCGCAGTTCCCGTTGAGTCAATACCATAGCCTCCAAACAACCAGAAGGTGCCTTTGCTGTCGATCCAGCCGACCTGGCCTCCGCGCGCTCCAGGTACGTTGGATTGCGCAGGTGTGCCTTTCGTGCCGTATTGACCAGCCTGATTTGTACTGCTCCCTCCGCTCACCCAGGTCCAACTCGTGCCATCGAACTTCCACAAATCGTTGAACTCATATTGGGTAAAGGTGTTGTAGTCGAAAGACGAGAATCCGCCGGACAGCCAGAGATTCCCAACGCTATCGGTCGCCCACGCGGAAATCGCACGCGCGCCGGGAATGTTCGATGACGATGAACTGCCGCGTGCGCCATAAACGCCGGGTTGATCAACCATGTAACTCCCACCCATCCAGGTCCAGTTGGCGCCGTCGAACTTCCAGACGTCGTTCAAGTTGTCCCAGCCGAGCGAATAGTCCATGCCAATTCCGCCAAACAGCCAAAGATTGCCGCTCTTATCCATCCACGTCACCGAACTGTCGCGCGTGCCCGGCATGTTCGTGGGATCTGGCGCACCCAGCGTGCCGTATTGTCCGGAATGATTTCGCGTGTTCCAGCCGCCCATCCAGGCCCAGTTGGCGCCGTCGAATTTCCACAGATCGCCCAATTCGCCAAATCCCTGCCCGTACAGAGGCCCGATCGAGTCGTAACCATATCCGCCAAAGAGCCACACGTTCCCCTGGCCGTCAATCCAGGAGGCGGAGCCAAGACGGGTACCGGGAAGGTTTGAGGGCGAGGCAACGCCTATCGTTCCGTAAACTCCAAGATGGCGACACGTATCGGATCCGCTTACCCACGTCCAATTGGAGCCGTCGAACTTCCAAAGGTCATTGAGGAAATCATTCGCGCCCTGCGAATCGTAACCATTTCCGCCGAAGAGCCAGAGGATTCCCTGGCTGTCGACCCAAGTGGCAGAGCTGTTGCGTGCGCCGGGCGCATTGGACGGAGACGCGGTCCCCTGTGTGCCGTAAACGCCGGCTTGATTGATGGTGTCTCCCCCGCTGACCCACGTCCAGTTGCTACCGTCGAACTTCCACAGGTCATTGAGTTCGCCCGACGCTCCGTTCGAATCGAAACCTTGCCCCCCAAACATCCACAAGTTTCCCTGGTGGTCAGTCCACGACACGGCAAAGTCGCGCGCGCCCGGCGCATTGCCCGGAGATGGAGTTCCCTGCGTGCCATACACCCCCGCCTGATCCACGATGTTGGCCCCGCTGACCCAAGTCCACGCGCTCTCGTGGTGAGGAGGACAGTTTGCGCCACAAACGATGGGAGTAGACCCGCCGCCGCAGGCAGTGATGTAGCAATAGCTGCAAGTTACGACCAGGAGCTTCAGAGCTGTCTTCATCGCGCCTCCGAGATCGCCGATCCTTATCGCTGCGAACCAAGATCAACGCTCGCGAGCGACGACTACCCGACGCACTTTTGAGAAAGAACCATACGTGTGCCAGGTCCAGATCTAGAGATGCGGGCTGCTTCCT
The DNA here is from genome assembly GCA_035501655.1 of Candidatus Solibacter sp. GTDB lineage: Bacteria > Acidobacteriota > Terriglobia > Terriglobales > Acidobacteriaceae > Sulfotelmatobacter. The sequence goes on from DATJVU010000036.1 coordinate 46,244, forward strand.
GGCGATCAAAACAATCGCATGCTCAGTGTTGAATTGGTCTGTACTTGATTCCGGCTGCGCTCAGCCTGGATGCTGCTACCTGACTGCAGTCGACATTCTTGATTCCGGTGAAGTCCCCGTAGGCGACCGAAGTTGTGTCGCATGCGATGGATGCTCCCCCGTTTCCGACGATCGAGATCGGCTGAGTGAAGTTTGCGTTCGACTGAATCGCGAGGCGGACTCCGTCTTCGGTGTTGCCCTGAATCAGCGCGTTCCACGACACGTTGACGGTGCTGCTTTCGTCGGCCGTGACTCCCGGTCCGGTATTTCCCTGTACTGTCGCTCCATTGAATAACTCGAGATTGCCGTGCCCCACGGCGATTCCCGATCGCAGTGTGTCTGTGGCACTACCATTGCCCCTGATTACGTGGGGCCCGTCAAACGTTAAAGAGCTCGAGTCTATAAGGAGGACGCCGGTACCGGAATGCCCGCTGATAGTGCTCGCCCCAGACGGCCCACCAAAGAAATTGGCGGAACTCCCGTTCAGCATCAGCAAGCCGATTTCACCATTGTTTTCGATGATGTTGGTTCCGTAGAAGCGGCCGGACGAAGTATCGAAGAGATCGATGCCTCCACCGTTGCCCTGAAATACATTTCCCTCTCCAGCCGTGCTGCCGCCAAAAATCAACAATTGCCCATTGTCGGCGAGCATCGCTGGTCCTGTGTTGTGCACCACCCGAATTGCCCCGAAATTCACCTGCAGGTAGGCAGCATCCACACTGATACCGGCGCCGGCATTTCCTGAAAAGAGAATCGTCTCGCCGGGAGCAGTTGACAGTGTCACATTCGACATCGCTGCCGCTGTGAGCCCATTGCCGCCGTTATTGATAAATTGGCTGCTCTCCACGCCAAGCGTCGAACCGATCTGAACCGTCGCCCCGTCAGCGCCGTTATTCTTGACGGTTACGTTATGGATCACTACTTCGGATGCCTGATTTACCAGCAATCCAACAGTTCCTCCCTCAATGACAAGGTTGACCAAAACCAATCCCCGGCAGCCGACTGATTGAAAGACAATATCGGCAGGATTGGCGGCATTTTCGATCACGGCTGCCGCTCCCGGCGCGGACTGGATCGTGAGGTTCTGGTAGTACCCAACGACAACGTTCTCCTGGCAGATTCCGCGCACTGTGATGACATTTGGCCCAGCAGGAGCCAGCGAACTCAATGCGGCAGTGATGCTGGGAAACGTGCCCGGCGTGGCTCCGTTGCAATTCACTGAAACGTTCGCCGCCAGAGCACTCGTGCTGAACGTAAGACAGAGAAATAAGAGCCAGAACTTTGCTTTCGCAGCCATACGATCCCCTTTCATCTTCGGTTCATGTTCAAAACTGCATGTAGACGATCGAGAGAGATAGCTTTCCGGAATTTCGAACTAGGTCATCGTGCATCTCCCCCAGCCAGTCCGATTGCTGCAAACCGAATGATGCGGGTAAGGTGCAGGGCAGCAATGGGTCGAACCAGGTCCGTAACAAAGTCCCCCCATGGGAACGCAACTCTGCGGCAAGCGAGCCGGCTCGGAAGATTGGGAAGTAGACGGAACAGCAGATTCGGTATGCCCGGGAACCAGAAGCCTGTCCCTCATAAGCCAATCGATGTCGCCCTTGGCTCGTTCCTGTGCTGGGAATTCCTGCGGCGTCTCGGCGCCCGCACTGACTTGAGGTTCGATCGGCGTAGTTGACTGTTCACTGAGTGCCTCGACGCCGGGAAAGGCGCGTGGAGTTGAAGAATCTATACAGCTTTCGCCGCAAGAAGTTACCGATATTTGAGCGCTTGCAGGCAATGACAAGGTCACGCCTGCAAATACGCCGAGAAGGATCCACGTCCATGTGCTCGTAGTCGATTTCATTTGTTTCCTCCTGTAGATCCCGCGCATCGAAACGCGAATGGTTTTGTTCTTCAGAACCCAGTCGTCTTTATGAAATGATTGTTCTTCCAGACGTTTCCGGTCCCCGTCTGTTCGTCGTAGCCATCAAACTGTCCGCTGCCGAAGGCGGAGTTGCCGATCAGAGTGTTGTAGCTGGAGCCGCCGTAAACGAGGAAGCCATAGTTGCCGTTCTTGGCGGCTGTATTGCTGACGAACATGTTGCTGTTCGACTGGTAGACCTCAAAGCCAGACGAGCTATTGCCATTTGACTGGTTGTTGCGAATCTGGTTGGAAGCTGCGCCATCCGTTAACTGGAACCCGATCGCATTCTGTTTGGCAACGTTGAACTCAATGATGTTGTGATCCGCGCTTCGGATCAGTAGAACGCGCTGGTTATCGTTCGATGACATGCTGTTATATCTGACGTGATTGTTCGAAGCGCCATCGAGAACAATCGCCGCGCCGTTTTGGTTGGCAGTATTCTCCAGAACCCAGTTGTTATCTGACCCTCCGAGTAACGAAATCCCAGCCCAGTTGTGCTGGCCTTCGGTTGTGTTCTGCACGATCCAACTGTTCGTTGCACCCGTCAGCACGATCCCAATCGCGCCGTTGTCGTGACACGTGTTGCCGAGAACCACGTAACCGCTTCCAACATCCAGATGCATGCCGTGGTTTCCGTTTTCATAGACAACATTCGATTCAAAACGCCCATCTGTCGCCCCGCCTCCGACGTAGATGCCGTTTACGTCGAAGGCGGTTACATTGCATCTTCGTACCGTGATGCCGCTCAGTCCGGTAACCTCAATGCCGCCATTGAAGCCCGACGCTCCCGGCCCTGAAACGGTGTGACCGGCACAATCAAGAGTCACTTTGCTGGCATTAATGAGAATGTTGCCCTGGTGGTCTTCGGTGAGCGTGGTATCAGTCGTGATCACCAACGTGCCCGATGTAGCGCCTGCCTGAGGGGGAACTATTAGCAGGACCGCCGCTAGAGTCAGCGCACCGCAAATGCAAAGGTTCCTAATCGTGTTCGTCTTCATATCCTTCTCCTGATTGAAATTAGTTCCCTTGGAAGTGCGTTGAATCGAGGGGACGGTCACCCAAATCGCGCTCTCAGGCGCACGTGGATAGCCCAGTCTTCGCTATCTCTCGACTCCCTCTGAACAGCCCTTGAACAGAACCCTGTTATGTTTGGAAGCCCCCAAAGCCCCCCACATGCCGGTGACTAAATACCTACTTGGCCATCAAAGTCTTCATGAAACTGTGAAATTTTCTTGATAGAATCCTCAAACGCTTTCCCCCGTCCACGGACCTGTGACATGGACGCCCTAGGCAAGGCAATTTATGAGTTCGGCGAATGGCGTCTCGACCTCGCGGGGCATCTTCTGCTTCGCGGCGGCGAGCCCGTGCCTCTCACACCCAAGGTCTTCGATACGCTGGTTGTGCTGGTCGAAAACGCCGGCAGGCTGGTCCCCAAAGATGAGTTCCTCAAGAAGGTATGGCCGGACGCCTTTGTTGAGGAGGCCGCCTTATCCCAGAACATCTCGGTGCTGCGCAAGACACTGAGCGGCGGAGACGGTCTCTTGATCGAGACCGTGCCTAAGTTAGGCTACCGCTTTGTCGGCAAAGTACATTTGGTGAGCGACAAGTCAAAGACGGCACCGGTGCCTGCCGTTCAAACCACATCGCAAGAACAAGCGTCGCCCGTCAAGCTGGGTCTTCGAAAACTGGCAGCCGGACTGATCGGAATCGCCGCTCTGCTCGTCGCCACCATTTCCTTCGAGTGGATTTGGCAACCCACCGAGCCCAAAGTCGTGCACGCGCTGTCACTCACCACTTCTGGGCGGGCTGAACCTTGGGGCGGCATCACCGTCGACGGTTCCCGCGTATATTTCCTCGAGTGGCAAAGCGGAAGTATTCGGCTGATGGAGACCTCCGTCGCCGGTGGTAATGAGACTCAGGTCGCCGCCCCTTTTCCTCATACCCGCATTTTCGGGCTTTCCCCCGATGGCTCCCAATTTCTCATCGGTGATTTTGTCGCGGGCCGTCATCCCATGCCTTTGTACACGTGGCCGATTCAGGGTGGCGCGCTCCATCGGATTGGGGACATTATGGTCGACGCCGCCGCCTGGTTTCCCGACGGGAGCCGCATTCTGTACTCGCTGGAGCAGGGAGTGTTTTCCGTCGAACTCAACGGAACCAACCCGCGTCATCTCTTCGATGTAAATGATTCTGCCGCGGATTTTTCCTGGCGGCCAGACGGCAGCGTGTTTCGTTTCACGGTGATCGACAACAAGGGAGATCTTTCCCTCTGGGAAGCTTCGGATCGAGAGCAAAGCCAGCACCTTCTGTTTCCAAACTGGGCAGAGCCTGAGGGCGAATGTTGCGGCTCCTGGATGCCCGATGGCCGCAACTATGTCTTCTCTGCTTTTGAACATGGGGTCGAGGATCTTTGGGTTCTGCCCGAGTCGGAGGGCCTTGTCTGGCGTCGTAAGCGAATTCCCCTGCGCCTGACCAATGGTCCCGTGGGCTTGAGTACGCCGGTTCCCGGCAAAGATGGGAAGCGCCTGTTTGTCTTTGGCCTGCAGTTCAGTCGCTCCGCCCTTCGTTTTGATCCTTCGCATGAGATCTTCATCCCATCCTTCAGTTCAAAGCCGATGTTCGATTTTGCTTTGTCGCGCGATGGAAAGTGGCTCGCCTATATCGGCGAAGGAGAATTACTTTGGCGCAGCAGGATCGACGGCACGGAGGCAGTGCAACTCATTTCACATCCCCTCATGGCCTTACGCCCGCGCTGGTCACCGGACGGTTCTCACATCCTCTTTATGGGCCACAAAGAGGGTACTACCTCGACTCCTTACATAATCCCCTCCGAAGGAGGGGCGATTGTGCCGGTCGCAGAAGAAGGAACGGCCAACTACGCGCAGGCTGACTGGTCGCCCGATGGTAACTCCGTCGTGTTTGATGCCGCCTCCGGGTCGGGTTCGCAGGAAGGAATCTCGGTCATCGACCTGAACACGCACATTCCGTCGTTCGTGCCGGACTCGAAGAGCAAGGACTATGTACGATGGTCTCCGGACGGGCGTTATCTCGCCGCCCGCTCCGAAGACGAGAAGGAGCTATTCCTCTTCGACTTCCGTTCGCAACAATGGAAACATCTCGCGACCGCGCAATATATACGTCGTCATGAGTGGGACCCGAACAGCAGCGACCTCTATTTCCAGGACGCGCTGGCTCCGGCTCAAACCGTTTTCCGTGTCAACGTAAACAGCGGCAAGATCGAGCCTGTCTTCGACTTTGGCCCACTCCTTGCACAAGGTGCCACGGGCTGCACCTTTGAGGGCCGGATGCCGGATGGTTCATACCTCTCGTCGGTCCGTGCCAGCGTCGCCAGCATCTACGCCCTCGACGTCGAGCTTCCCTAGCGGATTGTGCTCCTCTTCTGGAGGAATCGGACGGGTTGGTGTGGAAGGTCAAGACAGTCGAACGGAGTAAGAGTAATGATTCTCATGTGCCGTAGTGTTGGGGCAAGTACAACGTTAATGTGGGCTACTCTGCTCGTACACGTTCGTGTGATTTTTCGGAAGAAGGAAGAAGTCGAATAAGATAAAAGAATTGCTTCTTGACAACTTCCCGCTCACATACTTACAATTAGCACTCGATAGGCTTATCTGCTAACAGCGGGTGCCTTTCCCAATCAAATCATAGGTTTACGCAGATCAACTCTTTGTAGTCGATCTACCTTCTACTCTTTGAAAGGAGTTCAGCACATGGCGAAATTTGCACCGCTCCATGACCGCATTCTGGTCCGGCGCGTGGAAGAGGCTGCCACTACGCGTGGCGGCATCATCATCCCCGACTCGGCCAAAGACAAGCCGCAGGAGGGCGAAGTGATCTCCACCGGCAAGGGCCGCACTAACGACGAGGGCAAGACCTTCCCACTGGCAGTGAAGGAAGGCGACCGCATCCTGTTCGGCAAGTACTCCGGCACCGAAATCAAGATTGATGGTGAAGAGTTCATCATCATGAAAGAGGACGAAGTGCTGGGGATTTTGTCGGGCGCGGCTTCGGGTTCGAAGAAGGAACTGGCGGGGTCGAAGAAGTAACGGGCTTTCAGCTGTCAGCTCTCAGCTGTCAGCTAAAACCGAACGCTCCACACTGCGTTTTTTGTCTTCTTTGCTGCACTGGCGATTTACGCGGTCGTACGGTCCCTCGCACTGCGCTTTGCGCACTGCTCAGGATGACATGAGTTAGTGCTGGGAGCTTTTGCTCCTGGTTGAAAGCTGACAGCTGATAGCTGACAGCTACACACGAAATCAGAGGAGATTCACACAATGGCAAAACATATCGTTCACGGAGAAGAGTCGCGGCAGGCGATTCTCCGCGGCGTCAACCTGTTGGCTGATGCCGTGAAAGTTACGCTCGGTCCCAAGGGCCGCAACGTGGTTATCGAAAAGAAATTCGGTTCGCCGACCATCACCAAAGACGGCGTGACCGTGGCCAAAGAAATTGAATTGAAAGACGGCCTAGAGAACATGGGCGCGCAGATGGTGCGCGAAGTCGCTAGCAAGACTTCTGATGTGGCCGGCGACGGCACCACCACCGCTACCGTTCTGGCGCAGGCGATCTATCGCGAAGGGGTGAAGACCGTGGCTGCCGGAGCGAATCCGATGGCGTTGAAGCGCGGCATCGAGAAGGCCGTCGCGACCGTCGCGGGCAAGCTCGACAAGGAAGGCAACCGTGTCAACGGCGATCTCGACAAGCTGAGCAAGCCCGTCAGCGGCGAAATGATCGCGCAAGTCGGCACCATTTCTGCCAACAATGACGAGACGATTGGGAAGATCATTGCCGAAGCGATGAAGAAGGTCGGCAAGGATGGCGTGATCACGGTGGAAGAGTCCAAGACGCTCGAGACTCAGCTCGAAGTCGTCGAGGGCATGCAGTTCGACCGCGGATATCTGTCGCCTTATTTCGTGACCGATCCCGAGCGAATGGAAGTTGCAATTGAGAACGCCTACATCCTGATCAACGAAAAGAAGATCAGCTCGATGAAGGACCTGCTCCCGCTGCTCGAGCAGATCGCGAAGAGCGGCAAGCCGCTGCTGATCATCGCGGAAGATGTGGAAGGCGAAGCGCTCGCTACGCTCGTCGTCAACAAGCTGCGTGGCACGCTGCAGGTCGCGGCCGTTAAGGCTCCCGGCTTCGGCGACCGCCGCAAGGCGATGCTGCAGGACATCGCGATCCTGACCGGCGGCAAGGCCATCACGGAAGATCTGGGCATCAAGCTCGAGAACGTACAGATCTCCGACCTCGGCCAGGCCAAGAAGATCACCATCGACAAGGACAACACGACCGTCGTCGAAGGCAAAGGCAAGCATGCCGAGATCGAAGGCCGCGTGAAAGAGATTCGCAGCCAGATCGACAAGACCACCAGCGACTACGACCGCGAGAAGCTGCAGGAGCGGTTGGCGAAGCTGGTCGGTGGCGTGGCCGTTATCAAAGTCGGCGCCGCGACCGAAACCGAAATGAAGGAAAAGAAAGCCCGCGTGGAAGATGCGATGCACGCGACGCGCGCGGCCGTGGAAGAAGGCATTGTCCCCGGCGGCGGCGTGGCGCTGGCCCGTTGCGCTTCGAGCCTCGAGAAGATCAAGGCCGAAGGCGATGAGCAGATCGGCATCAACATTGTGAAGCGCGCCATCACCGAACCGCTGCGCATGATCGCGGAGAACGCCGGCGAGGAGGGCGCGGTCGTGCTGGGCAAGGTGCTCGACGCGAAAGAGGCCAACTATGGCTACAACGCCTTCTCGAATGAGTACGAAGACCTGGTCAAGGCCGGCGTGCTCGATCCGACGAAGGTGGTTCGCACCGCGCTGCAGAATGCCGGTTCGATCGCGTCCTTGATGCTCACCACCGAAGCCCTTGTGGCGGAGATTCCGGAAAAGAAGGAAGCTCCGGCTCCGGGCGGACACGGTGGCGGCATGGGGGATATGTACTAAGTTAGTCGCTAGCCCTTGGCGTTAGTCGTTAGCAAGAACCGAAGCCCCGCCGCAAGGCGGGGCTTTTTTGTTTTTCGAGATTGCCCATGTCCCGTCTCAGACGGTTGGAATGTGGTTTAGGCGTGCCTACGGCACGCGGTGCCGTCTTGATGGATGACACTAGGCGTTGAAACGCCGGGCTATTTTCAACGCTCCCTCAGGGAGCAACTCGTCGTAACTCTTCCGAGGAGAACGACATACTGATTTCGCGCCGCTGCCCCTCCTACTTTACTCCCTTGTCTGGGTTCCACGAGCCTTGCAGCTTGCGCACATAGATGATCTGGCCGTCGTGATACGCGTTGTGGGTGGCGATGTTCGCGATGGTTGGCGCTATGGCGGCGAGCTTCTGTTCGTCGGCGGTTTCGACTAACTTTTCCAGATCGGTCAAGACCTGGTCGAGTTGCTTGACGATGTCGCTCCACTGCTTGGCGTCGAACTTGGCGAAGGTCTCTTCGTTATCGCCGCTGAACTTGTCCGGAGTCTCGCCCTTCATTTTCATCAGGCTTTGGCGATTCCAGAAGAGCAGATGATAGGTGAGCTGTCCGGCGGAGTGCGCGCCCTTCGGGGGTTGCCAGCTCGCCTGCTCGGCAGTCAGGCCATCGACTGCGGCGTTGATCGGCGCGTACCAGTCGGCCTGGTTGTGCGCGCTCTTTAGTTGATGGAGCAGGACGCTGCGCAAGGTCGCGGGCGCCTGTTTAGTCTGGGCAGAGGCTGCCAGGGAAAACATCAGCGAAAGAATTGAGACCACAACGGCTCGCTTCATGGAATCGGCTCCTTAAGGGTTAGACGGGTGAACGGAATAGACTAGTCAGCAGGGCCTTTGGTTAGCAACTGGGACGGTTAGCTCGCCTTCGTTTCGTACTGCGGTAATAGAAAATTGGTCAGTGCCATCAAACCCAACGCGGCGGCCAGGAGCATCAACAACGACGCGTATGAACCGGTTGCGTCGAAGGCGCGGCCCAGGATTACGGGCCCGATGGCGCCGGCGGCGGCGTAGAACGTCCAGGTGAAACCGTAGAGTGCGGAGAAGGAGCGCAGGCCGAAGTAACGTGTGAGGAGATAGGGCGTGATGGCGGCTTCTCCGCCGGCGCCGATGCCGATTAACGCTGCGGCTACGCTTCCGGTCAAAAAACTATCGGCGCGTGACAGCATGTAGATTCCCAGAGCTGTGATGCAGTTGATCGCGAATGCGACTCGTGGCCCGAAGAAGCGGTCAAGCAGCCATCCCACTAGAACTCGGCCAATCAGGCTCGATCCGCCGAGGATGGACGCGCACAGCGCCGCATTCGCCGCCGTGAGGCCGCGGTCGGTGAGCAAGGCGGAGAGATGCGTGATGGCTCCGTTCATGCTGATTGAACTTACGAACAGGATCGCGGTCACGATCCAGAATGGAGAGGAGCGCAGGCCTTGCTGCCACGAAACTCCGGAGTGAGCGACCGGCGCAGTTTTTCGCTCACCAGCGTGTTCGGCCGCGGGATCACTCGCCCCGCGCTCGCGAATGTATTTCCAACTAAGGGGAAGGCCGAGCAGCAGCGCGATTCCACCGAGAGACGCATAAGCGGCGCGCCAGCCCGCGTGCGTGATGATGGTCTGCGCGACCACCGGAAGGATCATCGCTCCAAGGCCCGCTCCGACCATCACGATGGCTAGCGCGGTTCCCAGGCGGCTCTGAAACCAAGTGGAGATGGATCGCGAATAGGCGAGATGCGCGGCTCCATTTCCGACCGCGCCCAACACGAAGCAGGTCAAATAAAACTGCCAGAGCCCGAATCGCAGCAGCGCCAGCGAAGCGATTCCACAGGCGTACGCGGTCATGCAGGGCAAAATGATGCGGCGCGGTCCGAAGCGGTCGATCCAGCCGCCGAGCAGCGGCGAGACGGTTCCGAGCGTGACGGCCGCGATGGCGAATCCCGCGGAGATGGACTCGCGATTCCATCCGAAATCTGCGGACAGAGGCTTTACGAATACGGAAAACGTGTAGACGAACAGCGAGCCGAAGCCGGCCATCACGCCAAGGCAGGCTGCGAGCACGACACGCCAGCCGTAATAGGAAGAATTGACTTCTGTGGGCGCTGGATAGGGCGCAACGTGCGGATGCTCCGCTGCGACGACTACGTTCAAGTTTTCTTCCGCTGCGGACACCGATGCGAAGCTCCCTTGCGATTGTCGATGGTGAATGCCCCCAACGCATTCGTGCACTCGAGGTGTTTCGAGTGGCGAGATTGGAATGCTACACAATTCGTCCGCAGCGATCTCTAGTCTTGTTGGAGTATTGGCGCCGCTTCTTCCGGCCGCGATTTGGACTAGGTCTCGGATGTGCCGGTAGTGATGGTGGCGAAGGGGCAGCGTTTGCCGTTGTGGCCGGAGATGTAGTGTTCGCGGAGGAGGCCGATGGCGAAGCGTTCGGCGCGAGCGACCGCGCCCATCTGTTCGGCGGTCAGACCGGGGACTACAGCGAGCCGGCGGATGTCGGACAGATGTTGCTCAAGGTCGTCTTTCGTTTTGCATTCCATGCTCGGTCCCCTTCAACAACAGGTCACGGATCGATTGGCTGGCCGCGGCCGCTCGCTCTAGAACTAGTAACATTTTCGAAGAATCGGAATAGCACGATCGTGAAGGATGCGGGGGATTGAAATTTCGCGAGGGCGATACGTTCGTTTCCTCGCTTGCTCTCAAAAAGGTCTTACAGACCAACTTAATTCGACCCAGTCACGCTGACCTGCTGCAGTATAGCTTCGGGCGCCTCGAAATCGATAGGCCGATTGTAATCGGAATAAGAATAGTGACCGGTGCCATCAGTGGTCATCTCATAGGGCAGATGGTCCTGCAGCCCGATGCAGACCGTACCTTTCACGCCAGAGGTTGAGGCCTTCATCGCGAACTGCCAGTCCTGGCAGCGAACGCCGTTGACGGTCTTTTTGTCGCCTTTGCCAAACATGGCGCTTCTGAGCATGGCTCGGGCATCCGGCAGCAGATCGCGAAGGTTGCCTTGTGCGAGATTGTCGCAGTACCAACCTCCTGAATAGATCACGTGCTTGTCGGCGATCTTTAGCCACGATCCGTCGCTCTGATGAGAGTAACGATCCAGGCCTACCAGTATCTGATCTTCCGTCGCGATATCGGATTGCGCGTCGCGCGACTGCTTGTGGACGATGTTGCGGGTGCAATCTACCTCCCACAGCCTTTGTGTGTGCTGCGTGGTATCAACGTAAGCCCCGCGAAAGCTCTTTACGTGCTGAGTTGCTTCCAGCATCTTCTGGAACTCAAGGTCCCCGCCATTCGGACTCACTACGTAGCCTATGCCCCAGAAAAACAGGCCTGCTCCCGCCAGCATTGCGACGATCCAAAACCGGTTCATAGCCGAGTCGCCTCCCAAGCGCCACGCCTAGGTTAGTTGGCAGAATTAACGGTTCAAAGTTACGGATGTACCTGAGAAGGACACGCGGGAAAGGAAGATGGGGATGGGGACCCTCAAAAATTCGGAGCATTTGCCTCACCAGCGAAGAACATCCAGAACGCTGCTGTATTCGTCAGTCCACAGGCGGAGAGGGCGGGTGACTTCGATGGCGTGACCGGCGTCGGTGAGTTCCGGCGCACGAAGAACAGCTTCATCTCGCGACAACAGCACCCAACGCGAGGTCGTCGTGTCGATCTCGATGCTGGCCAGGTGGAAATACTCCGCCAACTGCGTCACCACCGGGGCAAGGGCGAGTGAGCGGCTGCTGACGTGAATCGCCAGCAGAGACTGGGGACCGTGCAACTCGCGGAGATATAGTTCTATGGCCTCGCGTGTCAGAAGATGCACAGGGATCGAATCGCCGCTGAAGGCGTCAACTACCAGAACATCAAAATCCTGAAGTTGGCCGTGCACGATCTCGTCCTGCATTTTGATCCGTGCGTCGCCCAGGACAACATCGGTGTGCGCCGCAGAATCGCCCACGAACGTGAAAAACGGATTCGTTCCATCTGAAAACCGGGGAACCGCGGGATCAATCTCGTAAAAGCGGAAATAGTCGCCCATCTTGCCGTAGGCAGCAAGAGTGCCGGCTCCCATGCCAATGACTCCAAGCCGCAAGGGCCTTCCCGCCGGGCGCTGGTAATGATCCAGATACAATCCAACGCCGCTGTCCCTTGCGTAGTAGAGCGTGGGCGTCTTGCGTGCCTCCGGAACCTGATATTGCATTCCGTGCTCGGTGTTGCCGTGTGCTAACTGGAGTTCTTCATCGCTGCGCGTGATGGTTTTCACACCAAAGAAGTTTCGGGTCACAAACACATCGATGTCGCCATCCCGATTGAGCAGTTGATAGGTGAAATAGGCGGAACAGGCGATCAGAGTGAGAATTGCGGCGCCACACCAAAGTCGTCCATAGCTCCAGCGGTAGAACCAGGAGGCGCGATCACGGATCGTGCACAGCGCGGCCAACAGTCCGGCCCCCACAACGGCAATCTGGAATTCCCAGTATCGATCGAAAATTTGCGGAGCGACAATCACAACGGCTGCGCTGCCTAGTGCGCCCCCTGCGCTGACGAGCAGGTAGAACGATGTGAGATGCTCCACGTCCGGTTTCAAGCGAGCCAGCTCGCCATGGCAAATCATGCAGACCGCAAGCAGCGCCGAGTTGTAAATCAAGATCAGGCTGATGGTGGGGAGGTCACCGTAAACCGGCAGAAGACGCAATGCCAGCAGCGCCGAAAGAAAATAGAACGGGTAGA
>DATJVU010000037.1:0-2295 GCA_035501655.1 Candidatus Solibacter sp.
CAGCGCCAGCCACCGAGCCAGAGTACGACCCATTACTGCACCGTCCCCCGCGGGCGACCAGGGATGAGCGACTCGGCACACTCGACGGCGGCCACAGCCAGAACGCGTAGATTGTCCGCCGCCGCCCAGATCCAGAATCCGCTGTCGCGGCCAACGTCCGGACGAACCGCGACCTGTATCTTCTCCTGGCCTGCGGCGTTCACGTTGTTGGGAGAATCGTCAGTCCCGCTCGAAATCTCCACGTGATCTCCCGCAAGCGCAGTGCTCAAGGCCTCAGCTTTGACGGCGTGCTCGAACTCAATGTAAAGCGAAAACGCGTGGCCGTGAAAGATAGGAGCTTGCAACAGCATCAGGGAAGGTACGGCTGCCTTACCGTCCACAATGCTCCGAAAGTCGCTCTGGATGCGCTTTTCCACCGATTCCAGTGAAGGTGAAGACTTCTCGCCATAGCGATCGATCAGGTTAAATGCCAGTTGCGAATCAAAAACGCTCTTCGGCAGTTGCTGGAACGAAAGCAGGTTGACGGTCTGCTCGTGCAACTCGTCCATGCCACGCTTACCGCGTTCCGACGCCGGCTCAAAGGCTGTGATGATCGAGCGCGTCACCTTCCCCGCTTTGCCAGCACGAAGCAATAAAAGTGCCAGCACCATCGCCGCCGGATGCACGATTCGCACCGGTGCGCTTCCGAGATCGACACGCGGAGGTTTGCCGATTTCGCGTTCGATCCAAGGGGCTCGCAGCACGACCCCGTCCTCCCCTTCCAAACCGTACGACAAATCGATGATGTCGCTGCCCGCTTTTTTGGCGTATTTCCACGTATTGCGAGTGAATTGCGCGTCGGAAGCGAAGAACGTGAAGTCTACGTTGTCCATGTGTTCGGGCAGAACGCTCTGGATAAACGTTGGTTCGTCGCCCACGGCCTCCAACTGCCCCAGCGACTCGTCATCATCGAGCAGGCGAACGTCATGCGCCGGGAAATTGCGTTCGGTCAGAACGTCCTTCAGCTCGCGGCCTTTCAGCGAACCGGCTCCGACGATCGCGACACGGAACAGTCCGCCCCAGCTTCCGGCCTCCGCGTGCGCTCCGAGGGTGACCTTGTTATCGGTTTTCATTAGGCATTATTCCCAAGCTCGCAGGTCTCGTGTCAGGGCACGACTTTAGTCGTGCCGATTGCGTCTCCATAAATTGCGGGCTTTAGCCCCTGAGAAAATTCACGAATAAAGTAGGTCATCAGGCGTGCGAGGCCTCATCCTGTGGTGGGGGCGGCAGGTTTGGCCGCCGGAAGACAAACGAGAGTCGTGCCAGGACTCCGGCCAGTGTGTAGACAAGCGCTACGACAAACAACACATAGCGCGAGAAAAACCACGCCAGTCCGATGACGCCGCCAAAAACGATGATCCAGCGAAAATTCAGTGGCCGCCGGAAGTTAAGCTCTTTGAAGCTGTAGAACCTCCAGGTGCTCACCATGAGGAAGGCAATGGCGAAGACGAACACGCCCCACCCAATCGAAAGCCACCACACTTGCAGCGGATTTCCGATAGCAAAGTGGACCACCGCCGCAATCACGCCTGCACCCGCCGGAATCGGCATACCTACGAAATATTTCTTTCCTGGCCGCCCGGGATTTGATGGCTGCGGGTTGACCTGGATATTGAAGCGCGCGAGACGTGCCGCACCGGCCATCAGGAAGATGAATGTTGCGATCGCGCCGAACTGGACGACCTTGTTGCGTAATTCGAAATCATCCATTGCAGGCAGGGCGCGGAATCCCCACAGCCATGCGAGGATCGCAGGAGCAATTCCGAAGGCAATGACGTCGGCCAGCGAATCGAGTTCACGCCCAAAAGCGCTCGCCGTGTTGGTCAGCCGCGCGATACGCCCATCGAGGCCGTCGAACAGAATCGCGAAGCCGATAGCTTTGGCGGCCTGGTCGAAATGCCAGGGATCGGCTGCCGTTCCCTGGATCGCCTGCGAAATCGCGTAGTAGCCGGCCGCGATATTGGCCGCGGTAAAGACCGACGGAAGTATGTACAAACCCTTCTTCGCCGGACGTGTGCTCGATGCCGAAGGCTTGGGCCAGGAGAGCGGATGGCTCATCGCGCCTCCGCGGTTTGGCGTGCCGGGGCGGTTACCGTTCTTGGCTGCAGGATCGCAAGCAACGACGAGCCTCCCGCGACGTGGTCTCCGACTTTCACCTTCAGCTCAGCCTCTGCCGGAAGAACAACATCCACGCGCGAGCCAAACTTGATGAGTCCGACGCGCTCGCCACAGGAGACCGTATCGCCCACTCTTTTA
>DATJVU010000038.1:0-529430 GCA_035501655.1 Candidatus Solibacter sp.
GACGGACGTGACGGGTGTAGCCGAGTTGCCAGCAGGCACGGAAATGGTGATGCCGGGTGACAACGTGAGCCTGGTGATCGAGCTAATCACGCCGGTCGCGATGGAGAAGGGCCTGCGCTTCGCCATCCGCGAAGGCGGCCACACCGTGGGAGCGGGAACCATCGCGGAGATTATTCAGTAGAGTCGCGAGTCCTGAGTCGCGAGTCGTGAGGAAAATCGGACTGCGAGTCAGGCGTTGCGGCTGATAGCAAGAGTGAAGCAGCCGCAAAGCGGCGAAAGAGTGCAGCCCACGGCGCAAGCCGTGGGTAAGCAGCAAAACAAGGAACCAAGTCCCGTAGGGACGACAGAAATAAAGTTGGGAGTTGAGCAATGCCCCGAGAAATTGTGACGTTACAATGCGGTGATTGCAAAGAGCGGAACTATTCGACCACGAAGAACCGCAAGACGACGACCGAGCGGCTGGAGTTCAAGAAATTCTGCCGCCGTTGCCGCAAGCACACCGCCCATAAAGAAGTGAAATAGTCGCGAGCCGTGAGTCCTGAGTCGCGAGGATTTCGCTCGCAGCTCGCGGCTCGGGTCTCAGGACTAAAAACAGGGGCGTAAGCTCAACGGTTAAACTGTCGGTCTCCAAAACCGAACTTGGGGGTTCGAATCCCTCCGCCCCTGCCAGAGTTTGAAGGGAACGGAAAGTCGGGAGTCAGAATGGCAGTCGAGACGAAGAAAATGGCGAACTCAATTGCGGCAGCGGGTGGCAGCTTCGGCGACCAGATCAAATCCTGGCCGGACCGCATCAAGTCCTTTTACAACGACGTGCGCACCGAGATGCGCAAGGTCACAGTGCCGTCTCGCAAAGAGGTGCAGGCCACGACCATCGTCGTGGTCATTACGGTCGCCATCTTTGCGGCGTATTTCTGGTTGATCGACCTCATCATTCAGCGCGGCGTGAGCTACATGTTCAATTACTTCAAGACGCACTGATCGGAAGAGCGAAGAAAGCTGGACAAGAAGCATCTATGGTGGACGAAGAAAAAAAAGACGTAGAAACAGGCGGAACGGGCGAGCCTCCGGCTAGCGGCGAAGGCGCTGCAGTAGCCGAAGCGCCCCGCAATCCGAACATGAAGTGGTACATCATTCACTCGTATTCCGGGTTTGAGCGCAAGGTAAAAGAGTCGCTCGAGTCGCGTGTGACGGCGTTCGGGCTGCAGGACAAGATCGGCAAAGTGCTGATCCCGACAGAGTCGGTCACCGAAGTCCGCGGCGGCAAGAAGTACACCTCCGAGCGCATGTTCTATCCCGGCTACGTGCTGGTGGAAATGGACATGGACGATCACGTCTGGCACGTGGTGAAGTCGACGCCACGTGTCACCGGTTTCGTCGGCACCGGGCAGCAACCCACGCCGCTATCAGACGAAGAAGTGCAGCACATCGTTTACAAAGTCGCCGACAGTCGCGAGAAGCCGAAACTCAAAGTCAAGTTCGAGAAGAACGAGTCGGTGCGTATTACCGAAGGGCCGTTCGCCAGCTTTACCGGTGTGGTCGACGAAGTGAACGAAGATCGCGAGACGCTGAAGGTCATGGTGACGATCTTCGGGCGGTCGACGCCAGTGGAGTTGGAGTTTAATCAGGTCGAAAAAGTTGCGTAGTTATGGGCAGTTTCAGCGCCAAATTGCGTGTGTGGAATCCCACCGCTCCTGAGAAGGTGGAAGAAATCGTTGCCATGGTGGATACGGGCGCTGCGTTTTCGTGGATTCATCGTGAGCGCCTGGAGCGGTTGGGAGCGGAGCACTTACGGCGCATCGGATTCCGCGCCATCGATGGTTCCATCGTCGAGCGCGATACGGTTGCTGTCTGGGTGGGAAGCAATGGCTTTAGGGCCCCGGATATTGTTGTGATGGCCGAGCCTAGTGACATGGAAATGATCGGCGTACACACGATTGAAGGTTTGGGGCTGGCCGCCGATCCGGTACAGAAAAAATTGATTCCAACGGTTATGCCTGCTCTCGCGGCAAAGGGATTGGATCAGGAAGCTAGCAGCTAAGAGCTAGAAGCTAGGAGCTAAAGAAGTGGCAAAGAAGATTACAGGTTACGTGAAACTCCAGATCGCGGCAGGCAAGGCGACTCCGGCGCCGCCGGTCGGTCCGGCCCTGGGCCAGGCGCAGATCAATATCATGGAGTTCTGCAAGCAGTTCAACGCCCGCACCAGCCAGAAAGAAATGGAAGGGCTGATCATCCCGGTCGTGATTTCGGTGTTCAACGACCGCTCGTTCACCTTCATCACCAAGACGCCTCCGGCGTCGGTGCTGCTGAAGCGCGCGGCGGGCATCGCCAAGGGATCGGGCACGCCGAACAAAGACAAAGTAGGCAAAGTTACGGCCAAGCAGGTGGAAGACATCGCCAAGCAGAAGATGCCCGACCTGAATGCGGCTTCGGTCGAGACCGCGATCAAGAGCGTGCGCGGCACGGCGCGATCGATGGGAATTGAAGTTGTTGGGTGATTGAGCGATCGCGTCATTGGGCGAGTGAAAATCGCCCGATCACTCAATCGCCAAATCGCTCAATTTATACGCGCACCACGGCGGATCGAATCATCGTTTCGCGGTGGGAGACAAGGAAAAGTGCATGTCGAAAAAAGAAGGAAAGAATATTGCCAAGGCGCACGCGGCAGTTGAGCCGCGGCCTTACGTGCTGCAGGATGCGGTTCCACTCTTGCAGAAAGTGAAATTCGCCAAATTCGACGAGACCGTCGAAGTCACGCTGCGGCTGGGAGTCGATCCCAAGCACGCGGACCAGATGGTTCGCGGCACCGTAGTTCTGCCGCACGGCCTCGGCAAGTCCAAGAAAGTTCTGGTCATCGCGACCGGTGACAAGATTAAAGAAGCGGAAGCGGCGGGTGCCGATTTTGCCGGCGGCGAAGAGATGGTCGAGAAGATTACCAAAGAGAACTGGACCGACTTCGACGCCCTGATCGCCACACCCGACACGATGAAATCCGTCGGACGCCTGGGAAAGATTCTCGGGCCTAAAGGCCTGATGCCGAATCCGAAAACTGGCACTGTGACTTTCGACGTGGGCAAGGCCGTCCAGGAAGTGAAGGCCGGTAAGGTCGAGTTCCGCACCGACAAGACGGCATTGGTGCATTGCCCGGTTGGCAAGATTTCGTTTACGCCCGATAAATTGATCGAGAACGCGACCGTGCTGATCACCAGCGTGATCAAGGCCAAGCCTTCGGTCGCCAAGGGCAAATACATCAAGGGCTGCTACCTGAGTTCGACGATGGGTCCCGGGATTTCTCTCGACGTGACTCCAATCGAGGCGGCGGCGAAGGCGTAAGCAGCGGACGAGATTTCACCGAAAAGCAGGTTCCTCACCCGCGCTTTGCGCGTGTTCGGAATGACAAAGGAAAAAGATCATGGCGGTTACGAAAGCAAAGAAGACACAGCAGGTTGAAAAGCTCAGCAAGGATCTGAAAAACGTTTCGAACGTAGTCGTCGCGACGTACACCAAGATGACCGTGGCCCAGGATTTCGAGCTGCGCAAAGCATTACGCGGCGCGGGCGCGAAGTATCAGGTGGTCAAGAACACTCTGGCCGAGAAGGCCGCGAAGGGCACCAAGGTTGAGGGCGCGCTGAAGGACCTGGCGGGCGTCACTTCGATCGCATATACGACGGGCGATCCGGTCGCGATGGCCAAGGCGCTGACCAAGTACGCGAAAGACACGCCGGAGTTTACCTTCAAGATCGGCGTGGTCGAAGGCCGCGTCATCAACATCAAGGAAATTGAAGCGCTGGCGACGATGCCTTCGAAGGAAGAGCTGATGTCGAAGCTGCTGTTCCTGATCAACGCTCCGGCGCAGCGTCTGGCGACCGTGATGAGCCAGGTTGGGCGCAACCTGGCGGTCGTGGTCGACCAGGGCGTGCAGAACAAGAAGTTCAAGGAAGCATAGCTTTTGTGGGGACAGCCGCCCTCGGCTGTCCGGTCGAGCGACCAGCGCGGGCGGGGGCGCCCGCGCCACATGAACAAGTTTGGCTGTCTGCAAGTCATGGGTTGCGCGGTTCTTTCTCAAGCGTTGTCTGGCGGGAGAGAAATGAATCCGGTCGCACTGGAAACCTGATTTGTGGATGGCGAAAGAACGAAACATATCAACTTGGAGAACTAACATGGCGGATCTGCAGCAGATTGAAGACTCGATCGTAGGCCTGTCGCTTCTGGAAGCGGCGGAGCTGGTCAAGAAGCTGGAAGCGCGGCTGGGCGTATCGGCGGCGGCAGCGGCTCCCGTGATGGTAGCGGGTGGCGGTGCGGCGGCGGGTGGCGCGGCGGCTCCGGCGGAAGAAAAGACCGAATTCACCGTGGTGCTGAAGGAAGTCGGCGCCAATAAGATCAATGTCATCAAGGCCGTACGGGAGGTCACGAGCCTGGGACTGAAAGAAGCCAAGGAATTGGTTGACGGGGCGCCCAAGAACGTGAAAGAGGGCGTTTCGAAGGATGAGGCCGAGACCATCAAGAAGAAGTTCACCGAGGCTGGGGCGACAGTCGAGGTGAAGTAAGCGTTTTTGTGGAGCGGGCGTCGTCGCCCGCGATACAAGTCCCGAAACTGCACTGGAATCAGTGCAAAATCGTTTTTAGCGTACGTTCCTACTTGTGAAGCTTGGGCGGCGATGTTAGCATCTATATAACGTCGCTTCCCATGCATCACTTGTGTGCGGGCAGTAGGGCTCGCATGGGAAGTTTAGGCAGGCTGCTCCGCGGGCAGGCGGGGCGGAAACAGGCCGACGAACTGGCGCGAAAGAATTCAAATCAGATTTGGCGAAACGCCTCGGTTGGCGTCTGTGGGAACGACTGTCCCTGCAGGCGCCTAGCTGTCTTTTCCGTTTCAGGTGACAGCTTTGATGTGCATCAGTGTGATGTACCCCAAGTTGAAGTACCCAGGTTTTGACTACGTTGATGTGAGCAGTTCCGGTTCTGCACGGTAGATCCCGCGGCGCGACAATGCGCCCCACATTCCGCGGTTTGAGCGCCGCCTTCGGCTGCGCGTGAGATTGGGAGTTTCTTGACGATGAAAAATGCCTTCCGTAAACGCTTTGATTTTTCCAAAATTCCGGCCACTATCCAGATTCCGAACCTGATCGAAGTTCAGAAGCGTTCGTACGACCGCTTCCTGCAAATGGACAAACTGCCCAGCGAGCGCGAAGATGGCGGCTTGCAGGCGGTGTTTCAGTCGGTGTTTCCGATCACCGATTTCCGCAACGTATCACAACTGGAGTTTGTCGATTACGCCATCGGTAACTGGGAGTGCAAGTGTGGTCACCTGAAAGGGCTGCATCACCTCCGTACTACTTGTAAGAACTGCGGCTCGACCGTCATTACCGATCCGTTCCATCCCGGCGAAGTGCTGTGCAACAAGTGCGGCACCTACAACGCCAACACGCCCGACTTCTGCAACAAGTGCGGCGACCCGGTCGGCTTGCAGTTGAAATACGACGTGGCCGAATGCGAAGAGCGTGGCATGACTTACTCCGCGCCGCTCAAAGTCACGATGCGCCTGACCATCTTCGACAAGGACGCTGAGACCGGTAACCGCTCCATCCGCGACATCAAAGAGCAGGAAGTGTTCTTTGGCGACGTTCCGCTGATGACTCAGAACGGGACGTTTATTATTAACGGCACAGAACGAGTAATCGTCAGCCAGTTGCACCGTTCGCCCGGTGTCTTCTTCGAAACGGCCAACAACCGCACCTACTTCCTTGGAAAAATCATTCCTTACCGCGGTTCGTGGGTCGAATTCGAGTACGACCAGAAGAACGTGCTCTATGTCCGCATCGACCGCAAGCGCAAATTCCTGGGCACGATCTTCCTGCGCGCCCTCGGCCTGCGCTCCGGCGAGGACATTCTCAAGACGTTCTACACCACCGACCGCATCGCGGTGCGCGACAAGAAGCTTTACTGGACGCTCGATCCCGCGAGCGAGAAGCCGACGAACCTGCTCGGCATGAAGCTGGCGCACTCGATCAAGAACAAGTCTGGAGACGAGATCGCCCATTCCGGCCGCAAGATTAACGCCGCAATTCTGAAGGAAATTCAGAAGGCGAAGATCGGTGAGATCGAAGTCGACATCACCGATCTCGAAGGCGCGTGGACGGCCGGCGATGTGGTCGACACGACCACCGGCGAAGTGATGCTCGAAGCGAACTCCGAGCTGACTGCCGACAAAGTCTCGAAAATTCTCGATTCAGGTGTCGTCGAAATGTCGCTGTTCTTCCCCGAGCGCGACGACGTTGGCACGGTGATCAGCCAGACGCTGAAGCGCGATTCGGTGAAGACGCCGCAGGAAGCGCTGATTGAAATCTACCGCAAGCTGCGTCCCGGCGATCCGCCGACGCTCGACACGGCGACGGCGCTCTTCCACGGCATGTTCTTCGACCCGCGCAAGTATGACTTCTCGCGCGTGGGCCGGCTGAAATTCAACATCAAGCTGTTCGAGAACCAGGAAGCTACCTCGCTCGACAAGCGAACGCTCGATCCGGACGATTTCTACGCCACGATTTCGTACCTGCTCAAGCTGCGCAAGAACCTGGGCGCGGTCGACGACATCGACCACCTCGGCAACCGCCGCGTGCGCGCGGTCGGCGAGTTGATGGAGAACCAGTTCCGCATCGGCCTGGTCCGCATGGAGCGCGCGATCAAGGAAAAGATGAGCGTGTACCAGGAAATGTCGACGGCCATGCCGCACGACCTGGTCAATGCCAAGCCGGTAATGGCTGCGATTCGCGAATTCTTCGGATCGTCGCAGCTGTCGCAGTTCATGGATCAGACCAACCCGCTCTCCGAGATCACGCACAAGCGGCGTCTCTCGGCGCTTGGGCCGGGCGGCTTGTCGCGGGAGCGCGCCGGATTCGAAGTGCGCGACGTGCATCCGACGCACTACGGCCGCATCTGCCCGATCGAGACGCCGGAAGGTCCGAACATCGGCCTGATCTCGTCGCTGAGCTGCTACGCCCGCATCAACGATTATGGCTTCATCGAGTCACCCTACCGCAAGATCAAGGGCGGACGGGTGATCGACTATGTGACCATCGTCAATGTTGGCGACAGCGACCACAAAGTCGGCGATCACATGGAAAAGCATGAGATCGAGAAGATCAACAACGAGCTGAAAGAGAAGCGCAAGAAGCCGGCGACAGTCGAGCCATTCTCGTTCTATCTCTCGGCGTGGGAAGAAGACCGCCACACCATCGCACAGGCCAATGTGGAACTCGACGACAAAGGCAAGATCGTCGCCGAACTGGTCAACGCCCGCAAGGCCGGCAACTTCGTCTTCGTGAACCGCGATGAGGTCGACTATGTCGACGTCAGCCCGAAGCAATTGGTCTCGGTCGCCGCCTCGCTGGTGCCGTTCCTCGAGCACGACGACGCGAACCGCGCGCTGATGGGTGCGAACATGCAACGGCAGTCCGTGCCGCTGCTGCGCGCGCAGGCGCCGATCGTCGGCACCGGGATGGAGGGCGTGACCGCCCGCGACTCCGGCGCAGTGGTTCTCGCCCGCCGCAACGGAATCATCGACTCGGTCGACTCCGAGCGCATCATTGTGCGCGTGGAAGGGGAGCACCATCCGACGCAGCTGTCGCGTGAAGTGGGCAGCGACATCTACCAGCTCACGAAGTTCAAACGCTCGAACCAGAACACCTGCATCAACCAGAAGCCGGTCGTCAAAAAGGGCCAGCGCGTGCTGAAGGGCGAGATCATCGCCGACGGCCCGTGCACCGATCACGGCGAGCTGGCGCTGGGACGAAACGTCCTGGTCGCCTTCATGCCGTGGCGCGGCTACAACTTCGAAGACGCGATCCTCGTCTCCGAAAAAATGGTGAAAGAGGATTACTACACCTCGCTGCACATTGAGGAATTCGAAATTGAAGCACGCGACACCAAGCTCGGTCCGGAAGAAGTCACGCGCGACATTCCCAACGTCAGCGAGTCGATGCTGCGCAATCTGGACGAAGCGGGCGTGATCCGCATCGGTGCCACGGTGAAGCAGGGCGACATCCTGGTGGGCAAAGTTACGCCCAAGGGCGAAACCCAGCTCACGCCGGAAGAGAAACTGTTGCGCGCCATCTTCGGCGAAAAGGCCGGCGACGTGCGCGACGCTTCGCTCTACTGCCCGCCGGGCATCGAGGGCGTGATCGTCGACGTGAAGATCTTCTCGCGCAAAGGCCAGGAGAAGGACGAGCGCGCGAAGGCCATCGAAGCTACGCAGATTGCCAAGCTCGAAAAGAACCTTTCGGACGAAATCCGGATTCTTACCGACGAGCGCCTGAAGCGCCTGGAGAACATCCTCGGCGGCAAGGAAGTTCAGGCTGATCTGCACGACGAGCGCACCAACAAGCGTCTGCTGACCAAGGGAGCGATCTTAACCAGAGACGAGATTGAGCGCATCTCGACCCGCAACCTGAAGCGCATCAAGTATGCGGATAAAGATCCCCGGGTGAACGAGCAGATCGACGAGATCGAAGAGATGACGTCTCGCCAGATCGATGTGCTGAAGAAAATCGTCAACGAGAAGAAAGACAAGCTGACCAAGGGCGACGAACTGCCGCCAGGCGTGATCAAACTGGTCAAGGTCTATATCGCCATGAAGCGCAAGCTGAGCGTGGGCGACAAGATGGCCGGCCGCCACGGTAACAAGGGCGTGATCGCGCGCATTCTGCCGGAGGAGGATATGCCGTACCTCGAAGACGGAACGCCGGTCGAAATCGTCCTGAACCCCCTGGGCGTGCCTTCCCGTATGAACGTGGGACAGATTCTTGAAACCCACCTCGGATGGGCGGGTTTCCAGCTGGGCGAGAAGATCACGAACCTGCTGAAAGAAAACACGCGCACCGAGGCGATTCGCCGCGAGTTGAAGTCGCTGTTCAAAGACTCGCAGCTCTCCGACATCATCGCCGACATGAGCGACGAGGAGCTGGAATCGGTGGCGCCGACCCTGACCAAGGGCGTCTTCATGGGATCGCCGGTGTTCGACGGGTCCAAGGAAGTCGAGATCAAGGCGCTGCTCGAACACGCTGGACTGCCGACTTCGGGCAAGACGATGCTCCGCGACGGTATGACCGGAGATAAGTTCGAACAGCCGGTTACCGTGGGATACATCTACATGCTGAAGCTCTCGCACCTGGTGGACGACAAGATTCACGCGCGCTCCATCGGACCGTACTCGCTGATTACGCAACAGCCTCTGGGCGGCAAAGCGCAGTTCGGCGGACAGCGCTTCGGCGAAATGGAAGTGTGGGCGCTGGAAGCTTACGGCGCGGCGTTCATCCTGCAGGAGCTTTTGACGGCGAAGTCCGACGACGTATACGGCCGTACCAAGATTTATGAGGCCATCGTCAAGGGCGAAGCCGCCATGGAGCCCGGCGTGCCGGAATCGTTTAACGTGCTGATCCGGGAGCTGCAGTCGCTCTGCCTCGATGTGGAATTGATCAAGGCAGCCGAGAAAAAGCCAGCGGTCAGCGCAGCAGCGGATTGAGGAGATCGTCGTTGGTCGTTGGCCAATCGTCGTTGGCCAGCGACCGCGATTCAGAATTTTAGGAAAACGGGGCCTGTGTCTTTCGCTCTTGAAGCCACAGGCCAGAGATTGCGCTAGCGACTAACGACCAACGACTAGCGACCTTCAAGAGCCGCAATCGGCGGCGCAACAGCCGAGAAAAGCGGAGGAACACCTTGTTTCGTTCGAGCCCCTTTGAAATGGCAAATGTGATCGCGGACTTCGACGCCATTCGCATCAGCCTGGCCTCGCCGGAAAAAATCCGGAGCTGGTCGCATGGCGAAGTCACCAAGCCCGAGACCATCAACTACCGCACCTTCAAGCCGGAGCGGGACGGCTTGTTCTGCGCGCGCATCTTCGGTCCCGTCACCGACTGGGAGTGCTTGTGCGGCAAGTACAAGCGCATGAAGCACCGCGGCGTGATCTGCGACAAGTGCGGCGTGGAAGTCACGCTGTCGAAAGTTCGCCGTGAGCGCCTCGGCCACATCGAGCTGGCGTCGCCATGCTCGCACGTGTGGTTCTTCAAGGGATTGCCCAGCCGCATCGGGCACTTGCTTGATATCTCGCTGCGCGATCTCGAATCCGTTCTCTACTTCGAAGCGTACGTCGTGGTTGAACCCGGCGACGCCCCGGTGAAAGAGCGCGAGGTCATCAAAGACGAAGCGAAGTTCCGCGAACTCGATCAGCAATACCGCCCCGCCGGCTTCAAGGCCATGATGGGCGCAGAAGCGATCAAGGAACTGCTCAAGCGCGTCGACACCGACGGGCTCTCCACCGAACTGCGCGAGAAGATGAAGAACGAAAACTCGCTGCAGAAGCGGCTCAAGTACGCCAAACGGCTGAAAGTGGTCGAGGCCTTCCGCAAGAGCGGCAACAAGCCGCACTGGATGATCCTCGACGTGATCCCGGTCATTCCACCGGAGCTGCGTCCTCTCGTTCCACTCGATGGTGGCCGCTTCGCAACGTCGGATTTGAACGACCTCTACCGCCGCGTCATCAACCGCAACAACCGGTTGAAGAAGCTGATGGACCTGCACGCGCCCGAAGTCATCGTGCGCAACGAAAAGCGCATGCTGCAGGAAGCCGTCGACGCCCTGTTTGACAACGGACGCCGTGGTCGCGTGCTGCGCGGCGCCAACAACCGTCCGCTGAAGTCGCTGTCTGACACGCTCAAAGGCAAGCAGGGGCGCTTCCGCCAGAACCTGCTGGGCAAGCGCGTCGATTACTCCGGACGTTCGGTTATCGTGGTCGGCCCCGAACTCAAGCTGCACCAGTGCGGTCTGCCCAAGAAGATGGCGCTCGAGCTGTTCAAGCCGTTCATTTATCACCGGCTGGAGCAGACGGGCAACGTCACGACCATCAAGCAAGCGAAAGAAATGGTCGAGCAGCAGGAGCCGATTGTTTGGGACATCCTCGAAGAGGTCATTAAGGATCATCCGGTCCTGCTGAACCGCGCTCCAACGCTGCACCGCCTCGGCATTCAGGCGTTTGAGCCAGTGCTGGTGGAAGGCAAGGCCATCAAGATTCACCCACTGGTCTGCACGGCGTTCAACGCCGACTTCGACGGCGACCAGATGGCGGTTCACATTCCGCTGTCTCCGGAAGCGCAGGTCGAAGCCAGCGTGCTGATGCTGGCCTCGCACAACATTCTGTCGCCGGCCTCCGGCCAGCCGATCACCGTGCCGACGCAGGACATGGTTCTCGGTCTCTATTACCTGACCAAGGGCAAACCGGGAGCGAAGGGTGAAGGCCGGGCCTTCGCGAACATCGAAGAAGTATTGCTCGCGCTGGATGCCGGTGAAGTGGAAACGCTGACGCCGATCCGCTTGCGTTTCTCCGGGGAATTGATCGACCTGACCACCGCATACGACGATCAGGACATCATTCACACCGAGCCGGTCCAGGTGGAGCGCTCGTTCATCAACACCACCGTCGGCCGCGCCATCCTGAACGATCACCTTCCCGAGGGCATGCCGTATATCAATGGCCTGCTCAAGAAGAAGGGAATTGGCGCGCTGGTCAACTACGGCTACCTGCGCTTCGGACTCGAGACCACGGTCAAGATGCTCGACGAGGTGAAGTCGCTGGGCTTCCGCTTCGCGACTCGCGCTGGACTGTCGATCGGCATCGACGACATGGTCATCCCGGACAGCAAGAAGGTTCTGGTGAAAGACGCCGAGAAGCAGGTCGTGAACGTGCAGCAGCAGTATCTCGACGGCGCCATCACCAACGGCGAGCGCTACAACAAGGTCATCGAAATCTGGTCGGCGATCACGGAAAAAGTGGCCGACGAGATGTTCGGTGAAATGCAGCGGCGCGACAAGGAAGGTGAACTCAATCCGATTTATGTCATGGCCGACTCCGGCGCTCGCGGATCGAAACAGCAGATTCGCCAGCTCTCCGGCATGCGCGGATTGATGGCGAAGCCATCGGGCGAAATCATCGAGTCTCCGATCACGGCCAACTTCCGTGAAGGCCTGACAGTGCTCGAATACTTCGTCTCGACCCACGGCGCGCGCAAGGGATTGGCCGACACGGCGCTCAAGACCGCCGACTCCGGTTATCTCACGCGGCGTCTGGTCGACGTGGCGCAGGACGTGATCATCAGCGAGTACGACTGCGGCACGGTCGACGGCATCTACGTGCAGGGCATCGTGGAAGCCGGAGAAATCATCGAGCCGTTGCGCGACCGCATCGTGGGCCGCGTGTCTCTCGAGAAGATCAAAGACTATGACGGCAACGTCATCGTCGACATCAACAACGAAATCACCGAAGACCTCGCGGGCGCGATTCAGGCAGCCGGCATTGAGCGCGTGAAAATCCGCTCCGTGCTGACCTGCGAATCCAAGCGCGGCGTCTGCGTCATGTGCTACGGCCGCAACCTGGCTTCCGGACGCCTCGTCGAACTGGGCGAAGCCACCGGCGTCATCGCGGCGCAGTCGATCGGCGAACCCGGAACGCAGCTCACCATGCGTACCTTCCATATCGGCGGTACGGCATCGCGAGTCTCTGAGCAGTCGCGGCTCGATGCCAAGAACAACGGCAACGTGCGCTTCATCGGATTGCAGACCGTCAAGGCAAAGTCCGGCGATCTGGTGGTCATGAACCGGCAGGGTTCGATCGCAGTCGTGGATGAGAAGAACCGCGAGCGCGAGCGCTACTCGGTCGTATACGGCGCCAAGCTGAAG
Source organism: Candidatus Solibacter sp. (assembly GCA_035501655.1). GTDB lineage: Bacteria > Acidobacteriota > Terriglobia > Terriglobales > Acidobacteriaceae > Sulfotelmatobacter. The sequence continues at coordinate 12,721 of DATJVU010000038.1, forward strand.
GTCAACGACGGCGATCCGGTCACGCTTGGCCAGATCATGGTCGAGTGGGATCCGTACACCTTCGCGATCCTGACAGAAATCGGCGGCACGGCGCAGTTCAAGGACCTACAGGAAGGCGTTACCCTCCACGAAGAGGTCGACGAAGTCACCGGCCTGTCGCGCCACGTGGTCGGCGATTCTCCGGACGAGAAGCGCCAGCCTGCGATCGTGATCAAGGGCGGCAAAAGCAGCAAGCGTTACCTGATGCCTTCGCGCTCGCACCTGATGGTGCAGGACGGTGACACGGTCAATCCGGGCGACGTGCTGGCAAAGATCCCGCGCGAAACCACCAAGACGAAAGACATCACCGGTGGTCTGCCGCGCGTGGTCGAACTGTTCGAAGCCCGCAAGCCGCACGAAACCGCGGTCATCAGCGAAATCGATGGCACGGTGAAGTTCGGCGAGGTTTCGAAAGGACAGCGCAAGGTGTACGTGGTCGCCGACAACGGCACCGAAAAGGAATACTCGGTTCCGCGCGGCGTTCACATCAACGTGCAGGAAGGCGAGCGCGTCAAGGCCGGCGAACCTTTGATGGATGGCCCGCTCAACCCGCACGACATCCTGGCGGTGCTCGGCGAAAAAGAGTTGCAGGCTTACCTGGTCAACGAAATCCAGGAAGTCTACCGGCTGCAGGGCGTCAACATCTCCGACAAGCACATCGAGGTGATTGTCCGGCAGATGATGCGCTGGGTGAAGGTCGAAGACGTGGGCGATACGCGATTCCTGCTCGAGGAACAACTCGACAAGTTCGCGTTCCGCGAAGAGAACGAGCGCGTGATCAAGGAAGGCGGCAAGCCGGCTACCGGACGCCCGCTGCTCCTCGGCATCACGAAAGCTTCGCTCTCGACGGACTCGTTCATCTCGGCGGCGTCGTTCCAGGAGACCACGCGCGTGCTTACCGAAGCCAGCATCAACGGCAAGGTCGATCACCTGCGCGGCCTGAAAGAGAACGTCATCGTCGGACGGCTCATCCCGGCCGGAACCGGCATGGAGTACTACCGCAATGTGCGCCTCTCGCCGGAGATGGAAGAAGCGGCGGCGAAGGTCCAGGCCGAAGTCTCGGCGGCATACGAAGAAGCCGAGCGCGCTCTCGAAATGATGCGCCACGAAGGCGAGACCGACGACCTGCCCGCGGAAATTCCCGCGGCCGAGTAACACTGATACAGCAATTTTCGGGGGCGATTCAAGGTCGCCCCCGAATTGCATTTACACATCTAACAAAACATGCACGCTTCCCCCCAGCGATTGCGCATTGAGGAACCTGCCCCACTTCCCTCTTTGCGCCAGATACCTCCCGGCCCTACTCTGGAAGAGCGCATGTTTCGCTTCCTTCGCCTACTACGAACCTCGCTGTGGCGGGCTTTCGTTCATGACGCCTTCGCTACGGCCAAAGCCGCGGCGTATTCCTCCATCTTCACGTTCTTCCCCGTTCTGCTGATCATCGGATCGGCGCTGGCCAGCTGGCGCAAGGGCGCGCCCTATCTGCGCGAGATCAGTTATGCACTTGGCAGCATCCTGCCTGCAGGCGGCAACACCGCGCTGAGCTATCTGAAGGGTGCGGCGCAGCATCCGGTCGGATTGGTCACCACCACGTCGGTCGTGACGCTGTGGACCGCCTCCGGCGTGATGATCTCCTGGATGGATGGCTTCCGCCGCTGCTACGAACTTCCCAAGACCTGGGGCTTGGTGAAAGAACGCATGATCGCCTTTCTGCTTGTGATCTTCGCGCTCATCCCGATGACATTCGCGACCATTCTCGTCGCGGTCGGCAGCAAGTTCGAGAGCCGGCTGCTGCCCTATCTCGATCCTGACTTCAGCCCCTACATTCTCCTGCTTTGGGGAGGAATCCGCTGGCTGATCGCGACTCTCACCAGCATCGCCGTGATTGCGCTGATCTACCACCACGCCGTGCCGCGTACCCAGCCCTGGCACAGCGTGATGCCCGGCGCCATGCTGGCGACCGTCCTGTGGTTTCTCACGACAGTCGGCTTCCGTGCCTACCTTCAGCACTTCGGCAACTTCGCTACGATCTACGGCTCGCTCGGGGTGGCCATGGCCTTGCTCGTGTGGATGTACATCATCTCGCTCGTCGTGTTAGTCGGCGCGGAATTCAACGCGCTGTTATTCCCGCGCGCCATGCTGGGGAAGGAATTGATAGCCGTCAACGGACCAAAGGCGTAAGTGGTGCAGGGACTGGGCGAGAATAACCATTTTCTGTCATGCTGAGCGTAGAACGAGATAGCGAATGCGAGTTCGTCCGAAGTCGAATCATCCCTGCCCGAAAAGTAGTGCTGGCAGTAGGGATTCCTCGCTTCGCTCGGAATGACATCAGACGCTTGATATAACTATCAGTGATAACCACTGAGGACTCCCTCTTGAAACCACGCGCCGATACGTCCGAGGAGAGCCCTATCCCACAGCGCGCCCGCCGCGCCAAAATCATCTGCACCATCGGCCCAGCCTCGAACTCCGAAGCCGCCATGCGCGATCTGCTGCGCCTCGGCATGGACGTCGCCCGCCTCAACTTCTCGCATGGCACTCATCCCGAACACGCCCACAACATCGTCCGGCTGCGCCACGCAGCCCAATATGAGGGACGCACCGTCTGCATCCTGCAAGACCTGCAAGGCCCGAAAATCCGTACCGGCCCACTCGAGCGCCACGAGCCGGTCATGCTGAAGAGCGGCTCGGTCGTGACCATCACGCCCGACGATGTTCCCGGCACCCAGACTCGCATCTCCACCACATTTCCTGATCTCGCCCGCGAACTCACCGCCGGCGCGCGCATTCTTCTCAGTGACGGCCTGATCGAATTGCGCGTGCGCGGGGTGCGCGCCAAAGATGTCCTCTGTGAGGTTCTAAACGGCGGCATGTTGGGCGAACACAAAGGCATCAACCTTCCCGGCGTCGCCCTCTCGATTCCCGCGCTCACAAAGAAAGACCGCAAAGATCTCGAATTCGGCCTCAAGCAGGGCGTCGATGCCGTTGCGATTTCGTTTGTCCGTACCGCCGCCGACGTAAGCATGGTCAAGCAGATTATCGCGTCGCACAAAAGAGAAGTTCCCGTCATCGCAAAGCTCGAAAAGCCGCAGGCTATCGATCATCTCGAGGAGATTCTGGAAGTCGCCGACGGAGTCATGGTCGCGCGCGGCGATCTCGGTGTGGAAGTGGCGCCGGAAAAAGTTCCAGTCATTCAGAAACACGTCATCCGCTGCGCTGCCGCGTGGCGCAAGCCGGTCATAACGGCCACGCAGATGCTCGAGTCGATGGTCGAAAACCCGCGCCCCACGCGGGCCGAGGCCAGCGACGTGGCCAACGCGATTTTCGACGGCACTGACGCGGTCATGCTCTCCGCCGAAACCGCCAGCGGCCAGTATCCCCGCGAGTCGGTGTCCATCATGTCGCGCATCGTCGTCGAAGCCGAATGCAACACCGGCGACTTCGAGTACACGCGCCGCCGCCGCGATCATCGAGGCCTGTCTGTGCCGGAGACCATCTGCGAATCGATCGCGCACGCCGCCGAAGACTTGCCCATGGGCGCGATCGCCATCTTCACCGAAACCGGCAACACCGTGCGTATGATTTCAAAATACCGCCCCAAGGCTCCGATTTACGCCTTCACCCACTCACCGTCCGTCGTCAATCGCATGAATCTCTACTGGGGAGTCCGCCCTGTGCGCTGCCATCAGGCACGCTCCGCGGAAGAGATGGTCTCGCTTGCAGAAAAAGATTTGCTCGGCCGCGGCGTGCTCAAGCCGCAGGATGTCTTGGGCGTCGTCGCCGGCACTCGCCAGTCCGCCGGTTCCACCAATCTCATGCGCCTGCACGTGGTCACCGAACAAGAGGCCGCCCGCATTGCGCACCCCAAGAAGCAGCGCAAGAAAAAGCTCTAGCGAACGTGGAGCCCCGGACGCATTCGTCCGGGGAGGGAGCGCAGCAACCCTCGCGGCCCTGTAGCTCTTTTCCGCTTTATGCGTGGACCAGTGCGTCCGCCCCTCCAAGTCCTTCCTCACGCTATAATCCCCGGTATGCCGCAAGAGATACTCTCGGTGGCAATCTGGGAACCGGTTCCCGGCAAAGAAGCCGCATCGCTCGCCACACTGCGCGAACTGTCATCGATCGTTGCCACCAAGGGCTACGGACGCGACCTGCTCTACCGCGACCCCGAATCGCACTACGTTTTCCTGCGCTACTGGAAGTCGGAAGAATCCCGCCGCGCCGCCCTCGAAGACTCCGACATGCTCCGCTGCTGGGCCCGCCTGGGAAATGAAATTCAGATCGTGAAGGTGTACGAAACCCTGGGAGAAGTACGGATGGACACATAAGAGCGATGAATGCAGCGGAGGCCGCCCATGGAGCAATCTGGCACGACTGTAGTTGCCCCTAGCAACAACCCAGCGCCCCAAAACCTAAGTGGATCTCATGGAGGTTGTCCCTCCTTGCGATCGTTTTGCTGTTCGGCTACTTCGCGTGGCAATGTGGCTCGGGAATGAGTGCGGGTGCGAGACTGTCTAATGATGCGGCACGGCATTGCCATGCTCAGCTCGACTCGCAAGCTTACGATGACATTGTGAACCAATCTGACACCGCGTTTCAAACCTCAGACAGTCGTGAAGAAATCATCAAATTCCTCAAAGGTGTTCACACCAAGCTTGGCGTGTCGCGTTCGTGTGACCGCGCGAACATTTTTGTAAATGCCAGTACGAGCGGTACCTTCATTAAGGTTACTTACAACAGCACATTTGAGCAGGGAAACGCTGTGGAAGTATTCACCTGGAAGAAAGCAGACGGCGGTGTAAAGTTGGTGCGTTACGATATCAATTCGAGAGTGTTCGTAACACGATGAGCCTGCAGCCGTATCAGGGTGACAACTGTGGAGCGGCGCGCATTTAGAATGAAGCCTTGCCCGAAGTCTCCATACGCGCCTTCGCCGATAACGCTGCCGAGCCCAAAGTCCGCGGCTACTTGCACATTCCTGAAACTCCCAACGGAAATGCTTTGATCCTGACCCACGGCGCCGGCTCGAACGCGCAAGCACCCTTGCTGGTCGCGCTGGCAGAGACTTTTTCCAAATCCGGATTTACTATCCTTCGCTGTGATCTCCCATATCGCCAAGCGCGATCCTACGGCCCGCCCGGCCCCGCCGACGCCGCCCGTGACCGCGCTGGATTGAAGAACGCAATTGCCGCTATCAAGAAAATTTTGGATGGGGACTACAGTCGGGACCAAACTTCGGGTGCCCCACCCTTGTCGCGCAGTCTGCGACAGGGTGGGGATTTTGACTCAAGACAGAGAAAGCTACGCATCTTCCTCTCCGGCCACTCCTACGGCGGACGCCAATGCAGCGTGCTCTGCGCCGAATTGAGCAAGCAAGAACCCGATCTGGTCGCAGGACTGCTGCTCCTGTCGTATCCGCTGCATCCGCCGCGCAAGCCGGAGCAGCAACGCACGCAACATCTGCCCGACCTGCGCACGCCAACGCTCTTCGTCAGCGGCACGCGCGATCCCTTCGGATCGATTGAAGAACTCGGGCGCGCAATCAAGATGATCCCCGCCAAGACGAAACTTGTAGCGATCGAAGGCGCAGGTCACGATCTAGGATTCCAGGGAAAAGGGAAGCAGGAGGCGCTGACGCAGCAGATATTCACAGATACCGTAGACTTCTTTGCATTGTCATCCTGAGCGAAGCGCATTTTTGCGGAGCGAAGGACCTATGCAACTCGGGGGGTGCAGCAACGCTTTCGACAACTCCATAGGTCCTTCGGCGCGCCCAAAACGCGCGCCTCAGGATGACAAGATGTGCCAATGTTCGAGCAGAAATTTCAGTTCACCCACCCCGACTTCCCGCCGCCATTCCCCTTGCGCGCATCGTCATCCGGAGGAATGTAGTTCCCATGCTCGTCAAAATGCACGTTGCGGTCGTGCTCGCGCATGTAGACTTCAAACTTCTTCGCCGCGCGCCGCCGCTTCCAGCGGTAATACGAGTTGCGTAGCCCATAATAGCGTTCGCTGAAGCCCACGTTGACCATCGCCGGTTTGGGCCCGCGCCGCACGTAGAGCCAACCGAAGAGCAATCCGCCGAGATGCGCGACATATGCGACGTTGCCGCCGCCGCCCATCGCGAGAGCCAGCGTTACCACAATCAGGATGCCGACGAAATACTTGGCCTTGATCAGGAATGGAAACGGAATCAGCATAATCTCCTGATCCGCAAAGAGAATTCCGAACGCAATGAGAATCGCGAATACTCCGCCCGAGGCGCCTAAAGTCGGTTGCAATGGATTGCCCAGAATGTGGGCGTAAGACAGCCCGACAGTCGTCAGCGCGGCGCCGACCACTCCGATGAAGTAGAGTTCAATAAACCGACGCGTGCCCCAGGCATTCTCAATCGCCGAGCCGAACATCCAAAGCCCAAGCATGTTCCCGAACCAATGCATGAAGCCGGCATGCAGAACGCTGTAGGTGACCAGCTGCCAGATGTATCCGTGGACAACGAGGGTCGGTGTCAGGGCAAAGTAATCGATGATCAACTCGACGCCAGCAACACGGGCGATGCCGAACAACTCGAGCAGCAGAAAAATCGCAGTATTAATCCCAATCAGCCACGTCACCGCCTTGGTAAACGGAGGCAGGCTCAACGTCATCGGTTCGCCGGTTCGCCGCACGCAATTCCTCGCTCGTCCAATTCTACTCGTTTACCTGGAACCGCATCACGCTATAGAGACCTCCGTGCGCACCCATTTCCATTCTGGCCACGGGCAACCTGGAAGAAGGCATTGCATCAGACTCCGGCAAGAGCGTAAATTTTGGCTTATCCACTCGGGAACACGGGCCCCGCAAGTAATGTAGCGATCTTTAACTCAGCGAGCTTTAACTCCTGAATCGTGAGGGCCGCAAAATGAGACCAGCATCCCTGCCTGCAAGCGTCGTTTTCTTTGTCGCTGTGCTATTGCTTGGAACCGGCGCCATCGCTCAAACGTCAGACAAAGTCTCCGAACGAGTCCAGGTTTCCGGCGGTTATTCCTATCTCGGCTACTCGGTGTATCAGCTTTATAGCGGCCCCTGGAAAAACTTTGCCTTCAATGGATGGCAGGCCTCTGGCGCGTTCACCTTGGCGCCTCACTTCGCTGCGGAAGCCGACTTTAGCGGCAACTACGGTAGTAACGGGGCTGGCTCGAATCACAACTCCCTAACATACATGGGCGGGCCACGCCTTTCGGGAGACTTGCACCGGCTCACACTCTACGGGCATGCACTCTTCGGCGCATTGCACTTCAACGGTAGTTATGATCCGGTGGCAACTTCGTTTGCCGCGGCTCTGGGCGGCGGAGCAGATTTCTGGATTACCCGCCACCTTGGCGCGCAGGCGGTTCAGATCGACGACATCATCAACCACAACTCTTCTGCGCTCGGGACAGATCAGGGTGGCCCCGGCCCGCGCAACCACCTGCGCATCTCGACGGGAATCACGCTCCGCTTCTGAGAGGTCGAATTACCGCTCCGGCGTCGGCACCACCGGCAAGCTGCGATGCCCTGCCTTATCGACAGCCTGCACCGCAAAAATCACGTTATCTTTCGAGAGCTTCAGTGTCGCGCGTGTCGCGCTACCGAAACCCTGCGCGTGCTCCCACTCTGGCGAACTCGTCTCGCGCCACACCACTTCGTATTCTGTCGCACCCGACGATGCTTCCCACGTCAGCGTCGAATCGTTTTCCAGGTCTTTCGTCAGCAAATGAACATTCCCGGGGGGAGCCGGAGCCGACGCCAGCGACGCTAGAGTCGCCGCGTTCAGGCGCGCCACATGCGATACATATTCGTAGTCAACAAACTTTGGCAGATCCCCATATTCCACGCCGTTTTCCTTGCGCACATTCTGATGCTGATGGTGAAAGTCCTCGCGAAATTCGGTGAAGCGCACCGCCGAAAATCCCTCCTGATTGAACGAATAATGATCTCCTCCGCGCAAGTAGCGATCGAGCCGGAAGATCAGCATCGGCTTCACGCCCGCGTCGTACGTTCGTCCCACATCGGCGATATAGCGAGCGAGTTCACGCGACCCGGAATCGCTCTCGCCGCCCAGCCCGCGAATTCGCCGGATCTCCTGCTCGGTCGCAGCCTGCGGCAGCCCCTCGGAAAACACCCGCACGACGGCATGGTTCTGCTCGTGGCTTTTATCGCCGCCGACGATATCGTTATTCAGTACGGCTTCCAGATTCCATCCCTGGCCTTTGACAAAGTTTGCAAAATGCTTGCTCCCGTTCAGCCCCTGTTCTTCTCCCGCAACCGTGAGAAAAACAATCGTTCCCGGAAACTTCATCTTGCTCAGAACTCGCGCGCACTCCAGGCTCACCGCGGTTCCGCTGCCATCATCGTTCGCGCCCGGAGCATCGCCATTCACGTCGAACGTGTCACTGTTGCGCGAATCGTAGTGACCAGTCACCAACACGATCTGTTTAGCGCGCGCCTCGTCAGTACCCTTCAGAACCGCATAAACATTGGTGATTTCCGTCGCCTTCGGAATCCTGTCCGTCGGCTCTTCCGTAAAACTATCGGTCTTCACCTCCAGGCAGCCGCCGCAATCTTTCGAATAGCGCTCAAATTCCGACTTGATCCACTCCCGCGCCGCTCCCACTCCGCGGCCCGCAGCAATCGCCTGCGCATCCTGCGCAGAAATCGTGAGCCGCGTTCCAAAGCCCACCAGTTTCTCGATATTCGCCTGAATCCGCTGCGCCGAAATCTGCTTCAGGGCCGCCGCAATCTGCGGACCCGCCTTCGCCTCCGGCTTGGTTGTTTGAGCGAAAACTGTAAAACAGGGCAACATCACTCCGGCCAGACTGGCAACAAACCAACGCATGAATCTCATCGGAAGCACCATGGTGAGGGACGATCGGGCAAATCTCGCGTTGAGGGAAAATTTCATTTATTCCCCCAAAACTCGCGCCCCCCGGCCCTGCCCCTTGACCAACTGCCGGGGAGAATCTAAATATTATCAGGAGGCTTCTACCAGGCGAGGAAGGGCTTATGATTCTCTGTCCCGAATGTGAAACCGATCTGGACGTCGAAGAAGAAGAGGTCGACGAAGGCGAGGTAATTTCGTGTCCCGAGTGCGGCACCGACTTTGAAGTGGTCACCACCAGTCCGCTCGAGTTGAAGGCCGTCGAAGAGGGATACGAGGAAGAAGAAGACGAGGAAGAGGAGGAAAGCGAAGACGGTGACTACTCCTGATTCAGGGCCGCGTTTCACCAGGCTGTCTTGGACCTGTTTTCTTTTGCTGGCGCTGCTCCTGCCAGCTTTCCACCCACAGCGGGCGCTCCAGGCCGCTCCCAAGGAAAAAGACAAAGACAAGCCCTACGCCCTCATTGTGGGCACGGTCTGGGGCCCGGACGATCGGCCCGTCTACGGCGTCAAGGTCAAGATTCGCCGCGCAAAAGACAAGAAGCCCAAGTGGGAGATGTATTCCGACCACAACGGCGAATTCGCCCAGCGCGTCCCACCCGGCGAAATGGACTACATCATCTGGGCCGACCTTAAAAGCTTCAAAACTTCCGACGGCAAGCCCATCCGCCTGGTCAAAGAAGTTACCGTCCACATCTATGGCGACGAACGCGAAGACACCGGATTGCATCTAACCCGGTAGGCGTTGGCGTTTGCGCGCCGTGAGACAATAGCCTCAGCCATGAGTCGGAATCCGCTCCTGATCAAGGTTGTTGCCGTTTTTTGTGCCATCCTTGCCGTCGCATCGATGGCCGCCGCCGCGCCGCCCGATAAGAAAGACAAGCCCGTCGGCCGGCTGCTCTTCGGCAAGGTCCTCGACGCTCAGGACAATCCTGTGCCCGACGCTGTCGTCTATCTCACTAATACCCGCAACCGCGCCGTCAAGACCTACATCGTCGGCAAAGACGGCACTTTCCGCTTTCCCGCCCTTTCCACCGCTGTCGACTTCGAGGTCTACGCCCAGTACAAGGGCAAGAAAAGTGACACCAAATCGGTCAGCCAGTTCGACGAGCGCTCCCAGGTGTACCTTGACCTGAAGGTCGACACCCGCTAAACAAGGGCGTTAGCAGTACTCTTAAACCCTTTTCAGAAGGCGTCATTCCGAAGACCCGCGCTTTCTCCAGCGGGTCGAGGAATCTCGCGTGGAGCGACTGCTAGCGACAGGGTCCGAATCCCGGGCCAAGGTAACGTTCCCAAGTACCTTCGATGCAACTTTGCCGGCCTTTCCGGGTTCAATATATGTAAGAAAGTTTGTAGGGGAGGACACCGTGAAGCCACATTTTTCTCGCAGCCACCAGCGCCCAGCCCGCGCCGTCTATGCGGCGCTCGTGTGTTTCATGCTTGTTTGCGCCGCCAGCATCGCCGCATTTTCGCAGGATAATGCAAACGCAAACCAAGGCGCCATGAGCCCTTATCAGGATGAAAAAGACGGCGTCAGCGCCGGCGGCAAGTGGATGGAATTTCAGTCGGAAGACAAAATGACCGCCGCGAAGAAAGTCCGTTTCGAACTTCTGGCCGACAACTATCTGAAAGAAGATCAGGATTTTAAGCCGCGCATCGAACTCTTCTGCTCCAATGGCAAGCTGACCTTTTCGGACTTCAATCCCGGTGCGCGTCTGGCTCCGCCGAACCGCCCTGGCTTCTGGGGACAGCCTCAGATGGGAGTCATGGTCCGCATCGACGACACGCACAGCTATCACGGCTGGAACTGGATTCGCGGCCGCGCCTTATCGATGGACAAAGGCACAACTCGTGGCATGATGGGTTCTCAGGTCTTCAAGATCGAAGTCGGAACCCGCGGGGGCCGGGAGATCGCCGAATTCTCGCCCGGCGGCTTGAACCTCGACCGCGTCCGCCAGGCCTGCGATCTGACCCCGAAAAAACCCAGCAAAGATTAGCAAGACGAGCCATGGAGGGACGGGCGCCTGGCCCGTCCCACGAAGCGAAGCGAGCGACCCCGAGCCGTACGCCCTCCCGAGCGCATTGGCTCTCCCAGACGCAACTCCGCTATTACTTGCCCCAAAACCCTCCTGCTGGCACTGTAAATTGACCCTTTTGGACAAGGGACCGCGTTTATGAATCGCCGCTCGTCTTCCCGTATTTCTTTGCTCTGTTTCTTAGCTCCGTTTTTGTCTGCTTTGCTGGCCACAAGCGCCCGTGGCGACGAGCCAGCCGCATCGCCGAACACCGCCGCCCTCTATCATCAGTTAAAAGCGTTTGCATTGGGATACCGCAGCGTTCGGGCGGAAAACCTGGTCTTGAAGAAGGACAGGGTCACGATTACGTTCCGCGACGGCCTGATCTATTTTCCCGCTCCTATTGCTGGCAAGGTGCGCGGTGCAGTGTTTCTGGGGGCGGGATCATTGCAGGCCCAACCGCCTCCGAACGAATTCGAGCGCGACAACGTTCGGCGGCTGCTGGGTGCCGATGAAGTTTCCGCAGACTTCAAGAGCGCGGTCTTACGCTTCACCGATGACACGTATTCGTCGCTTTTAGAAAGTACGAAGCAAGGGTCCGATCCTCCACCCGCCGCCAGCAAGCTGGCAGCCGAGCTCGACATGCACGTGTTAGAGGAGACGGGAGCCAATCTCTCCGCGCGGCAACTCGTATCCATCGTGAATGAGGAGTCGCCAGGATTCTTCTTCGCGGAGTTTGAAGGAGGCAAGAAGGGTCGATTCGCTTACATCTTGGACTACCAATTCAGGCTCCCTGTCGCCAATTTTGCGATTAACGCCGGCGAGCGTGGACTCATTTATGCTTTCGACAGAGATCTCTTCGCGCCCGAAGTTTGGATGGCCTTCTACTCCGAGCAGGACTATCAGAAAGGCATCGCTCAATATTCTGACACCGGCGATCTCGTTTCGATTCCGAGGTACAACATGGATGTGGACGTGACCGAGCCCAAAAAGATGTTAAAGCTCACTGTCACGATGCAGTGCAAGGCCCGAAGTGACCGTCTGATCGCGATTCCCATGGTTGTGGGCGAAGATCTCGATTATTACGAGGACCAGCGAAGAAAAAAACAGTTGCACGTCATCTCAGCGAATTTGCAGGGCGGGTCAGCGGTCGAGTGGTTCCAGGAGCCATGGGAGGGTGGGTTCACAGTTCTCCTTCCCGCACAAGTCCAGCAAGGAACGGAATTCACATTGGAAGTGGTGCTGTCGGGTGAGTTCATGTTCGAATCTCAGCTAGTGAGCGGAACATACTTTCCGCTGCGAACCACGACATGGTATCCGCGCCACGGTGCTCTCCAGCGCTCAGTTTACGATGTGCGCTTTCGTCACCGTAAGAATGACGTAGTCGCCAGCGTTGGCGTGGAAACGCGCGATGAAGCCATTCCCGGAGAAAAGGACCACAAGCTAACTGAGTTCCATCTCGACCAGCCTGTCGCCCTGACGTCTTTCAGCGTCGGGCCCTATGAGATCCACAAAGATGTTGCCAAGATGGCTGACGGCAGCTCTCTCCCAATTGAGTTTTACTCCATGCCCGGCTATCGCATGGCCATCAAAGAGGACTTCATTCTCGCCGAGCTGAACAACTGCATTCGCTATTTCAGCTCGCTATTCGGTCCCTACCCTTATCCGGTGTTTCGCGGCGCCTTTCATCCCTTCGGCTACGGGCAGGGCTTTCCGACCACGCTGATGATCCCGAACAGCGACCGCGCGGACATGGGAACGTACCAGTTCATCGCCCACGAAACCTCACACCAATGGTGGGGCGACGTCGTACTCTGGCGCTCGTATCGGGACCAGTGGCTCAGCGAAGGCTTCGCTGAGTATTCAGGATTGCTTTACACCCAGACTCGAGACCGCACTTCCTCTGAAAAAGATCTGATCCAGCGCGCGCGCGATGCGTTGAAGTTTCCGCCTCGAACGCCGACTGGGATTGGAAAAGGCCGGCTGGTCGATGTTGGCCCGCTCGTCATGGGGCATCGCTTGAGCACTCGCAACACTGGTGGTGCCTATCAGGCCTTGATCTACAGCAAAGGCGCCCTGGTGCTTCGCATGTTGCATTTTCTGTTTACCGACCCTCAGACCGGCGACGGCAAGCTGTTTTTCGACATGATGTCAGACTTCGTCCGCCAACACGCCAACGGTACCGCCTCTACCGACGAATTCTTCGCTGTAGCTAACGCGCATGTCGGCCAGACGGCCCTCGCTCGGAAATTTGGATATAAAGACCTCAACTGGTTTTATCGGCAGTGGGTGCTGCAGAGCTATTTGCCCTCGTATCACGCCAACTACGAAGTGGACGACCAGCCCGATGGAAGCGTGCTGTTGAAAGGTACGCTGGAGCAGGAAGGAATCCCGGATTCTGAAAAGTGGTTCATGCCCTTACCATTGACCATCACGATGGCGAAGGGAAATGTCGGAATCGCTACGGTCGCCGTGTTGGGCAAAGAATCACCGTTTACCATCAAACTTCCATCGCGGCCTCAAAAAATCGAGATCGATCCCGGTTTCTGGGTGCTCTCGGAGAAGACGTCGATCAGCGCGCGGCACTAATATCCTCACGAGGAAGCGATAGTAGGTCCCCTTGCGCTGAGTCCATCCATGGCCTGCCAGCGTTGTTTCGTCCGAGACCTACCACACCACCTTCTCTCCCAATTGGATGTGCCGCGAGCCTCCCGATCCGATCACCGGGTTCGCCGTGCCAACTCACCCCAGCAGCCGCGCCGCTTCTTTCGCGTAATAGGTCAGAATAATGCTCGCGCCCGCCCGCCGAATCGAAACCAGCGACTCCATCATCACGCGCTCGCGCTCGATCCAGCCATTGCGCGCCGCCGCCTCGATCATCGCGTATTCGCCCGAAACTTGGTACGCAGCCAGAGGCAGATCGAACCGCTCATGTGCCGCGCGGATCACATCCAGATACGGCATCGCCGGCTTCACCATGATCATGTCCGCGCCTTCTTCCGCGTCGGCCTCGATCTCTCGCATCGCCTCGCGGACGTTCGCTCCATCCATCTGATACGAGCGCCGGTCGCCGAACTGCGGCGCCGAATCCGCCGCCTCGCGAAACGGCCCATAAAATCCCGAAGCAAACTTCGCCGCATACGACAGAATCGGGGTACTGGTCAGTTCAGCCGCATCCAGCGCCTTGCGAATCGCCGCCACCCGCCCGTCCATCATGTCCGAAGGCGCAATAATATCGATGCCCGCCTTCGCCAGCGACACTGAAGTACGCGCCAGCAATTCGAGTGATTCATCATTCAAGATTTCGTAGCTCGACTGCTCCGCAAGCGCTGCGAACTCTTCGATCGCCTGCTCTTTTTTTCGGCTGCGAACCTTCACGACGCGCGGCGCCACGTTTCTGGCAGCTGCCCCGAGAGATTTATGAATTGGCGTTGCCTTCACAATCCCGCAATGTCCATGCGACATGTATTCGCACAAGCAGACGTCGCCCATGAGCAGCAATCCCGGAACCTCGCGTTTCAGCGCGCGCGCCGCCTGCTGCACAATCCCGTTCTCCGCCCACGCTCCCGTCGCGACTTCATCTTTCTTATCCGGCAGCCCAAACAAAATCACCGACGGCACGCCCGCCGTATACACGTCCTGCGCTTCCTTCACCGCCTCGTCCACCGACAGATTGAACACACCCGGCATCGAGCGCACTTCCTTGCGGACGCCCTCGCCCGGGCACACAAACATGGGATAAACGAACGCATCCGGCGTAAGCCGCGTCTCGGCAACCAAATTGCGCAGCGCCGCAGTTCGCCGCAGCCGCCGCAGGCGGGTAGTAGGAAATGCCATGGCAGATCACCAGAGGAGGGCGCGTTCACCCACGAGCCGTCCTGAGTCGATTCTAGATCATCCAGGTATCAGAGCGCTTAAACGAGCCTGTCCCGCCCTAGCCCCAACCCCTAGCCCCAACCCCTCGCCCCTCACCTCTTAACCCTGGCATCCCACCCCACGCCCGGTGACCAAAGTAACTGTATGTATTCCCCTCGTTCCTCGGAATCCCGAATTGATCCTCTTAGAATTAGAGCCGGATGAGTCTGTTTCAGCACCACCGCTGGTTTGCCGTACGCTGGTTCGCCGCAGCCGCCGGAATCTCTCTGGCGTTCGCTGCCGTGTCTCTTGTCGCGCACAAGAGTCCCGGACTCACCGCCTTCGCCGATCTCACCGGGTTGGCCCTGATGCTCGCCGCCGCCGCCGTCACACTCAGCAATACTTTCACTCGCCCCGCTCACGAGCGCAGCTTCTGGCTGCTCATGACGCTGGGCTTCGGCCTTTGGGCCTGCAACCAGATGGCCTGGAGCTACCGCGAAATCATCGCGCGCCAGCCCATCCCTGACCCTTATTTCTTCGACATCATCCTCTTCTTCCACTCCGTGCCGATGATCGCCGCCGCGGCCTGGCGTATCGACATCGCTAAAAAGCGTGGCCGCATCCAGCTCGCCGTTCTCAGTTTCCTCATGCTCCTCGGATGGTGGCTCTTCCTATACGCCTTCCTGGTCTTCCCTCATCAGTACGTCGCAATGAACGTGAACCTCTATAACACTTGCTACGACCGGCTCTACGGACTGGAGAATGCGCTGCTCCTGGCGGCGCTGGGCATCGCCACCTTCACCAGCATCGGCGGATGGCGACGCCTCTATCTGCATCTCTTTGGTGCCGGCGTCGTCTACGGCATTAACTCTCAGTTTCTCGATCGCGCCGCCGCGAACAATACTTATTACTCCGGCAGCCCTTATGACATCGCCCTGATTGCCACCGTCGCCTGGATCGCCGCCGCCATGATCTCGGCCCGCGACTGGAACCTCGAGACCGTCGAGTATCACCTCGATCCGCGCTGGAAAAAGATCGTCCCGCAACTCGCCATGCTCACCATCCTCTCGCTGCCGGTGCTTGGCCTGTGGACGCTCCTGGTTGATACGGCAGCTCCTGCCTCGCGCCACTTCCGCCTCCTCACCGTGCTGGCCGCGATGTTGCTGCTGGGCCTGTTCGTCTTCCTGCGCCAATATGCGCAGGACCAGGCGCTGATCGGCCTGCTCGAAGAATCCCGCCGCCGCTATGAGAGCCAGAAGCACCTGCAGTCTCAGCTCGTACAGAAAGAAAAGCTGGCTTCTCTCGGAACCCTGGTTGCCGGGGCCGCCCACGAAATCAATCACCCGCTCAACGCCGTCATGAGCTTCTCCGAGCAACTGTGGGCCCGCGAGCGCCTCACCGACGAGCAGCACTCCCTGTTGCGCAAAATCGTTAGCCAGGCCGGAAGGACGCGCGACCTCGTCACCGATTTGCTGAGTTTTGCCCAACAGGCGCCCGGCGAAAAAACGCTGGTCGATCTCTCCGTCCTGCTGAACCGCGCCAAGCAAATGCTCGAGGCGCGCCACGCCGCCGACAACATTTCCATCAAACTGGTCGTCGCGCCGGACTTCCCCCGCGTGCGGTGCAACGCCAACCAGCTCTTTCAGTCGTTCATTGAGATCATCGAAAACGCCATCGACGCCCTCGACCAGGCGGGCGGCGGAACGCTCGAGATCTCTGCTCAACGCCAGGGCAACGATGCCGTACTTCATTTTTCTGACACCGGCCCCGGCATCCGCGAGCCCCAGCGCGTTTTCGATCCCTTCTACACGACCAAGCCCGTGGGCAAAGGAACTGGCCTCGGCCTGAGCGCTGTCTACGGCGTCATCCAGGAGCACCACGGCCAAATTACCTGCCAGAACAAGCCCGAGGGCGGCGCGTTGTTTATAGTGAGATTTTCCGCCCTGCACGAAGGCGTTCAGGAAGGGGCAGCCCAGGCCGCCGTGGCCGCGCAAGCATAACCGCAGGGACTGAGCGCCCGTGGTGTCATGATCCACCGTCTGGTGTCTAAGCACTCCGTCGTCCACCAGATCCCTGGCGTCATCCCGAGCGGCCGTTCTTTAGGCGGAGCAAGGGATCTCCTCGCAAACGCACTCGGGGCGGGAACACGCCCATCCTGTAACATTGATCCCTAATGCCCTCGCTGCTCCACACCTCCGCCCGCGTGCTCGAGTTCGAGTCCCTCCGCGAACTCCTTCGCGGATACGCCTCGTCCCCGCTCGGTCAGCAACGAATTGCACATCTCGCTCCATCCACCGAGCACGCCTGGATCACGCAGCAGCAGACCCTAGCCACCGAGATCCGCGAATTTCGCCGCGTCGGAGGCCGCTTCGATTTCTTCGGCCTGATCGACGTCTCGCCGCTCGTAGAAAAATCCCGCATCGCCGGAGTCGCGCTCGAAACCACCGATATCCGCGACGTCGTCTTGGTCGTCGACCGCGCCGCCGAGTGGCGCGAGATTTCCCTCCACCCCCCCGCGGCCATGCGCTCCGACTGGCGCGAGGTCCACGCGCTCTCCACGCGCATCGTCGACTTCAAAGATTTTCTCGGCTTCTTCCGCAACAAGATTCAGCCCGACGGCACGCTCGAAGACAAGGCCTCGCCCGAGCTCGCGCGCATTCGCCGCGAAATTGAAAAACAGCGTCGCGCCATTCAGGAATCTCTCCGCGGATATCTTCGCCGCCTCGCCGAAGGCGGCGCCGTGCAAGACGAACTCATCTCCGTCCGCGGCGAGCGCTTCGTCATCCCCGTCAAGGTCGAGCAGAAACGCCGCGTTCAGGGCGTCGTTCACGGCGCCAGTTCCAGCGGACAAACCGTCTACGTCGAGCCCCTCGAAACCATCGAGCAGAACAACGAACTCGTCCGCCTGCTCGACGAGGAGCTAGCCGAAATTCACCGCATCCTCATCGAGATGACCGAGCGGATCGGAGCTCAATCGCAATCGATCCTCGCCGCCGCCGATGTCCTCGCCGAATTAGAACTCCAGTTCGCCAAAGCCCGCTTCGCCGAAGACTACAACTGCGTAGAAGTAAGCCTGTGTGGGGAAGGCCGCCTCGCCGCGAGCGCAGCGAGCACGCCAGCGGGCCAAGCCCGACTGCTTCTGCATAACGCTAGGCACCCGCTACTCGAAAGAAATCTCAAAGCCAAGAACGCCACCATCGTCCCCGTCACCGTCGAACTGGAAAATAACCGCCGCCAACTCATCATCACCGGCCCCAACACAGGAGGCAAAACCGTCACCCTAAAAACCGCAGGCCTGCTGGCGCTGATGGCGCAATCCGGCCTCCCGGTTCCCGCCGACCGCGCCGAACTTCCCGTCTTCGATGCCGTTCTCGCCGACATCGGCGACTACCAGTCGATCGAGCAGAATCTCTCCACCTTCTCCGCGCACGTCACGAACATCGACTTCATCTCGCGCACCGCGACTTCGAATTCTCTTGTTCTCCTCGATGAACTCGGCTCTGCCACCGATCCCGAAGAAGGCGCCGCGCTCGCCGTCGCCATCGCAGCACATTTCGGCCGCATCGGCTGCATGACCATCATCTCCACCCATCACACCTCGCTCAAGGTCTACGCCGCCAACACGCCCGGAGTCATCAACGCCGCCGTCGGATTCGACGAGCGAACGCTTCAACCTACCTATGAGCTGAAAGTTGGCGTGCCTGGCGCATCCGCGGGCATCAACATCGCGCAGCGTCTGGGACTGAATCCCTCGATCATCGAAAGTGCGCGCGCGAAGCTCGGAACGCAGGCCCGCGATGTCGGCCACTTTCTCGACAAGCTGCACGCCGAACTTCGCCAAGCGGAAAAAGAGCGCCTGAAACTGCAAACCGGCCAGCAGGAATTGGAGCGCGAGAAATCTCGCCTGGCCGCGGAAGGCAAAACCATCCAGCAGGCCAAAGTGCGCGAGATGGAAAAGAAACTCGACAGCCTGCTCCGCGACTTCGAATATCACGCCCGCGAAGCCGTCAACGCGATCCAGGACCGCGCTGCCGCGCAAAAGCTGTCAAAAGACGCCGAGCGCCGTATCGCTAAACTGCGCCGCGAATTCCGCGAGCAGTTTGACTCGACGGTCGTCGCCCACTCCACCGGTGCCGATCAAGGCGACCCGCACGCCCAGCCGCAAGTCGTCAAGCACGTCTCCGAAGGAGACACGGTCAAACTGAAATCAACCGGCCGCCCCGCGAAGGTCATCCGAAAGATCGATGATCGTCAATATGAAGTCGAGATGGGCATCATGAAGATGAAGATCGCCCGCGACGACATCGCTGAAGTCATGGCCAGCGCCGCCGGTGTTCCGCCCGGCGCGGCAAATCCTGTCAAAGCCGCACGAGCCCGCGGCATCTCCGTCTCTGTCGTGAATGAAGGCGGGAGTGTGCCCAGCGAAATTAACGTAATCGGCCAGACCGTCGACGACGCGTCGCGAGAAGTGGAAAAATTTGTAGACCGCGCTTTCCTCGCCGGACTGCCCCGCGTGCGCGTAGTCCACGGCAGCGGCATGGGCATCCTGCGCAAAGCCCTCCGCCAACTTCTGCGCCAGCACCCCCACGTAGCCTCAGTAGCCGAGCCACCACAAAACGAAGGAGGCGGAGGCGCCACGGTAGTAGAACTTCGAGTCTAAAACCAGCCGCCAAACCTCACGAAACCGCGGAACTTTGGAACCTTGAAACTTTGAAACCTTGCCACCTTGTCACTTTGCCACCTGCTTTTGCTCACCACAAAATCTTCTTCCAATTCTCATCGTAAAGCGCATCAGTAGCCGCCTGCGCAATCGCCTGCTTCGTGCTGCTCGGAACATCGTCCGAAACGATGTTCGATGAATTCGCCGGATCGCGCACGACCACCTGTGTAACTCGGTGCGCCAGGTAGCGCAGTGTAGTCAGTACATTCTCAGCTACCTGTCCGAATCTCTGTGCTTCCAGCGCATGCAGAGCGGTCAATTCCAGATAAAGCGACGGAAAATCGAGAGAGTTCCTCTCGCGCCAGATCTTGAGCGCGCAGATCTCCTGCTGCCGCCCGGAGTTCGACATCAGGTGCACATGCTGTGCCACATCGGTTTTCACCGCGTGCCCCGTTTTCTTGTTAAACAAAATATTTCCCGACGCGTCGGGCTCGCGGTAAGCGGGAATCAGATCGACCCGCAGGCCGCGGCTCTTTAGTTGTATCGAAACGTTGCGCGTATGGGGCTTGCAGTCGTGATCGGTGAGAAACTCAAACAGGTTCCAGAAGACCTGCTTCATCTCCATGTTCGGCACCGGCTTCAGGGTGACCAGTACGTCGATGTCGGAAGAAAGGCTCACCGCGGTATTCTTGGCGTACGCTCCCGAGAGCGAAATCCCCAGCAGATATTGCTTGCCCCACTGCTTGAGCAGCGGAATCACCTCTTCGGCCGCATGATGCGACGGCGAGCCGGTGTCGGCGTCCACGTGATATTTCTCGACAATGGATACGGCGTATTGCTCGACCGTCGCCATCAGATAAAAACCTCGTAATCTTCATCGGCAAATTCGCGCGCAAGTTGAATCGCATCTCTGTGGCTTTGTTACTCACGTTTCCAATCGATTCTGCCTTATGACCATTTGTTCCTTCCACGCGGCCGTCCGCCCGTCAGTCTTTTCCATTCCGCCGCGAAGGCTGTAAGGTTGTCGTTGTGAAAATGCTCAGCGCGTTGCCACTCTCTCGATCCGTCTTCTTTTTTCTCGTACTAAGTCTGTCCTGCCGCAGCGCCTTCAGTTCAGCCGACGAAGATCTACGCCTCAGGGTCCTGCGCTTCCCGACCAATGCAAGCGTAGAAATTTCGGTCGATGGCCGCGCCGAGCAATTTCACGCGGGCGACCAAATCGGCAAATGGACGCTGATGGCGGTGTTGCCCAACTCCACCGTACCCGCTGCAATCCTCGAAGACTTCACCCAGCCACTCGGGCACCTTCTCGTTCTCGACACGCGCGGGGCGCGCCTCGACCTGCCCAAATCCATGGAGCCCACGTCGCAGGATCCCGCCGCACTCTATCTGGGCCACACTCTCAATGAGGTGATCAACAGCGCCTCCGACCTGCTCGGCGATGAAATCCTCTCCCGCCCCGGCGACCCCGACTACGACGAAATCGCCCGCGTCTTCCCTCCCATTCGCCGCATGCCCACCTACAGCTTCGTAGGCACGAACGCCACCATGGACAAGGTCGGCTTCAACTACGGCGGTCGTTCTCCCGACTTCGATCCCGCCCCTTACTATCCGCCCATCAACAAAACTCGCGAGCAAGGCAGGGTTCAGGACGGACTCGTCGGCGGCTACTTACCCATCCTGCGTTTCGTCTATCCCGAATCCGACAGCAAGTGGACCGAGATGCTCGCCTTCGCCCCTTTTCGCCAGGTGAACAACAACGACCGCGTGCAGCCCGTCTGGTACCGCATCGCGCACATCGAAGACGGATCGCTCAAGTGGGTGCACTACGTCGACTCCTATCATCCCTTCCCGCCGCGAACCGCATACGATTCCAAGATTTTCTATGCCGATCTCATCGACATCAGCGAACACTGGCAGAAATTTCTCGCGGCCGCTATGCAGATCGACGTCCCCGACGAGCGCATGGAAAATATGGCCCGCTTCGCCCTCACTCGCGACGTCATGACGCGAGTCGGCGACTTCCCAAAATACGGCGCCGTCGACAAAGACTACGCAGGCAGCGAGCACGACGGCTTTCCCGACACCTTCACCGTCGACACAACCACCATGCTCGAGTGGGGCCTCACCGACCTCGCCGGACGCTACATCGACAATTACTTCAGCAAATTCGTGCGCGACGACGGCTCCATCCTCTATCGCGGCCCCGAAACCGGCCAATACGGCCGCATGCTCACCGTGGCCGCACAGTTCGTAAACTATGGCGGCGACCCAAATATCCTGCTCAAAAACCGCAGCCGCATCGATGGCGTCACCAATCTCCTGCTCGGCTTACGAGACAAAGCGAAGCACCTACCCGCAAGCAGCCCAGCCTACGGCATGATCGCCGGATGGAGCGAAGCCGACGCCTGCCTCGATCCCGATCCTCCACGCTACATGCAACCCTATTTCTCCAACAGCACTGAAGCCGCCCGCGGCTTCCACGACCTCGGACGCGTGTGGATGAAAATCGGCGCGCAAAAGAAATCCGCCGAGTTAACCACGTGGGGCAAGCGCCTGGTTCGCGAATCCGAAGAACTGCAAACAGATATCCAGACCACCATCTCGCGCTCGCTCCTTAATCTCGACGGCGAAACCATCCTGCCCTCGATCGCCGGCGTCAGCGAGCCATTTCACGTCGTAGTTCCACGCGACGCAACCGACCCGCAATACCGCTCTTACCGCGCCTACATGGAGATGATGTACTCAGGCATTCTCAGCAAAGAAGAAGTTGCGCAAATTTACAACTACCGCGCGCATCACCACGACATTCTCCTCGGGGTGCCCACCGCCTACGGATACAAAACCGGCGACCTCGCCGGCTTCCTCTCCTACGGCCAAGGATACGGCCTCATCCAGCACGACTTGACGCGCGAGGCGCTGCTGCTCACCTACGCGATCATGGCCCATCAATACACGCGCGGCACCTGGACCGCCCCCGAAACTCGCCCAGTCTTTCTCGACGATCCCGCCGCGCCCTACTGCACCCCGGCGCAACTGGTCATCGCTCTGCTAACGCGCTGGATGCTCGTCTTCGAAGACCCCATGTCCGACACGCTCTGGCTGGGCAAAGCCGTTCCCAGAAAATGGCTCGAGGATGGCAAGAAAATTTCCATTGCCGCCGCACCCACCCGCTGGGGCCGCGTAGGATTCACGATCGAGTCGGAGCTGAAGCAGAACAAGATCATCGCGACGTTGAATTTGCCATCACGTCGCGCCACGACGAGGCTTCGCTTGCGCACCCCAGGTCAACGGCCCCTGAAGTCAGTCCAGCTGAACGGCAAAACATCGTCTGCGTTCGATGCGCAAGAAGAAACCATCACCGTCTCACCGGGCATCTCAGGCACCATAAAAATCGTCGCAGAATACTAGGACGGGTGGCCCCACTCAAGCCTGCTCTTGGCTTGAGTGGGGCTATTTGCGCATGACCGGGAGTGCCCCATGTCTCGCCGCCTTTGCGAAACATGGGACGAGTTCACACACTGTTTTCCATCCCCATCAACCGCAAACCCTCTTTTCCCACAGCTTCTCCACAGCAAACCACCTCAGCTATATTCAACTCAGCGCGTTTCTGCCTCACAATTCTCACGGAGACTCTGCCCTTCCATGGCTAACCCCGGCGATTTCGCATACACCGTGAAGCAGCAGGCGGATATCGTCCGCATCATCGGCGACTACGTCAAGCTGAAGAAGGCCGGGGCGCAGAACTACTCGGGACTCTGCCCGTTTCACGGGGAGAAGACGGCGTCTTTTTCGGTCCACGCCACGCGCCAGTTCTACCACTGCTTCGGATGCGGCGTTTCCGGCGACGTCTTCAGCTTCATACAAAAAATCGAGAACATCACTTTCCCCGAATCCGTCCGGCTGGTCGCGACCAAGCTCGGCATCCCGTTGCCCAAGACCGCGTACTCTACTCCCGGCGAGGCCCATGAAGCCCGCCTCCGCAGCCAACTCCTCGATGCCCACGAGCGCGCCGTAGTGTTCTTCCAGGAATTCCTCCGCCGCCCCGAAGGCGCCCGCGCCCGCGAATACCTGACGGGTCGCGGGTTAAGCGAAGAAACGCTCGCGAAGTTCCGCATCGGCTACGCCCCCGACAGTGGCTTCCTCCTCCGCGACCGCCTGAAAAACGAATTCAGCGACGAAGCCCTGAAAGAAAGCGGCCTGTTCTCCTGGAAGGAAGTCCCGAGTCCGGAGTCCCGAGTCCCGAGCCCCGAGTCGAACACCGGTGCATCCCCTACGTCGAACGTCGGTACATCCCCCACATTGTCATCCCGAGCGGAGCATCAAGTCCGCGATAGCGGAGTTGATGTGGAGTCGAGGGACCTCGTGTCCGGCTCACGACCCAGGACTCAGGACTCGGGACTAGCGATGTACTCGAAATTCCGCAATCGCGTCATGTTCCCCATCACCAGCGAAGCGGGAAAGATCATCGCGTTCACCGGCCGTACACTCTCCACCGACGAGAAAGCCGGACCGAAATATCTCAACTCGCCGGAGACGCCGATCTATTCGAAGAGTAAAGTCCTCTTCAATCTTGACCTCGCCAAAGAATGGATCAAGAAGTTCGACTACGCGATCCTGGTCGAAGGTCAGATGGATTGCATCTCCGTCTATGCCGCCGGATTCCACAACGTCATCGCGAGTTCTGGCACGGCGTTCACCGAGCTGCAAGCCAAGCTGCTCGGGCGCTTCAGCAAGAACGTAGTCGTGAATTTCGATCCCGACACGGCGGGCGCGAAAGCGGCCGAGCGTACGATAGGCCTGCTCGTCCAGGACGAATTCAACATCAAAGTTCTAACCCTCGATCAGGGATTCGATCCCGATCTCTATATTCGCCGCAAAGGTAAAGAGGCTTATGAAGATGCGCTGCGCCATTCGCAACGTTACTTCGATTATCTAATCGAGCGCGCGCGCGGACAGTTCGCGATACGCAGCGCCGATGGCAAGCACAAAGCGGTAAATTATCTCCTGCCTCACATTCAACGCATCCCTAGCCGAATTGTCCGCGATGAATTGGCCCAGGAGATCGCGCAAAAGCTGGGGATCGACTCAGCCGTCTTACGCCAGGAACTGCGCCATGCGGCGGCGACCCGTTCGGCCTCCGCGGTAAAAGCTCCAGTCGAGGCGCAGGTCACCGATGCCGAAAAAATTCTGATTCGCGCGCTCGCGTCGGCGCGGCAGATTCAAAACGCTGAAGAGCATCTTTCCATGCGCGATGGTGCGGAAGAGGAGTTCGATCCCTGCCGCCAGGCGCAATTCGTTCTTCAAAACGAAGGCCTGCACCATGGGCTTGCCACCGAGGCATTGGCCGAATGCCTGCTCAATGCCGGAACCGAATTTGCCGATGTATTGGAGGTGCCGGCGACCGAGGGCGACCGCCGTATGCTGGCCTCGATTCTGTTGAAAGAAGATGAGGATTTGACCGCCGAGGTGGTGGAGGCTGCCGTGCGCGCTCTCCGACGAATTCATTTGCGGCGGCGTCAGGAGGAAGTGCAGCGGACGCTGAAGCGTCCGGGGTTGGCCGCCGACAAAGATCAGCTGCGCGAATTGCTCTCCGAGTTAGAGCAGATCAGCCGGGCCTTGCGCGATCCCAGCCTGGCAGAGTCGCAATCGAAGAAGTCGGCGTGAGAGGTTTAGTCCGGCAAATGCCGTCTCTTTCCGCTGTGAGGTTGCGGTGATTTCGCCGGGGGCTTGGCGGACAAATCTGGAAGAAAGTAGTGGGTCAGTTTTGGCACTTACGGTGCTCTGTCATCCTGAGCGAAGCCGTTCTTCAGGCGTAGCGAAGGATCTCCCGCTTAACCGGCCTGCCGCGTCAGCCAAACTGCATCACTACTGGAAAAAGTAAAAGGGAGTCCAAAACCCTGAAAAGCCTTGAAACAAAACCGCGCACGAAACCATCTAAATATAGGAGGAAACTGTATTTAGCGGCGGACGAGAGGTTCCTGAGGCGGGCAACCGATAGACGGGACAGCACTTATGTGCTAAACTCTGTAAGTTTGCGCTACGTGCGCAATCCCGCTCGAACCCAGATTCCCACCTTTCAGGAACTTTATCACACGCTCCTTCGGGAGCGGAATTTGAACAATTGAAGGACACACTTCTTGGCTCTTGATGACAAGTACGACGACATAAAAAAGCTGATCGACACAGGCAAAGAGAAGGGTTACCTCACGTATGACCAGGTCAATGACCTCATACCGCATGACGTGCACAGCCCTGAAGACCTCGACGATCTGCTGACCACGATCGGTACGCAAGGAATCGACGTGCTCGAAGGCCCCAAAATGCCTTCCTCCGCACTCGATAAAAAATTCGACGAAGGCGAAGAAGGCGAGGATGTTGAGCTTGACCTGACGCCGGGGGCGCTGGAAAAGACGAATGATCCCGTCCGCATGTATTTGCGCGAGATGGGAACCGTGCCGCTGCTTACGCGCGAAGGCGAAGTGGAAATCGCCAAGCGCATCGAGCGCGGTCAACTGCGTGTGCTCAAAGCGCTTTCACGTTCGCCGATCGTGATTCGCGAACTACTCACGCTGGGCGAGGATCTCAAGAAGAACGTCCGGTCCATCAAGGAAGTCGTGACGTTCGACGAAGAGGAAATCACCGACGAGATTCTGCAGAACCGGCTGAACGAGTTCACGGGCAAGATCGACGACATGGCCAAGCTGTACAAGAAGGCCACTGTCCTTGAGGAAAAGTACAATGAAGTTTCGAAGACGAAGAAGCCGAAGGATCATCGCCGGGCGCGGCGCAAGCTGGCGCGCGCGATTATCGCGACGTCGATTGCCGTGCGCAAGCTCGGGTTCACCAACGCCGAGCGCAAGCGGCTGATCGAGCGGCTGAATAAAACCGTCGACGGCATGCGCTCGCTCGACCGCCAGGCCACCAACCTGGAGCGTAAGGCCGACGCCACCCGCAGCGAAGAGCAGAAGAAAGAATACCGCCGGCAGGCCCGTACCATTCGCGGCGAGGTGGAAAAACTCGAACTTGAAGTGGGCGTGTTGTTCCAGGAACTCAAGCGCACACAGCGCGAGATCATCCAGGGCGACATGGACGCCGAGCAGGCCAAGCGCGAGCTGATCGAGGCCAACCTGCGACTCGTCGTTTCCATCGCGAAAAAATACACCAACCGCGGACTGCAGTTCCTCGACCTGATTCAGGAAGGCAACATCGGACTGATGAAGGCCGTGGACAAATTCGAATACCGCCGTGGCTATAAATTTTCGACGTACGCCACGTGGTGGATTCGGCAGGCCATCACTCGCGCTATCGCTGACCAGGCGCGTACGATTCGTATTCCGGTGCACATGATCGAAACGATCAACAAGCTGATCCGCACCTCGCGTCAGCTGGTGCAGGAGCTGGGACGCGAGCCTACGAGCGAAGAAATCGCCAAGCGCATGGACATTCCTGTAGCGAAAGTGAGAAAGGTTCTCAAGATCGCGCAGGAGCCCATCTCGCTCGAAACGCCGATCGGCGAAGAAGAAGATTCGCACCTTGGCGACTTTATCGAAGACCGCGCGGTGGTTTCGCCGGCGGAAGCGGTGATCAACGTGAACCTGAAGGACCAGACAGGGCAGGTCCTGCGCACGCTGACGCCGCGCGAAGAAAAAGTCATCAAGATGCGCTTCGGCCTCGAAGACGGCAGCGAGCACACCTTGGAAGAAGTCGGGCAGTCGTTCGCAGTCACGCGCGAACGCATCCGCCAGATCGAAGCCAAAGCGTTGCGGAAGCTGCGGCATCCATCACGCTCGCGGAAGTTGCGGGCGTTTATGGATGGGGTGAGAGACTGAACTTCTTCTCCGCGGATTTCGCGGATCAACGCAGATTTGAATCAAGGGCATGGCTCCGGTCATGCCTTTTTTGTTTCCGGGAAATCCCCCAACACTGGCCAATTCTTACCTCCTATCAATATCCTACCGCAGTAATATTGACTTACCAATGGTGATCAGTCACACTGATAGCAGATAATATGACTGAAAAGATCGAGACCGTATCGTTTACGACGAAGGGGCAGGTCGTTATTCCGCTTCGCCTGCGCAAGCAATTCGACATCGAGGAAGGTACCAAGGCGGTGGTTCAAGCCACACCCGAGGGAATCCTGCTCAAGCCCGTGACTGCGGCGCTGATCAGGCGCGGGCGCGGCATTCTTAAGCGTGCGCCGGGAGGCAAGCCGTTCACTGAGGAATGGGCGGAGCACAAGAAGCAGGAGCGAGCACTGGAAGAGCGCCATGCCCGCTAGGGTGCTCGACAGCTTTGCGCTCATCGCTTACTTCCGGGACGAACCGGGCGCGGAGACGGTGGAAGCCCTGCTCGTCTCCGCCAGTAAGAAAGACGACCCGCTGCACATGACCGATGTGAACTACGCCGAGGTGAAATATTCGATCGTGAAGAAAGACGGGGCGGACGCTTGGTTGGAGGCCGCGAAAATCCTTCCGGGCCTGCCAATTGATTTTCATCCCACCAGTCGCGCTTTAGCCGATTCCGCCGCCGATTTCAAAGCGCGCTTCAAGATGAGCCTCGCTGACGCTTTCGCGGCCGCGCTAGCCAAAGAGAAGAAGGCTGAACTCGTCACCGGAGATGCGGAATTCAAGCCGCTGGAAAAAGAAGTCAAGATTCACTGGTTGAGGTGATCGCAGCTCATCCGGGTTATATCTTTGCGAGTCATCGGCAATGTACAACTATCCCGCTCAAAGCCAAAATCAGGCTTGAATGGGCACCCGGCGCAGCGGCTTTCAGCCGCCTGAGGTTGGTTTTTCTTCGCGTCTAACGGCACGACTTGAAGTCGTGCCCTTCCCGGTCGGTTGCCGGCGATGTGGAATTCAGGCCCCTGGGACAGAAAATCAAGACTCGCTGGTCGAAGTAGCAGCGCAGACTCTACCCCTTCTTCTTTTCTAACTCGGACCAGCGGGCGTAGAGCTTGTCCAGGGCTTGTTGCGCGGCTTCGAAATTTTCGGTCGCCGTGACTAGTTTTGGTCCATCGCTGGCGATTGCGGGGTCTTCGAGTTCGGCTTTCCTGGTGCGAACTAATTCTTCAGTTTCTTCTACGCGCTGCTCGATGCCTTCGTATTCGCGCGCTTCGAGATAAGACAGTTTCACTTTTGTCGGGGCGGATTTTGCTGGAGTCGATTTCGCGATCATCGATGACGCGGCTTGAGTATCGTGTGGAGCTTCATCTCGTGGAGCGGAGCGCGCGTTCGCTTCGGCCTGATGAAGCTGCTCTGCCTGCCACTCTTCCCACTGGGCGTAGTCTGCGAAGGTTTCGGCGCTGCCTTGGCCATCGAGTCCGAGGACGATATTGGAAACGCGGTCGAGCATGTAGCGGTCGTGGGTGACGAGTACTAGCGATCCGCGGAACTCGAGCAGGCTTTCTTCGAGGATTTCTAGCGTCGGGATGTCTAGATCGTTGGTGGGCTCGTCGAGCAGAAGGATGTCGGCGGGTTGAAGCATGAGCTGCGCGATCAGGACGCGGGCGCGCTCGCCTCCCGAGAGGCGCTCGACCGGCTGATTGAGCTGCTCGCCGGTGAAGAGAAACCGGGCGGCCCAGGATGCAACGTGAATCTGGCGGTCCTGATACGTCACAGAGTCGCCTTCGGGCGCTAGCGCGCGGCGCAAGGTGACGCTGGTATCGAGTTCGCGGCGCTGGTCGAAGTAGACGATGCGCAGCCATTCGGCGCGGCGAATGCTGCCGCTCGAGGGAGTGAGTTCTCCGCGGATCAGGCGCAGCAGAGTGGTTTTGCCGCTGCCATTGGGGCCGACGAGTCCGACGCGTAGCCCGGCGCTGACAATAAAATTCAGATTTTCGAATAATGATCGGCCGGGTAACGACGGGCCTTCGATTTCGTAGCTGACATCTTCGAGTTCGATCAAGCGCTTGGTTTTGCGGTCGCTGGCAGAAAAATCAATCCGAGCGGTGCCGGTGCGGGTGCGCGCGTTGAGGTCCGCGAGGTCGGCGATCAGTTCGTTCGCTTTGTCGATTCGCGCTTTGGATTTTCTGGTGCGCGCTTTGGCGCCGCGACGCAGCCACTCGATCTCGTTGTGTACCAGGTTTTCGAGCGCCTCGTGGCGCTTCGACTGCGCGTGCAGAAATTCTTCTTTCTTCTCGAGGAAAGTGGTGTAGCTTCCCTCGACGCGCAAAATTCCGTCGGGATAAACGCGGCTCAGTTCGGCCATGCCGGTGGCGACATTCTCCAGGAAATAGCGATCATGACTGACCACGACGCAGGCGAATGGCGCGGATTGCAGAACATCTTCGAGCCACTCGATTCCGGCGAGGTCGAGATGATTGGTGGGTTCGTCGAGCAGAAGAATGTCGGCCGACTGCACCACCGCTTCGCAAAGGGCGAGGCGTTTCTTCCAGCCTCCGGAGAGCGCAGATGCATCGGCGTCAAAGTTGTCGAAGCCGGCGCGGCCCAGGGTTTCTGCGAGGCGCGTGCCGCGCTCCGAGGGCAGGACGTGGGCGCGCTCCAGGGCGTGGTCAATCACGGAGCGGACGGTGGCTCCGGCGGGGAAGGCGGAGTCCTGCTCCACGTAGCTGACCTGCGCGCGTTTGCGCAGCGCGATTTCGCCCTCGTCGGCGTCGACTTGTTGGGCGAGAACTTTCAGCAGCGTCGATTTGCCCGATCCGTTAGGGCCAATCAGGCCGATACGGTCGCCTTCAGAGACCGTGAACGAGACATTCTGAAAGAGCGGATTTGTCCCGAAGGATTTGGAAATTTTCTGGACGTTGATAATTGGCGGCAAAGGAGAGCAGTCCTTGATCGTGGTCTTTTTGCATGCCTGCTCTGAGATTAACAGGTGGCGTGAGGGTAGTTGTGATTCCCCGATAGCAGTAAACGATGATCAGCGGAGGGTGTCTTTCGCTCGGGCGCGCGGCGCCATTCGAGGTTAGTTCGGCGCTCCGTCGCAATTCTCCCCGTTCAGCGCCTTCGGCCGGATGGAGAAGGCGATGAAAGAGATTCAAGAGAGGCTATCGCCCGGAACAACTCCTCCTCCGAAGCCAAAGGATAAGGAATAGGGTCGGCAGCGTCATTCCCGGCGTTCGCAACGAACGCGAACGATGCCGCATCCGCACTCTGGAAATCGACACTGATGAAAGTCAAATCCCCACTTCTGCCAAGATCAGGCAGAAGTGGCGCCCACGCAAGGGCCCTGCGTTGACATCCGCCGTATGACCCTACAGGCGCACTCCTCAGGGGCAGGGGTTTCGAATATCCTCATAGCAGCGAAGACCAACTCCCGGGGGAAAGCGTGGCCGGCAGACAGGATGCACCTTGGTATAAGAGCGCGGTCATTTATCAGGTACATGTGCGCGCTTTTTACGACAGCAATGGGGATGGGATCGGCGATTTCGAAGGCCTGGCGCAGAAGCTGGACTACCTGCGCGATCTGGGCATCGATGCCATCTGGCTGATGCCGTTTTTTCCCTCTCCGTTGCGCGACGACGGCTACGACATTGCGGACTACAACTCCGTGCATCCGAGTTACGGGACGCTGGACGATTTCAAGAAATTTCTGAAGGCGGCACACGATCGGCAGATTCGTGTGATCGTGGAGATGGTGCTGAATCATACTTCGGATCAGCATCCGTGGTTTCAGGAGTCGCGCAGCTCGCGGGATAATCCGCGGCGCGACTGGTATGTGTGGAGCGAAACCGACACGCGCTACAAGGGAACGCGAATTATTTTTCTCGACACCGAGATGTCGAACTGGGCGTGGGATCCGATTTCGAAGTCGTACTACTGGCACAGATTTTTCAGCCACCAGCCGGATTTGAATTATGACAATCCGACGGTGCGCGAGCAGATGTGGACGGTGATGAAGTTCTGGCTCGACCTGGGAGTGGACGGGTTTCGGCTGGATGCGGTGCCTTATCTGGTGGAGCGCGAGGGCACGTCGTGCGAGAACCTGCCGGAGACGCATACGGTGATCAAGGATTTGCGGAAGCGGGTGGACGCGGAGTATCCGGGCCGCATGCTATTGGCGGAGGCGAATCAGTGGCCGGCCGATCTGCGGCCGTATTTCGGCGACGCCGACGAATTCCACATGGCGTTCCACTTCCCCCTGATGCCGCGCATGTTCATGGGGCTGAAACTCGAAGACCGCAAGCCGATCACAGAAATCCTGCAACAGACGCCGGCAATCCCCGAGTCATGTCAATGGGCCCTCTTTTTGCGCAATCACGATGAACTGACCCTAGAAATGGTCACCGACATCGAGAGGGATTACATGTATGACTCGTATGCGCTTAGCAAGACTATGCGCATCAACCTGGGGATTCGGCGGCGGCTAGCGCCTTTGCTCGATAATGATCGCCGGCGGATTGAGTTGATGAACGGGATGCTGCTTTCGCTGCCGGGAACACCGATTATTTATTACGGCGACGAGATTGGGATGGGCGACAACGTGAATTTGGGCGACCGCAATGGCGTGCGCACGCCGATGCAGTGGAATGGAGGGTGGAACGGGGGCTTTTCAAATGCCGATCCGGAGAGTTTGTATTCGCCGCTGCTGCTGAATCCGGTGTATGGATTTCAGGCGGTGAATGTGCTTTCGCAGAAACGGAGCGAACACTCGCTGCTGTCGTGGATGCAGCACGTCGTGAGGGTGCGGAGGTCGACCCAGGTTTTTGGATCGGGCACGATCGAATTTCTTTATCCGGCGAACCATCGCGTGCTGGCGTATGTCCGGCAGCTGAACCAGGAGACGATTCTGGTGGTGAACAATCTTTCCAGTTCGGCGCAGGCGGTGGAACTTGATCTACGCAACTACAAAGGGCGAATTCCCATCGAAATGTTCGGCAGAAATCTGTTTCCGCGCATTGGAAGTACTCCGTATTTGTTGACGATGGGGCCGTATCAGTTTTATTGGTTTCGGTTGCGGAACTTGTGAGGCAGGTTGCGGTGTAGTTTGGCTTACGCGTAAGGCCGGTTGCGCAGGAGATCCTTCGTTACGCCTGAAGAACGGCTCCGCTCAGGATGACAAAATGTGAAGGGAGTGGGAGTTGCCTGAGGAAAGCATAGTTACGGATGAATTTGTCCGCCAACTGATTAATGTTGGGGAAGTCGACCTGCTGGTCGCGTTGCCGACACACAACAATGCGAAGACGGTGGGCAAAGTTGTGCAGTCGATTCAGGCTGGACTGCTGAAGTGCTTTCCACGGGAGCGCGCGGTGATCCTGAATGCGGACGGCGGCTCGCGCGATGGAACTCCCGAGGTGATCACCGCGGCTTCGATCAGTGACGAGCGGCGGGTTTACAACGGCTTTGCGCTGAGAACGCTGCCATCGATCAGCACGAAGTACGCATCGAGCCCATCGAGCGAGACGGCGCTCCACTCGATTCTTTCTGCCGCAGAGTTGTTGCGGGCGCGGGCGTGCGCCGTGATTTCGCCGGAGTCGGAAACGATCGAGCCGGAGTGGGTGGCCAATCTGCTGCGTCCGGTTTATCACGACAACTTTGATTTTGTTGCGCCAGTCTACCGGCGGCATAAGTTTGAAGGAATCCTGGTCAGCAACGTGGTGTATCCGATGATGCGCGCGCTTTATGGGCAGAGGATACGGGAACCATATGCATCGGAATTCGGGTTTTCGGGAAGATTTGGAGCGCAGTTTTTAACGCAACACGCCTGGCAGCACGAGGCGGGACAATTCGGGACGGAGTTACAAATGATTTTGAGCGCGGTCACGGGCGGCCAGCGCGTGTCGCAAGCTTTTCTCGGGACGAAGACGCGTTCGGAACATACCGCTGAGACGCTGGTGGGAGCCATGCGGCAAACGGCGGGCGTGATGTTCACATCGCTGGAACCGAATTTCGCGATGTGGAGCACGAGCAACGGATCGAAGACTGTTACGACGATCGGGCCTGATCACGATGTGACGCTCGATCCAATTCGGGTGAACCGGAAGCGGCTGCTCCAGATGTTTTCAGCTGGCGTGGCGGAGCTGGAGCCGGTGCTGCAGACGATTCTTTCTCCGGGGACTGTGGAGTCGCTGCAGCAGATCGCGAAGCTTGACGAAGACGACTTCCGCTATCCCGCGGAGCTTTGGGCGAAAACAGTTTACGAATTTGCCGCATCGCATCATAAGTCGGTGATCAGCCGCGATCATATTATTCAGGCGCTTGTCCCGTTATACCGGGGAAGAATGTTCACTTTTCTGGTGGAGAACCGCACCGCTTCGTCGGAGGAAATCGAGAACAGTGTTGAAGACTTGTGCAACGAGTTCGAGCGATTGAAACCGTATCTGCTGGAAGCGTGGAACGGCAGAAAGTGAGGCAGTCATGCGAGAACAAATCATGGCGGAACTGAGTCAGGCGGTGCAGGAAATCGTACGGGAGTTTGCCCATCTGTTGCCCCGGCTGATCGTGATGCTGGTCATCGCCCTCGCCGGATGGGGCATTGCCTATCTGGCGAAGTGGATTTTGCGGAGCATTTTGCGCCTGGTGAAGTTCGACAAACTTTCTGAAAATGCGGGTGCGTCACAGTTTCTGAGCCGGGCGGCTCTTCCGACGCCCACGGAACTGGTTTGCCGTTTTGTTTTCTGGGTGGCATGGCTGGGCTTCATCATGCTGGGCATCAGCGTTCTCGGGATCGGCGGATTGCAGGAGCACGTCGCGAGGTTTTTTCTGTTCCTGCCTCGGCTGTTCCTGGCCCTGTTTATTATCTTCTTCGGCCTGCTGCTGGCGAGTTTCTTTTCCCGCGCCGCTCTGCTGGCGGCGGTGAACGCGAACCTGCCGTCGCCGAAGCTGGTCAGTGTTGGCGTCCGCACGCTGTGCATCATTTTTGTTGTGTCGATGGTGTTTGAAGAGCTGGGAGTCGCCGAGCAAACGATGCTGCTCGCTTTCGGCATCGCGTTTGGAGCGGCCATGTTTGGGTTTGCCATTGCCTTTGGGCTCGGCGGGCGGGATTTGGCTCGACACTTTCTTGAGCGGCGGTTTGCGCAGGAGCATGGCAGCGAACGGGAAGAGGAGCCTTCGCCGCTTTAGCGAAGTGCGGGCTTTGGGCGTCAGGCGTTGGGCTTCGGGAATCTGGTTCTCTGGAGTTCATTGTTTTGCGCTGTCATCTTCAGCGCGTGTTTTAGGGTGTTGCCGCTGCCTGCGAGTGCATAGGTCCTTCGCTACGCAAAAAGCGCTTCGCTCAGGATGACAAGGCGAAACAATTTTATTCCTCTAGTTTGAAGATTCTTTCCATCAGCAGCCACTTCTCGCCCGGCTTGGCCTGGGGGAGAGCTTGCTGGAATTTCCACATCAATTCTTCCCATTCTCTTACTTTTGGGTTGTTTTGATCGGCCGCGGATTTTTTGGCAAACGAGAAAGTGTCGTTGACTTCGAGGATCATGAACATGCGCGTGCCTAGCAGGTAGATCTCGGCGTCTTCTATGCCGGAGTCTCTTAGGCTGGCGGTGATTTCGGGCCAGATTTTCTCGTGGTGTTTTTTGTATTCGGCGATTAGTTGGGGATCGTTTTTCAGGTCGAGCGTCAGGCAGTGACGGTGGGTCATTTCGTTTCTCTCGCGAGCGTATTGTTGGGAGAGTCTTCTTTCGCCCCTTCGGGGCTTGTTCTCTTGCCATCTTGATTTCCCACGGCTTGCGCCGTGGGCTGCATTCTTTCGCCGCTTCGCGGCTATGAGTCCAGGGTGTCCATGGCCACGACCGAACTCACGGACAGCTTGGTCTCAGGCACGTGCTTGTAGCCGCGCAGAGCGAAATACAAGACGTAGGCGTGGCAGATGAGGGGCACGATGAAAGCTTTCTGGATGTCGGTTGCATCGGAGATGCGGCCCATGATGGCAGGGACGATGGCTCCGCCGATGATTGACATCACGAGAAGAGATGAGCCTAACTTTGTTGCGGGGCCAAGGTCTTTAAGACTCAGGGCGAAGATGGTTGGGAACATGATGGAGTGAAAAAATCCGACGAGGACGATGGCCCAGACGGGGACGCGGCCGGTGGCTGACAGGATGATGGCCAGGCAGACTAGCGATCCAGCAGCGAAGATGCCGAGCAGCCGGGAGGGCGCGATCTTCTTCATAAGGGCCGATCCGCCGAATCGCCCGATCATGAAGCCAAGCATGTGCGCCTGCAGGTAGCGGGCCGCGACCTTTTCGTGGGTTCCGGGAATGGAGTGCTCGGCGAAGCGAATGATGAAGCTGGCCACGCCGACCTGCGCTCCGACATAAAAAAATTGGGCGATGACGCCTTTGACCAGATGTCCGCGGCGGAGGACGTCTTTCATCTTCGGCCGTTCAGGCTGGGTGCGGCCCGCGCTGGCCGATGAGCCTTCGCTCTCGTGGATCTCGGGCAGGCTGGAGAAGTAAATCAGCAGGGCAACGCAGAGAAAGATTCCCGTGATGGCGAGATAGGGCGCGCGAACCATGTTCGCTTCCGCGGCCTGGTAGGCGGAGAGTTGCGCGGGGGACATGGCGGCGAGTTCGGCGGGAGTGTGCTCGATGCCTGAGAGGATGAAGGCCGCGCCTAGAAATGGCGTGACGACAGCGCCCACCGAGTTGAACGACTGCGCGAAATTGAGGCGGCGCTCGGAGCTTTCGCGCGGGCCGAGGATGGTGACGTAGGGATTGGCGGCGACTTCGAGGAAACATTGACCGCAGGCCATGACGAAGAGCGCGAAGAGAAAGAATCCGTAGAGGCGGACGGAGGCGGCGGGGATGAACAGGAACGCGCCAGTGGCGCAGATGCAGAGGCCGATCAGGATTCCTTTCTTGTAGCCGAGGCGTTGCATAAGCCAGCCGGCGGGGAGCGCGGCCAGAAAATATCCGCCAAAAAATGCGGACTGAATCAGGGAGGACTGAAAATCGGTCAGGCTGAAAGCTTTTTTCAGGTGGGGAATCAGGATGTCGTTGAGGTTGACGCCGATCGCCCAGAGAAAAAACAGGCTCGTCACCAGAACGAAAGGAACTGCGAACCGTTTTTCTGTCAGTGGCGCCGAACTCATAGTGCTCCCTTATGTGAGCGATCGGTCGAGATGCACGTATCCGCCGTCTACGAACAAGTGCTGGCCGGTGATGTGGCTGGCTTTTGCTGAAATCAAAAATGTGACCATCGCGGCGATTTCGTCGGCGGTGGTCATGCGCTTGCCGAGAGGAATTTTGGCGACAATGTGTTGCAGCTTTTCTTCTGGGTTTGGGAAGGTGTCGAGCCATTGACGATAGAGAGGCGTCATGACTTCGGAGGGCACGACGGCGTTGACGCGTATGCCGTAAGAGAGCAAATCGACTGCCCATTCACGTGTCAGCGCCAGGACCGCTCCCTTCGAAGAGGCGTAGCCGGAGGTTCCTCCCTGGCCTGTCACGGCCGTTTTCGAGCTGATGTTGACGATCGCACCGCGGGATTTCTTGAGATGCGGAAGGGCGAAGTGCGCCATCGCATAGTAGTGCAGCAGGTTCCGGCGCAGGGAGGCGAGGTAGTCTTGCGGAGTGCCATTTTCAAGGCCTACGCGATCGTTGACACCTGCGTTGTTGACCAGGGCGTCGATGCGAGAGAATTCCTCGATTGCATGGTCGACGGCGGCGGAGCAATCGGAGTCGGAGCACAGATCGGCGGCGATGATGCAGGAGCGGGCGGATTGGGTCTTGCTCAGTTCTTCTTTCAGTTGTTGCGCCGCGTTGGCATCGCGGTCGACGATAACGGGCACCGCGCCTTCTGCGGCAACGGCACGGGCGATCGCTGCGCCGATACCTTTGGCGCCGCCGGTTATCATTACGATCTTGTCCTTCAGTTCAAGATCCATTCCCAGTATTCAATCCATAGAAGCGAATGGCATTCAGGCCAAAAATCTTCCGCTGCTCCGCGATTGGAAGATTTTTCATGTAGCCGGCAACGATCCCGTACACGCTCTTGTAATCTGCTGCGACCAGACATACCGGCCAATCGGACCCAAACATCAGCCGATCGGAACCGAACGCCTCGAAGACGACGTCGAGATACGGCGTGAAGTCAGCGTTCGTCCAGTTCGGTTTCGCCTCGGTCACGAGACCTGAGACTTTGCAATATACATTGGGATTGGCCGCCAGTGCGCGGATATTCGCGGCCCAGGGCTCGATTTCGCCGCTACGGATGAATGGTTTGGCAATGTGATCGAGCACGAAGTTCTGCCCGGGAAAGCGCTCTGCGAGCTTGATTGCTGCGGGCAATTGTTTCGGATAAATCAGGATGTCGTACGTGAGATTGAAGTCTTTGAGGACGCCTATGCCGCGGCAGAAGTCTTCGCGGGTCAGGAACCAGTCGTCGGGTTCGGATTGGGCGATGTGGCGGATGCCGCGGAGTTTTTTGTTTTGCGCGAGGCGATCGAGGCGCTGAGAAACATTCGGAGCGGAGAGATCGACCCAGCCTACTACACCCATGATCTGGCCGTTCTGCTCGGCGAGTTCCAGCAGGAAATGCGTCTCTTCTTCTGACTGCTCGGCTTGCACTGCTACGCAGCCATCGACTCCATTGGATTTCAGCTCGGGCAGAAGATGCGGCGGCAGGAAATCCCGTTTCAAAATCGACATTTCATCGGTGATCCACGCATAGCGGACGGGATCGTAGTGCCAGAAGTGCTGATGGGAGTCGATGATCATTGCGGGGCTTCAGCGGAGGTTCAGGAAACCTCCATCGATGGGGTAGTCCATGCCGGTGATAAACGAGGCTTCGTCGGAGCACAGGAAGAGCGCTAGCGACGCGACTTCGGCCGGGGTGGCCATGCGGCCGATGGGCTGCGTGCGCGAGAGTTGCTCGAACATTTCCTTCTCGCGTCCGGGATAATTTTTCTGCAGGAAGCCGTCGACGAAGGGCGTGTGGACGCGCGCGGGCGAGATGCAGTTACAGCGGATGTTGTCGGCGAGATAGTCTCTCGCGACCGAGTAGGTCATGGAGACGACTGCTCCCTTGCTCATGGAATAAGCAAAGCGGTCGGAGAGGCCGGCCCAGGCGGCTACTGAAGCCATGTTCAGGATGACGCCTCCGCCGTGCTGTTTCATGTGCCCTACTGCGGCGGCCATGGCGTGGTAGGTTCCCTTTACGTTTACGCGGAAGATTCGGTCGAAATCTTCTTCGCTGGTGGTGTCGAGTTTTCCTACGTGGGCGACGCCGGCGCTGTTGACGAGAATGTGGATGCGGCTTTGCTGCGTAATTTCGTTTATCGCTGCGTTTACGCTTTGGCGATCGCTGACGTCGCAGGGGGCGGCTTGGGCCTTGCCGCCAGAGGCTGCGATTTGGCTTGCAGTTTCATTTGCTGCGTCTGCGTTTAGGTCAAGGATGGAGACGTGTGCGCCGCTTGCGGCGAATTCTAGAGCGATGGCTTGTCCGATGCCGCTGCCGGCGCCGGTGATGACGGCGCTCTTGCCTTCGAGGGTGAATCCGCTCGCGCTGGTCGTTGTCAGAGCGAGACTCCTCTCTTCCAGGGGATGAAATCGTCTTGCGCTAGCGCTTCGGCTTTGGTGCGGGTTTCGCCGCTGGCAATGCGAATTACTTTTTCGAGAATGGATTCTCCCATCTGCTCGATCGTTTGTTCGCCAGTGACGACGGGGCCGGCGTCGATGTCGATGATGTCGTGCATGCGCTGGGCGAGGTTGGTGTTGGTCGAGATTTTTACTACCGGCGTGATGGGATTTCCGGTAGGGGTCCCGAGGCCGGTGGTGAACAGCACGACGTTGGCGCCTGCGCCGACCTGGGCTGTCACGCACTCAACATCACTTCCCGGTGTGCATTGCAGGTTGAGCCCGGCCACGCTGGAATATTCCGGATAATCGAGAACCGCGGTGACTGGCGAGGTTCCGCCTTTGCGCGCTGCGCCGGCGGACTTCATGGCGTCGGTAATGAGGCCGTCGCGAATATTGCCGGGCGACGGATTCATTTCGAATCCTGAATGCACGGCTTTGGCGCGCGCGGCGTAGTCGCGCATGAGTTGCATGAAGCGGTCGGCGACTTCGGGAGTTACGCTGCGGTCAATCAGTTCCTGCTCTACGCCGCACAACTCGGGGAACTCGGAGAGGATGGTCCGGCCGCCGAGTTGGGCGAGCATGTCAGAGAGGTGGCCGATGGCAGGATTGGCGGAGATTCCGGAGAAGCCGTCGGAGCCGCCGCACTTCAGGCCGATGCAGAGGTGAGAAAGATGGGCCGGTTCGCGTCGAGCTTTGTTGGTTTCGACCAGATGCCTAAAGGTGGCGCTGATGGCGTCGGACAGCATTTTCAATTCGGAGCCGCTTTGCTGCTGCTCGAACATCAGAAGAGGCTTGTTGAAGCTGGGGTCGCGTTTCTTGACTTCTTCCCGCAGAATTCCGATTTGCGAATGTTGGCAGCCGAGGCTCAGGACTGTGGCTCCGGCGACGTTGGGATGGTGGATATAGCCGGCGATTAGACCACAGAGATTGTTGGAGTCTTCGCGCGTGCCGCCGCAGCCGCCTTGATGCATCAGGAATTTGATGCCGTCGATGTTTTCGAAGACGCGGCTACGGGAGGGTGCGGCGTTGGTTTCGCGTCCGCTGGCGGTGAAGTTTGTTTCTCCCGCGCGGTAGCGGCGCACGAGGTCGGCGACTTGCTGGCGGTAAATTTTTGGCGGGGCGAATCCTAATTCTTCTTCGAAGGCTTGCTTGAGGACGTCAATGTTGCGGTTCTCACAGAAGACGAGGGGCACTACCAGCCAGTAGTTGCGCGTTCCTACCTGGCCGTCGGTGCGCTTGTAACCGAGAAAAGTTCGTCCGGCCCAGCTTTCGACATTCGGACCTTTCCATGTTTGGCTGTGAGAGCTGGCGCGAAAAGGCGCCGCTTCGTGCGCCGTGTTGCGGGTGGTGATGGCTTCACCGCGCGCGATCGGTTCTCTCGCTTTACCCACTAGAACGCCATACATCACGACGCCTGCGCCGAGGCTGAGATTCTCGGTTGCGAATTTGTGTTTCGCGGAGACGTCCGAGGCGAGCACGTATTGCTGATCACCGAAGGTCACTTGTTCACCCCGGCGCAAATCGCGCAACGCGATTAGCACGTTGTCTCTGGGGTCGAGCTGCAGGAGGGTATTCATTCGGTTTCGAGCGGCGAAGGGCCTATGCGGTATAACAATACCATCGGCGGGCGATTGAATCGCGTGGACATTTATCTCGTTGACGGAACTTACGAACTCTTCCGCTACTTCTACGCCGTGCCCTCGGCGCATGATAGCAGCGGTCAGGAGATCGGCGCGGTTCGCGGCGTTCTGGGGTCGATCCTGTCGATGATCGAGCAGGGGGTTACGCATGTCGGCGTGGCGACCGATCATGTGGTCGAATCGTTCCGCAACGATCTCTATTCTGGATATAAGACTGCCGAGGGGGTGGACCCGGTGCTGCTTTCGCAGTTTCCGATTCTTGAAGAATGTCTGGAAGCGATGGGCGTGCTGGTCTGGCCTGAGGTGGAATTTGAGGCGGACGATGCGCTTGCCTCTGCTGCGGAACGATCTGCACAGGATGAGCGCGTCGGTAAGGTATTTATCTGCACGCCTGATAAGGATCTTGGGCAGTCGGTTTCCGGAACGCGCATCGTGCAACTCGACCGGCGACGGAACATTGTGCGCGATGAGGTTGGAGTGATTGAGAAATTCGGCGTGAAGCCGGAGTCGATTCCTGATTACCTGGCGGTCGTCGGGGATTCTGCGGATGGATATCCCGGTGTCAAGGGCTGGGGAGAGAAGGCTGCGGCGGCGGTGCTCTCGCGATATGGCCATCTGGAAGGGATTCCGAAAGACTGGCGGGAGTGGGATGGCTCGATCAAGCGGGCGCGTCCGCTGGCTGAGTCGCTTTTCGGATCATGGGATGATGCCCTGCTGTTTCGAACGCTGGCCAAGCTGCGGCGCGACGTTCCGGTTTTTCAAACGGTGGATGAGCTGCGCTGGATTGGCCCGCGAGCGGATTTTGAAGAGTGCAGCCGACGATTGCGATCGGAGACGTTATTGACGCGCGCTCTGGCGGTGGGGAAAAAGGTCAGCCAGTGATCCGTGTCGTGGTCGGTTCGGCATCAGGTAGACTTTCCTGCGAATGCTGACATCCGGGCAGTAGCTGTTTGGCTGACGCGTAAGGCCAGTTGAGAATGAGATCCTTCGCTGCGCCTGAAGCCGCTCAGGATGACAAAGCCACTTAGATTTATGAGCAGGGCTACTTAGATTTATGAGATAGATTCTGTGGAGAGAGCCATGAAGGGTTTACAGTTGCTTTTGCCAGTTCTGGTTGGACTGACTGCCATGCCTGTGAGTCATCGATCGCCGTCGCCGGATGCGGGCGAATCTTTTCTTTTGGTCGCTAATAAAGGTGAGCAGACGCTGGGGATTGTCGATCCGCAGGCCGGGCGCCAGGTGGCTACCGTTCCGGAGGGCGGAATCACTGGGCACGAAGTGATTGCGTCTCCGGATGGAAAGACGGCGTTTGTTCCGATCTATGGCAACTCCGGTGTTGGCCAGCCCGGCACGGACGGCAGCAACATGGTCGCGATCGACATTGCTTCGCGCAAGGTTGTGGGCAATGTTGACTTTGGCCATGGCGTCCGGCCGCATTGCCCTATGTTCGGGCCGAAGGATGGGATGCTCTACGTCACTACTGAGCTCGATAAGGCGATCACCGTCATCGATCCGAAATCGTTGAAGATTGTTGGGTCGATTCCTACCGGGCAGCTGGAATCGCACATGCTGGCGATTTCGCCCGACGGCACGCGCGGATATACGGCGAATGTGGGGCCGGGGACGGTTTCTGTTCTTGATATGCAGGCGCGAAAGACTATAACGGTGATTCCGGTTTCGCCGCAGATTCAGCGCATCTCGGTTTCGACCGATGGGAGCAAGGTGTTTACTTCCGATCAGAAGAAAGAGCAGCTGGTGGTGATTGATGCGGCTACGAACAAAATCAAGACGTGGATTCCGCTGCCTGGTTTTGGCTATGGAACTGCGCCTACGCCTGATGGGCGCTGGCTGGTCGTGGCGGTGCGCACGGCCAACAAAGTCGCGGCGATCGATTTGAGCGCGATGAAAGTTGCGCACGTGATCGATGTGCCGGCTGCGCCGCAGGAAGTTCTGGTGCGTCCGGATGGGCAGGTGGCTTATGTTTCTTGCGATGCCAGCAAGAAAGTTGCGGCGATTCGGACTTCGGACTGGACGGTGGAGAAGATGATCGATACTGGCGCGGGTACGGATGGGCTGGCTTGGGCTTCGCGGTAAATGAACCTCTCTAAGCCCATAAGTTTGCCTTGGCGCAGCGGCTTTCAGCCGCACTAGGTTGTATTTTCTTAGCTGTTAACGGCACGACTGAAGTCGTGCCCTTCCCGTTCGTTTTGCGCTCCCGAGTTTTTCGGCAGGATGGG
The DNA here is from genome assembly GCA_035501655.1 of Candidatus Solibacter sp. Classification (GTDB taxonomy): domain Bacteria; phylum Acidobacteriota; class Terriglobia; order Terriglobales; family Acidobacteriaceae; genus Sulfotelmatobacter. The sequence continues at coordinate 55,538 of DATJVU010000038.1, forward strand.
TTTCAGATCCCACTTGCAGAGCGGGCAGCGCGTGGTTAGCGAGTAGACGATTCGGCCGAAGACCGTGCATCGGATGTTTGGGCAGGCTCTCATTGCGGCACCTACAAGTCAGAATGGTTCTTCTCGGCTCTGACTTTCGCTACGCTAGCATGTGTGCTGCTGCGGGCGCCCGCGCATTTTTGACTGGCATGGATTGATTTTTCTTCTGGCAAGTTGCATGCGGCAAGGTGCAAGGTGGCAAGGTGGCAAAGGCGACCACAGTAGCGCTTCGCTCCGCTGAAAAGCGCTCCGCTCAGGATGACAGAGTTATGGAGGGTGTGAGGCTGACGCAGCCCCAAAAACTGGGATGATTTCCTGTTTTGCTGTGACGGGTTTATGATGTCGGGTTGCAAAAATCGGCAGCAGACCCCCTGTGCAACACCCGGCCCTGAGTTGATCGACTCTGAGTTGATCCAGACGCGGACGTAAATTCTGTGGAGGACAATCTTGAGAAACAAATTGGCGGTAGTTGGGACGACTCTGTTTGCAATCATTCTCTTTCTCGGCGACACAATCGCTAACACGGCGGCGCAGACCAAGGCGGCGCCGGCAAAAAAGTCGGCCGCGGCTTCATCCGGCGTTGACATTCCGATTCCCGACATTCCTTACACGAGGTTCACGCTCCAAAATGGCCTGACCGTGCTGGTGCACGAGGACCACAAGGCTCCCATCGTTGCCGTCAATACCTGGTACCACGTGGGCTCAAAGAATGAGAAGCCGGGCAAGACGGGATTTGCTCACCTGTTCGAGCACCTGATGTTCAGCGGCAGCGACGATTTTAACCACACGTACATCAATGCCATGGAGCGCATTGGCGCGACCAATCTGAACGGCACGACCAACAACGACCGCACGAACTATTTTGAAAACGTGCCGACTTCGATGCTCGATTACGTGCTGTTTGCCGAGAGCGATCGCATGGGGCACTTGTTGGGCGTGCTCGACCAGAAAAAGCTCGACCTGCAGCGCGGGGTGGTGCAGAACGAAAAACGCCAGGGCGAAAATCAGCCTTATGGAGTGACTGAAGAACTCATTACGGAGAATACCTATCCCGTCGGGCATCCTTATTCGTGGACGGTGATTGGCTCGATGAAGGACCTGGATGCCGCCAGCATGAGCGACGTGCAAGAGTGGTTCAAGACGTATTACGGGCCGAACAATGTCACCGTAGTGATCGCCGGCGACATTACTCCCGCGGTGGCGAGGGAAAAAGTGGAGAAGTACTACGGCGACATTCCTCCCGGACCGCCGATCGCGAAGCAAGAGGGTTGGATTGCCAAACGCACCGGCACGCACCGGGGCTGGGTGCAGGATCGTGTACCGCAGGCGCGGCTCTATCGCATATGGAATGTGCCGCAGTATGGTTCGCCGGAAGAGGTCCAACTCGATCTGGCGGCGCAGATTCTTGGCGGCGGGAAGACCTCGCGGCTGTATAAGCGACTGGTTTACAAGGATCAGATTGCTACCAGTGCAACCTCGAGCGATGACACCAATGAGATTGCCGGGCAGTTCGACTTCACGATCACGGGCAATCCGGGCGGCGACTTGAAGAAAGCTGAACTTGCTGCAGACGAAGAGCTGCAGAACTTTCTGAAGAATGGACCGACTGCGGCAGAGCTGCAACTGGCAAAGACTCGCATCCTCGGAAATTACGCGCGCATCGTGGAACGCATCGGCGGCTTCGGCGGAAAGAGCGACCTGCTGGCGCGGTGCCAGACGTTCACGGGGAATCCCGAGTGCTACAAGGTGTATTTGCAGGGCATTAAGAGTGCGACTGTCGCTTCGGTGAAGAAGGCGGCGAATGAATGGCTGAGTGATGGCGACTACATCCTGGAAGTGCAACCCTACCCGCAGGACTTGAAGACTGGCGAGAAGCTTGACCGGTCGAAGGAGCCGGAGCTGGGCAAGGCGATGTCGCTGAAGTTGCCGCCACTCGAGAAGTCGGCGCTTTCGAATGGATTGAAGATCGTGCTGGCGGAGCGGCACTCTGCGCCGGTGGTGAATTTCTCGCTAATGGTGGATAGCGGGTACGCGGCTGATCCGGCGAATGCTCCGGGAACGGCGAGCTTCGAGCAGCGCATGCTGGAAGAAGGCACGCCGACCCGCGACTCGCTGAAAATTGGTGAAGAACTCGAAGCCCTCAGCGCTAACTTCAACGCGGGCGCCAATCTTGATTGGGCTCTGGTCAGTTTGAACACGCTGAAGAGCACGATGGACAAGTCCCTTGACATTTATTCCGACCTGATCCTACATCCGGCGTTCCCGGAGAAGGAATTCGCGCGGCTGCAAAGAGAGCGCGTGGCCGGAATCAAGCGGGAAAAGGTCACGCCGCAGGCCATGGCGCTGCGGGTGGTGCCTGCGCTGATCTATGGCAAGGGACATCCTTATGCCTTGCCCTTCACGGGAACCGGCACAGAAGAGAGCGTGAATCACATGACCCGTGAAGATCTCGAGAAGTTTCACGACAAGTGGTTCAAGCCGAACAATGCGACGATCCTGGTCGTCGGCGACACGACCATGGCGGAGATCAAGCCGAAGCTGGAATCGCTTTTCTCGACGTGGAGGCCAGGAGACGTTCCCAAGAAAACGGCGCCGACCGTCGATCAGCCGGCGAAAGATGTGGTCTACCTGATCGACCGGCCGGGCTCGGGACAGAGCGTGATCTTCGGTGCGCAACTGGCGCCGCCGCGCAACGATCCGGACGCGGTCGCGCTGCAGCTGGTGAACGATATTTTCGGCGGCAAGTTCAGCTCGCGTATCAACATGAACCTGCGCGAGGACAAGCATTACTCTTACGGCGTCTTCAGCGTGTTGCCGTCTGCGCGCGGACAGCGGCCTTACATCAGCATCTCGGCCGTCCAGACCGATAAGACGAAAGAATCGATGGTTGAACTGGTGAGGGAATATAACGACGTTGTCGGCGGCAAGCCCATCACCGATGAAGAACTCAAGGACGAGCAGGCCAACGCAACTCTCGGCCTGCCGGGCACGTTTGAGACGGTGCAACAGCTGGCCGGCGCGTATGGAACGATCCTGCAATACGGACTGCCGGAAGACTACTTCAACACGTTCACTGAGAAGGCGATGGCCATGACTCCGGCCAGTGCCAACGAAATCGCGAAGAAATACATTCTGCCGAAACACCTGGTGTGGGTCGTAGTGGGAGACATGAGCAAGGTTGAGGCCGGCATTCGCGAGTTGAATCTTGGCGACGTCCACAAGATCGACGCCGACGGGAATCCAGTGCAGTAAGCTGCAGGAAACACTTCTGACCTGCGGGCGCTATGGCTTGATCGCATCCATAGCGCCCATTGTCCTACTTGTCGGCTTCTTCCAGAAAGATCAATTCCGAGCTATTAGTCCCGGTGAGCGTGACTCTCAGGCCACGATCCATCAGAGTTTTTCCAGCTTCCATGCGATCGGCGGAGCTGTGATCGTTGAACTTCAGTCTGTAGCGCGCTGAAGGCTGCAAGCCTTTCAGTGGAAATACGTGCGTCCTCTCGCTTTCGATTGTTCCGCGGAAGGCGTAGACAACTCCCTGTTTGCGGGACGAGTCCCAATACTCGAGTCCGTCCCAGTGAATGCCGTCGGGCCGGGATGACACATGATGCAGGTTCGCGTCGCGAATCAGAGGGCGAAGGTGTTTCTTGTATAGATCGACTTCTTGCTTTGCTTCGGCGTGCTGCTCGGGTGTCCAGACATTGGTGTCGATCATGATAGTGAACCAGCCCATCATGCCGCTACGCAGCATGAAGCGAAAGTTCTCGATACGAGGCGTCGGCCACTTCTCGACGTAGCTTTCGAGCATAGCGGCGGGTAGGACATGGCTGGTGTCGTAAAACGCGCGGCGGTTGGAGGTGGGATCGTAGGTGTCCGTGATCGAGAAGTAGTCTCCGTGAGAGGCGGTTCCGAAATCGACCATGCGTCCACCATCAGCGCAAATTTCGAAAAGAAGGCCGGGATGATCGTGGCGCAGCTTTGAATAAATGTCGTAATAGGCGCGCACAGCGTGGTAACTCACGTCGGTGGAGTTCGAGCTGTCGACCCAGTAGGCTCCCCAGGATTTGTAGATGCACTTGTTCAGGGGGTCGGGGGAGGCATGTGGGTGGTCGGTGCGGTCGCAGCCGTGGGCGACGAGGTATCCGTCGTGCTCGAGCATGTCGAGATGGTAGTCGGTGACGATGCGTTCGACTTCGCGCTGCGCCCACTGTTTGGCTTCGGGCACGCCCAGGTCGATGGTCTGTCCTTTGAAGGGCTCCGGTTTCCAGTCAGCGGGAATGTCGGTGACCATCCAGTCGCGGACCTTTGGATCGTGGGCGTTGAGAGCGCCGGATTCGGTCGAGAGGCCGGCCTGTGTCCAATCCACCCAGAGACCGAACTTCAGGCCGTGATTGTGAGCTTCGTCGGCGATGGCGGCCAGGCCTTCAGGAAACTTTTTAGGGTTCGGATACCAGTCGCCGACATCACGAAACCAGCCCGCGTCGACGTGGAACATGTCCACTCCTAGATCGGCGGCGTCGCGAATCATGCGGCGCGCGATTTCGTCGTTGACCTCCATGCCTCCGCCCCAGCTGTTGTTGACGACCAGCGGATAGTTGGGGTTATTCCATGTATCGGGATTGTTCAGGACTTCGCGCACCCAGCGGCGCAAGACATTACCGGCTCCATCGGGCCCGTCGCGAAAGCCGCCGAGAAAAACCACGGGCGTCTCAAAAACTTCGCCCGGCAGCAGCCGCGTGGAGAAGGGAGATGGATCGGGATCGAGGCCCAGGGCCGACTTAAGGGAGTCCTTTTCTCTGGCAAGGTCAATCCGCGTGCGGCCGCTGAACTCGATGCCCGCGTACCAGCCGGAATGTGCCGCGTTTTCCACCAGAGTCCACGGAATGATCTCGCGCGGGGCATCGTCGCGCAGGTCGCCGTAGGTACTGGAGGTTCCGGTCCAGCGATAGCCTTCTTTCAGGTCCACCTGATGAGTTCCAATGGGCGAGGGGGTGTTGGCGCCTTTTTCGACGAAGAAATGCTGCAAGGGCGACTGCGCGTCGATCTGCCAGTCAAAGTCGAGGCTGTCTTGCAGGGGAATCCAGATTTCGCTCGATTCAAGGTTCTCGATGCGAATCTGATGCTCGATGGGGCCGTAGTCTTTCTTAGCGCGCCACTCCCAGGTCAGACGCAGACGGGGCGAAGCCGAATCGTAGACAAAGTCAATCTGCTGATCGGTCGTGGTGCTGGCTGCGCGATTGAAGGTCCAGGAGCATGGACGTTTCGTACCCGAGATCTCGGCGAAAGCAATCAAGCTCTCTGAAGTGCGGTTTGGCCACAAGGGCAGGCTGCCTGTTTTCAAACTCATAAGGCGCGGAGCAGCGGAGTCGGCCTCGAAGGTGAGTTGCGTGTCCGCAGTGCGCAGATTGGCGCTGACCTGTGCGGCCGCGGCCGCGTTAAGGGACAGTCCCAACAGGCCGGCAAGGGCCAGATGGCTGCCTTTCAACATGAAGACTCCGGGGGAAGCGCGGGCCGGGCGCTGGCCTGCTCACAGCCCCACACAGATTCTAGAGACATACCGATATTCATGATATTGACCTCAGGGCGAAAGGCAAGACGCTGTTTTCGAGTTCTCCGGCGAGCCTTGGATCCTGTTTTTCCGAAAACCTCGACTACGGGCTTTCCCCTATGGAACACCGGCCCGGACACTTGGATGCTAAGGGCACGGAAAGCCGTGCATCGGCGGCCGAGATTCTTCGCTGCGCCTGAAAAGCCGTCCGCTCAGGATGACACCGTGGAATTAGTGCGTTTGCGGCTGACAGAACTATCTGTGCGCAATGAGATCTGCTCCGAGGGTTGCCAGGCTCGCATCTTCGAGCGATGAAAGACCGCTGACGGCGACGGCTCCAGCTACTTCGTGATTGCTCCAGATCGGAATGCCGCCGCCCCATCCCACAAATTTTGGGTCACCGTAGTAAGAAATATCGTGACCACGCTCGGGATGTCGCACCTTCTCGCCGACCTCGGCCGTGGGCTTGCCGGCGCGGGCTGCGGTCCAGGCCTTATTCATCGCGATCACGATCGAAGCTGCGGGCGCGCCGTCCATGCGGGCGAAAGCGATCAACTCGCCACGGCTGTCGGCAACCGCAACCACCACCGCCTTCTGCATCTGCAACGCTTTCTCCAGGATCAGGTCGATGGCGCGCCTGGCTTCGTCATACTCGATGGTGGGGATGGTTTTCATGGGCAGCAGCTTAGCAGAACGGTGGCAGAAAAAAACCGCAGGTTTGGCTGCTACTCGTGCGCGTAAGCGAGATTGTCGAAGCGAATGCCTTCGCCGTTCTTAACGTCAAAGACCAAGTGCGTGATGGGATCGCGCCATCCGGTGCGAATCCGGCGCAACTCTCCGGGTTTCACGCTGAAGGAGACCTCTCGAGTCTCCGGCGAATGGATGGTAATGGTGGCTTCCGATGAGCCTGAATTGAAAACGTCGGCGCCTTCGAAGATCCGTGGCGAGTAGAACTGAAACTCTGCAGTCGTTATCTTCGGATCGGCAAGTCTGAGATTGAAGGTTCCGAATCCACCGTCCGGAACGCCGATTTTCCACTGGTCGGCGCCCCAGTCAATCACTCCCGAAGGATATTGCCCTTTCAACACCGTTCCCGCGGGAAGATGAGGATCGTCAAAGGTGATGTAGCGCAGAGGAGCGTTGCCGTCCTTTCCCTGAATGTCGATGTCGCGCGCGGCGTCGTGACGGATGCGAAGAACACGCGTTGCATCGTCAAAAGTGAATCCAGGTTGATCGAGATCCTGCCGACGCGAAAGCGGCTTTCCATTCGCCATCACTGTTTCAGGAACAAAATCCAGGCGTAAGACATCGGATGATTGCGGATCAAAGGTCGAATACGTGACCGAGCCTTTGCCGTATCGAATGTTGGTTACGACGGAGCTCGAACCGAGCAGGTGTGATTCATCGGCCGGAGCCCACTCGGGGATGGCCCAGAATGCATCCATCAGTCTGCGCGGGCCATCGGCGAATTCGTCGGTGAACCACCACTGCGTCGAAAATGGCGAGTGTGCGCCGGCCGAGAGGCCTTGAAAGTATGTGACCCAGTTGTAGGAACGGAAGGCGGCTTCGCGATACGCGGTGTCGCCTGTCTTGGCGAAATAGAGAGCCTCGACCGCGGCGAGCCGGGAAGTATGGCTGTCGCAACATTGATTCGGATCGTTGCAACAAAATGCAACGCCATTTCCCTGTTCGTTCGTGATGGTGGCGCCATGGACGATGTACTTGGCCCATTTCGGCGTTGTCTTTACCCACTCGATCAGCTGCTTTGCATGTTCGCGCCATTGCGGATCTTTGTCAGGATGCAGGAGAACATAGCGGGCGAACTCGAGCGGAATTACCTGATTCATGTTGCCCATGCTGGCGACTGTGTCTTCGAAATAGCCGACCCAGACATTGTTGGCTAAAGGGAATTTTTGAAACCAATCCCAGGCATCGGCTCGCACTCGCGTATATCCCGCGACGTCGCCCTGGCCGAGCCGTATGAGTTCATCGAACAGCATGATCGGTTCAATCACGTTGGCCGAGTACGGGCCCATGGGACGGTTGTCGGCTTTTCCATCGCGAGCATAGGCACGCACCGGCCAGGGCGAGTGGTCTGCGTCCCCAGTCTTGTAGTTCTTGACCAAGGCATCCGCGCAGCGAATGGAGGCTGCGAGATATTTCGTGTTGCCCGTCATTTCATACAAGCGCAGGTAGCCGTAGCCGTCTTCACCGACAATTGGTGGCTCGATGTAGTCTTCCGCTCCGAGCTGGCTCCATCCCGAGTAACGGCGGGCGCCTGGATTGGCCGAGGCATACGGTACTCGTGACCAGGCGTAGCCTTCCGGCGTAAGTCCGTTTTCGAGTTCGTAGTCGACGAAGTCCTCGAGGAATTCGAGAGTGCGGCGATCGCCAGTGTAGGGATAGAGACGCTCCATGAAGCCCTCCATCATCGCGCGCAAATAGCCAGTTGAGTTGACCCAGTGCGGGTCTGGTTCCAGTTCAAAGGTGGTTCGATCGAAATCAAAACAGCAGTAGAAGTAGTGCAGGCGCTGGCGATTGTGCTGATCCCAGAGGATGGTCCACTGCGTCAAAAAATGAGAGGAATAGGAGTAACCGGTGTCGTTGGGAATAGGCCACGGCAGCAGCTTTCCCTGCGCATCGAGCTGAACGGGATGTCCAGCGATGGTTGGCGCATCCACGGTGGAGATAACGGGAAACGGCTTCTGCTGCGCGGAGACGATATTTCCGCAGAAAAGAATGACAGAGAGGAGTGTCGCAAATCGCGCAGCCGTGTGAGTCGAAAGAGCCGGGTTTTTCATTCCCGGTCATATTAGCGCAGACATTGAAAAAAGATTGCGGAGATCGCTCACGAACGAGCGATCTCCGCTGTTCAGTCGGCGATGAGGTGTGACTACTGCAAAGTGACCAGCATCTCGATCGTTCCGGTGCCTTTTGCCAGGGGCTCCATCGCTTTGCCCACGACGGCGCCGAGCATCCGGCTGCGCTCGGTGCCCTTCATGGCGTAGCCAGGCCGCGATGATGTGACCAGCAAGTCGCCGCGCTGAATCGGACCATTTTCAGTTGTGACCTTGCAGGGCACGATCCCCATCACGGCGAGCGGAACTTCTCTGGTCGTGACCGCCGAATCATCCATGTGGTGTGGAGACGCGAGCAGCCCCGGCTTGGTCGAGTAAATCCCTGCGACCAGCGTGGCGTATGGCTCGTGCGAGAGTGTGATATGGCGATCTGCAGTGGAATCGATTTCCAGTACGTCTCCTGGTTCGTAGCTGGAACGAGAACCGCGAACTGCGACCGATTCCGCGAAATCCGCGCCGCTGGCAAAAAGCCCGCCATCGGCATACACGGCGCCGTTGAGGTCGACGCGAAATTTGTGGACCGTATTGGTCATGCCAAGATACAGGTTTCCTCCATTGGCGTTGACCACTACCCCGCCGTTGATGATTCCGTTGCTGTGGATGGTTTCTACATCGAGGGCGTAGTCGTTGTAGGGAGCGGCGGTGCCGATGCCGACGGTGACGGAACTGGAGCCGGTGCCTCCCAGAATCATCGCATTGCTCGCGCTGACCACCGAGTTGGCGCCGATGGCGGTGGCATTACTGATGGGATCGACGCTAGTGCTCGAGTTGAAACCCAGGAACGTGTTATTGGAACCAGTAACGTTGCCCTCACCGCTCTCCATGCCAACCGCGGTGTTCTCGCCTCCCGTCGAGTTGAATTCCAGCGAGTAAACGCCGAGTGCAGCGTTGAAGCCGCCACTCTGATTGTTCACCATAGCTGCAACTCCCACAGCCGTGTTCTCGAAGCCGGAGATGTTGGACTCCAGGGCGCCGCCAACGGCAGTGTTGTAGGCGCCGGTTGTGTTTTCCTGCATGGACGCCACTCCGATCGCGGTGTTGGCGTAGCCGCTCTGGTTTGCGCCTAGCGCTAGAGATCCGACAGCTGTATTCGAGGTTCCAGTCGATGTCGAGTTTCCGGCGAATCCCAGAAATGAATTATCATTCGCCGCAGAACCGAATGCGAAAGGAGTGCCGCCGAGCAGGAAGCTTGCGCCGTTGACAGTGCCCGTAGCGCTCAGGTTCCCCTTGACCGACTGGTTTCCAGTGAAGGCGTTGGCTGCCTTCAGTTGTGGAACCTTGGTGATGTCGAGATTCAGGGTTACGTTGCCGCTGGTGCCGCCTCCGGTAAGATCAGTGCCGGCCGTCACGCCGGTGATTGTGCCGGGAACCGCAATCTTTGGTTCCTGCGCGCAGAGCAGAGTACAGAGCAGAGTTGCCAGGGTGAAAATCGCGAAAAGACGTAGCTTCATTACCGCCTCCATAGAAACTGGATTTCTAGCGCAAGTTTTCCCGTATGGTCGATCGCGAAGGGCCCGCTAACAGACAGCGCTCAAGCGTCTTGTGAGATGGTGCGCAAAAACGAGATTTCGTTTCGCGCTCTGGTCAGATTTGGAGCTGCTATTTGCGCGTGGAAGTATAACGAGGTTGAGGGGGCGATTCGGTGGATTATCGGCACCGGCCGGCAACGACGCGGCGTTCATTGCGGAGCAGGCTTCGATTCCCGCCCTCAGATTCTTACTGCGACCTGGTAGTAAACATCATTCCACCGCAGCTCTTTCTGAAATTGAGGAATCGTTGTGCTGTTGTCGATCAGAAGGAATTCCATCCCGGCCATATCGGCGAAATCCTGAAGGTGTTCCACCTTAAGCGCACGGCTCAATGCTGTATGGTGGGCGCCTCCGGCGGTGATCCATGCCTTGGCAGCGACTTTTAGGTCGGGCTCGGGATTCCAGATAGCTCTGGCGACAGGCAGTTTCGGCAATGGGTGTCTTGGAGAAATGATCTCGACCTGGTTCACGATGAGCCGAAAACGACTGCCCATGTCGATCACGGATGCGTTGACGGCCTTTCCTTCGGCTGCGGTGAAAACGAGCCGGACAGGATCGGCTTTTCCGCCAATCGAGAGCGGATGGATTTCGGCGGTCGGCTTGTCGCCCGCGATCGATGGGCAAACTTCAAGCATGTGCGCGCCCAAGACCTGGCCCGACCCCTTGAGATGGTAGGTGTAGTCCTCCATGAATGAAGAGCCGCCGGGGAGGCCCGCGCTCATGACCTTCACGGCACGAACGAGTGCCGCAGTTTTCCAGTCGCCCTCCGCACCGAAGCCGTATCCGTCGGCCATGAGACGTTGCACCGCGATGCCGGGCAGCTGACTCAGTCCATGCAAGTCTTCGAATGTGTCCGTGAACGCGTGGGAACCAGTGTCACTGAGGAACTGGCGCAGGCCAAGCTCGATTCTCGCCGCGTCTCGCAGAGATTGATGCCTGTCGCCACCCCGGCGGAGTGGTTTCGCGACGGTATATGAGCCTTCGTATTCTCTTACGAGTTTGTCTACCGCATCGTCGGGAGTTTCTTTTAAGCGCTGGACGAGATCTCCCACCCCGTAACCACTTACCGCGTACCGAAGATTGATCTCCGCGCTGACTTTGTTGCCTTCGGTTACGGCGACGTTGCGCATGTTGTCGCCAAGGCGCGCCACTCTCAAGCGTGCAGCATCGTGCCAGGCGCAAGCTGCACGGGACCATGCGCCGATTTCAGCGTGAACATCTGCATCCGTCCAATGGCCGACGACGATTTTTCGCTTCAGCCTCATACGGGACCCGAGAAAACCGAATTCGCGGTCGCCGTGAGCCGACTGGTTCAGATTCATAAAGTCCATGTCGATCGTGGACCAGGGCAGCTCCTGATTGAACTGAGTGTGCAAGTGCAGCAGAGGTTTTTCGAGGGTCCGCAGACCGGCGATCCACATGCGCGACGGGGAAAACGTGTGCATCCACGCGATCAGCCCGACGCAGTTGGGCGAACTGTTGGCCTCAAGGCTGAGTTGCCGGATGGAGTCGCTCGTGATCATCACCGGCTTGGGGATGACCTTGACGGGAATCTCGCTGGAGCCGGTGAGTGCCTGCGCAATCTTCTCAGCGTGCGCGGCCACAGTCTTTAGCGGCTCCGCACCATACAAATGCTGGCTGCCTGCTACGAACCACAGCTCAAGATTGCCTAGCTGAATCATCGGACCTCTTCAAAAGGGCTAAAAGGAACGCTCGCCCCTTGCCCTCTTGGGTTTACAGACTAGGTAAACGTTTTCCAGAATTGTACCCTTAAAAGGTTTTGGGCGCACGGTTGACCTTTCTGGCCAATTTACCCTGATCCTACTCTGATAGAATCGCGCTTCAAACGGAGCGGCAACCTACTTGCCATGGATATACGCGAGATTGCGCGGCGCGCAAAAGTTTCCACCGCCACGGTATCGCGCGCCATCAACCGTGTCCCGACCGTTGGTCCCCAGCTTGCAAAGCGAGTCTGGAAGGTGGTGGACGAGCTAGGCTACTACCCGAATACCCAAGCCAGAGCGCTGGTTTCGGGAAGGAGCAGGATTTTCGGCTTGGTAGTTTCCGAAATCACGAATCCATTTTTTCCGGAGATCGTGCAGACGTTTGAAAATCTGGCGGTCGAAAACAACTACGAAATTCTGCTGACATCCACGGTCCACGATCCAAAGAGGATGGAAATTTCTGTCCGCCGCATGATCGAAAGGCGTGTCGAGGGTGTCGCGATCCTGACCTTCGGAATGGAAGAATCGCTGATCGAGCATCTGCGTTTTCGAAAAGTACCTTTAGTCTTCGTCGACGTCGGGCCGGATGCTCCCCGAATCGCGAACATTCGAATCGACTACCAGCACGGCATTCGACAGGCCGTGCAGCATTTGGCGGCGCTGAGACACTCGCGGATCGCTTTCATCGCAGGGCCATTGCACTTGAAATCGGCGATGGCCAGGAAGGCCGCATTTCAGCAGGCGATGGCCGAGATCGGACTCACGGACGATCTGATTGTCGAAGGAGATCACACGCTTGAGGGCGGTAAGACAGCGCTAACAAAATTGATCGATGCTCGCCGGCGACCGACGGCGATCCTCTGCTCCAACGATATGACTGCGATCGGCGTGCTGCGCGAGGCTTACGAGCTCGACATCGCGGTTCCCGCAGATTTGTCGGTGATCGGTTTCGACGATATCCGACTGGCACAATTCACAACTCCGCCGCTGACCACCGTGCAGATGTCGCAAAGCGAACTGGCAAAGCTCGCTTTCCGCGCGCTGATGAGCGAAGTCACGGAAGAATCTCCGCCGCGACATCTTGAGTACAGGCTCGTCACGAGCCTCATCTTAAGGGACTCGACTGCGCTTGCTTCGGCAGGCGGTGAGCGGCGCCCTCCACCCAAAAAATCACTATAGCATCAATTTCGGCAAACGTTTACCATGGCCGCGATTCCGTTCGCTGAGGTGCTCTTCATGAAACGTCGCCAGTTTTTGAAAACTGGCTTGGCCGGCGCAGGTGCAGCCGCTCTAGTGTCCAAGCTTTCGCTTCCCCTGGCATGGGCTCAAGCGAGCAGCGCGGATTCTCGCATTGAAGTTCTCGCCAATGAATCGCTCGGGATTATCTCACCCAATATCTACGGCCACTTCACTGAGAACCTGAGCGGCGTCGTCTATGACGGAATCTGGGTCGGCCCGAATTCCAAAGTGCCAAACGTCGATGGAATCCGCAAGGAATTGATCGACGAGATGAAGAAGATCAAGGCGCCGGTGGTCAGATTTCCCGGCGGCTGTTTTGCAGACAGCTACGACTGGCGCGACGGAGTTGGCCCAGCTGAGAAGCGCCCGCGGCGGACTAATTTCTGGAATCAGGGAGAAGCGCCGGAGGCGCCGGTGAGTCACCGATACGATCCCAATGAATTCGGAACCAACGAGTTTGCGCATTTTTGCAAGCTGATCGGCAGCGAGCCATATCTGGCTGCGAACGTGCGCAGCCTTCCAGCCGAGGAATTCTATCGATGGGTCGAGTATTGCAACTCGTCGGCAGGGAGCACGACTCTCGCCGATATGCGCGCCGCTGCTGGATTTAAAGACCCGTTCAACGTTCGCTTTTGGGGTGTGGGTAACGAGTCATGGGGATGCGGCGGGAATTTCACGGCGCAGGAATACGCGGTTGAGTTTCGGAGGTTCACGACCTGGGTGCCGCGATTCCAGACTCGATCGACTCCCGAAGGAAGAGAGGAGCTATCGTTCATCGCCTCGGGGCCGAACGTGGAAGATTGGGCGTGGACGCGAGGATTTTTCGAGGAGATGACGCGCAAGGGCCGCTTCGCGCTGCGCAGTGTATATGGCTGGGCGCTCCACCACTACGCGTGGAATCTCAGCCGCGGTCGCACGCGAGATTGGATTCAAGGCAAGGCCGATGCGGTGAAGTTCGATCCGGTCGATTGGTACGAGTTGTTGCGCGAGGGCGACCGCATGGAGGGACTGATAACTGGCCACTGGCAGGTGATGAGCGAGGAGGATCCGGAGCACTGGGTGAAGTTGGTCGTCGATGAGTGGGGACCATGGTACAAACCGGGAAGTGAAGCGACTCCGGGGGACCAGTTGGAGCAGATGCCTACTTTGCGCGACGCTGTCTTTAGTGGAATGACGCTTGATATCTTCAATCGCCATCCGGAAAAAATCGCGATGGCAAACTGTGCGCAATTGATCAATTGCCTGAACAGCCTGTATCTGGCTCATGAAGACCGTTTTGTCGTAACCCCCGTTGGGCATGTGTTCGCGATGTATGCCGCGCACCAGGGCGGCCAGGCATTGCGCACGATTTTTTCGTCTCCGGAAGTCGAGTACGATCGCGACGGCAAGTCGGCAACATTCTGGGGTCTGAAAGGATCGGCCTCATTGCGGGACAAAGAATTGACGCTCACGGTAGTGAATCTGCACGTCAGTCAGGAGCGGGATACGCAAGTGGCAGTGCGGGGCGCAAAGATGAAATCTGCGGCCGCTACGGTGCTGACTCACTCGGATATCCACGCCCACAATACTTTCAGCGACAAAAATGCAGTCACACCCAAAATGGCGAGCGCCGAGGTCAAAGGGGACACTCTAAATTTTCGGATCCCGGCTGCTTCGGTTACCAAGCTTGCCATACAGTTGATGTGAAGGATTTCCCCGACGAAACTTCGCGTGAAGCCAGGCCTGGGCATCGCCGCCGTACTGTTGATATTCACTCACGCGGGTGGAGAGCGCTTGCTGCCTCCATCCGCTCCTCTTGAAGTTATTCGATCCGAGAAATCTCTCTCGCCGCCGCTCGCCGCGCAACCGCCGATGGGATGGAACAGCTGGGATTCTTTTGGCACCACGGTGACCGAAGCAGATGTGAAGGCCAATGCAGATTGGCTCGCCGCGCACCTGAGAGCGTTCGGTTGGACCTACGTCGTCGTCGACATGGAATGGTTCGTTCGCAACCCGCAACCCGAAGGCAATCCCAAGAACGCGCAATACAGCATCGATGCCTTCGGGAGATATGTCCCCGACCCGGAGCGATTTCCCTCGGCGGCGAATGGGGCCGGTTTCAAGCCGCTCGCCGATTACGTTCACGCGCTGGGACTGAAATTCGGGATTCACATCTTGCGTGGAATTCCAAAGCAAGCTGTCGAGAATGATCTTCCGATCGCCGGCTCCAGTTATCGTGCCAGCGCCGCTGCGGATCGTGCGGATCGCTGTCCATGGAACTACGACAACTTTGGCACCGATGTCTCGAATCCTGCCTCTCAGGCGTATTACGATTCAATCGCAGAACTCTACGCCGGTTGGAACGTCGATTTCATAAAGGTGGACTGCATCGCGAGCCATCCTTACAAAGGCGATGACATCCGCATGTTGAGCGCTGCGTTGCGCAAGACGGGACGTCCGATTGTGTTGAGCCTCTCGCCAGGCGAAGCCCCAATCGAAAAAATCGACGAACTGCATTCTTCGGCGCAGATGTGGAGAATTTCTGACGACGTGTGGGATTTGTGGCATAGCACGGTCCAGTATCCGCAGGGGTTGAATGATCAGTTTCCGCGGGCTGCGAAATGGGCGAAGCTGTCAGAGCCGGGTGCCTGGCCTGATGCAGACATGTTGCCGCTCGGCTACCTGGGGCCTAGGCCGGGGTGGGGTGAAAAGGCCCGCCAGTCCAGGCTTACGCATGATGAACAGCGAATGTTGATGACGCTCTGGTGCATGTTTAGGTCTCCATTAATGATGGGCGGAAATCTGCCGCGGAGCGATGCCTGGACGACCTCGCTTTTGACGAATGCAGAAGTCCTGGAAGTCGATCAGCATTCGACTAACAATCACGAGCAGATCGCCACACAGGATGTTTCCATTTGGACGGCACACTCGGCAGATACCGGCAAGACATTCGTAGCAGTCTTTAACCGGAGCGAAAAGAGCCAACACATTGGCTACGCGTGGAGCAAGCTTGGGCTAAGGGACGGGAAATACAAGCTGCGTGACTTATGGCAGCAACGCGACCTGGGCCGATCTCAGTCCCTCGATGTTCACCTCAACGCTCACAGCTGCGTTCTGTACGGCCTCACGGGTTCGGTGTGAAGTGGCTGGCTGGGGCGAATGCAGTCGGCGTATTTCGGGCTTCTGTGCCTCCCCCAGTGCGCGAAAGGTCGAGATCAACTGCCAGGACAATCTTGCCGGCAAACTGGTCAATTCGATGATTTGACCGGAAGCTCCGGTGGGTGCACAAAGTTTGAGATTCCAGCCCGCTCGTATGTTGTGATGCAGTGGGAGCTTTGAGACGCCCGAACAGTGGTTGGCCTCACCGAGGCAGCGCAAAGGTGAAGAAGTCACTTTCGGCTGCGATCGACACATACTGGACGCCATCGATCTCGTAAGTCATGGGAGAGGCACGTAACGTCTGTCCTGTATGAAAGTGCCAAAGAGCTTCCCCGGTCTTGGCATTGACTGCCTCGAACGACTGAGAGTCATCACCGAAGAAGACCAGCCCGCCCGCAGATGTGAGCGTCCCTGCCCAGGAATCGCCGCGGCCCACCTGGGGATAGCGCCACACGATTTTTCCGTCGGGAACTGAAAGCGCCAACAGGATTTTTCGAGCCTGGTCGGCGGGATCAAGTGTTGTTCCAGTTCCGTAGTAGGTCTCACCCCGGACGAACGGCTTAGGTTTGGCAAAGAACAGATTGCAGTTCTCCAGGGCGATCACATAAAAGAGTCCCGTCTCAGGATTGTATGAAGGAGAAAACCAGTTGGTCGCCCCGTTGATTCCAGGGCAAATGCTTGTCCCGTCCGCTGTCGGAATTCGTCCGGAAAACATCGGGCGACCTGAGGAATCGACTCCTTTCGCCCAAGTTAGTTTCTCGAGGAATGGGCTGGCTCTGACGAACTTCCCATCGATTCGGTCGAGCACGTAAAAAAATCCGTTGCGGTTCGCCTGCACCAGCCAACGATGCACGTTGCCCTGTTCCTGGAAGTCTACGAGCACCGGCGTTTCGTTGGCATCGTAGTCATACAGGTCGTGAGGTGTGAACTGAAAATACCATTTGAGCTTCCCGGTGTCGGGGTCGATCGCCAGGACGCAATCTGTGTAGAGATCGTCGCCGGGGCGGGATTCTCCGGCAAAGTCAGGGGCGGGATTGCTGGTCGTCCAATAAAGAATATCGAGTTGCGGGTCGTACGTGCCGGGCATCCAGGTAGTGCCGCCCCCATGAAGATAGGAGTCCCCCGGCCAACTGGACGATCCGAATTCGCCCGGCCCCGGTATCGTCCAAAGACGCCATTTCAGAGTCCCGGTGAGCGCATCGTAGGCGGCTAGAAATCCACGAACGCCAGAGTCGCCGCCGGAAGGCCCAACAATGACCAAGTCTTTCACGACAAGCGGAGCGCTGGTCGCACCGTAATGCAGCAGCTTGTCCGCGTAGGTAATGTCCCAAACCAGATTTCCCGAGCGGGCGTCGAGACACAGCAGATGGGCATCGTCAGTTTCCTGATAAACGAAATGTTTCCACAGGGCCACGCCCCGGCTCTTGTGAGCGGCAGCATCATCCAGCAATCCGGTAGCGGGCTGCCGCTGATGATGCCATACGGCTCTGCCGGTTCTGGCATCGAGCGCATAAAGATCGTTGGCTGCCGTTACGTACATCACTCCATCGACCACTACTGGCGTAGCTTCGAGCCGTTGGGAATTGCCCGGATGAAACACCCAAGCCAACCTGAGGCGATTGACGTTTGTCGTATCAATGTCACGCAGGCTGCTGTATCGCCGCCCTGAGTAGTCACCGTTGTACGAGGTCCAGTTAGCGCCGACGGGCTGGGCAGCGAGATGTTGGGCCCTGACATCGATGTTTGATCCGATGTCTGGTTTCTGCTGCGCCAGGCTCGGTAATCCGCCTACTGCAAGGCATGCAGACAGGACCGCGGCGAGCTGTTGAACGGCGAACATCTCAGCGCATGTCTCCGCCGCTAATGCGAATCTCCTGAAGAGCGCCGCGGTCGATCCCGTTGGAATCCTCTAGGTGAAGAGAAACTCTGGCTGGCTTTCCGGGTGGTGTCAGTTCCTGCTCGATCGACACGGCATCGGCGGGATCCACGTTTGCGACCGGCATACTTCCTATGTTCCCACCGTGCTCGTCATAGAACTTCGCGACGAGTCTTCCGGAGAAAAAAACGCCGAAGGACCCGGAAAGTTTGATCCTGCCATTCTCCAGTCGAGTCGCCTGAAGCGGATGAAGCAGGATTCCAGCCTCTGTAGCTCCGTGAAATTCGTCGCCGGATCGCGTTGGAAACCACTCCGTTTCGAGACTACAGGATTCGCCGGCACGCAAATGGCAGAGGGGCGAATTGATCTCGGCTTCCAGATAATGGGGAGTGGCATCTTCCGAATCGTGATTGATGGAGACGGTGCCGTCGCGGTTTAACCGAAGTTCCGGTCCGTTCGTCCAGAAAATCACTGACGCTTTGCCTGGATAACTCTTGGTTCGCTCGTACTGAAAGCGTTCAACCATCGCGTACTTGCTGCTGCCGTCAACCACAGCGAGCCAGCCATCGGTCGAATCGAGCCACAGTTCGGCGGCCATCGAAACATAGTGAACGGTGAAGAGACCATCCTCTCTCACGCCGACTGCGGGGTTCTCGGCCGGGCCGAAGCGCACGTGGTAACGGTTGAGATAAATGCTCGCCGGATTCGCCGGTGTGAAAGTCCAGAAATCGTGATTCATGGAATCGTGATTCGATGAACCGGTCGGGCTGGCAGACGAAGTGTCGTACTGCGACACGGACTGCATCGACCAGTCCAGCGAATGGCCGGTGATATTTTTCATCGAAGCGCGAAAATGAATGCCAGGAGAGTCGCCGTCGATGCGAACGGTTCGCGTGAACTGGACTCCCGTCAGCGCGTCGGCCGGCCCGGTGAGTTCGACTTCGCACTGTTTTCCCTCCGAAAGTTCTCGAAAGCTGAATGGTCCATCATCCAGTTCATCTGAGTTGCCGACCCAGTGCTGCTCGTCGTCGTTCCCCTCCGGCAATAGCCAAATCTTGTCTCCCCCATAGTTGAACCATTGCGAGGTGCTTGGCGGGAGGTACTTGCCGGCATACTTGGGGTTTACGAAAAGATAAGGATGGCCGGCGAAGATGACCTGTATCAGCCGCCCGCCATTTTGTGGAATCAGGACCAGCTCCAGCCAATGGTTTGTGATCTGCTTCGCGTGCCACCCTCGATAATCCACGTCTTCTATGTGGCATTCCCGGCTAGCCGTTTGGCTTGGACGAGCGTTGCTCCGAGCATGCATGGGAGCCAAGGACAGAAGCGCCAGTACGAAGACTAGAAAAAAACGGCGCATCAAAATTGCGAACGAGATTCGCATTCGTTGCTTCGCCTTTCTCCCAGCATTGTTTCTCAGGAAGAAATCCATTGTAGATAGTTCCAGGACACGATGAGCTAGCGCTCTGCTCATTCAGCATAAACGAAACAAAAGTAAATAAAACGAAAGATTTCAATTTGCGTCAAGAGGATTCTGTGATATATGAAATTTCGCCGATAAATCCAACTCGCAACGTCACTCACGTCGAATCCTCAGGAGGTTCGGAATGCGCGAAGAGAATGCCAGCCGGCGATCATTCATGAAGTTGTTGGCGGCGGCTCCGCTATTGGGCCAGATTGCGGCTCGCGATCTCTATGCTCAAGCTGCCACCGCGATCGGCAAGGATCCGCGGCAAAATGTATACACCCGCCTGGGATTGAAGACGATCATCAATTGCCGGGGCACCTGGACCTATTTGAGTGGATCGCTGGAGTTCCCCGAAGTCCGTGAGGCGCAGGTAGAAGCTGCCCAGCATTTCGTCAACATGCTCGATCTGCAACGGGCAGTGGGACGGCGGCTGTCGGAGTTGACCGGTGCAGAGTCGGGCATCGTGACTTCGGGAGCAGCCGGAGCAATGGCGGCGGCGACGGCAGGGTGCATGGCCGGAACCGACGACAAAAACATTTGGCAACTACCGGACACCACCGGCCTGAAGCATGAAGTGATCATGGTGGGCGGCCGTAGCGCGTTTGACAGTGCGATCCGCTTGACAGGGGCGAAACTCGTTCTCGTCTATTCGCCCGAGGAACTCGCTAATGCCATCAACGACAATACCGCCATGATCTACACCACCGACCTCGGCGAGAAGCTACAGCGGGTGTGGGCGCTTGCCAAAGATCGAAAAATTCCCATGCTGCTGGATGATGCGGCCGGAATTCCTCCCGTGGAGAATGCAAAGCTGTACGCCCAGATGGGAATCGATCTCTACACATTCTCCGGCGGTAAAGGCCTGCGGGGTCCGCAGTGCAGCGGACTGCTCCTCGGCCGCAAGGATCTGATCGAAGCGGCGCTGCTGAACTGTAGTCCGCGCGAGGGCGCGGTGTGTCGTCCCATGAAGGTCGGAAAAGAAGAAATTATTGGCTGTCTGACCGCGCTCGAGACCTGGATGAAAATCGACGCTAAGAAACTTTACGCGGAGTGGAATGACCGGATCGATCGCATTCGCAAGTTGGTAGACACGGTTCCGGGCGTGAAGACAGACGTCTTTGTCCCTGAGGACGGCAATCGCTATCCCACGCTCAAGGTTTCTTGGGACCAGGATGCCTGGGGATTCACGATGTTTGACTGCGTGCGCGAATTGCGTGCCGGAGATCCGGTCATTGAAGTTGTAGGCGTCGACAATCCCAGCTTGGTAACGGCTGTGCGCGAAGGCAACCCAAATCGAAAGGAACGCCATGTTCCCGACCATATCGAATTGGTGTCGATGACGATTCAGCCGGGTGAGGAGATTGTGGTGGGCCAGAGACTTCGGTCAATTTTAAGCGCGGCTCAAAAAAAGAAGGCTGCGTAAGGGGCGCCCCATGGAAAAATCCTCTGGAATAAAAGGCCTGCGTTTCGGTGTGCTGTCGCCGGGGCTCCTGTTGCTGTCTTTGCTCGTGGTCCAGGGGCAGGCGCAAGTGCGGGCGATCACTCCGGCGCACGCGAGCGTTGCCAATCGCGTTTATTCGGCAGGCGTAGACGAGGGCGACTATCTCTACGTCTCAGGCCAGGGGCCGCGTCGCGCGGACGGAACCCTCCCCGCTACTTTCTCCGAGCAGTGCCGTCTGACGCTCGACAACGTAAAAGCCGTCGTCGAAGCTGCAGGTTTGACACCCGACCATGTGGTCTACACGCAGGTTTATCTGGAGGACATTTCAAAGTATGAAGAGATGAATCGAATTTTTGGAGAATATTTTGGCAAGAGTCCGCCGGCCCGTGCGGTGATCGGCGTGGCCAAACTCCCCGAACCCGGCATTCAAATCAGCGCGGTTGCGGTGCGCAGTCTTTCCGACAAGAAAATTGTCTCTGTGCCCGGTTACCCGGCAAATGAGGCCGCGTCACCCGGGATGCTCACCCATGATCGACTATTCGTCTCCAGCATGTCCGGCGTCGAGCCCAGCACAGGCAAGATTCCGGACGATCCAGGAGCGCAGGTTGATCTCGCGTTAGACCGTTTGCAGGCCGTCGTGAAAGCGGCAGGGCTTGAACTCAGCCATATGGTTTTTGTGAATCCGTATCTCACGTCAGCAATTCCGTCGCGAGTCATGAACGAGCGATATGCCCGGCGTTTCGAATTCGGAAATACTCCGGCACGCGCCACCATCGAAGTGACCAGCCTCCCCGGAGGCGCGCATATCGAATACACCGGCGTCGCCGTTCGCGATCTCGCCCAGCGTCGTGCAGTGCGTCCGAAGAACATGCCTCCCAGCCCGACGGCCAGCCCCTGTGTGTTCGCAGGAGAGACTCTGTACTGCTCAGCGAAGAGCGGCTTCATTCCCGGGCCGCACGGCGGAGTTTACGCTGCGACGACTCCGCATCAGCTTCGGCAAACCATGCGCAATCTTCTTGACAACCTGGAAGAAGCCGACATGAAGTTTGACGATGTGGTCGACACGAATGTTTACCTCGATGATCTGCGCGACACTGCGGACTTCGACGCGGTGTATACGCAATACTTCTCCGCCGTATTGCCTTCTCGCACCTCGATCCAGCAAATCACACCAGCGGAGCGCAAGGCTGACAAAGAAGATCACTATCCTGATCTGGAGCAGATCTCTCTTATCGCGGTGAAAAAGAAATAGCACATTGATGTCGGGGAGATGACATCCGGCGGCCAGCGGCTACTCAACAAACATGCAGTCGCCATACGAGTAAAAGCGATATTGCTGCTCGACTGCGTGTCGGTATGCGCGCAGCACCGTTTCTTTCCCACCGAACGCGCAGACCAGCATCAGCAACGTTGATTGCGGCAGGTGAAAGTTTGTAAGGAGAGCTCCGACAACCTGGAACTTGTAGCCGGGATAAATAAAAAGGTTGGCTTCGCCGGAGGAAGGCTTTATCTCGCCGCCGTTCTGCTGGGCCACGAATTCCAAAGTTCGTACCGTAGTGGTACCGATGGCAACGATGCGACCGCGTTGGCTTCGTGTCCGGTTGATTCTGGCTGCGGCATCCGCTGAAATCGAATAGACCTCGGAGTGAAGCTGGTGATCCTCTACTCGCTGGGCATGCACGGGCTGGAACGTTCCGAGCCCCACGTGCAGGGTGATTTCCGCGGTCTCAATTCCTGACTCGCGAATTCTGTGGAGGATTTCGCGAGTGAAATGCAGTCCGGCGGTCGGCGCTGCGACTGATCCGCGGGCCTGAGCATAAACGGTTTGGTAGCGTTCTCGATCGGCGGGAGTGTCGAGTCGCGAGATGTAGGGTGGCAGCGGAACATGCCCAATCTTTTCGAGTGTCGCAAAGAAGTCGTGGGTGGGAGCAAAGCGAATATGGCGCTCTCCGAATTCTGCACGGGAGATCACTTCCGCTTCCAGTTCATCGCTATCGCTGCCATGGGGCGCGAAGAATAATCTTTCGCCGACGCCGATTTTCCGCCCGGGCCGCACCAGGCACTGCCACTCGTTGGGTTCTTTCCGAACCTGACTGGTCAACAGCACCTCCACGCGGCCTTGGAGGAATTCGCGAGATGCCGGATTGTGGCTGCTGAGTCGCTGTGCCCGCAGGCCGGAGCGTCGGCCAAAAAGACGGGCGGGAAAAACCTGCGTATTGTTGAACACGGCTAGATCATTCGGTCGCAATAGCTCAGGAAAGTCCCTGAAATTACGATCCTCCAATGTTCCGTGATTCTGATCCTGGGACCTGCAAACGTGCAACAGGCGAGACCCCGCCCGATCCGCCAGGGGTTTCTGGGCGATCAACTCCGGGGGCAGAAGGTAGTCGAAGTCAGATACCAGCACTCTGACCGATTATATGGTGAACGTTCAGGCACACGTAAAACTCAAGCTCGGGCCTTTGGAGACCTTTGCCGAAGTACTTTCGAATTTGTGACATCCCCAACGGGGACCGGCACCGGAAACATCAGTCGTCCGCTGTCCGCGACGAGCGGGCATCTGGCAGGTTTTGTCGGTAACAGGTGGGGAGAATTTTACAGAAATTTGCGTTGTTTCCCCGCATAGGGTGCTGATAATATGCGGGGGTCGAGTTGCGGCCTGCTTTGGCAATCCCCCCCGAAGGTAACCATGACAGAACGGAAACATAGGGAAGAGATCGTCCACTACGGACGAATGCTGCATCAGCGGGGATTCGTTGCGGCGATGGATGGGAATCTTTCCGTACGCCTTCCGCTGGACCGGATTCTGGTTACTCCGACTGGCGTCAGCAAGGGAGGAATGAAGCCAGCCGATCTCGTCATCGTGGATTTGGACGGCCACCAGGTCGCAGGTCGCCGAAATGTGACGAGCGAAATCGGGATGCATCTGCTGGTCTATCGCATGCGGCCTGATATAAAGGCGATTGTGCATGCGCATCCGCCGACCGCCACAGGATTTGCCGCAGCTGGCATTCCGCTCACTGAACCCTTGGTGTGCGAAGTCGTTATGGGATTGGGATGCATTCCTTTGGCGCGTTATGGTACGCCGGGGACATCAGAACTGGCGCAGACGCTGGAGCCGTACGTAGGCAACTACGATGCGATCCTGATGTCGAACCATGGAGTCGTGGCTTACGGCGATACGCTGGAACATGCATATATGAAGATGGAAACCGTCGAGCATTTCGCGCAGATCGCCCTGGTCACGCATCTGCTCGGACGGCAGCAGCCTCTGAAAGAAGTCGAAATCGAGAAGCTAATCATGGCTCGCACGAAGTACTTCGGTGCCAAGCTTGCCGCAGCCATGCCGATCCTGCGGCCACCGCAGAAGGTCAGCTGAGTTCGTCCGAATTACCTTTTCCTCTCAACAATCTTCCGATGGGTAATCCCGGCGGTCTACGAGGCATCGTGCTTAGTTCTTTTTTGGCGGATCGACTCTCGGAGGATCCGTCGTCCACGGCGGCGCCACGCCGACCGAGCGCGCGTATGCGATTTGTTGGCCTAGATGCTGCGCAATGTGCTGCACGATATAAAGCAGCACGCCGCGCTCGGTGATCGTTCCTCCGTTCCAGTCGAGAGTCTTTTCGAGATCGGCATCCGGCATGGCGAGGATCGCCTTCTTGGCGTGTGCGTACGATGCCTTGAGTACAGAAATAACTTTTGCTTTGTCCGTCGTGGACTGCTCAAGTGTTTTCGTGTTGACGTCAGCCGGCGTCGGCGTGCCGACCAGTTTGTACAAGTTATAGTTTGCTGCGCTGGCGTGCAGGAAGACTTCGGCGATGGTGCGCACGTCGGACGACGGACGCCAAGTGTATTTGTCCGCCGGAATCGCCTCGGCCAGACGCACAAACTCGCTCTCCTGAATCATTACTTCCGCCATCACTTCCGAGCGATATCCGGTAACGCCGGGCGTTCCGTCCCGGTATGGGTACACCTGCGCCGAAAGGCGAACGGTACTCGCGATAACCAGCATGAGGCAGAGAGCGGACAGAATTCGGGGCATGGAGTTCCTTGTCGTGTGGCGTCTGATTGAATCGGCGAGATTATAGTTCACGACGATAGTGAACTGAGACCACGCGACTGGAACAGGCGGGGGAGGACTCTGACATCAGGACGAACGGCGACAGCACTCTCAAGTTGTGCCGGCCGATTCCCGCACGAACCTCGGTTTTTAGCCGTCGAAAAACATCCGGCTCGGGCGGCGATGATGCGTGAAATTTTTGTTCCAGATCGATTCCCGCAAAATCCTCCTTTTAAAGGGCTTGTGGGTTTTCGAGATATGCCGTTGGCGGCAAAATCTTGAGCCATCGCAACTTACAGCCAAAATATTGAGAAAGAACGACCTACATGGAGTTGAGGAGTTGAGCAGTTAAGTCCATGACTCCAGATGCCCTGAGGCCCTTCCAGTTTCAGCGATCGCGGCTGTGGAAGTCTAGGACATGCGTCACATCGAGTTTATGGAAATTTTGGATATTACTGGTTGGGATAGAAGCCAGCGATAGGCGCAAAGCGGCGTAGAGCGAATCCACGCTGCTCGCTTTCTGCTACGGATGTTCGACAGTGCTTTATTCTCCCCCGATGCGGAAGCGAAATCCCGCACGGAAGTTAAGCGGCAGCGCGGGATATCCCACGACTTCGTTGTAGCGGCGGTCGAGCGCATTCTCGACATTCACATACGCCGTGACTCGCGGATGAATCTCATACCACCCGCCCAGGTCCATGCGCACGTAACCTGCCGCATGGTTGATCGGCTCATTGTTGATTGTGAAGCCTAGAAAGTCGTCATCCGGCCGCGGCCCGACGAAGCCGCCGGCAAGATTCGCCCCCCAGCGATGCCCCGTGTAAAACAGCGTTGTGGTCGCCGAATGCTTCGGGCGGCGCAGCAGAGGCATGCCTACGTTGTATTGGGAATCGATGGGCGCCGGGTTGTCGAGGATCTGGGTTGACGTGTAGACATAAGCGGCAGTCAGCAGCAACCGCTGATGCAGGCGCGCCTGCAGTTCAGCTTCGGCGCCGTGAGCGATGGCTTGGTTCACGTTGACGTATTCGCCGACGAAGTTGACCGGATCGACGGTGACGTAGTTGATCTGATCGTGAAAGAGATTGTTGAAGTAGGTCGCGCTGAAGGCGGCCTTGCCGCGAAACAGATCCTGCTGGAAACCTGCTTCGAACGAACGCGAACGCTCAGGCTTCAGACCGGTATTCGGAATGTTGTAAATATTCGGCGGAATTCCATTGAAGGTTTCTTCGAGACGCGGTTCTTTGAATCCGGTGGCGTAGGTAAAACGCAGGCGCGTACCGGAAAAAACATCGCCGCCGCGCAAGGCCTGATACGTGAGGGCGACTCTGGGCACACCGGTGTTTCCGAATGCGCTGTTGTGAATGAATCGGGCCCCGGCGATGGCCGTCAGTCTTCGCCAAGTGACCTGCTGCTGGAAGTAGACGTCACTATTCAGGCGTTGCCCGTGGGTTTGGGCGCCGTAGGCGAGATTGCCGATGAATCCATTTTCGTTTTCGAGGCGGTATCCGAAGGTGCTGTGAGCCCAGGTGCGTTCGGAATAGTCTCCCTGGTACTCGACGCCGGCGCGGTTGATATGGTCCACTTCGTTGGAGGGAAAATCAAAGATGCGGTCTGGATCACCGTTCTGATTCAGTTCGTAGTAGCGATACGAGTAGTCGAAGGCGGTGAGGTGGTGCTGCCATCCAGACGGAGCGTTGACGGCGAGTTCGACGCTGCCGAGAAGGCTGTTAAGCTGCGACCAATCGCTAGGGTCGGGCGGCTCCAGGGTCGCGCCATTGAAATTGAATTCTCCGGGAACGCCGGTGTGGCTGTTCGAGTGGCGCATCCGCACCCGCAGCGACGTTCGATCGTTCAGAGCCGCGCCCACGTTCGCGCCCTCGACTGAATCGGAGAAGGCGTCGTTGATGCCCGAGCCATTCGTGTTGTACTGGCTTCCGTACACGTTGTAATCGAAGACGCCGCGCGCGCCGGAGAGCGAAGCATATCCGTGCGCCGAGCTGAAGTTGCCGCCATCGGCGCCAAAGCGCAACTCGGGAACGCGCGTGCTGCCGGTGCGGGTCCAGACCTGCGTGACGCTTGAGATGGCATCCGACCCATACAACGTGCTCTGCGCGCCACGGACGAACTCCATGCGGCCGGCCTGCTCGAGCGGCAGCGTGCCGAAGTCGAAGGTGCCGCCGGGTTCGTTGATGGTGACGCCATCGACGATCACTTTGTTGTAGCGCGACTCGCCGCCGCGCACGAACAGCGAAGTCAACCCTCCGCGCTGGCCGGAATCGTTGATCACGGCTCCGGGAAAGAATCGCACTGCATCGGCCGAGGTAATCGGCTGCAGCGTAGTGAGTTGGGCCGTGTTGAGGGCGGAGATGCTGGCGCCGGCTTCTTCACCGGTCACAGGCGTTCGCGTGGCGCTGACGACAATCGCCTCCCACGCGCCGGCGAGATGAAGATTCACGGTAACTTCACTCTGAGCCGTGACTTCTGCCGTCTCCACGGCAAAGCCCGCGGCCAGCACCGTGATGCGATACGGCCCTTCGGCTTGCGCACGCAGAACGGCAACGCCTTCGGCTGAGGTCGCCTTTGTGGCGAGGACCTTGGTGTCAGTCGCGCGAGTGATCGAGACTTGAGCGCCAGCCACCGTCGCGGAGTGGGGATCGAGCACCTTCACGGTGACGTCGGCTGCGTTCGCTATTGTAGAAAAGGCGATTGCGAGAACTACAGAAAGGGACAGCAGGGTTCGGAAACGGGAAACCAGAATACGAGAAACCGGATTACAGAAAACCAGACAACGGGAAATCAGGACGCGCATGCCTTCCTCCTTTGCTCGCGAAAGGGGTTGATGGGGACGGAAGGCGCCGGTCTCCTGGCTTCGCGAGTAAGGATGCGCTGGCATCCGGTCATAATCCGCGGCCTTCCCGGAACTTTCCCAGTGGCCGAGGATGATTTCCTCGCTTACAGTTGCGCGGCAGCGCGGGATTTGCACCCGCTTCCCTGTCTTTGCCGAGCGGCAAAGACGCGCGTTCCGAAGTGAACTGACAAAGAACAAAAACAGCGTGCGTTTGAATCTACTGGCAGGGACGGGCGGAAGTCAATTACGGCGATTATCCAGCGGGATTTAGCCAAGGTTCGCGCAAAAAGCAAAACGGGCACCTCGCGGGTGCCCGCTTGTAAGACTTGGCCACTCTTCGTGCGAAAGAACTATGCGCGCGCGCCGACTGCCGCGGCTGGCTCGGCCTGCGGAACCGGCTTCTCTTCGCCGTTCGGCTTGGCCTGCGGCTGACCACCCTTGCGAATGTCGATTCCGCCCTTGAAGAAGGCGCCGTCTTCGATCGAGATGCGAGCAGCGACGACGTCCCCGGTGAGCGAGCCATCACTGCGGATGTCGACCCGGTCGCTCGCGGTCAGATTGCCGCGCACCTTGCCCAGGACGACGATTTCGCGAGCGTTGATGTTGGCAGCCACGACGCCGTTGCGGCCTACAGTGACGCGATTACCGGAAAGATTGATCGAACCCTCGACGCGGCCATCGATGTAGAGCGACTCGGAGCCGGTAACCTCGCCTTTGATCACGAGCGACTTGCCGATGGTGGCCTGATCCGCAGTGGTGGTGGTTACCGGCCGGGGAGCGGCAGCAGGTTCACTGCTCTGCATCACGGGCGCGCTCGGAGTAGACGGAGTTGGGCGCTGCTCCGGCTCGGCGGGCCGGGAAGGAGATTGAGGCTGATTGGTCGGCTTCCACATTGGGTTAATGGGTTCCTTTCCTTGTTGGAATTAAGGGATCACAGGCCGCACGTTCGTGACCACTGCGAATTGTACTCCCGTGTCTCAAAATGAGCCCTGTGGAAAAGCCTTTATTTTCAATCTTTAGTTCCTATTCTGGTACGTCCTTTGGTGTGCGTTTGCCTACTCCAGCTCAGCTTTGCGTTCATCCCTTTCTTCCCGGATGGATGTAAGGATTCCCATGCAAAAAATCGCTCCGTATCTTTCCACAGGGTCCCGGCGTTTATTGTTTGAGGAGAAGATTTATCGAAACGGCAGCCGCGCCGCTGCGTCTAATTTAGTCTGCCAGCAAATTCATGGGTGGACGTGCGCGAGGCAGTCGATGGTCGAAGGAGGCCAGCCATGCCGGAACTATCTGTCGCCAGGCCAGCTGCTGCAGTGGGAAGACCGCAACCGGGCGAATACAATCCCTACTACGACAAGTACATAGCGCTGATCGAGGGAAGCGACATCCTCGCGACTCTGGAAGCCGGACGGCGTAAGACTTTGCTCCTGCTTTCAGGACGTGACGACAGCGACGGAGACATCCGCTACGCACCGGACAAATGGAGCGCGAAAGAAGTGCTCGGGCACGTATGCGATGCGGAGCGAATCTTTGCTTACCGGGCTTTGAGGATTTCACGCAACGACACGACCCCGATCGAAGGATTCGAGCAGGACGACTATGTGCGGAATGGTCCGTTCAGTTCCCTGGGATTGTCGGAGCTGATTGAGGACTATATCGCGGTTCGGCGGGCTACGCTGACGCTGTTCCGCAATTTGGATGAAGCGGCATGGCCGCGACGTGGTGTAGCCAACAAAGATGGAATCAGCGTGCGTGCGCTGGCATACATTATTGCCGGGCACGAGGTGCATCATCGGGGAATCCTGGAGCAAAAATACTTCTTGAAGTAGGAGATGGAACTGCGGGTGATAGGTCGT
Organism: Candidatus Solibacter sp.; assembly: GCA_035501655.1. Classification (GTDB taxonomy): domain Bacteria; phylum Acidobacteriota; class Terriglobia; order Terriglobales; family Acidobacteriaceae; genus Sulfotelmatobacter. Next base: position 85,159 of record DATJVU010000038.1, read on the forward strand.
GGGTCTTGGGTTTTAGGCGGCTGGTTCTTGCACGCGCATATTGGGACTGCGGCCCGAGTTTGTGAACCTAAGACCCAGAGCCCAAGACCTAAGACCCGAGAGCCGAGACCCATAGCCACATGACAAGGCCAGGACAGGCACTCACAGAGCTACTTCGCGGTAAGGGCGCACACGCTGATCCTGTGGCGTGCGTGGAGGATATTTCCTGCGATCTGGCGTCAAAACAAGTCGCGGGCTTTCCCCATTCCATCGCGCAACTTCTGTTTCACATCAACTACTGGATGGACTACGAACTCCGCCGCATGCGCGGCGCACGGCCGAAGTATCCAGAGCATAACGCAGAAAGCTTTCCGCCAGTCCCTGTCGTCGATCCCCAAGAGTGGGAGCGCTTGCGAAGTCAATTCAGCCATCTGCTCGCAGAATATGCCGCTTTAGCCCAAGCGTCATGGACAGAACTCGATCGCCAGGTCGAGAGTTCCCACGACGGAGACACGAAAGTTGCCGGCACGGTCGAAGCTGTGCTTTGGCAGATGGTCGCCCACACGAGTTATCACGTCGGCCAGATCGCGTTTCTTCGCCGCGCTCTTGGCGTGTGGCCGCCACGCGCGGGCGGCGATAGCTGGTAAGTTGCCGGGTGAGGGGCCGCACCTCGACGATTACGCTCAGTTCACATGGTTTATGCTGAAAGCTGATCGTTGACAGCTTTCCGCATGCTCTCCGATTCCTCCATCCTCAAGCACATTGCGAAGCAGCCGAAACACACTGCTGGTTTCAAGCAGCTTGTGCGGGAACTGAGCCTGCATGGCGACGAGCGCCGCGAACTCAATGAGCGCCTGCAGAAGCTGGTTGCCTCGCGCGCCTTGATTCAAGTCGACTCCGATCGCTACGCCTTGCCTGCCGCGGCGGCCGACAAAAACCTCGTCGCCGGACGCCTCAGCATGCATCGCGATGGATTTGGCTTCGTGATTCCCGATCCCAAATCGCTGAACGCAAATTTCAAATCGCGTCTGACCGGGGACGTTTTCATCGCGCCGCATCTGACCGGCAACGCGATGCACGGCGATCTGGTGCTGGTCGAGATTCTCAACATTCGCCCAGACGGCCGCGCCGAAGGCCGCATCGTGCGTCCGGTGCAGCGTGCCCATCCGACGGTGGTCGGGATTTTTCATTACGGTTCGCACCGCAACTACGTCAGGCCCATCGATGCAAAGATCACGCAGGAGATTGTGATTCCCGAAGGGGAGGAGCGGCCTGATTCTTCTGTGCCCTCTGTGTCCTCTGTGGTTGAGGCTTTTGAAAACCTTTCACCACAGAGGACACAGAGGGCACAGAGGAAGCCGGCACAGAGGAAACAAGTTGATCGCGTGCTTGGCGACGAAGCTGCGCGCCACGCCGACTGGGATGATCTCGAAGGCGTAGCGGTCGACGTAGAGATTACCGACTGGCGGTCGCCGACGCAGAATCCGCGGGGACGGGTGATTGAGATTCTGGGACGCGAGGATGATTTTGGCGTCGATGTCGAGATCACCATCCGGAAGTTTCATCTGCCGCATCGATTTCCCGCAGCCTCTTTGCAAGAAGCGCAGGACACGCCGGCCACGATCACCACTCGTGAACTGCAACGGCGGCGCGACTTTCGCGGCCTGCCTATCGTCACCATCGATGGCGAGACGGCGCGCGATTTCGACGATGCCGTGCTGGTGCGCAGGCTCGACAATGGCAACTACGAGTTGCAGGTGCACATCGCCGACGTGGCGCAATATGTGACTCCGGGCTCAGCCCTGGACCAGGAAGCGCGCCTGCGCGGAACCAGCGTCTATTTCCCCGATCGCGCCGTGCCCATGCTGCCGCTGGAACTCTCGACCGACATTTGCAGCCTCCGGCCTCAAGTGGAGCGGTTGGTGCTTTCGTGTGTGATGGAGATTGACCATCACGGCGAGGTTGTCGGCTATGAATTGAGCGAGGGAGTGATCCGCTCGGCCGAGCGCATGACTTACACCGCCGTCAATGCAGTGCTGGAAGGCGAGGCTGCGGCCCGCGAGCGCTATGCGCCGCTGGTTGAGAATTTTGAACTGATGCGCGACCTTGCGCTGATTCTTCGGCGCAAGCGCGAGAAGCGAGGATCGATTGATTTCGATCTGCCCGAACCGGTCATTTCGTTCGACGAGTTCGGGCTAATGAAGAGCATTGCGCGCTCCGAGCGCAATGTCGCGCACCGCTTGATTGAAGAGTTCATGCTGGCGGCGAATGAATGTGTCGCGGGTCATCTTGAGTCGAAGGGAATTGCGTCGTTGTACCGCATACACGAGAAGCCGGACGCCAAGCGCGTGTACGACTTCGAGACGATCGCGGCGACATTCGGATATTCGCTTGGAGTAGGCGCTTTGCCGATTCATCGCGTGCAGATGAAAGCCGACCGGCGGGCGGCGTATGGCACCGGGAAACGTGTCCGCGACGTTGAAGTGCCCAAAGAAGTCCACATCACGCCGCGGATGTATCAAAAACTGACCGAGAAAATCGCCGGCAAGCCGGAAGAGCGGATTCTGAGCTATCTCATGCTGCGTTCGTTGAAGCAGGCTCGGTACTCCGAGGAAAATCTCGGTCACTTCGCGCTGGCGGCGACCAGCTATACGCACTTCACTTCCCCGATTCGGAGATATCCAGATTTGATCGTGCACCGGATTTTGAAGGATGTGCTGCATCACGATTCTGAAAGTCAAAATCCCCACTTCTCCCAAGACCGGGGAGACGTGGGGCACCCCGAGTTGGACAAGGCATCTCCTTGGTCGAAGCGCCGTGAACGCAAGCTTAGCCACGCGCGCGATCTCGCCGGTCCGATCTCGATGGAAGAACTCCACGAGATTGCCGAGGAGTCCAGCCAGTCCGAGCGGCGCGCCGACGACGCGGAACGTGAACTGATGGAATGGAAGAAAGTGAAGTTCATGCAGGACCGAGTGGGAGAAGACTTCGACGGCCTCATCACCAGCGTGACCAAGTTTGGATTCTTCGTGGAGTTGACCGACTTATTCGTCGAAGGGCTCGTGCCGCTGAATACTCTGATCGACGACCATTACACCTACCACGAGAATACGCGTGAAATTATTGGCCAGCGCTCGCGCAAGAGTTACAAGCTGGGCCAGAAGATTCGCGTGCTGGTTGACCGGATCGATCCCGTGGAGAAAAAGATTCAGTTTGCGGTGTTTGAGGAAGAGCCGGTGCGGAAGGTGGGGAAGAGGAAGGCGCGCTAAGCGACCACCGAGAGCCGGACTGCGTCCGGCGGACAGCCGAGGCGGCTGTCCCTACATTCTTGGCTTATACTCCCAGAGTTTTTTGAATCTCTCCTGCGATCGCGGCAGTAATGCTTTGCATTTGCTCTTCTGACTCGGCTTCCACCATGACTCGCGCCAGCGCTTCGGTGCCGGAATAGCGCACTACGACGCGGCCATTGCCATCCAGTTCGCGCTCTGCCTTCTCGATCGCTGATTGCACCGTGGATATCTGAGCGAATGGAATTTTCTCTCGCACGCGGATGTTCTGAATTTTTTGCGGAAATACTGTGAGGTCGCCGACCAGATCCGCCAGAGACTTTCCGCTGCGGGCGATGGTATCCATCAGGCGCAAGGCGGTGAGCAAGCCGTCGCCGGTTGTGGAATCTCCGTCACGGAAGATGATATGTCCCGACTGCTCGCCTCCCAGTGTCGCGCCGGTCTTCAACATTTCTTCCAGCACATACTTGTCGCCTACATTGGCGCGCAGCATGCGAATGCCTGATTTCTTCAACGCGATTTCCAGACCCATATTCGACATGGTTGTCGCCACGACCGTGTCGTTTTTCAGTTTCCGCTGAGCCTGCAAATCGCGGGCTGCGGCCAGCAAGACGCCGTCTCCGTTTACGACCCGCCCGTTCGAGTCGCAAAACAGCGCGCGATCGGCATCGCCGTCGAAGGTAACGCCGAGATCGAATTTGCGGGATGATTCCGCCACCATTTTGCCCAGATTATCCGGATGCAGCGCGCCACAACCTTCATTGATGTTGCGTCCGTCGGGAGAAATATGAATGAAGGTCGCATGAACGCCGAGGCGGCCAAAAAGTTCTGGGGCCTCGGCCGTCGCCGCTCCGTTTGCGCAGTCGACCAATACCGAGAACTTCGTCAAATCGGAGTGAGCATTCGCAGCCAGAGACTTGATATAGGCATGGCGCAGTTCACTTTCGCCGGGAAGCGATGGCCCGGGGACGCGAATTGCAGTGTCATCTGCCGCGGAAGGATTCTCCATCAGGGCGAAAATTTCTTTCTCGATGGCGAGTTCCCGCTGGTCGGTGAGTTTGAAGCCATCTCCGGAAAAAACTTTGATGCCGTTGTCTGTCCACGGATTGTGAGACGCGGAGATCACGACACCTGCTGCCATGCCGCGTGAACGCGCAAGGTAGGCGACGCCGGGAGTTGTGATGACGCCTGCGCTGTGCACGTCCACGCCAACGGCTGCGAGCCCTTCGGAAACGCGGTCGGCGATCCATCGGCTGGACTGGCGGGTATCCTGGCCGATCACGGTCTGGGCTTTTGGCGTGGAGCGCATCAGATCGTGGCCGAGGGCGCGGCCAATCAAATATGTGCTTTGTTTGCTGAGGGGGAATTCGCCCGCTACGCCGCGGATGCCGTCTGTGCCAAAGAGCCGTCTTGCTGGTTGAGTCATAAGGAGTCGGAGAAGCGGGCCACCTCAGTTTATAGGCTTTGATTGCTTGTCGTCAGTAAGCCGGAGTTCGTGGTGGCATCACGACTCCCGATTTGCTTCATAAAAACGCACTAATTGTGGCTTGGGTCTCAGTGCGAGGTACTGCTTCCTACCTTTTGCACCAGAACGGTTACACGAATCGTCGTGTTCTGCACTACCTGCACCAGAGGGTCGGAAACGAACACGTTCGTGGTGAAGACTCCGCTTCCTCGCGTACCGGTCGCGTCAACCGGGTCAGTGGTGGCGGCCTCGATTTTCTCCACGTGATGTTTGGGTCCGGTGATGGTGATGCGAGCGGGATCGGCATCGACCTTGACGATTTGTTCACCGTCGGGAAAGTTGCCCGTGACTCGGGGGTGAACCTCCACCTCACGCGTGGACCTGGTGTCGAACGCCAAATGCAACTGGCTAGGGACGACCTGCACGACCGTGACGTCGCGCGGATGACGCACCTGTTGAGAAGTCAGGTCATACGTGCGGTCACCGGGTCCAGCATCAGAGAGGTCGATTTCGGCATGAACTTCCCGCGCCTGAATTTCGCGAATCACGCGCTCAGGACCGCGGACTCGAATTTGCGCCTCGGGAATAGCTTCAGAACTGATCTCAAGACGAGAGGGAACGTGTTGAAAAACGATCGGTGCGCGCACGGCGACTTCCGCGGGTTGTTCGTCAGGAGAGATGAGAAACCAAAGACCGGCAGCGAGGAGCAGCGAAAGAGCTTTGAGTCCAAAGTTGTGGACAACGTAGCGTTTGAAGAAGGCGATCATGGCCGTGGTTCCCGATCTGCGTCGTTGTCGGAGATGCGACGCGGGGCAGGTTCGCGCAGAGGCGAGTCCAGCACGGAATCGGATTCTTCGTTGGTTGCGATCGGAGTGGGCAGGGCAACCGGAGCCATGAACCGTCGAAGTTCACTGCCCAGGCGTTCACGCAGTTGGTCGACCGAGAGGTCGCGCTCGATCATGCCGCCGATCGCGAGGCTGATGGCGCCAGTCTCTTCGGAACAGATGACAGCTATGGCGTCCGTTTCCTCAGTAATCCCGATGCCGGCGCGATGGCGGGTGCCCAGTTGAGTGGAGAGCAGAGGATTCATAGAGAGAGGCAGAAAGCATGCGGCGGCAGCGATGCGGTCTTTTTGCACGATGACAGCTCCATCATGGAGTGGAGCGCTCGGGCGAAAGATCGTAGCGAGCAGGTCGTAAGAAAGGCGAGCATCGAGAGGGACACCGCTTTCGACGTGAGTGCGCAGCCCGATCTCGCGTTCGATCACGATCAGTGCGCCTGTTTGATGCTGCGAAAACAGGTTAGCAGCGAGAACGATGTCATCGTAAGAGTCGCCATCGGCAGAGGACGCCCGCAGGAAACTCAATCGCCGGCCCAGGTCAGCGAGCACGTGGCGAATCTCGGATTGAAAGACAACGATCAATGCAAAGACGACATAGGGAAGAACGCGGCTGACCACCCAGTTGAGGGTTGTGAGTTCGCCGATGCGCGCCAGGTAGAAGGTGACCGCCACCACGATGAGTCCTACTAACATGGGCACGGCGCGCGTGCCGCGGATCATTACGAGGACCTGATAGATCAGGATCGCGACGAGCAAGATGTCGAGCGCGATCCACGCTCCCTGCTCCCACGATGTAATGACCGGCGTCGTCAAGTATCAGTGTTTCCTGGTTAAAGTCTATGGATCAAAGCCCATTGTAATGCAGCGCTTTGCGTAAGCCCGACCCGTGGAGTCATCTGGTCTTTTTCGTGATTGCAGCCGTGATCTCGCCGTGCGCGAGGCGCGCCGAAATTTCGTCGCCGATTCCAACCTTGTCAGCATCTTTGAGCAAGTTGCCGTTGGCATCGAAGACCAGCGCGTATCCCCGTTCAAGGATTGCAAGCGGAGAAAGCGATTCCAGCGCTGTCTGCCATCGCTCGCTGCGAACTCTGTACTGCAGCAGAACATTCCGCATCACGGCGGCCAGAGCCGCATTCCAGCTGTCCAGTTCCTTCCGCATGCCGGAGAGCACGAGGCGAAGGTCATAGTGCCGCACGGCGGCTGAGACGATTTCCCAGCGGCGGCGTGTCTGTTCGATCACGCGGCGCTCGGCAAGTTCAAGGCGATGAGAAAGATCGTCGAGTTTTTGCTGGCGCTGGCGAATGAAATCCATCATTCGGCCGAAGGCGCCGTGTTGCGACAGCTGTGTTAGGGACTGCCGGCCCATGAGCAGGCGATAGCGCATGGCGCGCTCCAGGCGTTCGGCCAGAGAAGAGGCTTGGTCTTCGATCTCCTGCCGCGAACGAATCACGAGCTCGGCTGCGGCCGACGGCGTCGGTGCGCGCAGGTCCGCGACGAAGTCGATGATGGTGAAGTCGGTCTCGTGGCCGATCGCGGAGATCACCGGAATCTCGGATGAGACCACCGCTCTTGCCAGCCCCTCATGATTGAAGGCCGCCAGATCTTCGGCGGAGCCGCCGCCGCGCGCAATCACGATGACATCAACGTTGCGCTGCTGATTGAAGAAGCGCACGCCAGCCGCGACTTCTCCTGCTGCTAGATCGCCCTGCACTTGCGCGGGATAAATCAGCAAGTTCACCGAATGATGGCGTCGCCCGATGATGTTCAAGATATCCCGCAAAGCCGCGGCCTGCGCCGAAGTTACGATGCCGATGCGCGCGGGAAGCGAAGGGATCGGCCTCTTGCGCTCCGCGGCAAATAGTCCTTCCGCTTCAAGCGTCGCTTTTAGTTGCTCAAACGCCAGCTGAAGGGATCCCGCGCCCTTCGGCTCCATGTACTCGGCGGAGACCTGCAATTCGCCACGGTCTTCATACACCGTCACACGGCCCCGGAGAATTACCTGCAACCCGTCGGTTGGGCGGAAGCGGAGTAGCCGGGCAGAAGAACGATAGACCACGACTCGAAGCTGGGCATCGCGGTCTTTGAGCGTGAAGTAAAGATGGCCGGAGTCGGGAGCGCGAAAATTTGAGATTTCTCCCTCAACCCATATCTCGGAATACTCGCTTTCGATGCGAGTGCGAACGGCGGAGACCAGATCACGCACCTTCCATACGCGCCGCTCCGGCGGGCGGAAGTTGAACCCCATCTGGTCGGCAAGCGAGGACATCGAGGTCAGTGTATCGCAACGGGGTTCGTGAGCCGTGGCACGGCATTGTGCTTCCGCACCCGCTATAATTTTCGCCCATGGACCTTGCTCAGAAAGTCGCAGAACTGGACAAGCGCAACCGCCTCGCCGAAGACGGCGGCGGAGCCAAACGTCGCGAGCGCCAGCACAAAGAAGGCAAGATGTCGGCGCGCGAGCGCATCGAATTCCTGCTCGACGAGGGCAGTTTCGAAGAGACCGACAAGCTGGTCACTCATCGCTGCAACGACTTCGGCATGGCCGAACAGAAAATCTATGGCGACGGATTTGTCACCGGCTACGGAAGGATCGAGGGGCGGCTGGTCTACGTGTTTGCGCAGGATTTCACCGTGTTCGGAGGGTCGCTTTCCGAGACGAATGCCGGGAAAATCGTAAAGATCATGGACCTGGCGGCCAAGGTGGGCGCGCCAGTGATCGGGCTCAACGACTCCGGCGGGGCGCGCATCCAGGAAGGTGTGATGTCGCTGGCGGGGTATGCCGACATTTTTCTGCGCAACACTCTTTACAGCGGGGTAGTTCCGCAGATTTCGGCGATTATGGGGCCGTGCGCTGGCGGAGCGGTGTATTCGCCCGCGATCACTGATTTCGTGCTGATGGTGGACAAGACTTCGTACATGTTTATCACCGGCCCTGACGTGATCAAGACCGTCACGCTCGAAGAAGTCACCAAGGATCAACTCGGCGGCGCGACCACCCATAATGAAACGTCCGGCGTCGCTCACTTCCTGGCGCACGATGACGCAGAGTGCCTGTCGATGATCCGCGAGTTGTTGAGTTTTGTGCCATCGAACAATCTGGATGATCCACCGCGCAAGACATCGTCGGATCCCGCCGATCGGTGCGATGCTGCGCTCGACGGAATTGTGCCGCAACAGTCCAACCAGCCGTACGACATGAAAGATGTAATTCATGCCGTCGTGGATGATGGCTACTTCTTTGAAGTGCAGGAGCACTTCGCGAAGAACATCGTCGTTGGATTTGCGCGGCTCGACGGCCGCAGCGTCGGCGTCGTCGCCAATCAACCCGCAGTGCTTGCGGGCACGCTCGATATCAATGCGTCGATCAAGGGCGCGCGCTTTGTGCGTTTCTGCGACTGCTTCAACATCCCGCTGGTGACGTTTGAAGATGTTCCGGGATTTCTGCCGGGGACGGCGCAGGAGTACGGCGGCATCATCAAGCATGGCGCGAAGTTGCTTTTTGCTTTTGCCGAGGCGACCGTGCCCAAGGTTACGGTGATCACGCGTAAAGCCTACGGCGGAGCGTACTGCGTCATGGCGTCGAAACACATTCGCACCGACGTGAACTATGCGTGGCCGACCGCCGAGATCGCCGTCATGGGGCCGGAGGGCGCGGTCGACATTGTGTATAAGCGCGAACTCGATGCCGCCGCGAACCGTGAGCAGATGCGGCGCGAAAAGATCGAAGAATTTCGCGACCGCTTCGCCAATCCTTATGTCGCAGCCGACCGCGGGTTCATCGACGCCGTGATTCAGCCGCGCGAAACCCGGAAGAAGCTGATTCAGGCGTTGGCCATGCTCGAAAACAAGCGGGATAAGAACCCGCCTAAGAAGCATGGGAATATCCCGCTGTAAGTGGTGGTGGATTATTGCGCCATCCCGGGATTCTATGCGAGTATTGAATGGCGAACAAAGAGCGAATATAAAGCCCGCTGCGACCGAAACCGCACAGTGTATGATTTGAGGCTGCCGTGGCAACTCACATGACGTCCGCAGAGCGCTTTCTTTCTAGCTTGGATGTTCGTTCCATGCCACGTTATACATTTGGCGAGGCGGGGCGTTACCTTGGCTTGTCCGAATCCACGGTTAGAGCGTGGTTCGTGGGCACAACGTACGGGTCGCAGCCCAACATCAAAACCTTCGAACCCATACTGAAACCGGCTGGGCCGGACCTTTTGTCGTTCTACGACATCGCCTCCGCCCATGTACTGCTAGCGATGAAGGCGAAGGGAGTGAGTCAAGACGACCTACGGGCGATCGTCAGAGGCCTAGACCGCGAGTATCCCGCTTCTCAGTACCCGTTGCTTGGCCGGAATTTTTTCTTGTTCGGGCGCGATGTCGTGGTCAAGAAGCTGGGTACGAGGCTGAACCTCTCTCGGAACCGCCAACTTGGGATCAAGGTTGTGATGGACAAGTTTTTAGCCCGCATTGAACTCGATGCTAATTTGATGCCGGTGCGATTTAGTCCTCTGCGGAGTCAACGTGACCGAGGAAAAGGATACATCGTCATCGATCCGGATTTGGGAGCGGGCAGACCAGTTGTTAGGGGCACGGGTATCCCTGCGGAAATCATCGCAAGAAGGAAGAAGAGCGGCGAGTCCGTGACATTGCTGGCGCGAGACTATCACATTAGCCGCCGTGCCGTTGAAGAGGCGATTAAGTACTTCCCAACGGGGAAAGCCGCGTAAAAACCGCTACTTCCTCGATCGGAACTTGGGATCCGTCCTGCTGCCCGAGCAGTTAAGGCGAGCGGGTCTGGATATCACTGTTCACGACGATATTTATCAACCGACCGAACGTGACCCATGGATTTTCTACGATCGCGGTAAATTGGGTTTCATTGTCGTAACAAGCGACACAAGTTTCATGAAATCCTTCCCACATATGGCCGCGATTGCGCTGGCTAGAACAACCGTCTTGGCATTCAGCAACAACAACTATAAGTCTGCGATGCGCGGCAACGCATTTCTTAAAGCTCTTTCTAAAATAGAGTCTGAGATTGCTGAGCATCGACGAAGTGGCAGGAAAGACTACTTTGTTGGGGTCGTTGGCATGTCCGGAACGCTTACAGTCAGGGCAGAGTCGCCGCTGCCCCACAGAAAGACATGCGATGCTAAAGATTGGGAAAGCTACGAACGTGTTTGTCGGTCCGAAGGCGTGCTGCCATTCGCCCCGCCGCACTGATGGGCGACCGGGCTTCGTCTGTCTTGGCATTTCCTAATGTCAGATGTCCCTCAACTCCCACATCGAGTGGACCGATGCGACCTGGAACCCAGTCCGCGGCTGCACGAAGATCAGTCCCGGATGCAAGCACTGCTACGCCGAGACGTTCGCCGAACGGTTCCGAGGGGTCAAGGGACATCCATACGAGCACGGTTTTGACCTGCGGCTAGTGCCGAAGAAACTGACGGAACCGCTGCTATGGCGCACTCCGAAGCTCGTTTTCGTAAATTCCATGAGCGACCTGTTTCACGAGACTGTGCCTGACGACTACATCGAAATGGTCTGCCGCGTAATGGTCACGGCGAATTGGCACACGTTTCAGGTCCTAACGAAAAGATCCGAGCGATTGAGCGAAATGCTGACGGGTCGATTGCGCTTTGCCGCCGAGCAGGATCACATTTGGTGGGGCGTCAGTGTTGAGGACCGGAAATACGGACTTGCCAGGATCCCTCATCTTCAGCAGTCTCCAGCGCGAATTCGTTTTCTTTCGATTGAGCCGCTGCTTGAACATCTTGGCGAGTTCGATCTCTCCGGCATCGGTTGGGCGATTGTCGGTGGCGAGAGTGGCCCAGGTGCGCGTCCAATGAAAAAAGAGTGGGTCGTTGCAGTTCGCGACCAGTGCCGCAAATATGAAGTTCCGTTCTTTTTCAAACAGTGGGGCGGCGTCCGGAAGAAAAAGAGCGGGCGCCTGCTTGACGGCCGCACTTACGACGAATACCCTCAGCGCATCGTCTCAGAGATTCCGGAGCGGGCGAGTTGTCTTGCGTTCGCGGAGAATGTTCTGAACTCTTTCCGCAAAACGGCTTCGCTTTCGCAACTCGTTGCGATTACTGTCTAGCTCTCAACTCTCACACGGAGCTTCAATGAAACGTCTTGGGTTTCTTCTGCTTGCAGTTCTGTCAGTGCACGTCGCTCTTGGTCAAGACCCTTCCAATTGGCTTTCCTCCCTTCCGCAGGCGAAAGACTACGTGCAGCACCGGGTGTCGAGCTACGACCGGAGCGGGGCGAATGCCGATGCGCGGCAGATTGCTCCGGGCGAGACGCTTACGCTGCTTGATGAAGCGGGGCCGGGCATCATCAGTCATGTTTGGGTCACGATTGCCAGTGATGATCCGCAGCACTTGAAGGCGCTGGTTCTGCGCATGTACTGGGACGGCGAATCTTCGCCTAGTGTGGAAACCCCCATTGGCGATTTTTTCGGTCTTGGGCTGGGCGACTATCATCTTTATCAGTCGATTCCGTTGCAGGTTGGCGCAGACAAAGCGCTGAATTGCTTTTTCCCCATGCCATTCCAGAAGCACGCTCGTATCACGGTGACCAACGAAGGATCGATCAAGACTGACGCATTTTATTTCAATATCGATTACCGGGCGTACAACAAGCCGCTTCCTTCCGATCAACTTTATTTTCACGCGCAATACCGCCAGGCTGCCCCGGCAAAGGGCTGGACCACGCAGTGGCAGACGAACGGAGATTCGCAAATCAACGACAAGAAGAACCTCAACGGGGAAGGTAACTACGTGTGGCTGGAAGCAACCGGGCGCGGGCATTTCGCTGGCGTGACTATGTCAGTTCTGCAGAATCAGGATGGCTGGTGGGGCGAGGGCGACGACATGTTTTTTGTGGATGGCGAAGCGTTGCCGTCGATCAACGGAACCGGCTCGGAGGATTATTTCTTAGGCGCGTGGGACTTTGGAGGATTTGTTGGCGGTCATCCGTTCTCGTACGGGCTCTATGGCGCTCCGGTGATTCAGCAAGAAAAAGCCGGAGGCCGGTGGTCGCTTTACCGTTTTCATCTCGACTCGCCGATTCCGTTCACCAAATCGCTGCGGGCGACGATTGAGCACGGACATGCGAATCACCGGTCGGACAATTTCTTCTCGGTTGCGTACTGGTATCAGGCTGAGCCGCATGCGGCGCTTCCGGCGCTGCCTGGGTTGGAGCAGAGGATTCCGAGGATTTATGCCGTTGGTGGGCCGGGGAATGCGAAGTGAGTTTAGGGACTAGTTAAGACCTGGTGGCATAAACCGCAGAGTGTTTGAGATCGCAGGGATGCTTCGACTCCGCAGTGAGGGTCGCTTCGCTCTCCTCACTGCTGCGCTCAGCATGACAGTGTGATGAGTGGGTGATGTGAAATCTGCAACTTGAACTGAAAAGCCAAGAGCTAAAAGCCAATAGCCAATAGCAAAAAAATAAGAGTTCCGAGGTGGTGTGGGGTCCATTCGTCTCGGCCAGTAGCTCGCGTTTGACCCTTGCTCGACCTGCTTTCGCGGCTTCCCTTGCGGGGCTGCTGCGCGCGATCTTCGCTTGGGCTCCGGGCTCACCGCCAACCGGAAAAACCTACCCTACGCCTCGGAACTCTATCTTGCCTTCAACATTTCTTCTCTGTTCGCCTCGACCAGTGCTTTGCTATAGACCCTTGCTCTGCCTTCCCTCCTGACCTTGCGATCAGCAGAGTGACTGAGCTTGAGCCCCGGACGCCGCACCAACCGGAAAAACTCAAGAAGCTGTCAAAGAACGATCTTGTTGTACGCTTCCTATAAAAATCGTCAATGGAAAATCGGCATTTGCAACTAGCTGAATTTTCAATCGAGTGCAGGCAGTTCACAGTGCAGTGACAGGTTTTGGTGCAGCGCTGCGTCGCGGTTTTTCGAAATGTTGCGTCAGACGCGGTTTTTCTCAACAGTTGTTAATTCTAGAAACAGTCACAGACGCGGTGATGCCTTGTCTGCTAGCTGTGAAAATCCAGCGGTTATCAACGCTGGCGCAGGTTTCAGCCTAGGATGCGGATTCAACCAATACTTTTTCGTCGACGAGTTTCTTGTCGCTTTCGTCTGATCCGGTCAGCTCGAATGAGTTGGTGAGCACAGCCTTGCCCTTTTCCACGCTAGTGATGACATAGGAGCAGCCGATCCAATGCGCTTCTTCGTGATCGGTCTTCGACCATTGGGCGGGATGATCCGGATGCGAGTGGTAGAAGCCGACGATGTCCTCTCCGCGTTCGCGGCCTTCGCGCTGAATGCGGACCAGTTCTTTGGGATCGATGTTGTAGCGGTTGTAGGCGGAATCGGTACGGGTGTTGCCGCAGCGGGCAGTGGAAGTGACTACGCGGGAACCGTCTTCTTCTAATCGGCCGAGCAGCACACCGCAGCACTCGTGCGGATAGGTCTCTTCGCCATGAACGCGCAGGGCCGCGTAGTTTGCGGGGCTAATCTTCAGCATAAGGAAATCAGATCACCACGCAGGCACGGAGACACTGAGAAAATTAAGTTAAGAGAACTTAGAAAAAATTCGACATTCGCGAATACAGGCGACTGCCCCTCATTCCCGGTTTCGTTTTCTCCGTGCCTCAGTGACTCCGTGGTGAAAGGCCACTATCCTTCGTTCCAGAACCGTTCGCTCAAATATTTCTCCCCGGAGTCGCAGAGAATCGTCACCACCACCGCCTCTTGCCCTCGCTTCAGCGTCAGTTCCCGCGCGATCTGGAGGCACCCAACGATAGCGGCGGCGGCCGAGATGCCCAAGAGCAGGCCTGCGCCACGTGACATCTGGCGGCACATCGTATAGGCGTCTTCGGTCGCGATTTCAAGATTGCGATCCGCGACTTTTGGATCGTAGATTTTCGGAACGAGCGCGCTCGGCATGTGCTTGGCGCCTTCGATGCCGTGGAAAGCTGAATCCGGTTGTAATGAAATGCATTGAATCCGAGGATTCAGTTCTTTCAGCCGGCGAGTGGTGCCAACGAACGTGCCGCTAGTACCGAGCATTGAAACAAAATGCGTGATGCGGCCTTGGGTCTGTTGCCAGATTTCATTCGCGGTACCGTGGTAGTGCGCCTTCCAGTTGGCGTCGTTCGAGTACTGGTCGGCGTAGTAATAACGCTCGGGATGCTCGCCCGCCAACTTACGGGCCATGCGAATGGCGCCGTCGGATCCGTCGCCGGGATCGGTATAAATTATGTTGGCACCGTAGCCCTGCAGAATCTGCTTACGTTCGCGCGAAACATTTTCCGGCATGCATAGCGTTACGGGGAACCCCTCGGCTGATCCCAGCATGGCGTAGGCGATGCCGGTGTTCCCGCTGGTGGCATCCAGCAATGCTTTTCCCGGCCGCAACTGGCCGCTACGCTGCGCTTCCGAGACGATATTTCCCGCGGCGCGGTCTTTCACCGATCCCCCGGGATTGCACCACTCCGCTTTGCCCAAAAGGATTAGGCCCGGCAGGTCGCGCGTGAGGGAGTCGAGCCGAAGCAACGGCGTGTTGCCGATGCGCTCGATCAGGCTGTGCCCTAGCGTTTCGCCCAGGCCGGACGCGACGTTGAGAGCGTCATCCGGCGATGTGATCGGCGGAACTGCCGAAGAATTTGTTAATCCTTGTGCCATTCTGAACTGAACTGCCATGACCAACGTAATGTGCTATGTAGCCCAAAACGAGGTATGTAGTATTTTGTTAGATGAATAGATTCCCCCGGCGATGCAGCGCATGTAAAGTTACGCTCGGTTCTCATACGCCTTGCATCTAATAGTCGTGCTGACGCCGGCAAAGGAAAGGTTAAGCTGAAGCGATGCCCAAAGCCATTGAAGCACGAACCTACGAAGAGGCGCTAGCCTGGCTGCGCGATCATGGGTTCGATGTCACGGATGCTCCCGGAACCAACGGGCGAGTTTTTCTGCGCAAATACAACGTGTCGGCCGCAATCCAGAAAACCGCCGACGACGGCGTGAAGATTTTTGCCTATCCCGGATACCTGATTGGCAGTGAGATTTCGAAACTCGTAAACCGGGGCTACCAGCAATTTCTGAAGACCTCGAAGAATGAAGTGCCTGCCACAGCCGATCACCTGAAAGCCCTGCAATCGTTCGCCGAAGAGTTGAAGGTAGGTCTCGGCCTGCCCAGCCTGTACAACGAATCGATGGGAACGGTGAGCGAGTCTTATCAATACGACCGCGTTGTGGATCGGGACAAGCCGGCCGTGGAACGTCCGAAGCGTCCATGGGAAACAGCTGGAAAGCAGTCGGCAGCTGCTGCCAAAAAAGGCCGTGCGTAAAGTGTAAGAACGTCTGAGGCCCCGGACGCCTCGTCCGTCGAAGCGACGACTCTGCCGCCAAACTCTAGCTCCGTTCCTGATGCAGCCCGCGCACACTTCCTCCCGTATCGCGAGCGGGGGGGCAGACGTGTAGCCTCCGATTCGCTGTGGAGGATGCCTTATCCCCGCGGCACCTCAGCCAGCCTCAGAAGAGTGTGGAGGACGTAAGCGGCCATGAATGCCAGAATGCATGCAGAGAGCAACACTCGATATTTGGTCTCCAGCAAATCGGCGAGCACGCCCGAGACGAATACCAGCAGAAATGGTGCAGCTGCCAGGGCAAAGCCTTGACCTCCAGCGTGAGGTTCGGCGAGCGCAAGAACCAGAAAAAGTAGCGCGACCAACAACGGGGCCGTGTTTCCAAAATAACGGGTGCGAGGCCACACGAGGTACGTCAAGAGCGTAACCGGCAAGAGCAGCGCGAATGCCGGGCACGCCCGGCCGATTTGCACAGCAACCTGAGCGAAGACGCCCGGAATTACAAAGTTACGCCACGAGGCACTCCAGAAATCTGCATGATGAAGGCTTTCGTTCAAAGCATGCAGATGGAAAAAATACGTCGCTGCGAGCAGCATGCCGGCAATGATGCATCCCGCAACCCAGATCACAAGCCCAGCCCGCCGCCGCACCGGCGCGACATACAACAAGAAGCCGAGCGCCAGCGGAAGCAGAACGATCATGGAAAACTGCGCGCCGACCGCGATCGCGAGTGAAACTCCAAGCAGAACGATTCGACGCCAGTTCCAGAGCACGACTTCGCGGGGGGCATACAGTGTGTGCGCAACGGCAATAGCGGTGAAGATTGTCCCGAACGCCCCCCAAACCGTTACGATCTCCGGCTCTGTATGCCAAACGGCACTGGTTTGGATCATGGCGGGGGAGAAGCAATACAGAGTAAGCGCGATGAAGCCGCCGTGGTTGCCACAGAGGCGTCGGGCGACGTACCAGAGAGATGCTCCGAGAAACAGTCCGCACGCGAGAAAGGGCAGGCGCGGAAGCCAGCGCCAATATTGCGCAGAGTCGGGGCCGTAGCTTCGCGGCCAAGCCAATAGAGGCGCCGCAGAGGCAAGGTACAAAAGCGGGGAATGCACACGATCGAAGGCAATTTCATCGGAGTGCGACCAATCGCGTGTCATATTGGCGGCGGCATCCATGAACGGGGCTCCGGCGAGTCCGCGCCCATGCCATTGCTTCCAGCCTTCAGCCAGGCGGACCGATTCAGCGCCGTCAATTCCATCTGAGCCGCTTAGTTCGGCATGAACCAGCCAAATGGCTTGTCCCAGAAATGCCAGCAATAACAATGCGGAGAGAAGTTGCGGGCGTCCAAAGCGTTCTCGGGTGAAATAAGGGCGCATAGGGTCGAGCCCGAGTGTTTTAACATGACAGGGGCTAATTCGGAAAAAAGCTCCGTGTTAGGAATCTCTCACATATTTGGCTCTGTTGGAAAACAGGGGTCGATATGCCGTGCCTAAGACGACGTAAGCAATGACGGACGAGCAAAATCACGCAGGTGACGAGACACTCGGGCATGTGGCTCCGACGTTCGCTGCGTCGAATCAACCCTCCTACCTGCGAATTCTGTTTCTTGGGCCCGACGGCCTGCGTGCCGGATGGAGCCTCGCCTTCTACTTCCTGCTGTTTTTTTCGTTGCAGAGAGTCACTGTCGACTTGGCGTGGATGCACGATCTGGGCGAGAGCGGGCTTTGGAACATGATGCTGGAGGAGTTCGGCAATCTGCTGTCGGCCGTGATTCCTGCGGTTCTGCTTGCCTGGATCGAAAAGCGTCCGTTCAGTCTCTATGGCCTGCCGGGGCGCCCAACGTTTGGCAGAAATTTTTGGCTTGGCATTGTTTGGGGCTGGGTCGGAATCAGCGTGTTGATGTTGTCGCTGTACGGCATGCACGTCTTTCGCTTCGGGCACCCCCTGCTGCATGGAGTTCACCTGGCGCGCTTCGCAGGATTCTGGTTCGCGATGTTCCTGCTGGTGGGATTTTTCGAGGAATTCTGGTTGCGCGGCTACTCGCAGTTTACGCTGGCGCGAGGAATTGGATTCTGGCCGGCTGCCATCGCGCTGTCCTGCGCGTTTGGTCTGATTCATCTTCGCAATGGCGGCGAACAGTGGCGGGGGTTGGTGGCAGCGGCTGCCATCGGATTTTTTCTTTGCCTCACGCTCCGGCGGACGGGAACTCTGTGGTTTGCTGTGGGATTCCATGCCGCCTGGGATTGGGGTGAGACATTCTTCTATTCCGTCCCAGATAGCGGAAACGTCTGGCCGGGCCATTTGTTCAATTCGTCACTTCACGGCTCCGATTGGCTGAGCGGTGGCAGCGTTGGTCCCGAGGGCAGCGTGTTTTGCCTCGTAGTGATCGCAGCCTTGTGGGTGGTTTTTGGCCGCATCTATCCCACTGCAACGTATTGCACAGAACGACCTCGCAAGTAGGACCCAACTCCCTCGAACCGGACGTCCAGCTGCGCCTCTGTCGCTTGCCAAAGCCGATGCCCGCGTCGCTCTTTCACACCGTGCCGTTTCGTCTCTTTTTCATTAGGTGGATTAGCGTCGGCGAGAGCGTCTCTTTGCCGAGGCCTCGGCTCCAGGTGGCTCCCGGAAGGGTTCCACAGAAATGCGCTCGTAACGCACTTCCAGCACGGTCAGGGATTCAGAGCCGCCCGGCAATTGAAGGACTACGCTGTCACCGGCTTCCGACTTCATCAACGCGCGCGCGAGAGGCGACACCCAACTGATGTGGTTGCGGTTGAGATCGACCTCGTCGGTGCCTACGATGCTCACCACTCGCGATACTCCCGCGGCATTGGCATAGCGCACGGTCGCTCCGAAGAATGCCCTCTTCGCCGCCTGCCCCGTTCTCGGAGCTTCCGGGTCCACCACTTCCGCGGCTTCGATTCGCTTGGTGAGAAAGCGAATCCGCCCATCGATCTGCCGCAGCCGCCGCTTGCCGTACCGATAGTCGGCATTGTCACTGCGATCGCCATTGCCGGCAGCCCACGCCACCACCTCCGTCACGGCCGGGCGTTCCCGGGTGAGCAGAAACCGGTGCTCATCTTTCAGGCGCTCGAGCCCACTCCGCGTGATGTAGTTCCTGGCGTGCGTTGCGGGCTCATCCGATTGCGGTTTTCTCGTGAACCCTTTTCGCAAGTCTTAAGTCCTTGTTCTAATCGATGCTATTGTAATTGGCGCCCCAAAGGCGCCGATCAACAATGACACACATCTTGAATCATCTCTCGACCCTCACGATCGCCGGGGCAAGGACCGAGGTTGATAAGGAGTCAGGCCTTGAGGTTCTGCATGTCGATAATTCTCACGCCCTGGTACAGGCAGCCGGATATCTGAAATACAAACAGGCCCGGGAGCATAAGAAGGGGGTCTTCTTCCGTGGGCAGACCAAGCTGTACAGCAGCTTGACTCCTTCGCTCTTACGAGGTGTAAACGATGGGCCGCCGAACGTAAAACGCCGCGCACGACTTAATGATTTTCTTGCGAAAATTGATGTGGAAAAGAGGGTTCTGCGCAACGTAAATCCAAGTTGTCGGGAAGCCCTACTTCAGCACTACGGTATTAGAACGACGTGGATCGACGTTGTTGATAACGTATGGATCGCCCTTTGGTTTGCTTGTCATGAGGCCCTCAGCAAGGGTTGGCCGGAGCAATACCTCCACTTTGAAAAACGGATACCAGGCGTGAAAGCTCAGTATGCCTATCTGCTTCTTCTGTCATCCGCATTTTTCGAGCCCGTGGACAGCCAGCCCGGCCATTATCGAGACGAGCGATCAGAGACAATCGACCTCCGAGTCGCCGTTCCGTCCCACTTCGTGCGGCCGCATGCGCAACATGGTGTCCTCGTGAGACGCCTCAGCAAGTCCCGATTGCCAGTCAGCGATTGTACTCCTCTTATTGTAGGCACCGTTCGTACCGAGTTGACGAATGCACTCGACTGGCTAGGCAATGCCTCTACGCTTGTTCCCCATTCAATATTTCCTCCGGCGTTCTACGACTCTGGGTACCTCGAATTGCTCCGGGGAGTTATGCCTGAGCATCCAGACCTTGGCTCAATACATAGGATTCAGCCATGAGCTCTCATCGAGGCACCGCGGGTCGCGTCGGCGGGAAATGTGGGGACAGGAAATGTGGGGAATGAACCAGTTTCTCGGCAAAGAAATCGGTGAACGTTCCGTCTGTCCCCGAGTTTCGAGTTTCTCCCCAGTTTCTCCCCGAGTTTCTCAGTTTCTCGGCCGGGCGTTCCCGGGTGAGCAGAAACCGGTGCTCATCTTTCAGGCGCTCGAGCCCACTCCGCGTGATGTAGTTCCTGGCGTGCGTTGCGGGCTCGTCCGCTCTTGGTTTTCTGGTAAAGCCTTTCATTGCGTAATCTTTCCAGGGCGAATCATTTTCCAGTCCCCAAGAGAAGGATTGCCAGTTACTCGGGAGTTGGCTCGCGTTGCACGACAATCAAAAACACCATACCGACAATGGTAAACATTCGGAATGCCTCTTCCTGCCCATTCCATATTTTCGACTGCCACATTAGAAACCATTCGCCGCCGACATCGAGGAATGCCACCAACCACATCAGCAGGCTCGTCGTCAGCGCAATCACGGCGAGGTTCAACGCAGCGGCGAATTGCGCCCTGTCCGCACGACACGATTTCAGCAACCGAACACCAGCCCACCAGCATAGAAGCATAGTGACTGATTCCCAGGCGATAATGCCGATGTAGAAGACCGTATGTACTAGCGGTGAATTGACGGCGCGCCACATGCCGTGGTTCCCCGGAAAGGTTGAGTCCATCATCAGGACGTGGCGGACAAACTCGTAGTTGGAGGCGTAATCCGTGATGTTGTTGAAGACCAGAATCGTATAGAAAAGTGCGAGTGCAAGAATGAGAACCGTTTTGGAAACGCGAAGCGCCATTCCATGCCGCATGGGTTGTCGCACGCGCGAATTATATCTTCCCGGTGACTACCGCGACCTTTCTTGGAGTGCGCACCAGTCCTGAACGGGCAAACCTTCAATGTGATCCAACGTGCCGGGGAGAAAGATCAAACATCGTATAATGTCGCGCGGCCGCGAGCAGAACATTGAACGTCCAGGAACAAATCGAGAAGTATATTGCCAGCCAACCGGAGCCCAAACGCAGTGACCTGCGCGAGTTGCATCGGCTCGCACGTCAAGTGTCACCAGAATGCAAATTATGGTTCTTCGATGGTAAAGACAGCAAAAACCGTACTGTTTCCAACCCTACGATTGGATATGGATCTCACACAATAAAAAATGCGAATGGAAAGATTGGAGAGTCTTTTCAAGTTGGTGTGAGCGGAAACAAAACCGGAATCTCTGTCTATATTCTTGGTCTAGAAGATAAGAAGTACTTAGCCAACACGTATGGAAAAAAACTAGGAAAGGCGAGCGTGACTGGATATTGCATTCGGTTTAAAGCTCTAAAGGACATAAACATCGATACGCTTGAAGCGGCAATGCGATATGGGCTTGCAGCCCAGAATGAAAAGGCAAGCTGATGAAATAACTCCACTCCTAAAAGCAGGCGCGGCTCTCTGTCAGCGCAATGCGAACGGCATCTCCCGCCAGTTTTCCACAGCCCCAATGTTCATCCAACCTTGACCGAGATTTTTAAACCCTCCATAATTCCTGCGAAGCGTCGGAAAGGGAAGCAACAAAGTCACGCTAAGTTGTTTGCGCTCAAGATTTTACCCGTAACTGATTGCAGCCCAAGGATAAAACCGCGATTTCCCGCTAACTCGAAGATTCTAATAGATCGAGGGGGAGGGGGTATACCCTCGCACATGATTTCAGATTCCGAGCTGCTGACGCCTTTGCGGCGCTACTGGGGCTACAGTTCGTTCCGCCCACTACAGGAAAAGATCGTCAAGAGCCTGTTGGCCGGGCATGACACTTGCGTCGTGATGCCTACGGGCGGCGGCAAGTCGCTTTGCTACCAGTTGCCGGCTGTGATCTCCGAACGGACGGTCGCGGTCATTTCGCCGCTGATCGCGCTCATGCAGGATCAGGCAGCGCAGCTGGCGCAGATGGGAATTCCAGCGGCAGTTCTCAACAGCACGATCAGCGGCGACGAGCAAAGCCGTATCATGCGCCAGGCGCAGGAGGGCGTCTATCGCCTGCTGTATCTTTCGCCTGAGCGCCTTTCACGAGGAGATACCGTCGGCTGGCTGCAAAAAGTGCCGGTCGCATTTTTTGCCATCGATGAAGCGCACTGCATCTCAGAGTGGGGACACGAATTTCGCCCCGAGTATCGCCAACTCAGCCGTTTGCGCGGAAGCTTTCCTGATCGCCCCATCGCGGCCTTCACCGCCAGCGCCACCCGTCACGTGCGGCATGACATCCTGGCGCAGCTGCAGTTGCGTAACCCCGATAAATACATTGCCAGCTTCCATCGCCCGAACCTGCGCTACCTGGTTCGCCTGTGCAACGGCGTTGAGCAGTCAGATCTGCTCGTGGCCGCGCTGCGCCATTACAACGAGGGCAATGTGATCGTATATTCGCCGACGATCAACAAGGTCGAGGAGACGGTCGATTTTCTCGAAGACCAGGGCATCTCAGCCGTGGGCTATCACGCGAAGATGCAGAGTGAAGAGCGGCGCCGTAATCAGGATAGCTGGATGTCGGACGAAGTTCGAGTGCTTGTGGGAACCATTGCATTCGGCCTCGGCATCAATAAAGCCACGGTGCGCGCCGTCATTCACCTGGCTCTTCCCAAGTCGGTGGAGCAGTTTTATCAGGAGGCCGGTCGCGCCGGGCGCGATGGAAATCCCGCGGACTGTCTTCTGCTTTGGCAGAGTAAAGATGCAGGCCTGCTCGGATATTTCGCCAATCAGATTCTCGACGCGGCCGAGCGCGATCGCGCCTGGCAGCGCTATCACACGATTCGCGCGTTTGCCGAGTCTGCGCAGTGCCGTCACCGGCAAATCTGCTCGCACTTTGGAGAAATTCCCAAGTGGACTTCGTGCGGAGCCTGCGACGTGTGCGGCAGCATGCCGGAGTGGCTCTCGCTGGAGTCAAGCCGCGCCGCAGTACGGCAGGCGTTTGCAGGTGGAAAGTCCTCTGCGTCTCGACCCGCTGCCAGCCAGGATTCTGAAGCCGACTTCGAGTTGCGCGAGTTCATGCGCGAGTGGCGGCGCACCGAAGCGAAAGAGCGAAAGATTGCGGCCTTCGTTGTGTTGCACGATACGACTCTCGAAGAAATCTGCCGCGTGAAACCGACTTCGATCGGTCAACTATTGGGGATCACGGGCATCGGAGAGCGCAAGGCCGACATGTTCGGGCAGTCCATTTTGGCGGCGCTGCGCCGCTACGCGGAAGGCGCCCGCGCCAGTGCTGTGCCCGTGAAGAAGACGGCGCCTGCGCTAGAGACGATCCGGCTCCTATCCGAAGGGAAAAATTTCGAAGAGATCGCAAAGATTCGAGGACGCCAAGTCGGAACGATCGTCGATACGGTCGCAGTCCTCGTGGAGAACGGCCGAGTAGAGTTTAAAAAGGAGTGGATCGATCCCAACCGGCTGGCGGTGATCGAAGCAGCCTGCGCTCAAGTCGGCCTCGATCAACTCGACCGTCTGCGCCCGTTGAAAGACTCCCTTCCGCCGGAAATCACTTATGACGAGATTCGCCTGGTAGTCGCGCATCTACGAAAAAATGCCGGCAAGAGCCACCAGATTCCGGCCTGACGTCACAGTTGCTGACGAAATCGCACGCCGCAGGGCTAGCGCCGCCACCTTCCAACCGCGTAGAGCAAAATCGATAGCAGCACGCTCACCAGCAGTGAAGTCGCAAGCGGAAAGTAGAAAGTCGTGTGTTTCCCGCGGTAGACGATGTCACCTGGGAGCCGTCCCAACGGCAGATTCATCTTCGCGAATAACATCAGCGCTATGCCCACAACGATCGCGCTCGCCCCGATAACGATTAAGGTCCGGCCAATTTCATTCATTGTCGTTCCGACTTCAGCACTCCGTCCCCGGCGAACGTAGGGATACAACACGCAAGGTAGTCAGCAACAGTCATGTACCACTGAGTTTGTCCGCGAACAACAATTCTGGAAAACTGTTCCTCAACAATTCGCATCTCATTCCGCCGCACGGAAACAACCGCTACAAGCCGAAATTCCCCAGGAGAACGACCATGCCCCTCTTCCGCTCTCTATTTCGTGTCTGCATTCTCGCTGCAACCCTGACGGCCTCCGCCCAAGACGTGCTTACCTATCACAACAATAATGCTCGCACGGGTCTGGACAGCAAGGAAACGACGCTAACGTTAACGAACGTGAATTCCTCGACGTTCGGCAAGCTCTTTGTTCTGCCGGCGGATGGCCTGGTTGACGCCCAGCCGCTCTACATCTCCAACCTCTCCATCGCAGGCGTTACGCACAACGTGGTGATCGTGGCTACGGAACACGGCACGGTCTATGCCTACGACGCCGACAACGGCGCCAGCCTCTGGCATATCACAACTCTCAAATCGGGCGAAACTACGTCTGATGATCGCGGCTGCTCGCAGGTCACCCCCGAAATCGGCATCACCTCGACTCCCGTCGTTATGCGCCCAGCCAGCGGAAATCCCGTAATTTATGTCGTCGCCATGTCGAGGGACAGCTCACACAACTATTACCAGCGGCTGCACGCGCTCGATGCCACTACCGGCACTGAACTTCACGGCGGCCCTGTCGACATTTCCGCGAAATTTCCTGGCACCGGCGACAACAGCTCGGGCGGCTTTGTCATCTTCGATCCCAGCCAATACAAGGAGCGTGCCGGCCTTCTTCTGCTCGGCAGCACCGTTTATCTCGCGTGGGCTTCTCATTGCGACATCCGCCCTTACACCGGATGGATCATGGGGTACAACGCAACTACGTTGAAGCAGATTTCGGTTCTGAACGTTACACCCAACGGCAACGAAGGCGCGATCTGGGGCGCAGGCGCTGGCATGGCTGCCGACGGCGCCGGAAACATCTTTTTGCTCGATGCCAATGGCCTTTTCGATGACAGCCTCAACGCCAGCGGATTTCCGTCCAGCGGCGACTATGGTAATGCCTTTCTGCACGTGACCACCAAGGGCGGCCTCAAGGTCAACGACTACTTCGAGATGGATAACGAGCAATCTGAGAACGACGGCGACGTCGACCTCGGCTCTGGCGGCGCCATGCTGGTGAACGCAAAGGACACGACGGGAAAGGTCTGGCAGCTGGCAATCGGCTCCGGCAAAGACGGCAATCTCTACGTCGTCGACCGTACCAACATGGGGAAGTTCAATCCAAATAGCAACGGCATGTACCAGGAACTGGCAGGTGCGCTCTCTGGCGGGATCTGGTCGCAACCGGCCGCCTTCAACGGGAATGTCTATTACGGTCCGGTGAATGGACCCATCCTGGACTTCCGCTTCCAGAATGCCGAACTGCTCTCGTCACCGGTCGCGCATACGACAAATACGTTCGCCTATCCCGGAGCCACGCCCAGCATCTCGAGTAATGTTGGCCAGAATGCAATCGTATGGGCCGCCGAGAACGTTAACCCAGCGGTGCTACATGCTTACAATGCGAAAACTCTCCAGGAAATTTACAACACCAACCAGGCCGGCAATGGCCGGGATCAGTTCGGTAACGGCAACAAATACATCACGCCGATGATCGCCAACGGCAAAGTCTACGTGGGGACAACCAACGGCGTAGGAGTCTTCGGCCTGCTTGGAACTCATTGAATTGACAAAGGCATCGAAGCAGATGTGAAGAGACTCACAGCGCGTCTCCGGGAAAAATGCTAAATTCATCAATTCATGTCGGCACCCAACTCTGCGTTTGTGCGCGCCTGCCGGTCGCAAGCCGCCGATCACACTCCGGTGTGGTTCATGCGGCAGGCAGGGCGCTATATGGCCGAATATCGCGCAGTTCGTAAGCAACACTCGCTGCTGGAAATCTGCAAGAAGCCCAACCTGGCCGCCGAGGTGACCATCACGGCGGCCGAGATTCTTAAGGTCGACGCGGCCATCATTTTCGCCGACCTTTTGCTTCCCCTCGAAGTAATGGGATTGCCGTTTCATTTCGCGGCGGGCGAGGGACCGGTGGTTGAAAAGCCCGTGCGAAATTCAGATGACGTTGCGAAGCTGCGCACGGATTGCGCCGCCGATCTCGGTTACGTTTCGGAAGCGGTCGCACTGGTGGCAAAACATTTTTCTGATCGCGTTCCAGTCATCGGCTTCTGCGGTGCTCCGTTCACGCTGGCCAGCTACATGATTGAAGGTGGAGGGTCGCGCAACTACGTTCATACGAAAAAAATGATGTACAACTCTCCCGGCGACTGGGATGCGCTCATGCGCAAACTGGTCGCGGTCACCACTGCTTATTCCGGGGACCAGGTCAGGGCGGGGGCCGACGTCATTCAGATCTTCGATAGCTGGGTGGGATGCCTGAGCGTGGAAGACTATCGCCGCTATGTCTTACCGCATGTGACTGGCATGGTGAAACAACTGCAAAAATCCGGCGTACCCGTGATCTATTTCGGAACCGACAGCGCAACGCTTCTGGCGGCCATGAGTGAAACCGGAGCCGAAGTGATCGGCTTGGATTGGCGCATTCCGCTCGATGAAGGATGGAGCCGAATCGGGCGCAGTGCCGCCGTGCAAGGGAATCTCGATCCAGTGTTGCTGTTTGCCGAATGGAAAGAGCTGAAATCGCGTGCGGAGGAGATTTTGCGCCGCGCAGCAGGCCGACCTGGACACATTTTTAATCTCGGGCACGGAATCCTTCCGGAAACTCCCGTGGAAAACGTGAAGAATTTGGCACGCCTGGTCCAGGAGTACACCTCATCGGCGGCAGTCTCGAACCCGCCTGCAGTTGGCAAGCGCAAACCGAGTGGAACCCAGTTGCCATGAAGCGCGTGGCCATCGTTGGGGGCGGAATTTCTGGTCTCTCCGCTGCATTGGCGCTGGAAGAGCGCCGGCGTTCCGGCGCAGACGTCGATTACGTGCTTTACGAGGCATCGCCAAGTCTGGGCGGCGTGTTGCGCACCGAGCGAATCGATGGCTGCGTAGTTGAAGCCGGCCCTGATTCTTTTATCACCGAGAAGCCCTGGGCTGCCGACCTGGCGCGCTTACTCGGCCTGGGCGATCAGTTAATCGGCTCGAACGATTCCGATCGCAAGACCTACATCCTGACGCGCGGCCGCCTGGTGGAAATGCCCGACGGGCTTATGTTCATGGTCCCGA
The DNA here is from genome assembly GCA_035501655.1 of Candidatus Solibacter sp. GTDB lineage: Bacteria > Acidobacteriota > Terriglobia > Terriglobales > Acidobacteriaceae > Sulfotelmatobacter. Next base: position 112,315 of record DATJVU010000038.1, read on the forward strand.
CGAAAATTCTTCCCACCGGACTCTCGCCATTGTTCTCGATGAAAACCAAGCTGCGCATGACGCGGGAACTCTTTCATCCGCCCCGGGCGGTCGATCACGACGAGTCAGTGGCGTCGTTTGTCGAGCGCCACTATGGCAGCGAGATGGTCGACCGCCTCGCCGATCCGTTGCTCTCGGGCGTCTACGGCGGAGAGGCGGCCAGCCTCAGCGTCCGCGCGGTGCTCCCTCGCTTCGCAGAAATGGAGCGCACTCACGGCAGCCTGGGTCGCGCCATGCTGGCTGCGCGAAAGAAGATGAAGGCCTCCCCTGCAAGCAAGCCAGCGCCGCCGCTGTTCACTTCACTCAAGGGAGGAATGCAGTCGTTGGGCGAGGCAGTCGTCGCGCGATTGAACAAATCCGCACTTCTGGTGAATGCTCCCGTGCAAGCGCTGCAGCGCGAGGCGGATGGCTGGATTGTTTCAGCGGGCTTGCAGTCGGATCAGTTCGACGCGGTAATTGTTGCGCTGCCGGGCCCGGCTGCTGCGAATGTTCTGCGCATGGTGAGCGCAGAGCTTTCATCGGAACTTGGCGCCGTACAATACAGCTCTTCTATTACCGTGGGATTGGGTTACAGCGGCCAAGTGCGGCAGTCGCTGCCGCCGGGCTTCGGATTTCTCGTTCCGCGCAGCGAAGGCAAGCGGCTGTTGGCGGCGACTTTTGTTCACAACAAGTTTCCCCATCGCGCGCCCGAAGATCGCGCCCTGCTGCGCTGCTTTTTCGCAGGATCGAACGCCGATCATGTTTGGGCTCTAAGCGACGACCAAATCGTTGCTATCGTGAGGAACGAACTGCAGCAAATCCTCGGCCCTCAGGTTTTGGGCCTGCGAGAGGAGCCCATCTTCGCGCGCGTTTACAAGTGGAAGTCCGCCATGGCGCAGTACAGTGTCGGTCACCTCGATCGTCTCGATCGCATCGAGCGTCTCTGTCAGCAGTTGCCCGGTCTCGCACTGGCGGGAAATGCCTATCGCGGAATTGGTGTGCCGGATTGCGTACGCTCGGGCCGCGACGCCGCCCGGCAAATCGTAGAGACGTAGCTTTGGGTTATGCAGCAGCCGGGTCTTCCACGGCAATCGCTGTTCCGCTTGTACTCTCGGTGATCGGCAAGGTCACTTTGACTACAGTTCCGTTACTACTTGACTCAATTTCCAAGGTGCCGCCGAGTTGCCGTATCCGTTCCCGCATGCCGCGCACGCCGACGCCGACTGTGCCGGAAGTTGCCATCTCCAACTGCCGAGCTGGCGGGATGCCGCGACCATTATCTTCCACTTCGATGAACACTTGGTCTTCACTACGCCGCAGACTGATTTTCGCGGCCGGGCTCCCGGAGTGGCGGTGTATGTTGGTCAGGCATTCCTGAACGACACGAAAAATTGCGGTTTCCACATCGGCGGCCAGCCGTTCAAAATCTTCTGATAGATCCAGATCGACCTGAATCTTGCTCCGCGCAGCGAATCCGTCGGCGTACCAACGCAGGGCCGACGCCAAGCCAGCCTCATCGAGCAACGGCGGATGGAGTAGGTGAGAGATGGTGCGGACCTCGAGGTTCATCTCGCGCACCAGATCTTCGCTGTCATGCAACGCTGAAAGTGTTTTTGCCAGGTGCTCCACGTCAGTCCGTACTGCTGAGAGGTTCATTCCGAGCGCGGCCAGCATCTGGCCTACGCTGTCGTGCAGCTCGCGCGCGATGCGGCGCCGTTCGTCATCTTGCAGTTGCAGCAGGCGTGCGGAGAGTTCGCGCAGATTTCGATTTACAACTGCGAGATCTTCGGTTCGCTCCAGGACCTTCGCTTCCAACTCGCCTTGCGATGCTCTCAATCCGTCATTTTCGCGGCGACGAATCTCGCCCATGAGCAGGATCAAGGCACAGGAAAAGAGAAAGACAAGCAGAACGATCCACCCTGAAGCAGTCGGATTTTGAAACGAGTGAATTTTTGGGATGAATCCAAAAAATGCCTGCAGCGCAGAAAGAACGGTCGCAAAAATAGCCGGGCCAAGTCCGCAGTACCAGGCCGCGAGAGCCACGGCCGGCAACATTAGAGAAGAAATAAGGTCATTTCCAACGTAAGGCTTTAGGCCGCTGCAAAGAAGAGATGCAACGAGAACCGCAGCGATGGCCAGGGCGTAGCGAAGGGAGTGGTGTCGTAACGACCGCTGCAGAAGAGAAACATCAATCCCCATGAAATCCCACCTCACGCTACGAAGATTGAAGTGGCAAGAGAGACTGGGATCAGTCGCCCTTCGAAGATCCAAAGAATCCGGCGCTAACTGTCATGATATATCAGCGCTGCGCCTCTAAGGTGAGTCAATTTTCGATCGGACATGTGGATTGCGTGGGACGTTGTTGTTTTTGTGGGCAAACGGAAAGCTTTCAAAATCGAGAGTGGAATTTTCCGTCGACCCGAAAATCCGCCGAGCTGGTCGCGCGCCACATTTACTGACCAGCGCTTGTTGATTTGATATTCGCCTTGCACCATAGTTGTCGCTAGAAATCTGAGGGAAGTGATGGCCGGAAGCGCTCGCCGGGCGTTCCGTTTGGCAAGCCCATTCTCGGCGGCCCTATAATCGAAGCGGATGGGTGCAACTTTCAGGCTTCTCTTCGCGCCGGTCGTTGTTTTGCTTGTCGTCTTGCTTGCCGGCGGATTCTGTCTCGCGCAATCGACGCCGGATAAGCAGGCGGATTTTGCCGCGCACATTCAGAAGGCGAAGCAGTATCTGGACGAAAAGCGGCCCGATCTTGCGATTCCTGAGTTGCAGGCCGCCGCAGAGATCAATCCAGACAGCGTTGAAACGCAGGGAAACCTCGGCGTGTTGTTGTATTTTCAAGGGAAGCCCGCGGATGCGATACCTCATCTCCGCGCCGCGGTAGACCGTCAGCCGGGTATGGGCAAGATTCAGGGGCTTCTGGGATTAGCGGAAGTGCATCTGCTGAATTTCGCCGATGGACGCAAGGATTTGGAGGCAGCATTTCCTGCGATCCCTGACCCGAAGTTCAAGGTCGAAGTCGGCCTGGAATTAGTAAGCCTCTACACGCAGAGTGGCGATCTCGAGCAGGCGAGTGCATTCATCACGCAATTGCGCAAGATCTCTCCCGACGATGCCGAAGTTCTGTATGCCGCCTATCGCACGTATGCGGCGCTCTCGTCGGAGTCCATGCTTGCCCTGTCTCTCGCTTCTCCAGACTCCGCACAAATGCACCAGATGCTCGCCCACGAGGAGTACCGCCAAGGCAACAGCGACGGGGCGGTGGCGCAGTACCGCAAGGCGATTGCCATCAATCCGCATTTGCCGGGAATACATTTTGAACTGGCGGAAGCTCTGTCCGCGTCACAGAGCGACACGTTGAAGAAAGAGGCGGAACAGGAATACCGGACTGCGCTCAAGGAAGATCCTCACGACGAAAAGTCGGTTTTGCGCTTGGCCGAAATCGACGCTCAAAAAGGAAACACCGAACAGTCTTTCAAGGGATACTCTCGCGCCGTAGAGTTGCAGCCCGCGGATGCGGACGCGAAGCTAGGCCTGGCCAAGACGCTCCTCGAAATGAATGAGAACGACAAGGCATTGGCGCTCCTGGAGTCGACCGTGCAACTGGAGCCGACGAACGCGACCGCGCACTATCGGCTGGGCACGTTGTATCGCAAGCTGGGCCGCACAGACGATGCCAAACGCGAAATCGAGCTCTACAAGAAATACAAGGACATGAAAGAGAAGTTGCGCGCTCTCTATAAAGAACTTCAGATTCAGCCCTCAGAAATTACCGCGGATGAACCGGACCAGAAATAATCAGGGACACTTGAGCTTCGCTAGAGACTCATCGGGCTGGACGTTGCGATTGCGAGTCGCGTTGATTTCGTTTCTCGTTTCAGGTCTGACAACACTGGCCGCCGCTCAGATGGGGACACCAACTCCCCTTCCCGCCAAGGAGCGCGAAAAGGCTGAAGCCGAAAAAGCGGCGACCGGTCCGATTAACTATCCCAAACTGGTGGACATCACCGCCGCAACCGGCATTCGCTTCGAGCATCTTTCCACGCCCGAGGCGAAGTTCATTGCGGAATCCATGAGCGGAGGAGTTGCGCTCATCGACTACGACCGCGACGGCTGGCCTGACATTTATTTCACGAACGCGCAAAGCGTCGAAATGGCGCTGCACAAAGTTCCCGCGAAGAGCGCCCTATACCACAACAACCACGACGGAACGTTCACAGACGTCACGGACAGGGCGGGCGTCGGTTATCCGTGCTGGGCGATGGGAGCTTCAATCGGCGACTACAACAATGACGGCTGGCCAGATTTGCTGGTGACTTGCCTGAATGGTGTCGTGCTATACCGCAATAACGGCGACGGGACTTTCTCTGACGTCACCAAAGCTAGCGGCCTCGCTGGAGACTCGGGATGGGCGACTGGTGCGGCGTTCGGAGACTATGACGGCGATGGCTGGGCTGACTTGTTCGTTTCGCATTACGTGGATTTTCATCTCGACGATCTGCCAGTTTTTGGCTCGAGCAAATCATGCAAGTATCTCGGCCTCGACGTGCAGTGCGGTCCCAGGGGCTTGAAGGGCTTGCCCGACAGTCTCTACCACAACAACGGTGATGGAACGTTCACGGATGTGTCGAAGAAATCCGGAGTCGACGATTCTGAGCATCGCTACGGCCTGACCGCAATCTGGTCGGATTTCGACAATGACGGAAAGCTTGACTTGTTTGTGACCAACGATGGCCAGGCGAACTATCTTTATCAGGGCGACGGTGAAGGAAAATTCGAAGACGTTGCGCTGACCTCCGGAGTGGCCGCCAATGAAGATGGCCTCGAACAGGCAAATATGGGCGTTGCTTTTGCCGACTATCTTCACACGGGACGAATGTCACTTTTGCTTTCGCATTTCGATATCGAGTACGCCGCTCTCTATCGCAACGACGGAAGCATGAACTTTGCAGATACATCGATCGCCTCTGGAATTGCCCGCGGTACGCAGGGATTCGTCGGCTGGGGAGATGCGTTCGTCGATTTCGACAATGACGGCTGGCAGGATTTTTTCCTGGCCAACGGCCATGTATATCCGCAAATCGATAGCGCGCACCGATCGACCCGATATCTCGAACCGAAGCTTCTTTTCTTAAACCAGAAAGATGGAACGTTTCGAAATATCAGCAAGCAAGTCGGACCGGACCTACAGGTCGAGCAAGTGAGCCGAGGAGTGGCGGTCGGTGATCTCTTCAACGATGGAAGAATCGAAGCCGTGGTTGAGAATCTCGTTGGCAAGCCAATGATCCTTCGTCCGGAAAGTGCACCGAACCATTGGATCAGCTTTCAACTCGAGGGCGTGAAGTGTAATCGTCTGGCATTGAATGCGCGTGTCAGGGCCATTGCTGGAGATCTGATACAGCTTGAAGAAGTAATCAGTGGTGGGAGTTATCTTTCGCAGAACGATTTGCGCCTGCATTTCGGTTTGGGTGCTCATCCGCGCGTGGATCGGGCGGAAATTCTGTGGCCGGACGGAAAAAAGGAAATACTGACCGACTTGGCCGGTGATCGGTTTTATGTGGTACGCGAGGGCGAGGGAGTTGTGGCGAATAAAGGGGCCGAGAAGCCGGCGAAGCTGCCATGATGCGGGTAGAAACAGCACAGATCGTGGGTGGCACATTCAATTCGTTTTTGCCGTCAGATCGGCGGGGGCTTGTGCTTCTTAAGATCGGCACCATGGTGGTGGTCGCCTTGGCGGTGTTGCGGGCACAAGCTTCTCCGCAAAAAAATGATGCCAACCTGACACAGCAGTTGCACTCTGCACTCAATCTCGCAGAGCGGGGTGACCGGCAGGGAGCGATGGCGCTTGATCGCAAGATACTGGAACAGAATCCTCGATTTGCACCGGCCATCAAGTTAAAGGGGATGTTGCTGGAGGAGTCCGGACAGGCGCAGGAAGCCGCCGCGGCTTATGAGGAGGCGCTCAAGTTGGCTCCGAGTGATCCCGACCTGCTGCTAAAGACTGGGGTGTATAAGCTCACCGCGGGCAACACGGACGAAGCAGTTCGACTTCTCGAGCGCTGCACGAAAATTCTCCCCGCGGACGGCGATGCGCATTTCTATCTCGCGCAGGCCTACCACTTGAAGGGAAAAGACGAACTGGCGTTGCGCGCGATTCGCGTCACGCTGAAGTCGTCTCCGGACAATCCCTCGGTATGGCAAAAATACGGAGAATTGCTTTGTGGAACAGGCGATTGCGAGGGCGGCCTGTCATGGTTGACCAAAGCGCAGAAGGCTGATGCAACCTTGCCGCGAATCGACTTTGACATTGCCGCCACCGACTACAAACTCCTCGACCTCGCAGGCGCTGCTCAATTTACGGCGCGCGCCGTGCAAGCCCAACCCGACGATCTTGCCGCGTGGCAACTGCTCGCAACTGCAAACTTGAAACTCGGCAATTGGAGAGATGCTCGGTCAGCTTTCGAAAAGCTTCGCGAATACAAGCCTAATGACGTCGAAGTCTTGCTCGGACTCGGGCAGTGCGAATTGGAATTGAAGAATTATCAGAGCGCCCTCGATGTGCTGCAGTCGGTCTTGCAGATTGATCCGACCCGTTTGCGTGCGCATTTTTATCTTTCAAAAGCCTACGCCGGTATGGGCAAGTCTGAGGATGCACAACACGAGGCAACCCTTCATCAATTGATGATGGAGCAGGCCACGTTCGCGCGTTCTGCTGCGGACGAGCAGCATGAAATGCCGATCAAAACGCACGCTCAGCAATTGCTCGCCGAACATCGTGAGGACGAGGCCCTGAAACTTTACGCGGAACAATTCAAAGGGACGTCCGCAACGGCTGCCGATGCCTACGTGTTTGTGGGCAAGCTGTATCTGTTCAGCGGAAAGGCCGAAGACGGTCTGCGCTGCCTCCGCCAAGCGCTGAAGATGCAGCCGACTGTGCGCGGCGCGCACACCTATGATGGCATTTGGGCACTGAAGCTTGGAGACCTGGTGCGCGCGGAAGGTGAATTCGACAAAGAACTCGCTAACGATCCGAGCTATCAACTAGCCATCGCCGAACTGGGCGAGGTTCGCTATCACCAGGAGCGCTGGTCGGAAGCAGCTGAGCAACTGTCGAAATCGAAAATCACGACTCCGGAACTGCTTTATCAGCTTTCGGATTCCTATTTCCATCTTGGCAAGACGACGGAGGCCGATCTTACTGCGGAAATTGCGGCGGCTTATGGAAGGAACAAGCCAGAGTTTATGAAACAGCTTCTCGATTTGTTGGTGCGCAACGGACAATCGGATCTGGCGACGCGTCTGTCGCCCGCTCGGGCGCAATAACCTGCGGTCACGGTGCGGTTTCTGTGATTGTCAAAATCTGATCCGCCTTCACTCCTTTTAAAACCTGCTTTGTTCCGCTTGGCCAATTGAGCTCAATGCTGTTGATGGAGGTCGCCGACCCGAGTCCAAAGTGCACGCGCTTATCGCTCGAAGAGTTATAGCCAACCGCGGTCGTCGCGGCATTGAACTGCGCGCCCTCAGCCGTTGTGATCCTTACTCTTGTTCCCAGTCCATCCCGGTTGGATTTCGTTCCCACCAGCTTCAAGATGATCCAGTGATTCTGGGTCGCGCTGCTATTCATCCAGATTTCCGGTGCGTCGTTGAGCACGTTGACCACGGCATCGATTCTCCCATCGTTGTTGAGATCCCCAAACGCCGCGCCGCGATGCGGAGCCGCAATTTGAAAAGACGCGCCAGCCTTCGAACTTACGTCGTCAAATTTCAGGTTCCCCAAATTGCGAAATACGCGATCGGGAAGGGCAAATGGCCGATGCGCAAGTTCCATCGCGTTGTCGAGAATGTCGGAGTCCGCCATGAAAAGATCCTTGTTCCCGTCGTTGTCGAAATCGAAGACTCCCGTTCCCCATCCAGTCGAGCGGCTCAACAAGGCGCTCAAGCCGCTGGGACCATCTACGTCTTGAAACTGACCGTCTCCGAGATTTCTGTAGAGCGGGAATCCTTCGCTGACCATCGCCGTTTCAAAGATGTCCGGCTTGCCATCGTTATCGATGTCACGAAAGTCCGCTCCCATGCCTGCGACTGCGTTGCCGTACGAGTTGTAAGCCACTCCCGCCGCCAGCGCGACATTTTGAAAAGTGCCATTGCCCTTGTTGTGAAAGAGATAATTTTCGAACGTGTCATTCGAGACGAAGATGTCGACGAATCCGTCATTGTCGTAGTCGGCAAATGCCAGGCCCATGCCCTTGCCAACATACTGGGAAATGTGAGATTGCTCGGAAACATCGGTAAAGGTTCCGTCGCCGTTGTTGCGGTAGAGGATGTTCGGCGTCCCCAGAAAATCGACGGGAGAACAATAGGCTGGGTGACCCTGCTGCACGCATAGCTTGGCTGTACCGATGCGGTAGTTCAGGTAATTCACGACGAAGAGGTCAAGCAGTCCATCGTTGTTGTAATCGAACCATCCTGCTGCAACGGACCAAGCTTTCCCCAGGCCGGGCACAAGCCCGCCGACCCCCGCTTTTGCCGTGACGTCTGTGAACGTTCCGTCTCCGTTGTTATGGAAAAGCTGGTTTCGATTGACACCCGTAACGTACAAATCGACGAAGCCATCATTGTCGAAATCTCCCGCCGCGGCTCCCATGGAATAGCCGCTGCCTTGCAGTCCCGCCTTCTCCGTCACATCGGTAAATGTGCCGTCTCCGTTGTTACGAAAAAGCCGGTTCCAGTACGCTGGTCCAGTCTTTTCAAGAGACGGAATCGCCGCGCCGTTCGTGAAGAAAATATCCAGGAGGCCGTCGTTGTTGTAATCGAAGAGTGCAACGCCGCCCGTCATCGTCTCGAACGTGTAGCGTTGCGGGCTGACACTGTTCTTTAGTCTGAAGGTGATTTTGGAAGTGGCAATCTTGTTTTCGAACTGGATGCCTGATTTATCGGCTTTCGGCGAGGATCGGGGCTGGGGCTGACGTCCTGATTTAGTGGATTTGATTTGTGCCAAGAGAATCGATGGGGCAGCGACCACCAGGAGCAAGACTCCCGCGAGAATCGGGCGTGGGCGGGAAACCAATCGCTCCTCAGCCTCTTCGCGGCTCACAGGTTGATTCCCGCATGATCAGTTCGGGCTCAACGGAGAATTGTTGTGTGCTGTGTCCGCCGCCGTTTGAAATTCGCGCCAGGAGTTGCGTGGCGGCAATTTCTCCCATGCGGCGCAAAGGTTGCCGCACCGTTGTCAGCCGCGGAGTCAAATAGGCCGCACCCTGGATGTCGTCAAATCCGATGACCGAAATGTCCTCCGGCACGCACAGACCTGCATCGCGAAAGGCACGCATGGCTCCGATTGCAGAAATGTCGTTGAAGGCCACCAGCGCAGTGAATCGTCGCCCCGTCGCCAGCAACTTTTGGGCATTTTCATAACCTTCATCAGGAAGCGACGGGCCGGGGTGAGTCGCGCCGCCTTGCAGTTGCAGAGTCAATTCCGGCTGAATCGTAATCCCTAGCGCCGCAGCGGCCCGGCATACCCCCTTCCACCTGTACTCTGTGTCCGCGCTGCCCGGATGCCCCTTGAAGAATGCAACCTGTGTGTGGCCAAGCGTAGCGATGTGCTCCATCGCCAGGAACGCACCCTTCTCATTGTCGACGCCGACATTGACTACGCCCTTCACTCTGCGGTGACCGGAGATCGATACCGCCGGTACGGAGGGTGTGTGCCGAATCGGAGTGTTCACCAGGATGATGCCCTCCACGGCGCGGGCGATCATCATCATTGGATATTCTTTGATCAGCTTCGGGCGCCCGCGGTGGCTGGCCACCAGATAGAAGTAGCCTTCTTTCAAGAGTTGATCTTCAATGCCGTTCATGATCGCCGCCGCGTAGCCCTCGCTGAGCTCGGGCAGCAACACTCCCACCGTGTAGCCCCGCTTCAAGCTGAGAGAGCGGGCAAAAAAATTCGGACGGTAGTTCAGCTTCTGCGCTGCTTTGAGAATGCGATCCTTCGTGCGTTGCGGAATGGCTTTCGCCGCCGGAGAATCGTTGATCACAACCGAAACCGTAGCGGGAGATAAATCGAGATAATCGCAAAGCGAGCGGAGAGTGGTCGCATGCTCGCGAGACTTGCCATTGGGGGGTTGCGAGCCCTGCCGATTCCGGCTCTGCATCAGCAGAGCATACCATCAGAATTGAAATGCGTCGCAGTGATTCGGCGATTGGATGGCGCCGTTTGGCACCGGCGCAGAAGAATTTCGCTATGGTCGCGCCCGGCGGAAACCCAAAATCAGGCGGTTTTACTGAAACGGTTCGGTTCCACTACAAAAGCGGTTTAGTGTGCTTTTTTTCTTGACAACCGCCCCTTAGTGGTTTTGTACTACGCAGTCAGATTGTAAAGTGCGGCGTATAGCGCTGCCCGGAATGAGCACATCCGTGCATGCTCTATTGTTCCCAGATCAACCGCGTTCCCGTTGAAGGGATCAGTCTGGGTCGCTCGAAATGGAGACTGCGTAACATGAAAAAACTTGCCTCGTGGATACTGTTCTTTCTGGTCACTGGAAGCATCGTTTCGTTAGCGCAAAGCACCAATTCCGGCGACATCCGCGGAACCGTAACCGACCCGTCCGGTGCGCTCGTGCCGGGAGTGACGGTCGTCGTGACCAACGTGGATACCGGCGTCTCCAAGACTCTCGTAACGAACTCGGCCGGCATCTATGACACGGATTCGATCATCATCGGCAGCTACACCGTCACTTTCACCAAGGATGGCTTCGAAAAGCTGGTCCGTGGACCGGTCTCCCTGCAGGTGGGATTTACCACGGTTAACGGCGAACTCAAAGTTGGAGCCTCATCGCAATCGGTAACGGTCGAGGCAGATATCACACTTCTAAAGACCGAGACCAGCGATCAAAGCACGACTTTCGATTCCAAGTCGATGGAAAGATTGCCTCAGGTCACCCAGACGTGGGAGAACTTTACGATCCTGCTGCCCGGGGCAACAGGAGCCACAGGATCGAGTCAGGGCACAGCAAACCCGGGGCAGGTAGTCGCGGTCAACGGAAACTTGCCCTATAGCAACATCATCGCTGATGGATCCTCAACCACCCTGTCTCACAGCCAGAACGCGAATACTGCCACTTTCGAGAACGTCGCGGAGTTACAAGTCAACACCTCTTCATTCTCGGCGCAATACGGCATCGGTGGAATCATCTTCAACCAGGTCAGCAAGAATGGCACGAACAAGTTTCACGGGACGGGCTACGATTTCATTCAGAACGACGCGTTTACCGGCCACCCTTACTTCGACCAAGGCCCGATTCCGTTCTTGCGTTATAACAACTTCGGTGGATCCATCGGCGGACCGATTCTGAAGAATAAGATGTTCTTCTATTTCAACTATGACCAGACCGTCGACCACGCCAATCAGCACGGTTACAATACCCTTCCCACGGATGCCAATATTGGTGGCGACTTCACCAATATGAATTTGATTTACGATCCCACTACTCAGACCATCGGTACGGACGCACTCGGCAATCCGTATCCCATCCGTCAAAGCTTTTTGAGCGAGTACGGCACCAACGCGATCCCAACAGGGATGTTTGACACGGTTGCCGCGAACTTTCAAAAGTTCTTCCCGACCACGGCCAACCACCCGTCTTTTTTGACGCCAATTCCTGGTGGCCAATCCATTGGCGGCGAAGGGCAGCCCAACAACAACTGGTTCTACAACCAGTTGATTTCTTACCCGGCGAAAAAGTATTTCGGTCGGCTGGATTATGACGTGACTTCGAAAAACAGAATCACGATGTCGGACACTCAAGCGGACTTTGCCTACCCAGGCATCAGCAGCATCACCAACTGCCCTGTTGGTTGCGGTAACGGTTATGTCGACAACAACAACGCCCAGGTTTCGGATGTCTGGAACATCAGTTCGACTGTAGTCAACGAAGCTCGCATTGGCTACACCAACCAGATGAATTTCTTCAGCGATCCCACGATCGGAAAGGGATATCCCTCGCAACTGGGATGGCAATTTGCCAAAGTGGATGATTTCCCGGGGTTCGAGACTACAGGCACCTATCCCTACTCGTGGCTCACGCCAGGCACGAACGCGGTCTACAAAGAACACGTCTTCGATTACTCAGATGTCGTGACCATGATCCATGGTAAGCACATCCTTCACTTTGGCGGAGAGTTGCTGGCCTATCGCGACAACTCCACCGCTTGGGGGAACGCCACCGCAGGCAACATGCAGTACTCCGGCCAATATACGAAACAGTACACGGTTGACCCAGCAGTGTGCGGTGCGAGTGCTAACGGCGCTGCCTGCACCGTCCCCGGAACTGGCTTCGAATACGCTGACTTCCTGCTGGGCTACGTCAACAACTGGTCGGCGAATCTCAGCCCTGAATACGGCGGACGCTTGAAGAGCCCGCAGTTCTTCGTTCAGGACGACTTCAAGATTCGCCCGAACCTGACCCTGAACCTTGGACTTCGCTATCAGATCAACCACGGTTGGAACGAAGTTCAGGGAAACATAGCGGCGTTTGACCCAACAGTCAGCAATCCTGCGACTAACACGCTGGGGGCTGCATGGTTCGCGAGCACACACGCTAACGGGAGGACGGGACTGGAAGCTAACGTCTACAACACGTTCTTGCCGCGTCTCGGTTTCTCCTGGGCGATAAGGCCTAATACGACGGTGCGTGGTGCATTCGGACTCTACGCTTACAACTGGAGCTTGGATACGTACGGCGCAGGCATGGGCGGATCCTTTGGTGCTTCCGGCGGATACGGCGATCCGACCAATGGGATATACCCGGCTGTTCTGCTGGATGGAAATGGCGACGCCGTCAAATCCGACACTTTCTACAATGGGCCGCCCCAGGATTCGGGAAACCCACTGCCTTATTCGCAAGCATCTCAGGATCCGACTCGCTTCAATGGCGGCTCTGTAAGCTATCAGCCTTACCACACACCAGTTCCAAAGATTTACCAGTGGAACTTTGGAGTGGAGCGCGCCATTACAACGGATACGATGGTAGAGCTAGCCTACGTTGGAAGTCATGGTTTCAACCTTGCCTTCCCGGTGGACCTCAACCAGGTGCCGCAGGCCAATTGGGCGCCAGTGGACTCACAATTCCGGCCGTATCCGATTTATCAGGGGATTACAGGTCCCAGCACCCGAACCAACGCAGTCTCAAATTACAATTCGCTGCAAGCATCCGTTACCAAGCGTATGACGCGAGGCTTGAGTCTCAGCTTCAACTACGTGTGGTCGCATTTCCTCGACGATCTCGATTCCTCCGGATGGGGAAGCCGCGCGGGTCCGCAAGACTACCAGGATGCTACCAATCCGGCGGCGAACTACAGCAATTCCAATTTCGACGTGCGCCACGCTTTCAAAGGCTACGTGGTATACCAGTTGCCTTTCGGCAGAGGCAAGCGATTCATGAACAGCAACGCCGTTCTGGATGAAATCTTGGGAGGGTGGCAGGTTTCCGGTACGGTCGTGCTTCAAACCGGAAATCCGTTCACCGTCTACGGGGACCAGGCCAATTGGTCGCTGGCAGGCACGCAATTTCCGGACCGGAACCCCGGTGTTCCCCTCTATCCTTCAAACAAGGGGATCGACGAATGGTTTAACCCGAATGCGTTCGTCAAGCCTGCGGATGGAACTTGGGGCAACGTCAGGAGAAACACGCTGTACGGTCCAGGCATCAACGTGTTTAATATGTCTGCTGCAAAGTCGTTCGGACTCCCCTGGGAAGGCGTCAGGATCGAATTCCGGGCGGATGCTGCAAACGTATTCAACCATAAGAGCCTGAGCACTCCGGGTGGACTCAACCTTGGATCGTCTGCAGGAGTGGGTACGCCATACACCAGCGCCACCAACATCAGTTCCGTCACGACCGGCGCTCGTAATTTGCAACTTATGTTCCGGGTGAGCTTTTAGTAGCGCAACCTAGGAAACACACGAACCGAAGTGCGATTCGAAATCGCACTTCGGTTCTTTTTTGCGCTGATTCTTACCTACGCTCCCGCCACGGCTTCCCAGCGGCGGCTCTGGTTGCTCTTCAGAACCGCATTCAGAATTCGCAGCTGGCGCAGGCCGTGTGAGAACTGCGGGTACTCAATCGCGCCCTCGCCTGCGATCGACGCGTAAAAACGCCGGAAGACCTGCTTGAATGTGTCGTCGTAGCCTTCGCTGTGGCCGCCGGGGAGATCGGCGTAGCTTCGGGCTGCTGGCTTCAGCAGCGACGGGTCCTTGATCAACACCGGATTGCCGGAGTCGCGCTGGCCGGTCCAGAGTTCGTCGGGGCGCTCCTGGTTCCAGGCCGCCGATCCCTTCGAGCCGTAGATTTCGATGCTCAGGCCGTTCTTGCGGCCGGCGCTGACCTGGCTGGCGGTCATGGCGCCGCGGGTGCGCTCTCCCATGCGGAAGACGACTGCGCCGAAGTCTTCGGTGTCGATGGGCGTCTCGATGTAGTCCTCGGGGCTGAGCAGCTTGTTGGCGAAAGTTTCCACCGAATGCTTCGGCTGCTTGCGCGTGCGATGAAACGTCTGCAGGTCGGCGCACAACGATGTAACGCGCAGGCCGGTCACGTGCTCGGCCATATCGAACCAGTGGGAGCCGATGTCGGCCATGCAGCGCGATGGGCCGCCGGCCTTAGTTTCGACGCGCCAGTTCCAGTCTGTGTCGTAAAGAAGCCAGTCCTGAGAGTACGTGCCTTGAACAGCGAGAATTTCTCCCAAGTCGCCGGCTTCGCGCATACGCCGCATCTGCTGGACCATCGGGTAGTAGCGCAGGTTGTGACAGACGCAGTTGCGCAGGCCCTGGCGCTGGGCTAGCGCCACGAGTTCTTCGCCTTCTTCCACGCTGGTGGCCAGCGGCTTCTCGCAGAGCACGTGTTTGCCGGCTAGCAGGGCTTCTTTGGCCATGGGAAAGTGCTGCGCGTTCGGCGTACAGACGTGGACCGCGCCGATGCTCGCGTCCCGTAAAACCTCGCGATAGTCCGTGGTCGCCGTAGGCACGGAAAAGCCGGAGCCAAGTTTGCGCGCTGCCTCAAGATTTCTTCCGGCCACGGCGGCGACTTCCACCGATTCAACCCGCCGTGTCGCTTCCAGGTGCACGCGGCCCATAAATCCAGTACCAAAAATTGCTGTCTTGATATTTTTCATTTGCTTCGCTTTCTCTTTAGCTCCACCAAGCTGCGGCTGGCTGCTCGCGAATCATGATTCTGTTCAGGAAATTCGCTGCCTTCGTTAATCCCTCACCCGGCGAAAGCAGGCTGTCTTCGTGCTCGATCGAAACGACATGGTCGTAGCCGAACATGCGCAGCGTTGAAATGAACGCTCTCCAAAACTCGGCGCCGTGCCCGTAGCCGCACGTGCGGAAGATCCAGCTGCGGTCGCGCTCCTGTGTGTAGGGCTTGGTGTCGAGAACGCCGGTGCGCGCCAGGTTCGCCTGATACATTTGCGTGTCTTTGGCGTGCACGTGGAAGATGGCGTCGCCGAGCACGCGAATCGCGGCAATCGGATCGATGTTCTGCCAGAAGAGATGGCTGGGATCGTAGTTGCAGCCGACGTTTGTCCCGGCGACCGAGCGCAGCCGAAGCATCGTTTCCGGATTGTAGACAACGAAGCCCGGGTGCATTTCAACCGCAATCTTTACGCCATGATCGGCGGCGAACTTCGCATGCTCGGTCCAGAACGGCGCTACAACCTCGTTCCACTGCCAGTCCAGAACTTTCAAGAAGTCGGGCGGCCACGGGCACGTGATCCAGTTGGGCGCCGTCGCATGAGGTGAATCGCCGGGGCATCCGGAAAAGTCGACCATGACGCTCACGCCCAGTTTTTCGGCCAGCAGGATGGTTTTGCGGCTCACCTCGCGATGCTGCTGCGCCACCGCCTTGTCGGGATGCAGCGGATTCCCGTGGCAACTGAGAGCGCTGATGCTGAAGCCGTGGTCGTCGATGATTTTCTTGAACTCGGCCAGTGCGGACGGATTTTCGAGCATCGAGAGCTTGCAATGAGCATCTCCCACATAGTTCCCCGTCGCCAGTTCAACGGTCGAGATGTTGAATTCCGCCAACTTTTTTAGGACTGCATCGAGTGGCAGCTTCGACAACAAAGGAGTGAATACTCCAACGCGCATAGGCTTTCTTTTTCTCCCCTTGAAAATCGATTGGGCAGCCATTCTAACGCAGCCGCCGTATGTTACCTTTATGCCTTCGAGGTGATCCCTTGCACCTGATACGAATAGCCTCCCTTGCCCTGCTGCTGCCGTTTTCAGCGGCTCTTGCGCCTGCGCAGCAGGCTGCGGATACCTCTCTTCCCGCTCCGCCTCACGAAAAGCAGATTCATCTGAAGCATATTCTTGTGGTCAGCCAGACCCGAGGATTCGAGCACGATTCCATCTCCGACGGCATGGTGGCCGTCTACAACATGGGACGCGAAGGCGGCTTGTGGGACGCGATCCTGCGCACCGACACCGAACTCATCACCAAGAAAGCTCTCGAACGAAACGCGAAGAACCTCGACTACTTCGACGCGCTGGTCTTCGTGAGCACGACCGGGGAACTCGACCTCGATGACAGCCAGAAAAAAGACATGCTGTCATTCATCAAAGACGACGGCAAGGGATTCGTTGGCGTTCACGCCGCGCTCGACACCAACTACAAATGGCCGGAATATGGCGAGATGATCGGAGGATGGTTTGACCAGCATCCCTGGATGACGTTTAACGCGCCGATCATTAATGAAGACCCGAGCTTCCCTGCCGTTCGCCATTTTCCGCACGCCTTCGTGAAATACGACGAAATCTATCAGCCGAAAGAATGGTCAAGAGACAAAGTGAATGTCTTGCTCAGCCTCGATCCCGCAAAGCTGAACTACGAGAATAATCCGCGAATTCATCGCACTGACCACGACTTCGCCGTGGCTTGGGACAAGATGTACGGCAAAGGCCGTGTGTTTTATTCGACGCTGGGGCACACCCAAGAGGCGTGGAGCGACCCTGATATCCGCAAGATGTATTTTGAAGCCATCAAATGGGCCCTGGGTATGACGGAAGGCAGCACAGCATCTCATCCGCGGCCGCAATCGACTGGAAATGAACACTGAGCGCCGCCTGATGACTCACCTTTTCCATAAAACTCTGCGCGCCGGACTGCCTTGGCTGCTGGCTCTGACGATCTGCTCCGCGCAGACTCCAACCAAATCCGCGAAAACGGCGGCTGCCGGCAAGACTGCTCCCAAGTCATATCCACCGGAGTTGGTTCAGAAAGGGCGCGCGCTTTTTCGGCAGGAGTGTTCCTTCTGCCATGGCCGCGAGGCCGGCGGCGGAGAAACCGGGCCCGACCTCACTCGATCGGACCTTGTCGCCAAGGATGTGAATGGAAATTTGATCGGCCCCCTGGTGCGAAATGGCCGCCCGGACAAGGGCATGCCGCACTTCGACCGCTCGGACGAGCAGATTGCCAGCCTCGTCGCCTTTATTCACACCCAGCGAAATGATTCTCTCGCGGCAGGCGGGCGGAGGGGCAACGGCGGGCGCAAGGGTGTGGATGTCGCCGATCTGCAGACCGGAAGTGTCGAAGCGGGAAAGCAATATTTCGAGGGAGCCGGCGGATGTGCGAAGTGCCACTCCGCGACGGGAGATTTGGCCGGTATTGCTTCTCGCTACAAGGGCCTGAAACTCGAAGAGCAGATGCTGTATCCGAACGATCCAAAATCGCGGCTGACAGTGACACTTCCATCCGGTCAGACGATCACGGGTACATTGGCGTATCGGGATGAATTCACCGTTGCGCTCACAGATTCAGCAGGATGGTATCGATCCTGGCGCGCGAGCGACGTGCAGTACAAGATTGACGCTCCGGTGAACGCGCATGTCGAGCAGTTCAGCAAATACACAGATGCCGACATCCACAATCTGATGGCGTATTTGCAGACCTTGCACTAAAGCCAGAGGCTTGATTACGGCTGCATCGATTTCTCGAACAACAACATGACTTCACTCCGACGAATGTCCTCCGCGGCGATGGGAACGATCATCCTGCTCGCATCCTGCTGCAGCCTAATTTATGCGCAGGGTGCGGATGAGCAAATGCTGCTTCATCCACCAGGCGATAGCTGGCCCATCTATCACGGCGACTATTCCGCAAGGCGCCACAGCCGGCTTACCCAGATCACAACGCAAAACGTGAAAGGCTTGTCCTTGGCGTGGGCCTTTCAGACTAATCAGGCTGCGGCCATCAAATCATCGCCGCTGCTAGTGGACGGCATCATTTACTTCAGCGTGCCAGACAATGTGTGGGCCGTCGACGCACGCTCAGGGCATCAGATCTGGCATTACAACAGTCCCACAACCGAAGGCGAGCACATTGGCAATCGTGGCGTTGCGATCTACAAGGACTCGGTTTTCTTTCTCGCGCCTGACGCACACCTTGTATCGCTAAACGCGAAAGACGGAACTTCGCGCTGGAAGGTGCAAGTCGCCGATGTGAAAAAGGGCTACTGGACGAGCATGGCTCCGCTGGTTGTAGGGAAGCACGTAATCATCGGAGTCTCAGGCGACTTCGATAATCTCAGTGGCTATCTTCGTTCCGTCGATCCCGAGACCGGAGCAACTCAGTGGCAATGGGATTCCACGCCTCCCGCCGGCACTCCGAACCAGACGACTGGAGGAATGACCTGGATGACGGGAACGTACGATCCCGATCTCAACCTTATCTACTGGGGAACCGGAAATCCCACGCCGGTGCTGAACGGTTCCACGCGGCCTGGTGACGATCTGTACACCTGTTCGATTGTCGCGCTCAACGCCGACACCGGCAAACTTGCCTGGGCTTTTCAGCCATCTCCGCACGACACGCACGACTGGGACGCGGTGGAGACGCCCGTGCTGGTCGATGGAAACTTTCGCGGCGAGCCCAAAAAGATGCTGATGCAGACTTCGCGCAACGGCTACTTTTTTGTCCTGGACCGAACCAATGGAAAGAGTCTGTTGACCGTTCCGTTCGGGCCTGTGAACTGGACGCTCGGCGTTGACGACAAGGGCCAGCCCATTCCGAATCCGGCAAAGGAGCCTGCGCCCGACGGGCGATTAATTGCGCCTGACGAAGGCGGTATGACCAATTTTCGCTCTCCCAGCTTTGATCCGATAAATGCGCTGTTTATTGTCGATGCGCACCCCAGCTGGAGTCTTTATTTTGCGAAGCCGGCCGACGGAGTCTACGGCTGGGCCGGCGCTGACTATGACGTTTGGGGCAAGGGTACCATCGAGGCTATTGACTATCAGACGGGCAAAATTCGCTGGAGCCACGAACTTGGAGATGAGTCGGGGGCGGGAGTCCTCACCACCGATTCCGGATTGACCTTTACCGGCGATTCTACTGGCAATTTTCTTGCCCTTGATTCGAGCGACGGCAAAACCCTTTGGCATGCAGGCTCAGGCGCGCACATTGTGAGCTCTCCAATCAGCTATGAGGTCGATGGACGGCAATACCTGTTGACCAGCAGTGGCAGCGTTATGTTTGCCTGGGCTCTTCCTGAAGGAGGAATCTCCATTGAAGAAAGGGCCACCGCCAAGTCTGGTCATTAGCCCAAGGACTTTCGTTTCAAATCCTGGGAAGAAACATCACAATCATTAGAGACGGTCTTCACGGTCCAAACGTGACGGTAAGTTTGCATCGGATCTCTGAATCCTTTCCCACCCACCCGAAATCGAATCATCTAACGATTTTTCATCCGTGCCTGGTTCCAGGCGCGATCCGCCTGTTTTTGGCTGAGGCTTGGAGTGTCTATGGCGAAGAGAATGCTCTTGATGTTGGCCGTGCTAGTGGCAATTGTGGGCGGCCTTGGATTTGCTAAATACCGCCAGGTTGAGGCTGCGATTGCGCAGGGGGCGAACTTTCAGATGCCCCCCACGGCCGTTACCACGGTTGTTGCCCAGCGTGAGACGTGGCCCTCGACTCTGTCTGTAATCGGTACGGTCGCTGCGATTCAGGGAGTGACCGTCAGTGCTGATCTTCCGGGCACAGTCGACAAGATTCATTTTGAATCCGGACAGTGGGTTCACGAGGGAGATGTGCTTGTCGAACTCGACACCCGCCAGGAGCGGGCTCAGCTGGCAAACCTGGAAGCGCAACGCGATCTGGCGAAGGTGAACTATGACCGTGCGCAGAAACTTGTGGGCGCGGGCGTTATTTCACGTTCGGATTACGACAGCGCATCAGCTCAGCAAAAGGCAACCGAGGCGCAGGTAGGCGACATTCGAGCCGCCATCGCACGCAAAACGATTCACGCTCCATTCTCAGGATTGCTGGGAATTCGGCAGGTAAGTCTCGGGCAATACCTGGCGGCTGGTCAGGCGATTGTTTCGTTGCAGTCTTTGAGTCCAATCTACGTGAACTTCGGCGTGCCTCAGCAGGACACGCCCAAAGTCGTCCCTGGCCACGTTTTACGGATCACAAACAGCGATCTGCCGGGGATGGGGTTCACCGGTCGAATCACGGCTCTCGATTCCGTCATCAGCGAACAGACGCGGAATATCCAGGTGCAAGCGACCGTCACAAATAAAGACAACAAACTGCGCCCGGGAATGTTCGTACAAGTCGAACTGCCGCTGGGTAGCCCGCGGCAAGTTGTGCCCCTGCCTGCTTCAGCGATTAACTACGCTCCGTATGGCGATTCGGTCTTCATTGTGACTGACATGAAGGATCCGAAGGGCAACCCATATCGCGGAGTGCGCCAGCAGATCGTAAAGATCGAGGGCTCGCGCGGCGATCAGGTCGCGATTGTCTCGGGCCTGAATCCGGGCGATGAAGTTGTCAGTTCGGGCGTCTTCCGCCTGCGAAACGGCGCTCCCATCCAGGTTAACAACACGGTGAAACCCGACAACAACGCTGCCCCGAAACCGGAAGACAGCTAAGAGCAGGATTCGTTCAGAGGAGTCGGAATGAAGTTCACGGATCTATTCGTAAAACGGCCGGTTCTGGCAATCGTTGTCAATCTTGTGATCCTGATTGCCGGATTGCAGGCGATCCGCTCGCTGAGTGTGCGTCAGTATCCACGCAGCGACATCTCGGTGGTGCAGGTCACCACCGTGTACGTGGGCGCGAACGCCGATCTGGTGCGAGGCTTCATTACGACGCCACTGGAGCGAGTGATCGCCAGCGCCGACGGCATCGATTACATGGAGTCGTCGAGCGCGCAGGGCCTGAGCACGATCACGGTTCACCTCAAGCTGAACTACGATACGAACGCTGCCCTCACCCAGATCCAGGCAAAAGTAGCCCAGGTGCGCAACGATCTTCCGCCCGAGTCGCAGGCGCCCGTCATCGACTTGCAGACCGCCGATACGCAGTTTGCGGCGATGTACCTGGGAATCTCCGCGAAGGATCTCGACGAGAATCAGATCACGGATTACCTAACGCGGGTCGTGCAGCCCAAGCTCAGCGCGATCAGTGGCGTGCAGCGGGCCGACATTTTAGGCAATCGCACGTTCGCCATGCGCCTCTGGCTCAAGCCCGAAGAGATGGCTGCGCGGGGTGTTTCTCCTTCTGACGTGCATGATGCTCTGGCGAAAAACAATTATCTCTCTGCGCTGGGCAGCACGAAGGGTTCGATGGTGTCGGTAAATCTGGTCGCGAACACCGATCTTCGGAATGCAGACGAATTCAAGCAAATGGTGGTCAAGCAGCAGAATGGCGTGGTGGTTCGCCTCGGCGAGATCGCCGATGTGTCACTGGGAGCGGAGAACTACGATCAGGATGTTCGTTTCAACGGGGAAACTGCGACCTTCATGGGCATCTGGGTGCTTCCTACCGCGAACTCTCTGGAAGTGATCCACAGCGTGCGACAGGCTCTGCCCGCAATTCAGCAGCAGTTGCCGGTCGGCATGAAGCTTGGGATTCCCTACGATTCGACTGAATACATTCAAGACGCGATCAACGAGGTGCTGCACACGCTAACCGAAACCTTGTTGATCGTGGTCGTCGTGATCTTTTTATTCCTGGGATCCTTCCGTTCCGTATTGATTCCGGTAATCGCGATTCCGATTTCGCTGATCGGAGCAGTATTCCTGATGCTGGCCGCCGGATTCACAATCAACCTGCTGACATTGTTGGCGATTGTTTTATCCGTTGGCCTCGTCGTCGACGACGCGATCGTGATGGTCGAAAACGTCGAGCGCCATCTTGCTCTGGGCAAGACGCCGTTCCAGGCTGCCAAAGACGCAGCCCGCGAACTCGTCGGCCCGATCATCGCCATGACCATTACGCTGGCTGCGGTCTACGCACCGATCGGAATTCAAGGAGGGTTGACGGGCGCGCTCTTCCGCGAGTTTGCATTCACGCTGGCCGGCGCTGTGGTCGTCTCAGGAATCGTGGCGCTCACGCTGTCGCCGATGATGGGCTCGAAGCTGCTGCGCGCTGGCGATACGGAGCGCGGCTTCGCCGGCATCATCAACCGGCAATTCGACAAGGTCCGGAATTTCTACGTTCGGCTGTTGTCCGGAACGCTGCAGTACCGTCCAGTAGTGCTTACGCTGTGGGCTGTTGTGGCCGTGCTGATGATTCCCTTTTACATGTTTTCGCAGCGCGAGTTGGCGCCGGCTGAGGATCAGGGAGTCGTCTTCGGCGTGATTCAGTCGTCAGCCAACGCGACACTCGATCAGACGAATCTTTTCACTACTCAGGTTTACAACGTGTACCACTCGTTTCCTGAGAGTGGCAGCATCTTTCAGATCACGAACCCAAATGGTGGATTCGGAGGCATGGTCACCAAGCCCTGGAGCCAGAGAAAAAAGACAACTCAGCAACTGCTGGTCGAATCGACTGGGCCGTTGTCAAAGATCGCCGGCGTGCGCGTGATTCCACTGACTCCGCCACCGCTGCCCGGTGGCGGCAATTTCCCTGTGGACTTCGTGATCGCCTCCGCGGCCGAGCCGCAGCAGGTGAGTCAACTGGCTGAGCAGATTGTGCAGAAGGCGATGGCGAGCGGAATTTTTATCTTCGCCGACACCGATGTGAAATTCGACCAGCCGCAGGCCGAGATTGTTTTTGATCGCGATAAACTGCGCTCGCAGGGCGTTGACTTGAGCCAGGCCGGACAAGATCTTTCGACGATGCTCGGCGGTAATTACGTCAACCGCTTCAGCATTCAAGGGCGCAGCTACAAGGTGATTCCGCAGATCAAGCGGGTTGAGCGTCTGACTCCTGACCAGCTGTCGCAGATTTACGTGAAGGGCTCGGCGGACAAACTCGTGCCATTGTCGACGTTTGCGACGTTGCGCACAACGACTGAGCCGCGGTCGCTCAACAAGTTTCAGCAGCTCAACGCGGTGCGAATTCAGGGCGTCATTCCTCCGCCGGTGCCGCTCGATCAGGCGCTTACATTTTTGGAGAACGAAGCCAAGCAGGTGTTGCCGCAAGGATTCACCGTTGACTACGCGGGCGAGTCCCGTCAGCTGCGCGTGGAAGGCAGCAAATTCCTGGGGACGTTCCTGCTCTCGGCGATTCTGATCTATCTCGTGCTGGCTGCGCAATTCGAGAGCTTCCGCGATCCGTTCATCATTCTTGCGGGTTCGGTTCCTCTGGCAATCTCCGGAGCGTTGGTGTTCTCCTTCCTCGGGTTCACCACTCTCAACATCTACAGCCAGGTGGGATTGATCACGCTCGTGGGGCTGATCGCCAAGAATGGAATTCTGATCGTCGAGTTTGCCAACCATTTACAGGAAACAGGTCTGAGCAAACTGCAGGCGATCACTGGAGCGGCAAGCACACGATTGCGCCCGATTCTCATGACGACTGCCGCCACAGTGTTCGGGCATTTTCCGCTGGTGCTGGCTAAGGGGCCGGGAGCGGGCGCTCGAAACAGCATCGGCATCATGCTGGTGAGCGGCATGATCATCGGTACAGCATTTACGCTGTTCGTTGTGCCGTCGATCTATATGCTGGTGGCGAAGACCCACACGCGAATCGTCGAGGACGAAGAAGAAATTCGGCTCGAGGAGCCGGTCGAGATCGTCGCCTGATCGCCGTCAGGGCGTGATGGCGATGACTCGCAAGGGACTGCCCGATCCGCCGACAATCTTCAGCGGAGCCGCGATGACCACGGAGCCAGTCGGGGGAAGTTGGTCGAGATTGCACAGGCTGGCTAGCCCGAATTTGCCGCTGCCGTGCATCAGGTAGTGATTGGGGAATGGCGGATTGAACGTCGCCGCTTGGCCGGCATCGGTACCTACGGTTTCCACTCCCAGACCGAGCACGTCGCGGTCTTTCGCCAGCAGAACGGAACTTTCTTTCGACAAACCCGGAGTGTGCGGCCCATTCTCTTTGGCGTTGACGTAGTCTTTGGGATCGGTACGCTTCGACCAGTCCGTCCGCAACAATACCCATGCTCCCGCCGGGATGCGCCCGTGCTCATTCTCCCATTGCTGAATGCGCTCGGGCGTTAGCAGAAAGTTGGGATTTTTTGCGACATCGCTGCTGACATCGATCACGCAGCCGGGACCTACGAACTTGCGAGGCGGGATACGGTCGACGCTGTTGTCGGCTAGATCTTTTCCTGAAACCCAATGAATCGGCGCATCAAAATGCGTGCCGGTATGTTCGCCGGTCTCGAAGCCATTCCAGTACCAGGCCGGGCCGCGATCGTCGTAGCGTGACAGCTCCCAAATCTTGAACGCAGGTGTGTTGTTCCACTGCGAAGGCAGCGGCAATAAGGGCGTTTGCGGACTGAGCGGCTGAGTCAAGTCGACGACTCGCAAGCGGCCCGTCTGAAGTTCTTCGAGCAGTTGAGTGAGCGCGGACGACATGGAAGCTTCTCCCATCACGAACTTTTTTTCAGCGATTGAATGTGCCGGCGAAATTCGAATCGATTTTCAAGTAGAGCCAGATCCGTGACATAGCCTGACGGGCCCTTGGCTTCGACCTTCGCAACAATCGTCGTCAGTTCTTTCGCGTGGATGGCGGCATTCATTGCAATCTTGAATTCTTCAACGCTGCTCACGGTTGAGGTTCGTGGAATGCCCGCTGCGCGGGCCAGTGCTTCCAGGTTTGTGCCTGTGCTCGTCGCGGTTGGAAAGCCACCGACTGACAGAAGGCTCTCGTTATCGAAAACAACGTGAACGAGATTCTTGGGGCGATACCGCGCCATTGTGCTCAGGCTGCCGAGATTCATCAGCAACGAGCCATCGCCGTCGAAGACGACGACAGTTTGCTCGGGCAGACAAAGAGCGAGGCCAAGTCCGGTTGAAGAGGCAAGGCCCATGGCGTGTTGCAGGTAGAAAAAGTTCGGACGATGCCCCAAGGAATGCAACTCCGCTGCCACGGCGCCCATGATCGTGACGACGAGGCAGTTCTCCAGGTCGACATAGACAGATCGAAGGCAATCGAGACGAAGCATCATTCCTCCCACATCAGATCGCGAGTCAGAAGAAGAGCGACGGGTTGCAGGCTGCTCTCCGCCAGCGTCTGAGCCTGCCGAATTCGTTTTTTGACGGTTTCGGCCGCGTCCAGAAAGAAATACGGGATGCGCAAAGCCTGGAGCAGCGGTTCGGTCACATTGCCTCCCTGCGTCTGCCAGGGATCGCGTTCTCCGCAGGAGCCGCGATAGCTGATGAGCATCAGAAGGGGAATCTTGTATAAGTGCGCAAAAGAAACGATGCCATTGATCGAGGCGAGAAAGCCGTGATTCTGCATCAGCATCGCCGACTTTACGCCTGCAAAGTGGGCTCCGGCGGAGATGCCAACTCCCTCCTCCTCTTTCGCGAGCCGCACCAGAGTCATTTCCGGGTCATCGTCGGCCATGCGGATTAGATGGACGAGCCAGGTTTCGGGCAACGCCGATACCAACCGCACGCCGCAGTCCTTTAGAGCCTCGTGGATTAGCGTCGAACTAGTGAGCGATACTGGCATGGATATTCTTGTGTTTCTTACGGCCCCCCACGGCACCGATGCTGGAATGAAAGCCCCGAAAGGGATGCCCCCGAATGAAGAAGATATTCTAGCCGACGAAGGCACAGTGTGTGCTTGACTGCGAATTGTGGCGCAGTATAGGTTGGCAGTCTGCGCGGAAAGGCTCAAAAGCGCGCTGATTCGATGGCCGGAGTGTAGGTTGCGAATGGATTCTCAAAGTGTTTTGAATGCCGATGTGTCTGCTGCGATGGAGGCGATCTTTCCCATCGAGTCCGTGCGCGCCTCATTTCCGGCACTGAATCGCACTCCAGGGTTCACGTTCTTCGATAACGCCGCCGGGGCGCAGATTCCGCAGATCGTCTTCGACGCCGTCAACCGTCACTTATTGGAGTGCAATGTGCAGCGCGGCGGCCGCTACGGTAAGAGCCGCGAGGTGGATGAGACGATTGCACGAGCGCGACAGAGTGTCGCCGATCTGGTAAATGCTCGCGATCCCAGCGAGATTGCGTTCGGCATGAATGCGACTTCTTTTATTCGGTTGATTAGTCTCGCGATTGGTCAAACGCTCGGCCAGCGAAATGAAATCGTCGTGACCGACATGGATCACGAAGCCAACGTTGCGACCTGGCTTGCTCTCGAGCGCAACGGGGCTAAATTTCGCTGGTGGAAGATGCGCGACGATGGCAACCTGCACGTCGACGACCTGGCCCCGCTGCTTTCAAAGCACACCCGGCTCGTGGCATGCACACTGGCCTCGAATGCAATTGGCTCGATCGTTGATGTTGCTACCGCAGCGAACGCTGCGCACGCCGTCGGCGCGGAAATCTTTCTCGACTCCGTGCACTTTGGCCCGCATGGATCGATTGATGTTCAGGCCTTGGATTGCGACTATCTGGTCTGTTCGGGATATAAAATCTTCGCGCCGCATATGGGGTTCCTCTGGGGACGTCGCGAATTGCTGCAAGAGCTCCCGACCTTCCGCGAAGATTTCATTCCAGATGAGCCACCCGGAAAGATCGAAGCGGGAACATTTATTTATGAGAATGTAGCTGGGATGGAGGCGGCCGTGCAGTATCTGGAAAGCCTTGCCCCGCCGCCGACTGGAGAAGATGGAGCAGTGCGGCCGTCGCGTCGATCGCGGTTGAAGGCCGCGCTCGAAGCTATCAGAGCCTACGAAAAGTCTCTTTCCCTGGAGATGCTGCAGAGCTTGCGCTCCAGGGGTGCGACGGTATACGGCCTGAGCGAAGACCGCATCGATGAACGAGTTCCAACCTTGTGTTTCAATCTCCCCAACGTTGCCCCGGCGCGCGTAACCGAAGAACTCTCCCGCCGTAACATCGGCGTGCGCGACGGCCACATGTATACGCCTCGCCTGATGAAGCGTCTGGGCCTCTCGCTCGATAGCGGCGTGGTCCGCGCCTCTCTCGTGCACTACAACACGCGCGAAGAAATCCAGCGTTTCGGAAGCGCCCTGGCCGAAATCCAAGGCTCATGCTGACCGACCAGCAAGTCCAGCAGATTCGCTCGCGCTTACGAATCTTCGAGCGAAATCCAATCTCAATTGGCTCCTTCCCGCTATGACTGAGGTGCCAGATTCGCCGAGCGCGCTTGCCGATGCTCCAAGCTCGCCACCAACGGAAGGCCTGCATCGTCGGTTGAGCCAGAGGCAACTCACGATGATGGCCATCGGCGGGGCCATTGGCGTTGGCCTGTTTCTGGGCAGCGGGGTGACCATTCGGTTGGCCGGGCCTGCCGTGATTCTCTCTTATCTTTTTGGCGCCGGCATCGCCTTGATCATGTCGTTCGTGCTGGCGGAAATGGCCGTCACGCATCCCGAGGCCGGGGCCTTTGGCGTGTATGCCGAGAAATATCTCAATCACTGGGCAGGCTTTTCGGTTCGCGCTACCTATGGGGCCGCCCAGATTATCGCGATTGGCGCGGAAGTGACCGCCGCAGGAATATACATTTCATTTTGGTTTCCGCACGTGCCGCAGTGGATTTGGGTGACGCTGGTCTCGGCTGCTTTGGTGGCGTTGAATTCCATGCAGGTCAACCGCCTCGGCGAATTCGAGTATTGGTTCGCCATGATCAAGGTGGCGGCAATCCTGGTATTTCTTGTGGTTGGCGTATCGCTGATTTTCGGCGACGGCTCCCGCGGGGCCACAGGCTGGGCCAACCTGACTCAGCATGGGGGCTTCCTGCCCCACGGCTGGAAGGGCGTATGGCTCTCGCTCACGATCACAATCACCAGCTATATGGGAGTCGAAATTATTGCGGTGACTGCCGGAGAGGCCGAGCGCCCTGAGGTCAGCATTCCTCGGGCGATGCGCAAGATCGTTTGGAGGCTGATTCTCTTTTACGTGCTGGCGATTGCGATTACAGTCGCGATGGTTCCATGGGACCGCACCACCGACTCTTCCACGCTTTCCGGAAGCCCGTTCGTCAACGCCTTCGCCGCAGCTCACATACCCTTTGCCGCAGGCATCATGAACTTCGTCGTGCTGACGGCCGCGTTGTCGAGCGTCAACACGAATCTTTATCTCTCCACGCGAATGCTTTTTTCGCTCGGCCGCGATGGCTACGCTCCCTCGTGGATGGGAATAGTCGGAGGCAACGGAGTGCCGCACCGGGCACTGCTGGCTTCAACCGCCGGGATCATATGCGCGATCTTGTTGGCGATCTTCGCACCCAGAAATGCCTTCCTCATGCTCTATGGAAGCGCCGTCGCCGGCATGATGTTTGTGTGGCTTGTGATTCTGAGTACACATCTGCGATTTCGCATGGCGCTGGCTCCGAAGCGGGTTTCCAACTTGCCCATGCGTTTGCGAGCGCATCCCTTTTTCACGGTCGTGGGTATTGTGTCGCTGCTGGCCATCGCAGCAGCCACCTTCTTCGTAGATGGACTGCAATGGTCGATCCTTGTCTTTCTGGTCTTTCTTGGCTTGATCTCACTCATCTACTTGCGAACTCGCAATCGCATCGCCGCCTGAAGAGAAACCTGTGACAGCTGCCGAAGAGGTCCATTTCGCGCTCCGATCAGAATTCAAGGGAGAGTTGCTGCGTCCCGGATCTAGCGGATATGAAGAAGCCCGGACCATCTGGAATGGGATCTTCGCTCGACGTCCGGCACTTATCGCGCGCTGCATGGACGTGAGCGATGTACAAGCCGTAGTCCGCGCGGCCTCTCAGGCCGGGATATTTCCTGCTGTGCGTTGCGGCGGTCACAGCCTTGCAGGCTTCAGCACTTGTGAAGGTGGCGTCGTCATCGACCTTTCGCGTATGCGTCAGGTATCCGTCGATGCAAGTTCGCGGCGAGCGCAATTCGCTGGCGGCTCCCTGCTTGGATCGATCGACAGGGCAACCCAGAAAGCCGGCCTCGTCTTTCCTTCCGGCGTCGTTTCTCACACGGGAGCCGGAGGGCTCGTACTGGGCGGCGGCACAGGATGGCTGACTCGCCGGTTTGGCCTTTCCTGCGACAACGTCGAAGGGTTCACGCTGGTTGCGGCCGATAGTTCGGTTGTTCACGCCGATTCGAAGGAAAATCCTGACTTGTTCTGGGCGCTACGCGGCGGAGGCGGAAACTTCGGCGTTGTGACAGAATTCGAAGTTCGCCTGCACCCGCTTTCGTCGTTGTTGCTGGCCGAAGGCCTGACGGCCGAACCGGATATTCGTCGAATGCTCGAGTTCTGGCGGGATTTCATGGCCGACGCTCCGATCGAGTTGAAGTGGAATGTCGATTTGCGCCTCGCACCTCGCACCCGCAAGATTCCCGGAGACCTTCAAGGAAAGCCAGTCGGAGGAAGTTCCTTGATCTGGACCGGAGATCCCGATTCAGGTGGAAAATACGTGAAAAGTGCACTGGCTTTGTGCCGGGCCGACACAGTGAACTGCAGAACAATCTCGTACCTGGATCTGCAAACGATGGCCGACAACGACTTTCCGCACGGCCGCCGCTACTACACCAAGTCGGGCTATTTCCGAAATCTCGCCGACGGGACGATCGATCGCTTGCTGGAAGGCGTAAGCAAGTGTCCATCTCCCGATACGCAGATTGAATTTGCTTACCTGGGAGGAGCCGCGTTGCAAGTGCCGGCCGGCGAGACGGCATTCGGCGATCGCAGCGCTCCCTTCATCATGAATCTGTTGGCGAATTGGTCCGACGCCTCATCCGACGCTGCTCACATATCATGGGTTCGTGGCGTCTTCGATCAACTTCGGCCCGCGATGCAACCCGGCGTCTATGTCAATTTCATGAGCGGCGACGAGCAGGATCGCGTGCCTGAGGCATACCGTGAGCGCTGGGATCGCATGGTGGCCGTCAAAACGCGTATCGATCTTCATAATTTCTTTCGCCTGAATCAAAATGTTCCACCGCGCGCGTCGGGCACGACCTCCTGACTCTGACGCCCACTCGATCATTCATCATGAAGGACCCGCGGCCACTTCGACCCGCTGCGGCTTTCGACGAAGCACGGCAGCCGTAAACAGTGTGATGAGAAGGCCGACGGGAAACGGTTCGATAAACGCCAGCGCGGTACTTATGAACGGATTGTCATACAAGGCCTTGTATTTCTTTAGCCGCTCGAGCTGAATCTGAATAGCCGCTGGGCTCTGCCCGCTGGCTTTCAATTTTTCGACCATATAGGCAGCGTACTTGTTCAGGTGGTCCGGCAGGAAGAAGAAGTAAAGAATGTCCCACATGATCGCGTAACAGACGCACGAAATGACAGTGATTAAAATTCCAATCGCAAAGCCCTTGCCAAAGGTTATGTATCCGTTGCCGACGTTGTCACGGTAGGAGCGCACGCCGAAGAACACCATTAACATCGACAGAACGATCACCGTGTCACCGAGATACTCGGCCTTGTCGAAGCCGATTCGGTCGGCAAAGGGCACGGTGATCGACACCAGAATCGCCGAGATCGCGCCCGAAATCAGCCCGAATACCAGGATCGTCTTTTTCATAAGTTTTGTTCCTTAGTTTCAGAAAAATGCAGTTTCAGCAACTGCAGGCACACGATAGCGCGCCCGCCCCTGCCGTTGTCGTCATTCCTTCGGGTGATTTTGGTGAAATGAATGAAAAATCATTCGTTCGGGCGACGAATTCAGGGCAGCAGGCCGTATTCTTTGCCCAGTTGCACCGCCTGGGTGCGCCGCTTGGCTCCGAGCTTGTCGAAAACGCGGCTCGAGTGGGTCTTCACGGTGTTCTCGCTTACGAAGAGCTTTTCGGCAATTTCGCGGTTGCTCATGCCCTGGGCAATCAACTCCAGAACGTCCAGTTCGCGGCGAGTGATGCCCAAGTCTTCCCGCTTCCGGTCGTCGGAGACGGCCGAAAGGCCAGAAGCCTGGACGAGAGCGCCAGCCTCCGGCTGCGCCTTCGCCTTCGTCAGTTTGAGGCCAAGCCAGATGCCGAGACCAGCAAAGGTCGCGGCGATAAGCCCGCCATAGATTTCGACGGAGTGGTCAACGACCAGGAAGCGGTATTCGATCCACTTCAGAAGGGCAATCAGGATGCCGCCGACCAGCCCGTAGATGAGAACGTGCCGCTTCATGATCCCAAATTCCCGCGCCGGAATCTCGGATCTCCGCAGGTTTTCCAGAGAGGCAAGTTTTCGACGCATCACCAGTATTATTGCCGAGCCAACCTCGCAACCAAAACTCTCTCCTCAGCTCCGCCCGCCCAGTTCACACACCTTTATCGACTGGTGCTTTGGGTTATTGCCATTCGTCGCTTGCCCGTCGCGAACCACCAGATGGCGACTGCAGTAAAGAACACCCCGTAGCTCATGATGGCGATATCCACGGGAGTCTCGCTGGCTCCTGGCCCACTCTGGCGCCACATGGCAAGCACAATTGCGCCCACGAACAGAATGTGAATGATGCAAAGCGCCAGCACCAATCGGTGATGTCGGGCTTTAACGGTGTTGATGATGCAGGTGACAAACGCGGCAATGACCGGCAGAACAAGCCAGGCAAAAAGAAAAAAGGCCCACCCTGCTTGTTCCTGTCCCTTGGTGAAGGTCATGGCCGCTCCGAATACCGTCGCACTCAAGCCCAAAACCGCGTAGCAAACTATGGTGACATGAATAGGGCGAAGATCGTCGACGGCCGTAATGGTCCGCTGTGGCACTTGAATCTGGCGTTCCGGAATTGTCATCCGTGGAAATCCCAATTTGCTGAGAGATGATGATACCTCTGGCGTCAACAGATGATTCGACGGTCAACTCAGTCCCAGGTTCGGAAACTGGGGATCGCGGCAAAACGGCTGCAAGGCAGCATGAGAAGAATGGTCGGGACGGGCAGATTTGAACTGCCGACCCCTCGCACCCCAAGCGAGTGCTCTACGGCCCTGAACAATCGAAAGGACTTAGCACAACTTTCTCCAACATAGCTAACTCGCTTGGAGAAAAAATCGTGCTGCCAAAATTCGAGCAATTCATACGCGAACGCAAGTACCTGACGAACGTCTCACCAGCAACGATCCAGTGGTACACGCACAACTTCAAATGGCTTCTCACAGAGTCACCATCGCAAAGCGACTTGAAGGATGCTGTGCTGCGAATGCGTGAGAAGGGGCTGAAGGCGACAGGATGCAACTCTGCTATTCGTGCGATCAATTCCTACATGCACTGGCTTCACAATCCTGAAGTCAAATGCAGCCCGTCCTGTACTCACCCTCGCATCGCACAGCTAAAAGAGCCTGAGCTTGTCCTGCCCACATTCCCGCTAGATCACGTCGCTCTCATCACGCACCACAAGCCCAAAGGTTTCATACGGCGTCGCCTGCACTCGATCATGCTGACGCTGCTCGACACTGGGTGCAGGATCGACGAAGTACTCAGCCTAAAGGTAGGTGACTGCGACTGGGACAATCTGCTGTTCACCGTAACTGGGAAGGGCAGCAAGCAACGGCGCATCCCGTTCTCACTGGAACTGCGTCGCGTCTTGACTCGGTACGTGACTGAGTTCTGTCCGCACCCTGACGAATTGCTATTCGGAACTCGTCGCGGTCGGAAACTGGGAAGGCGCGTGGTACTTAGAGACGTTAAACTCTTGTGCAAGACACTGGGCTTCGATCCTCCGGCGCGGACGCTGCACGCATTCCGTCACACGTTCGCAGTGAACTATCTCCGGCGCGGAGGCTCAGTGTTCCACTTGCAGAAGGTACTGGGTCACACTTCTCTTGAGATGACTCGGCGCTACGCAAACCTGATGACGGAGGACTTGCAGGCTGTGCATCAGAAGTTGTCGCTGCTGTCCTGAGAAGGTATTAAACTATCTTGCTGATAAATACTTCCAATACGAAGCGAATCGAAAGAAGTCGAAATTTGAGTGTAATCGGCTGATTGCGACAGTTAACCCTTCTCCGGGTGCATAATTCGAGCATGGGCCAGCACAAGAGTTACGAGAAAGAACGAAGCTGGGGCCAACTACTTCTTTGCTTTCTGGGTGGAACCTTGCTGGTGGCCGCTTGTCTTTACACGATGGCCTCCCACCCACCGAGCATTATCGGAGCGCACGGCTTTGGCAAATTGATGGGTCTCGGCCTCGTTTTCATGGCTGCTCCCCTATGGGGATACTTACGAAAGAGAAAGCGCGGAACGCGCCACCGTGGCCCAACCCGTCAATAGGTATTACAGAAAGTGACGATCATCACAGCGCGTGGTGCTCTTTCGTTCTACGCTTCTGTCGTGCAATCGCCACCATCGGAAAGATCGACGTGCCCTAACTGCGACGGTGCGCTCAGTGCTGAGGAAGTCCAGTCGGCACCGCTCCGTTGCCCTCACTGCAATGAACTTTTGCTACCGAAATTTCCTCAATGGTACGAACGGCTACGGTTCGCAACCTGCCTTATCGGTGGAATTGTGATTGCTTGGTGGCGTCATCCCGATTGGGGATCATTTGCTATCTTTTTTGTTGGGTTTTACTGGCTGGGTGCGTTCGCCGTTTGGCACATCGTTGTGCGACCTTTCATGAGGCCAAAGCAGATTCGCCTACTGCAGGAACGTCCCCTCCTTCAAACCCTTGGCATTAGCCCGATAGAGCGAAAGAAACAACACTGATTATCGGTGCGGAAATCGCGCTATGGAAGACACGGAAAAATCGTCAGAGGATAGAAGCGAAGATCAGAGCGCTGGGCTAATCATCAACAGGCGCTATGCGGTTGTCGCGGTAATCGCTACATTGATTGTTTTAGGATCGGCACTCAGATCGTTCTTGATGCGGACACCGCGTGAACGATGGCTCTTTGCGCCTCCCTTTCAATCGCATCAGCTTAAACCCCTAACTGTTGGGATCAGCTTCTTTTTCTGGGGTTTTGTTCTTTGGGTTCTTTTCTGCTTTCACAGGGCAGCGCGAAACAGATATGAGAGGTTCCTCGTTGGCGCTCTTGCCGCTGGATATCTGCTCGGTATTATCGGGGGTTTCCTGCCATCAGAAGCGCGAATACAACTAGAACCCGCCAGTATTGCGGCCTATCTAATCTCTTTCGCAGCTGCGGTGACTGTCTTAATCAAGTCGTGGTCGAAGACGGGAACGCCGTAGATGTTGCAAAATCCTGATTTCACTCAAAATGCCCGCACCGAGTTTCAAAGACTCACACCTCGCTAAATCGGCTATCATGCCGAGTCAGAACACCACGAGTAAGGAAGCAACAAATGCGAATCGTCATGGTTTCGGCATGTGCGGCGCTACTGGGTATGTGCTGTTCTGGCCTCGCCCAAACTTCCAATGAACAGCCTGCGACTCCATCAGGGCAGGAATCTCCACAGAAGCCTCCATGTGAGCGTAAGCCGCCAAAAGTCGTCTACAATCCCCCGGCATCCCCACCTGCCAGTTGGGAAAGAAAAGGACCGAAGAGCGCGATGACGCGGCTGGAACTAACGGTAGACAAAAAGGGTAGAGTCAAAAATCCTGCGGTTGTGCAGTCCGGCGGGAAGGATGTCGACAGAGAGGCACTGGAAGCAGTCCGGCAATGGAGATTCACTCCTGCAAGCTGTGGCACAGACCCAATCGAAGCCAAGATACAAGTAGAGGTAACCATCCAGTTGCAATGAAAGTCAGGTGAACGGAGTTGCTTGGCGAAATATCCTAATTACACTCACTCGCTTTAGAATCCGCGCGCGGAGAAGGTTCTGCGAAGTGCCTTAGATTGAATGGTCGGGACGGGCAGATTTGAACTGCCGACCCCTCGCACCCCAAGCGAGTGCTCTACCAGGCTGAGCCACGTCCCGACGTTGGAAGGATTCCGCTGCGTCGTGCCCGCGGAAGGGGTTTACTCTGTGATTTTACACCACATGTGACGCTGCCGACGAAGGCCCTATCGAGCCTTGTTCAACCGGACAGCCGAGTGCGTTTGTCGCTATAAACCGACTAATCCAAATCTCTCCAGTTCGGCCCGACTCCCATGTCTACCTGGAGCGGCACTACCAGCTCATGCACTTTTTCCATGTGCTCGCGGACCAGCGGCCGCATCACCTCGACCTCGTTCTCCGGAACTTCGAACACCAACTCGTCATGAACCTGCAGCGTCATGCGCGATTTCAAACCGCGTTCGCGCAGGCCCGCGTCGATGCGAATCATGGCGATCTTGATCAGGTCGGCCGCCGTCCCTTGCAGAGGAGTATTGACCGCAGTTCGCTCGGCAAACCCGCGCTGGTTCACATTCTTGCTGTTGATATCAGGGATCGGCCTCACGCGCCCGAACAGCGTTTTCACCTTCATCTCCCGGCGAGCTTCTTCCAGAGTCTTGTCGATGAACGCCCGCACGCCTTTGTATGTCTCGAAATAATTCGTGATGAACTGCTTGGCCTCCGAAGTGTCGATGCCCAGATTCTGCGAGAGCCCGAAGGGAGACAGGCCGTACACAATGCCAAAGTTCACGACTTTAGCCTGACGGCGGTGATCGGCGGTGACCATCAGAGGCGGAACGCCGAACACCTGCGACGCCGTCAGCGTGTGAATGTCGTCATCGCGCCGGTACGCCTCGACCAGAAGTGGATCGCGCGAGAAGTGCGCCAGCAAGCGCAACTCGATCTGCGAATAATCGGCCGTCAGCAGCACGTGACCGGGTTCTGCGATGAATGCTGCCCGGATGCCGCGGCCAAGTTCGGTGCGAATGGGAATGTTCTGCAGGTTCGGATTCGCCGAAGAGAGCCGGCCTGTCGCTGTAGCGGCCTGGTAGAAAGTTGTATGCAGCCGTCCGGTCGCTGGATTGATCAGCGAGGGCAGCGCATCCACATAGGTCGACTTCAACTTGGTGAGCTGTCGGTAGTCGAGCACCATGCGCGCAATCGGATGATCCTCGGCCAGTTCTTCCAGCACATCGACCGCCGTCGATATGGTTCTTCCCTTGCCATATTTGACCGGCTTGGGAAGATTCATGCGGTTGAACAGGACATCGCCCAGTTGCTTGGGTGAGCCGACATTGAACTCGAAATCCGCCGCCGCGTAGATTTCCTTCGCTTTAGCCGCGATCTCCCTTTCCAGTTCGACCGACATTTTTGAGAGCGCTGCCGTATCGATCTTCACTCCCGCCTGCTCCATCCGCGTGAGCACCGGAACGAGAGGGAAGTCGATCTCCTCATAGAGCTTGTCGAGATGTGCCTGCTCGACCTCGTTTCGCAGGGCCTCTGTCAATCGGCCGGTGATGTCTGCCGCCTCAGCCAGTCCGCCGGAGAGCTTAAGGTTGAAACGGCGCAAAGCGACGTCGGCCATGACGTGCGACGAGTAAGTCGGATCGAGTAAGTAGGAGTACAGCATGGGGTCATGCCGCACGCCGGCAAGTTCCACTCCAAAAGGAGCCAGCGCGTGCATCGCACCTTTGTAGTCGTGGACTGTTTTTGGCACAGCCGCGTTAGCCAGAACTTGACTTATTTCTTGGCCAACATCGCTGCCATCGAGCTTCGCAGTTAGCGCTTCGCCCTGCGTGCCCGAGATGGAGAGTCGAAGTGAAGGCGACGCCGTAGTCGCGTCCGGAAAAAGGTCTCCCGTTGATCCAGCAAGCCCTCCCATGAAGGAAAGCTGTGATTCTTGCGGCTCCGTTTCTTCATCGTCAGCTGGCTTTGTGGATTCAGATGCCTGATGCTCGATAGCAACCGCGAGCGTTCCGCCAGCGGGAAGTGCATCGAGAACGCCTTGAATATCTGCGGCAGACCTGGCCTCGCTGTAGTGCCCTTCCGTGATCTCTACAACCGGCAGCAGCTCTTTCAGAAGCGAGGTGAATTCAAGTTCAGTAAAGAGTGAGCGAAGTGCCTCAACGTCGGGTTCGCCGACACGCATCGCTTCGACATCGAGTTCCACTGGAACATTCGTGTCGATCGTCGCCATGCTCTTGCTAAAAAGAATGGTGTCGCGATTGTTCTGCAGCGATTCACGATAAGTCTTGCGCTCAACTTCCGCGGCGCGCTCCAACGCCTGCTCCACCGTGCCGAATCGCTTGATGATCTCAACCGAGCCCTTGTCGCCGATTCCGGGCGCGCCGGGGATGTTGTCGATCGAGTCTCCGCGTAGCGCCATGATGTCGATTACGCGCTCGGGTGGCACGCCCAGAATTTCTTCGACCTTGGCGCGGTCGCAAATCAGATTGTCCTTCGGCGGATTCAGAATCTGAACTTTGTCGTTGACCAGTTGCATCATGTCCTTGTCGCTGGAAACGACATAAACAGGATGCGAGGCCTCGGCCGCTTTGCGCGCGAGTGTGCCGATGACATCGTCAGCTTCAAATCGCTTCACTTCCAGAATCGGGATCCGATACGCCTCCAGCGCCCGCCGGATGTAAGGCACCTGCTGCGCCAGATCTTCCGGCATCGCGGACCGATTCGCCTTATACCCCTTGTACTCGACCTCGGTAAATGTCTGCGTTTTGATGTCGAACTTGCGAATCGTGGTGACCGTTTCCGCTTGCTCATCGCGAAATGTCGGGCCCGCGACATCAAACACCGCAGCCAGAAACTGCGGCGAAAAATCATCGCGCAGCTTGCGCAGCATGTTCACGAAAACATAGATCGCCGCAGTCGGCAGACCTGTTTTGGTCGACATGGGCCGCTGCCCCGCCATAGCGTGATAGGCGCGAAAGATGAACGACATGGTGTCGATCAAAAACACGCGTCCATGGCCGCTCTGAGGTACAGACGAGAGCGCAGAGGTTGCCGAGGAGGACGCCGAGGCCTTGGGCTTCGCGACCGCGACACTCGCTGACGAAGCAGGAACCGATGATTTCTTGCGAGGAGGCAACTCGACTAGTTTAGCAGGCAGCGCAGGCTAGAAATCGACGCGGAAATTGGCTTCCACGACTTTGCTGTTCTTGCTTTTTTCCGAACTGCGAAAAACCAGGTAGTACTTCACGGGATGATTCATGGAAGCGGGCAAGTCGAAGTTGACCGCCTGATTGTGCGACGACTCCACGGAAAACAGCGCCTCGCTCGCGCGATTCGCCAGCAGAGCGGATTCCTGTTCTTCGTTCATGATCAGGAAGTCGATATTCGAGCTTTCGTCCGACACGCCATGCACCTTTCCCAGGAACGACTCGAAAATTCCGTGGAGATGCGGTTGCGAAGCGTGCGCTGGGATTTCAAAAGGGAATGTCTCCGAGTCCTTTAGGTTGAAAGTCTTCTGCAGCACAGTCTGCGAAGTCCCGACGGGCGAGGGCGCAACGCGATCTGAAGGAAGAACGGTGCTGGTTGGAACGGGCGCTGACTTGGAACAGGAACTGAGTGCCAGAAAGCTCAAAAGCACTGCCATGATGAGAGAGGCGCGCGCGAGCATGGATCGGTCAGCGCCCCGCCTTGCTGGAGTCAGTCTTATCTGGCTGTCGGCCGAACATTGTGTTGAAGTGCAATTGAATCTCTCCGCACGTACCTTGTTCTGGAGAATAAACCACGCAGGTATCAAACGGCCGGGAATACACATGCAGGCTCACCGCGCGCTGATTGAATTCGCGCGGATTGACCACGCGGTGCACCGGGTCAGCGGGATCGACGGCGCAAGGCTGCGAGATATTCATCTCCACCACATTCAGGGGCTCCAGGCAGCAGCTTCCGCCTGCCACGTCCTGATGCACAAGATGAAAGTTCTCGACATGCAGCCGGCCCATCGGCACAGCCATCCAGCAGTTCTGGTCGCGATGATTGTGGACCGAACTCGCCTGGCCAACCTCCCAGCAGATGGCCATCAGTTCGTAGAGCGGGGTCCGGTCGATCAGGTTGCGGGTATAGTGCTGCGCATTCCACGTCAGGTAGGGAGCCAGTGAGTCAGCGTCGACCGGCATGTCGCGCAAAAATGCCCGCACTGGTTCCGTGGGCGTAAACGCCGACTCCGGCAATTCGCGCAGGCCGGCGATTAATCTTTCGATCGAAACCGTCTTGGTCGCAGTAATCATGGGTGCTCTTGGCAAGAGTATAACGCAGCCGGAATGCAGGCTCTAAGGCGGTGCCCGGCGCCGTTTGTGGCTGCTTGGCCGCTGGCGCAGTTCCGATTTGGAAAATCCACAGAACAATTATCAATGTTCGTGACGCTCATCACCTTCATCCGCAACGCCTGCGGTCTAGAGTCGCTCTCACGGCACCAGTCTGCTCGACGGAGTCAGCTCACTCATGCAAGTCAGACCCATGCGATTCACCCCGATTCTGCTCATCCTGGCCTTGCTGTATCCAATTTCGGCGCACGCCGCGATCACCGAAATTCGCAATCACTACTGGGCACAGACCCAAGCTTTGCCCGCTACTGCGATTCTCAGCGCACCCACGTCAGACAGTTCGTATCTGCTGGCTATTGCGCTTGAGGACATCACCTGCTCGCAATCGCAAGGCAAGAACGGCAGCTTTGCCACTGCCATCGTTCGCTGGAGCGATGAAAACGGCATGCGACAAGCCTATCAATCTCCGGGAGGCGGAGTGTGCACGGTGAGCCGGCTGTTGCCAGTGCGCGTCCGCGCCGGAACTGCGCCCACGCTGCAAGTGGAACTGACGGCGGGCTGCCAGAGCTGCAGCTACAACGTCTTCGTGGATGGACTTGGATTCTCCTCGCTTACCCAGGGGCAGGGCGGATTAGCCGAGCCCGTGAACCTGCAGTGGCTGAAACAGACGACTGCGCAGACACTGACGCTGCCAAGCTTGTTCAACAACTTATTTCTCGTGTCATTTCTGATTGTGCCTCACGGAGCCGCGGTGACCGGAACACTCACATGGTGGGGCGACACCGGAAAGAGTCAAATGCCGGTGGCAGCGACCGTAGCCTTCATCCACGCGAGCGGTGGAACCAGCCCTTACGCGCAGCTGCAGATCTCCGGAGCTGTCTCGTCGGGCTATGACGTCTACATCCGGGGTATCACGTTCGGAACACCGGCCCTGGGCCCAGGTCCGCTAACCCAATACGCGTACAACCTCTTGGATTGGACGAATGCGACCTATCCAGCCCTGAAAACAGTTCTAACGGTGGACAGCAGCGCGTTAAATATCATGCTCGTCAGCAACATCGCGGAGAAGCCAAACACCGGCGGCGTTTCTGAAGGACTGTCAATATCTGGTGGGAACCTGAGCAGTGTCCCATGTAACGTGGCGCAAATCGCCGGCCCGTCGGGAGCGCCAGCGAACTGCGTAGCTCCAACGCTATTGAGCCCGAACACGACGCTGCAGCTGAAGACGTACAATACTCCCGGCGCGCCATGGGGTGCATCGCCGCTCTACAGCGCAGAAGTGAATGTGATTCAGTTCTAAGCGTTTTCGGGTGCCGACGCTGCTGCGGCGACTTATTTGTCTTGCGGTTGCTCGCACTGATGTCGGTCGAACGCAGTCTGCAGGAATTGCTGCGCCGCTGCTGTCCTCTTTACTTCAGACAACGGTACTTTAAATTCGCGATTGCAAGCCGTGCAGATCGCGACCGCAGGAGTCATACCCAGCCACCTTGTAACCCGCAAGATTCTTTTCGCTGCCATTTCTCATTTACCAGTGTGAGTTGAGACGGGCCCGCTACGCCTCCCGCCCCGCTCCCAATATTTCCTTGCTCTGCCCCTCTGCCACTGCTGGATATGCCGTTCCCTTGCGATTGCGCAGCGCGCG
Organism: Candidatus Solibacter sp.; assembly: GCA_035501655.1. Taxonomy (GTDB): domain Bacteria; phylum Acidobacteriota; class Terriglobia; order Terriglobales; family Acidobacteriaceae; genus Sulfotelmatobacter. The sequence continues at coordinate 153,305 of DATJVU010000038.1, forward strand.
TGGAAGGTCCGACCGCAGCAGCCACAATCCAGCCGCAACAGCTGCCGCCCAAGTGATAGAGACCAGCGCAAGCTGGGCCACATCGGTGGCGCGGCTGCCATGAAGCGCGCGACCCAATGGCACGACCTTCGCTACCTCGAAGCTGATTGCTCCCGCGACGATCGCCGTCACGAGCGCTTTTCCCAGTTCGCCCCAGAGCAGTCCGCCCAGCGGAACAAGTTTTCGATGGTGCAAAAGGAGCGCCAGCGCCAAAAGGTTCGCGCCGATCCCAATGTCCGAAGCCCAGGCAAGGCCCACTGCGCCGAAGGTATGGAACAGAACCGAGTAGACCGGCATCGACAAGGCGGTGATCGCCGTGACGGCGGCCATCGGGGTCAGCGTGTCACCGGCAGCATAGAAAGCTCGCGCATAGAGTCCCTGCGCCGACCACAGAATCAGCGATAACGAAAACCAGAAAAAATACACCGCGCTAGTCTGCGAGTCTTCAAATGAAAATCTTCCTCTCCGGTAAACCAGATCAATCACGGGAAGCGCCGCCGCCATCATCCACGCGGTTACGAGCAGCGCTGCCGCCGATACGCGACAAACGGAGTCATTCACCGTTTCCGCATATTCTTTCAGCTTCTTTTCGTTGAACAGCCGCGCAAAAAAGGGCAGAGATGCCTGTCCGGTTGCCTGTCCGAGCACTGCGATCGGAACGGCAAACAGCCGCTTGGCAAACGTAAGCCGCGTGATGTCGCCCACGTGACTGGCCGCATAGTGCCGGAGGATCCAGTCATCCGCCGTCACCAGCGAGACGCCGAGCATCAGAGGAATCGACAACTTCACCCATTCGCGAAACGCGGGGTTGGTGACGTCAAACGATGGCTTGTAGCCAGTGCCGATGCGCGCGGCGCCGATCACGCTCGCCAGAAAAGGCCCGGCGAAGCTGCCGATCAGTGCGCCATACGCCAAAGAGGCGATTCCGAACTGCCGCCCGCCGATGACTCCGCCAAGAATGATGAAGACGTTGTAGAGCAGCGGCCCAAATGCCGGAAACAAGAAGAGCCGGTGTGACAGCAGCACGGCCGACACGACTCCGCCCACATAAAAGAAAATCTGTGCCGGCAGCAGAATGCGGGTCAGGTGTACACAAAGGTCGACCTTATCCGGCGTGAATCCCTTGACGAACCAGCGCACAAATTGCGGCGCAAAAATCTCAGTCACGATTGTGCCCACAATCATGACTGCGGTCATCACTGTGATAATGATGGAAAAAGTCTTCTCCGCATCATCGTCGCGTTTTTCAGCGAGAAACCGCGTGTAGATCGAGATGAACGTAATCGAAGCCGCGCCGCCCGCAACGATGTAGTTCAGAAAATCCGGCAGAGTGAAGGCGGCGACGTACGCATCGGTAGCCCCTGCCGCGCCATATGCCCATGCAATGTAGGCATCTCGCGCGTACCCGATGACGCGCGACAGCATGACCGCCGAGATCAGCAGCAGAGTTGCCGAAAATGCCGTGTGCTGATGCGACGGCCGAAAGAAGCGAAGCAGTTTTGTCATGGGCCCGGAATCACAATCTTATAAGAGCGCAGGCGGCGTCCTGTTGACGAATCGGCATCACAACGCGGATTCTTCCCCGCGAGTGCCGTTTTGAGATAATCGCACTGTGAGTAATTCTGTTCAGGAAAAACTGCGCTCGGCTATTTTCCGTCGGTCCTATCGCAAAGACTTTCCTGCTGCGGTTCGCGGCGAGGGCGTCTATGTGTGGGATGCCGAGGGCAAGAAGTATCTGGACCTGGCCGGCTCCGCGGCGGTCAGCTTCATCGGCCATGGTGTTCCGGAAATTTCAGCGGCCATGGCGGAGCAGGCCGCTAAGCTCGAATTTGTCCACTCCAGCCAGTTCACCACTCCTGCCGCCGAGCAATATGCCCAGGACCTGCTCGCGTTTGCCGGAGATCATTTCCGCGGCGGCGCGGTCTACTTCACCAGCGGAGGCTCCGAATCCATTGAGACCGCGCTAAAACTTGCGCGCCAATATCAGGTGGAGATCGGCCAGAGCTCCCGCTATCAGATTCTCAGCCGTCAGCAGAGCTACCACGGCTCAACTCTGGGCGCTGTGTCCGTTTCAGGAAACAAGCGGCGCCGCGAAATCTATTTGCCCATGGTGCGCGAGTTCGCCCACATCGGCATGCCCTATTGCTATCGCTGCGCCTTCGATTGCACCGACGGCTGTCGCAACTGCGGCCAGGAATACGCCGCGGAACTCGACCGCGCCATTGAGGAAAGCAACGGCAGTGCCGCCGCTTTTATTTTTGAGCCGATGAGTGGAGCGACCCTCGGCGCGGTCGTGCCCCCGCCGGGCTACCTCGAGACGATCGCAGAAATCTGCCAGCGCCGTGGCGTCCTGCTCATCGCCGATGAAGTCATGACGGGCATGGGCCGCTCAGGCCGCAACTTCGCAGTCGAACACTGGGCGGTCAAGCCGGACATTCTGGTTGCGGCCAAGGGTTTGTCGAGCGGTTACGCCCCGCTGGGCGCTGTGATTTGCACCAGCAAAATTGTGGACGCGATCGCCTCAGGCTCTGGATCATTCCTTCACGGCTTCACCTACAACGCTCACCCCATTTCCGTTGCGGCAGGACGCGCGGTCCTGAGTTACATCCACAAAAAGAATCTCATCGCCACCGCCGATTCCAGACGCGAAGGGACTCCAGCCGCACACTTCAAACAAGGCCTCGATTCCCTTCGTAGCGAAGGCTCAGTCGGCGATGTCCGAGGCCTCGGTCTGCTCTGGGCCGTCGAGTTCGTCGCGGACAAAGAATCCAAGAAGCCGTTCCCGCCCGAAGAGAACTTCGCCGGACGCGTTGGCGCCGCGGCCTCGAAGCGCGGCCTGCTGGTCTATCCAATGCAAGGCTGCGTCGACGGTGTTGCAGGCGACCACATTCTGCTGGCGCCCCCCGCTGTGATCACTGCAGAGCAGATCGACTGGTCGATCGGCGAACTTTTGGCCTCCATCCGCGATGCTCGCCAGTCATAAACCCAGTTAACTATCTCTCTAATCCACCTTGTTTTCATAGGTTTGCATCCTGAGCTTTGTTTGATCGCGACTTGACTCCCACTGCATTGCCGATTCTCGTCTCCCGAGCGAATCTTCCAGCCATGCAGCCGACACCACGCAATCGAGGACTCTATATGGCCACCGCCGGATCTCAAACCATGACCGAATTCTGCGAGCAGGTAAATCCACGCGTGCTCTACGCGCTGAGAGACGAAGAATCGCGCCGCATGCGCCCGGATGGCGAGATGCAGCGCATTCAGGAAAGCTTGGTCGCCGTTCCCGAGAAGCGAGCCCTTTTGTGGCTTGCCGACCGCACTCCAACCAATATCGGCCCGGACCACCTCACCGCACTCGGACTGATCGCGCAGATCGGCGCCGGCGTCTGCTATGCCTGGGCACGCTGGAACCGGTACGCACTGCTGGCTGTGATCGGGTTCCTGGCGCTGAATTGGCTGGGCGACTCTCTCGATGGAACCCTCGCCCGCATTCGCAGACGTTTGCGCCCACGATATGGCTTTTACGTCGACCACATGGTCGACAGCTTCGGCGCCATCGCGCTGATGGGCGGTCTCGCGCTGTCGGGGTATATGCATCCGGCGATCGCCATTGGGCTGCTGATTGCCTTCTTGATGCTGTCGATTCAGTCGTACCTCGCCACCCACACCCTCGGCGAATTTCGCATTTCGTTCTGGCGATTCGGTCCGACCGAACTCCGCATTCTGCTCGCAATCGGGAATCTGGCTCTGCTATGGAAGCCCATCGTGCACTTGTTTGGAGAGCGCTACCGCCTCTTCGACGTGGGCGGAACGATTGGCCTGGCTGGCATGTCGCTGATGGTAGTCATCTTCACCATCCGCAACACGACGCGGCTCTTTCGCGAAGAAAGGATCGCGCAATGACTTCCAGAGATTCAAAGCTGATCCGCTGGTGCAAGTTCAATTTTGTGGGAGGAGTCGGTATCGGCGTGCAGTTCGCCGCTCTGTTCCTTTTCAGGAGCATCCTAGGCTTCGACTACATGCTTGCGACCGCGCTCGCGGTCGAGGCTGCAGTGGTCCATAACTTCGTATGGCACGAGCAGTTTACCTGGGCCGCACGCGTGCAATCCTCGTGGCGCGGTTCGTCGATGAGACTCCTTCGCTTCAACCTCACCAACGGCGTGGTATCGATTTTGGGCAATCTGGCCTTGATGAGAGTCATGGTAGGACAGGGCCATATGAACTACATGCTCGCTAATGCGATTGCGATCGCGCTCTGTTCGTTGGCAAACTTTCTGGTGAGCGAGCAGTGGGTTTTTGGTGAGTAGACGCGAGCGAGTCAGCTCTTGATCTTCACGACGACTTTTCCGTAGTTCTTTCCATCCTCCAGAAGTTTGTAGGCTTCAACCGCGCGCTCCAGTGGCAGGATGTGCCCAATCTGCGGCGTTAGCTTGCCCTGCGCAGCCCACTCGGAAAGCTGCTTCCACGCCGGGCCCATAATCTCCGGCTTCTGAGAAAGATAAGTCAGCCACAAGCCCTGCACACTCGCCGACTTCGCATACATTGCGCGTAAATCCAGCTGCGGAGGTTTTCCGGTGGCGGTGCCATACTGAATCACTCGCCCAAAATCGCGCAGGCAGCGCAGGCTCTTCGCGGTATGCTCGCCGCCGAGCATCTCGAAGACCGCGTCCACGCCTTCGCCGTGCGTGAGATTCTTTACCGTTTCTTCGTAGTCGTGCTGCTTGTAGTTGATGCCGTGCTGCAGCCCTAGTTCCTTCACGCGCGAGAGCTTTTCATCGGAGGACGACGTTCCGTACATATCAACGCCCAGCAACTTTCCGATCTGCACGGCCGCGGTTCCCACTCCCCCTGCGACCGCATGAATCAGAGCACGATGCGCTTTGCCCGCCACAGCAAGCTGCGTCATGCCAGCCTGCCAATAACCTAGGTACGCGGTGAAAAAGTTCACGGGAAATGCCGCACCCTGCTCGTCGGTCCAGGCATCCGGCACAGGCCACAGCATGCTCGAGTGCGCCGCGACCTTCTCCGCGAAGGCCGCCCACTGTGCGTATCCCATCACGCGCCGGCCGCTCGACTCCTCAACGCCGGAGAATTCCCGTCCGGCCACAAAAGGAGGCGGCGGTGTTCCGGGATAGCCCCCTTTGGTTGTCATCAAGTCGGCGAAGTTCAAACCTCCAGCCATCACGCGAACGATTGTTTGTTCAGGCTTAGTAACAGGTTCGGCGACGTTTTGAACGGTGAGTGCGCCAGGTCCGGACAGGCTAGGAATTACGAGGGCTTTCATGGCACAAGTCTAGGAGTTATGGTAGGAACGAGCAACCTTCTTACTCGCGCAGCGCCACATCCGAAGCAAGAGAAGAAGAATCCTTATCTTCGCGATGTTGAGAATGAAACGAAGATGGGGATTCGAAAGACTGGGCGTCTAGCTTGCCTTTCCGGCTCGGTATATACTTCAGGCGTTAGCTTTACCGATTCTCCGGCCGAGCCCCAGATAGGCCGGAACGGGGCGTATATTCATCCCCCTTATTCACACGCCCCGCCATGTGCAGGGCCGATTCCCGCCCGGGGCGGCGTGAAGACGGCACGGGTGCATTGACCTTAACGCTTGGCCATCTGCATCCGCGGGGAGGTTTACCGTGGATCTCATTTTTGTACGTCTTCTTTTTGTCATTGTTGTTGCAGCGACTTGCTATGTCATTGAACCGTTCGGTCTGACGCGCCAGGTCGACGCGGGCGTGGGCGCAGCAATCGGGGCGGCTATCGTCCTGTTCGAGTGGAAGCTGCGCACGGTCAGCCTGAAGCGACTGATCGGTGCTGCGATCGGCAGCATCCTCGGAATCTGCGGCGCCTACCTCTTCGCTCTCGTCATCCGCAGCAGTGTGCCCAGCGGCAACACCCAGAGCTTTCTTCAGATCATGGTCATGCTGCTCATGGCTTATGTTGGCCTGATCGTCGGGGCCAATAAAGGTGACTTGCTCAATCTTTCGGCCTTGGGTGGTATCTTCGGCGGCGAGAAACAGGGGAAGAAAAGCTACAAAATTCTGGATACCAGCGTCATCATCGATGGCCGCATCGCCGACATCGCAGAAACCGGGTTTCTCGACGGCATCATCGTCACTCCGCAATTTGTATTGCGGGAACTTCAACTGGTCGCCGACTCGGCAGACTCGCTGAAGCGCAATCGCGGACGCCGCGGTCTCGATATCCTGCAGCGCCTGCAAAAAGTCGCCAACCTGCAGATCCAAATCGTGGAAGATGATTTCCCGGCGGTGCGCGAAGTCGACCTTAAACTGATCGAACTGGCCAAGGTGTACGAAGGCAAGATCATCACCAACGACTTCAACCTGAACAAAGTCGCGCAGCTGCAAGGCGTGGAAGTGCTGAACATCAATGAACTGGCCAACTCGTTGAAGCCGATCGTGCTGCCCGGAGAAACCATGCGCGTGTTCATTCTGAAGGAAGGGAAGGAGTACAACCAGGGCGTGGCCTATCTCGACGACGGCACCATGGTCGTGGTCGACAATGCGCGCAAAATGATCGGCAAGACGATCGATGTGTCGGTCACTTCGGTCTTGCAAACGACTGCCGGAAAAATGATCTTCGGCAAGTGGGATGAGCGTCTGGCGTATTCGCGCCAAACAGCGCCTGTGACTGCTCCGACTGCGCCGGTGGCTGTACCCGTGCCTGCGCCACCTACGGCAGTGCCCGCTCCCGGAGTCGAGTCGAAGCCCGGCGCTTGAGTGAAAGTGAACTGGGATTGGTGGCCGGGAGGATGGTTGCCAACGACGATCGTCTAAATGACGATCGTCTAGATTGCGGCGACAGATGAGACGGCGATTCTGTTTCCATTGGCAACGCCCGTAATATCGGCGCGCTGTCCAGCAACTTTTTTCAGCACGACCATGTCGCCATCGAGTTCGTAGACGTTCTCCCCGTCGATCAAGGCAAACTTGGCGCCGCTACGCACGCAAGCGAGCGTGCAATCGGTAGCTGTGCGGCTCATCGCGGCGGAATGTTTTGCCCGGCAACGGGTGCAGGTCACCATTCCTCTATAGGTCTTCGCGCCTGGATCTGAGGGCAGTGCCTGGCCCACTTCGTCCTGGCCGCTCACGGCGGCGGCAGCTGCGCCCAGACTCGCAATCAGCAGGGCGAGGGCCAAGGCAATCGCCACGCCGACACCCACGATTTCCAGCCAAAATCGATTAGCCCTCATGACAGACCTCATGTTGATTAAGAGCAAGTAGCTTGCCAGTGCGACATTCCGTACGGTCGCGGTATATCGCTGACTGGGCCCGGTTTGGATGTTGCTCTCCACTCAGGCGGTTGCTGCCTCGGCAAGAGGACTGGGAAGATTTTTCCCAGGTCGCTGGAGCGGGTACAGCGTTTGCTGTAGTGCATGGCTCGCCGTATACTTACACCCCGCGATGAAGGTGATTGTCATTATTCCGGCTGCCGGTCTCGGGACTCGCATGGCGCCCATGCCCAGCGCCATCGACGCAAAAGGCAAGAAGCCTCATCCCTCGAAGCAATTCACCGATCTTGCCGGAACACCAATCCTCATTCACACGCTGCGTAAATTTTCGGGCGTGGACGAGGTGAGCGAAATCTGGCTGGCGCTGCGTGAAAATGAAATTGAAGCCTTTCGCGAGCGCCTCAACCAAGACGCGAAAGATGTGCTTCGAAAAAAAATCGAGTTGGTTGTGGGCGGCGAGCACCGCCAGCAATCCGTCGAGCACGCATTGAATGCAGTTTCCGCGGCAGCCGACGACATCGTGCTTGTGCACGATGCAGTCCGTCCGCTGGTGACCGCGGAAATCATCCGCGAAGTAATTGATGCGGCAAAAAAATACGGCGCCGCCATAGCAGGACTCCCGGCTGTTGATACGGTGAAACAAGTCGAGCGCACCGCCGAGGGCGCGATCATCAAGGCGACAATTCCGCGAGCCGCAGTGGTCCTCGCGCAAACACCGCAGGGATTCCGCTACAGCGTCATCAAGAAAGTCTTCGATGAAGCTGCGGCCGACGGATTCATGGGCACCGACGAAGCATCATTAGCCGAGCGATCGGGACACGAAGTCGCAGTAGTCATGGGCTCGCCCAGAAATCTGAAGATTACGAGCCCCGGCGACATAGAGCTGGCCGAGTTCTACCTGCGAAGTGAAGCCGAACGCGCGGCGCACCGTTGATCCCTCATGCCCAAGACCAAAGACCAAAGACCTGCAACCCGCATCGGCTACGGCTTCGATTCGCACGAATTCCGCCGTGGCATTCCGTTGAAAATCGGCGGCGTCAAAATAGCGCACGACAAGGGGCTTGGCGGTCACTCCGATGGAGACGTCTTGCTGCATGCGATCACCGACGCGCTGCTAGGTTCGATCGCGGCTCCGGATATCGGCGCGCTTTTCCCTCCGTCCGATCCGAAATGGAAGGGCGCAGATTCGGTCATCTTTCTACGCGAAGCACTCAAACGCGTTCACGACGCCGGCTACGCCATCGCCAACGTGGATGCGAGTCTCATACTCGCGGCGCCCAAAATCGGCCCGCACGCCGCAGCAATCCGCACGCGCGTGGCCGAATTGCTCGGACTTCACAGCGACTGCGTCGGTCTCAAAGCCAAGACGCCGGAAGGTTTGAATCTGGAAAACGCCGCGATCGCCCATGTAGTCGCGCTAGTCGAGAAGGCGAAACGAACTCGACGAAAGAAGTAACTGTCAAAGGTTTTCCTTCGTGTAATTTCGTGTCCTTCGTGGTTAAAGGTTTTGACTAAAGTTCGTGGGAGGCCGCGTGAAAAAAAGTGCCCACTTCATGGTCGTGTTTGTGTCGCTGTCTGTTTCCGCAACAGTTTTGGCACAGCAAACGGCCAAAACGCGGACCCACGTCAACGTCCCCCAGGCTGCACCCCGCGCCGAAGATGTAGCCAGCATCGACGGAATCATGAAAGCTTTTTACGAAGTGATCTCCGGTCCCGCGGGCCAGCCGCGCCAGTGGTCGCGCGATCGCACGCTCTACATCCCGGACATTCGCTTCGTCGCGATGTCCGAGGACAAGGCTGGCAAGCCCGTAGCTCATATCGTCACTCACCAGCAGTTCGTGGACGCCTCCGACGAAGAGGCTGTCAAAGAAGGTTTCTTCGAAAGCGAGATTCACCGCGTCACACAGAACTTCGGCAACATTGCCCACGTCTTCAGCACCTATGAAAGCCGGCAAAAGGCCGATGGCCCGGTGATTGGGCGCGGAATCAACAGCGTAGAGTTGTTCAACGACGGCCAACGCTGGTGGATTGCATCGGTGGTATGGGACGATGAGCGGCCCGACAATCCTTTGCCGCCGCAATACTTGCCGGATAACAAGTCCAGTGGAAAATAGGCAAATGTTCTAATCGCGGCCCGAGGCCGCCCTGCGCGGGGCATATTCCTTCGCTGCCGCGATGAGCGCCGAAAAAATCGCACGCGCTGCCGCATCCTCCTCGACCGACCGCTCCGGATGCCATTGCACCGCGACCACGAAGTGATCGGCCGCGGTTCCCTCGACAGCTTCAACGACGCCATCATCCGGGCAGCGCGCAACAATGCGCAATCCATCGCCGACATTCTCAGCGGACTGATGGTGGGACGAGTTCACTGGCAAAACAAACGTATCGGAGTTCCCCGCCCCGGCCGCTTTCAAAATCCGCGCAAGCCGCGAATCACGATCGATCTCAACCGCGTGCGCCACCGCGACCTTGCTTCCCGCCTCGTGGTTCACCAGGTTTTTCGTCGACTCTGGCAAAAAATCCGGAATGTGCTGCACCAGCGAGCCCTCGCGAAACACATTCAGGCTCTGCAACCCGTAGCAGATACCCAGCACGGGCTTGCGCCGAGCGTACGCGTCCCGCAGCAGCAGCATGTCCGCGTTTTCGCGCCACGCGTCAGCAGCGGCGGTCATCGCCGAACGCTCTGCATGAAATTTCGCCGGATCGACATCGGCGTTGCTCCCTGGCAGCAGAACTCCGTCGCAACTCTCGGCGATGTGCTGCGCCTCTGCCACTGAGAGATCGAGCGGCACACGAACGGCCTCGCCCCCGGCCATCTCCACCGCGCGCTCATATTGCGGCATGGCTCGTTCCGCGTATTCGACGTTAGATGAATGAGGAACAGGAATGGCGATCCGCGGCATGCGTTAACCCATCTTCTCAATCGCGGAGAGTGTTTTGTTTTGGCGGTAGTGGCGAATCTCTATCACAAGCGCGACTATAAAAACGACGCATCCCGCGCCAATTCCCATCGGAAGGGCAATCATCTTGTAGGCGACGCGCATGTCCGGATTCACTCCACGCGCCACCGCGACTGCAACCGTCCCCATAATCGCCAGCAACAGGCTGACCGCGAAACAAAGCAACGTTCCGATGAACGTCAGCAAAGCCACGCGAACCGGCACGCCATACCAGTGGGGCGAACGAGTTGTACTGGCGAACTGCACCTCTCTAAAAATAAATCATTCCGACGTGCTTCGCGAGAGTTTGCTGGCCAAACCCCGACGAGTTCATCAAGCTAATCATCGTCCGGATCGCCCGGCGGAGCTTTGTCGTTAAGAAAGTGCTTAGCATCCAGCGCAGCCGGAATGTTCTGAAACTGAATCGGCGTCTGATTGAAGTTGAAGCAGTCCGAGAGATCGTCGGCCGCAGCATCCGCATATCCCAGCGAACCGAGGCCATAAACTCCTTCAATAAACTTCAGAATGCTCCCGAAATCATGCTGCGTGTGCGAAATATACGCCGCCCGCGCATACGGCGAAATCACAATCAGCGGCACGCGAAAGCCATACACATAACCGCATCCCCACTGCGAGCAATTCACCAAATTCTGCGGCGGCGCAATGTGATCGTACCAGCCGCCCCAATCGTCCCAAGTCACAATGATCGCGGTATTGGCCCAATAAGAACTTGTCCCAATCGCGTTAACGATCGACGCGACCCACGATGGCCCTCCCGTATGATCAAGCCCGCCCGCGTGATCCGAATTCGCCGATCGCGGAATCACCCAGCTCACCTGCGGCAAATTGTTGCCCGCGATGTCCGTCAGAATCTGCGTTTCGTCGAGAACCACGTCCGCACTCCAGTCGGCGCCGGCGCAAGTAAGCGTTCCATTCTGCGTCTGCGGTCCACAGATGTGCTGAATCGCATTCGGTCCGGTCCAGATCGATCCCGCCGAGGGCGTGTAGTAGCGCCAGGAAATCCCTTTGGCGTCGAGTTCATCGGACAGCGTCGGGTGCTCGAAACACGGATACATCGTCGTCGATTCATTCCCGCTCGGATCGATCAAGGCCACCGTACTGCCAGTAGACGCAGCACATCCCGCCTCGCCGGCCGGGTTCTCCGACGCGAAAAGATTGCTGGTCGCCGTGGGCGCAGATGTGCCCGAAATGAGGAACTGGTGCGCCGGGAAGCTCGGCCCCTGGTTGGTCTGGAACATCCGGTCGCCAAACGTGTATTGCTCGGCCATCGCAAAATAAGGCGCCACGTCAGAAGCCTGCACGTAATAAAACTCGGGATTCGGTGGGCAGTTCGGCGCGCAACTCGTGGTCTCAAGATCGGCGCCGTCGAGCTTGCCGCCGTCATACATCGCTTCAAACGCAGTGTGGGTATGGCTGATGTCGTAGCTGATGGCGAGCGGCGTCGGCTGCAGCGTGATCTTCTGTCCCAGAGAATTCATTCCGGTCGAGGCAATGTCTGCGCCCTTTGCGATGAGCACCGGATCCTGAAACAGGTTATCGGGCGTCCGATTTTCCTGGACGATCACGATCACATGCTGAATCTTTCCCGGAGGAGGCGGCGATTTCGAAGTCGATGTTCCGTTGCATCCGTTCAAGGCAAGCAAGATCGCGGCAGAGAAGAAAAGCAACACGACGGAAAAACCGACAGCAGATCGCGTCATTGGAGCCTCCGGGGGTTTAAGTGCAGGCCCACTACTCTGAACTTGTCCAATCTCTGGTCGGTCTAACCCGGCGCGCACAATTTCCACTCGCTCCGGGCATATGCAGATGCAGATTTGATCGAGACGAAGGCATTTGCTCCTTCTGCCCCACCATCTGCTAACCTAGCCCATCGGAGGCGCAACCGCCGTGACCCCGCAGGATAGGCGTCGAGTTTCCGCAATCGTCGGTTCGGCCATCTTCCTGTTCCTCGCGCCCGGAATCGTCGCCGGTTATATTCCTTGGAGAATCAGCGGCTGGCATGTCCAGCCACCGCTGCTCGGAATGACCTGGTTCCGCGTCCTTGGAGTTGTCCTGATTGCAGCAGGAATCCCGGTCGTCCTCGATTCCTTCGCCCGCTTCGCGCTACAGGGTCTGGGTACTCCCGCTCCTGTCCTTCCGACCCGGCGCCTGGTAGTTTCCGGCCTGTTTCGCTACGTTCGCAACCCGATGTACGTAGCCGTCCTGGCACTCATCTTCGGGCAAGCACTCGTATTCGGCAGCGTCGCAACGCTCGAATACGGAGCTCTAGTCTGGCTGGCATTTTTTCTGTTTGTCCTTTTGTATGAAGAACCTACGCTCAGGCGAACTTTTGGCGCCGAATATGAGGAATACTGCCGCAACGTGCCGCGCTGGCACGCGCGCATTCGCCCCTGGCGCGGGCCGAGCCGTTAGCGGAACGTACGGCTCAAAAAGCCACACTCCATAAGTCCCTCCGATGTATCATGGCTGACCTTTTATGGCGCACCTCGACTCTGCGGGAGAACTGCTCCGGCTCGCGGAACACTATCGCAGCCTGACCGATGGCGAACTCCTCGACATCGCCGAGGACACGTCCGAGTTGACCCCGATCGCCCAACAGGCTCTGTCCGACGAGATGTCACAGCGCAGGCTGAAGCTGGCAGTGAAGCCGCCGCCACCCAAACCAGAGCCCTTCCTGCCTACGGGATCTGAATTCGATGAAGATCGCGCACCTCTGACCGTTTGTACGGTATGGAGTCAGCGCGACGCCCTTAAAGTGCAGTCCTTGCTCGACACGGCGGGTATACCGTTTTATATGGGACCGGAGAACGCTACGGGCGTCGACCAGGTGACTTCGAACATTGCCGAAGGAGTAGACGTCAAGATCATGACCATCGGTCTGCCTTGGGCGCGTCAGGTTCTACAAGACTATGAGCCCTTGGACGAACCGGAGAGCGAGAAAATTTCCGAAAATCAAGAGCCAGTGCCCGTTCGCTGCCCGAAGTGCCGCTCCGAAGAAGTCATCTTTGAAGAACTCGAGCCGCCCGCCGATGCCACGAAGGAACCGCCCAAATTCAAATGGGTGTGCGATTCCTGCGGAAACGAATGGATCGATGACGGGGTCGCGAACGAAGCCTGATCACGAACTCACGACTCTTCGCTGGATAAGGTTCCATCGGCCCACGACCTCCAAATGTCCCGTCACGAGTGTGTAGAATAGATCAGCATGTCGCAAGCGGCTCAAGCCATTACGCGCAGCCCCTCGGAAGTTGTTCGCCTGACCCCTGTAACCCAGGCGGCCAACGGGATCTGCTACGCCACGGCGGGTGAGATTGCGGTGAATTCGTTCGACCTCGAGCGCATGGTTTCCGCCGTACCGACACGCATCGCCAGCGCTCTGGAACGCAAAGCCTACTACTTCGTGCCACTTACCGTCAGCCAGGGCGAGGAAACCGTGATTGCTGATCGCTACGATGTCAGTCTCAGCGATAACGCGGTCTGCCATCGCAACCTGAACCTGGGCGATTCCCAATGCGTCTTCATCTCAACCCGGCTGATGGACGACAAGTTTTCCGTGGCTTTCGAGTTCTATATCAATGTCGGCCATGCCCTGGTTGAGCGCGCCGGCGTTTCGCGCGACTTTTGTGATCTAGCCTGGGGACAAGTCGAGGGCGGCATTCGCGGTGAGACTTCGCTCGACGCCTGGGAGGCGCGCAAACTCGCGACTGCGGGCGGTCCGGATAGCGAACGCTACAAAACCGAATACCTGGAAGCAACCTTTTCCGACACGATCTCGATCTATTTGCTGTCGCTTTATCTCGATGTGGATTACTACGATCTGCGGGAGCGCGACTATCCGCTGCTGACGCCTTCGGCGCTGGCTGAGCGTTTGCGCAAAGTGGCGGAGTTGTTCCCGCCCAACAGCGGGTTTGAATTCGCTATCCTCTACAAGCGGCGCGGCTAGGCTCCGCGCGCCCCTTCTTTCGCCAGAAAGCGCTCGACCACCCCCGCGCACGATTCAATGAAGCGCTGTTCTGGCGCGGGAAAAGCGTCGGCAAAATAGCTCTCGATATCCAGTTCCGCCATCACCTGTTTCTTGACAAAGATGGGTACCACAATATTCGATTTGATGTTGTCAGAACCGAGGTAGCGCGGGTCGGCAATCACGTTGTTCACCACCACGGTTTTGCCGGTTCTCGCGGCCGCCCCGCACAGGCCCTTGTCGAGGGGAATGCGGGGTGTCGGCACAAAGCTGCCTACATAGGGCCCGAGCACGAGCGCATCCAATGCCGGTTCTTCTATCAGATAAAAGCCGACCCAGTTGTAGCGCGCCATGGCTTCATGAAGGCGCTGGGACACATATTGCATTAGTACTTGGACCCCACCAACCTTGCCCGCATACTGCTCAAACTCTTGCAACAATTCGTCGTGCACTGACATGGCAGGGGATCCTCACAGGGGGTTGAAGGAACGGCGCTAATTCTACTCCGCACCACTCACGCCGTCCGCAGTTCTCGCCGCGAAAGCATCCGCAGAATCCAGTAGCTGGCCGCAGCCGCAGCCAGATGCTTCAGCGTGTGCCCGCTCACAATGTGGCCGAGAGAGAAAACCTGCTGGTCGGTTTCTTCCAGAATTTTCGCCAACACATAGAAGGCAACGACAACTGCATAGTCAGTCCCACGAGTGTATCGAGTCGGAAGCAGCAATGCCGCGAGCAATGTCAGGATCGAATAGACCTGCACCGCCGCATAAAAACGCAAGTCGCCGTGGCCTGCAAGTTCGCTCGCATGCCAAAGTAAGACACTGCCGACGCCAGCGGACTCGAATAAAGGAAAAAGCCACAGCCCGGCCGCAATGCTGACGCGTTCAGCCATCACCGCCGCCAGCAGCGCCATGAATACGATCATGATGGGAATGCGGTCCCAGACGAGGCGCTCGTTATCAGGTGCGAGATGGTAGTAGGCGGAGCCGATCGCGGTAAGAATCAGCCCCGCAAACATGACAAGATAAAGCCAGGACTCGCGACGATCCGCAAACTTCGGCGCGCGCGACCCGAGAAGAAAAATTAACCCCGCGATGCCGACAAGGGCGAAAGGTAAATTAGAAACCACGTCGCCGAAATTCGGAATGCCAAGCCACGCGCGGTGGTCGGCAAAATTGTGATAAGCGAGAGGCTGCGGGATCGGCGGCAGGAACAGCGCAATCGTGCCGACCAGAATTCCAATACCAATCAGAAGAAGCGGCGCTTTCGATCGCGGGGTCATGCCTCGGCGTGCGAAGACGGCAGCCGAATTGTACAGACGGAATCCGCGTTTCTCACGCTTTTCGCGAATCCAGCCCCTTGCGCCGCGCTCTTACTTATTCGAGATCACGAAATCAATCGTGCTGTTCTGATTCCCATTTACCGTAACCGATTTCTCCCAAGTCTTCGGCTCGGTAAACACCGGCCGCTGCACGCTGCGCTCGGTCAGCACATCGTAGGCCTGTTCTTTTCCTGCCAGGCCCCAGCCTTCATGCCAGGCGACGATCTGATAGGTTCCCGGCGGCACGTCAGTGAATTCGAATCGCCCGCTCTCATCGGTGACCGCGTAATACGGATGCGTCACCACCATCATCTCGGCGTTCATCCACACATGACCGCCATTGCAGCGCAAATGAACCAGTCCGGGTGTCGTCATCGTGCGCGAGGTAGGCCGGTCGGGAAAGGGAAAAGGCAGGTTGAAGGATGCGGCGCCGTCCATGTGGATCGTATGAAGGGTGGCGTCGGAACTCATCATCCTGACAGCTCCGTCCTTCGGCACCAGCAGAATGTGCGGGATATAGCGGCAATGCTTCTGGTCGAGATGGCGCCGCTGCTCCGGCACCTCAAGCGCCTTGCCCGTTTTGATGTTCTTGAGGTAGACGATCGTGTTCGCGACTCCGCCCTGCTGCCCGATCACCAAGCGCTCGAGGTCGGTTGTTTTTCTGGAGTCGGGATCGCAGATCTGCGGATCCTTGGAAATTGGGAAGTCCAGGGCGTGCGGTATCGGGCCGGCCCACTTCACCGTCCCGGAGATTGTACCTCCGTCCTTAACCTCGATGACTGTGTAATCGTTCTGCGCAAAAAGCGACGCTGTCGCGGCGAGCAGAACTGCTGGCAAAAGAAGCTGCAAACGTGTTCGGCGCATACCCCGTCCTCTCGGCATTCGGGCTGAAGGATTATCCACATCCTTCGCTCCCGAAGCATGAGACTGGCCTTGCACTTACTTCCGCGCGCACCGAACGTACAACTCCGTCGCGGAGCATGCTGCACAGGGCCCGGGGTCTCGGGGCAGCAACTAGTGTTTGCGGTTCAATCGAGGGATCCACCGGTCCTGACGGACGGGTGTGATTGAAATCACAATTAGAGTGCTCTTATGTCAATAGGCCGTCGAGATTACCAACGGGGTAGCACGGTCGGAGGGTGACAGGTAATCCATGGGCACTCAGCTGTGCGCAGTAAGGCGAATCTCAAAGCCCCGACCTGCGCAGTTGCTGATTCCTCTTTGTTTTCTGGGGCTTAACTGTCATGGCAGTATTGTATGCCCGCTGTCGTCATGACGATATGTTCCTGCAGGAACATTCTGGCCTGAACGGACACCCATCGGTAGCCCTTGCCTATAGACCTATGCTGGCCAGCCCCCGGGCTGGTCCTGCTTGAGCACTGCCGATCGATCGGGTCGTTGCGGGTGGGACCGAACTACGACCATCTGTCCTTTCATGCGTGTAACGAAGGTGTCGGCTGATCCTTCGCGTAGGAAAGTCCTTTCGAAGTAGCCAGAGTAATATTCGTTACTGACAGAATAGGAATAGTCGATGCGGGCGATGTAGTAGCTGATGAAGCGGATCTCGTGCTCCTCGACGTTACCGAGCTCAACGGTCCCCTGAATCGTGTACCATCCGCTGGATAAGAGGGCCCTGACGTAGGTCCATGCCAGCACTCGGACCAGGACGAAAAGGCCGGCAATCAAAATCACGAATTCCATTCCCAACTCCCGGGCAAGCGAAACGCGCGACAGTATTGCATAGAAATCGAACATTCGAACTGGAATTTGCAATTACAATCGTCGGTCCATGAAAGTCACGGTCCGCTCCTTCGCCAAGATCAATCTCGGGCTGCGCATTGGGTCAAAGCGCGACGATGGCTTTCATGAACTGCTCACCGTTTATCAGACGATTGCGCTACATGACGTCATCCGGGTGAGCGTGGCTCGCGGCGACGGAATCGAAATCCTGTGTGGGGACCCGCGCGTGCCGCGTGACGAGTCGAACACTTGTTTCCGCATCGTGGAGAGAGCGATGGCGGCCTTGCGCGCGAAGGAGCGGGTGGTCATCGAGATCGAAAAGCGTCTGCCCGTGCAGGGAGGCCTCGGCGGCGCCTCGTCTAACGCCGTGGCAACTCTTCTCGCGCTGGAGCGGGCGCTCAGGAAGCCCCTGTCGACGGAAGAAAGGTTGCTCGTAGCCGCCGAAGTCGGCTCCGATCTTCCCCTGTTCCTGGTTGGTGGCACCGTTCTGGGTATGGGCCGCGGCGAGCAGGTTTATCCTTTGACGGATTTGCCGGCGACGCCTTGCGTGGTGATCACACCGGAGGTTGGGGTGTCTACGCCCAAAGCGTTCGCGGAGTGGGATCAATTGACGCTTCCGGCCGCCTCCGATAGAATGAATGAGCTTGGCCGTGGCTTGTCGGCGTGGCTGAGCGAGCCTTACTCCAGTGCTCCTTCTCATTTTTTGCGAAGAGGGGGCCGGGCCGGGAATCCGCTTCTCTGGCTTGACCGGGCTGGGATCGAAAACGACTTCGAACAAGTCGTCTTTCCTGAGTATCCCGAGCTGCGTGAAGCAAAGCGTGTGCTGGTGCGCGCGGGCGCGAAGTATGCGTCTCTGTCAGGTTCCGGTTCGACGCTGTATGGGTTGTTCGCGTCGAAAGACGCGGCGGCCAAAGCGGCAAAAGGGCTTCGAAAGCAAGGTCTGGCGGCGCAGGCGACCGCGACGTTGCCACGAGCGGCCTACTGGAAGAAGCTTTTCGGCTGACGGCAGGCTCAGGGAATTTTTGATTGTTGATTTTTGATTGTTGATTGACAATAGGAGCGTTGACTCGGGTCAACATCAATCAAAAATCAACAATAATTTTCCTACTGGGCCGTCGACTAATGGTAGGTCAAGTGCCTTTGGAGCACTTTGTCTAGGTTCGAATCCTAGCGGCCCAGCCAGAATCAGCTTTTGGCAATTGGCTTTTGGCTCTTCGCTCAAACCAGAGCGCAGGGGCGGAAAAGATTCAAGCCAACAGCCAAAGGCCAGGAGCCCAAAGCAAACAATGGCCACCTTAGTCACGCCGACCGAGAAGACGGAGAAAGCCGAGAAGAAGCAGCCCGTGACCGACGACAAGCCGGAACGGAAGCAGCGTTCGCGGATGGACGAGAAGTTCAAGATCTTCAGCGGCACGGCCAACGCGGCTCTGGCCGATGAGGTCTGCCACTTTCTCGGGATGCAGCGCGGCCAGGCGCAGGTGACGCGCTTCGCCGACGGCGAATGCTACGTTCAGATTCAGGAGAACGTGCGCGGCGCCGACGTTTTTGTGATGCAGCCCACGTGCCGTCCCGTGGACGAGCACCTGATGGAGTTGCTGCTGATGATCGATGCGCTCAAGCGCGCTTCGGCGCGGCGCATCACGGCGGTGATTCCGTACTTTGGCTATGCGCGACAGGACCGGAAAGACAAGCCGCGCAGCCCGATCTCGTCGAAGCTGGTGGCCGATCTGCTGACCACGGCGGGCGCGCACCGGGCCTTGATCGTGGATTTGCATACGCCGCAGTTGCAGGGATTTTTCAACATCCCGGTCGATCATCTGTTCGCGTCGCCGGTGCTGGTGGATCACTTCCGCAAGCTGGCGTTGCCGAATTTGACCGTCGTATCGCCCGATGCGGGCGGCGTGGAGCGCGCGCGCTTCTTCGCGAAAAAAGTCGACGCGGCTCTGGCCATCGTCGACAAGCGCCGCGTCGAGATGAACGTAGCCGAGATCATGCACGTCATCGGCGATGTGCATGGGCGGACGTGCCTGATCATCGACGACTTGATCGATACGGCCGGTACGCTGGTGAAGACGGCTCAAGCGCTGATGGATAACGCCGCGACTCAGGTTTACGCGTGCGCGTCACATGCGGTGCTCTCGGGTCCGGCGGTGGAGAACATCCGGAACTCGGTGATTAAAGAAGTGGTGGTGACAAACACCATCCCGCTCAACCCCGCGGCTGACGCGGCAAGAACGGAAAAGGGCGGCAAGATCAGCGTCCTCTCCATCGCGGGATTGATTGGCCGGGCAATTCAGGCCAATCACGAAGAGACTTCGGTTAGTAAGTTGTTTATGTAGCAAAAACAGGTGGCAAAGTGACAAGGTGACATAGTTCCAAGGTTTCAAAGTTTCGATGCTTCAACGCTCTTAACTTTGCCACCTTGCCACCTTGCCACTTTGCAACCTCGAACCCAGATTTGCTTCACACAGGACTTTAAACATGTCACCTGCAATCGAACAGAACACACTGGAAGCGCAACCGCGCGAAGCCGGCACCAAGAATCACGCTCGCCGCGTGCGCAAAGAAGGGAAAATTCCCGCCGTTGTCTACGGCGCGGGCAAAGATGCGATCCCGGTCACGGTGGACCCGCGGCACGTTACGCGGATTCTTCACTCCGAAACCGGGCACAACACCATTTTCGATCTTGCCCTGCAGAATGGCGAACAAACCAAGGCCATGATCGTCGACTGGCAGTATGAGCCGATCAAGGGCCGCCTTTTGCATATCGACCTCAAGCGCATCGCGATGGATAAGGTTCTGCGCGTGAGCGTGCCGATTCTGCTGAAAGGCGAAGCCGCCGGAGTGAAGCAGGAGGGCGGCATCATGGAGCAGATTCTGCGCGAGGTCGAAGTGGAGTGCTTGCCGGCAGATATTCCCACTCACATTGATGCGGACGTCGCTCACCTTACTTTCGGTAAAGTCCTGCGTGTTTCCGATCTGCCGCACTCGGACAAGCTCAAGTTCTTGACCGACGAGAATCAGCCCGTGGCCCACGTCACTTCGGTGAAAGAAGAAGTGGTTGCGACGCCCGAAGCGGCGGCTGCGGAAGCGGCAGCAGCTCCGGCCGAGCCCGAGGTCATCAAGAAGGGCAAGCAGGAGACCGAGGAAGAAGGCGCCGAGGCTGCTCCAGAAAAAGGCGAGAAGAAGGAAAAGAAATAGCAGCGATGCTCGTGTGGGGACGGGCGCCTTCGCCCGTCCGGCCAGCGCGGAGCGCGGCCGAATCGCGATGCGGATGGTGGCGTGAAACTGATCGTAGGTCTCGGCAATCCCGGAATCGAATATCAGCTCTCGCCGCATAACGTAGGGTTTCTGGCGATTGATCGGATTGCCAGCAACCTGAAACTAGAAGTTAGGAATCGCCAGTGCCGGGCGCTGACCGCGCGAGCAACCATCGCCGATCAGCCGGTGCTGCTGGCCAAGCCCGAGACGTTCATGAATTTGAGCGGCGTCTCGGTGCAGGGGCTGATCCGAGAGTACGAAGCGAAGCCGGAATCGGACCTGATTGTGATTCAGGACGAGCTGGATTTTCCGCTGGGCACGTTGCGGATTCACACGCGGCGCAGCTCGGCGGGGCATAACGGCATCGAGTCGATCATCGATGCGCTGGGAACGCAGGATTTTCTGCGCATCCGGATCGGGGTTGCGCCGGAGTTCAAGGTCAGCGACGGCAAGGATTACCTGCTGGCGCCGATGCGCAAGAAAGATCTGGAAGTAATCGACGGAATGCTCGACACCGCCGAAGAAGCGGTGAAGGCGATTTTGAAAGATGGTCCGGCAGCGGCGATGAACCGCTTTAACCGGAAAGAAGACAGTGGCCAGTGATCGGTGGTCAGTGGCCAGTTGAAGAATAGAGAGTCTTGTCATTCCTCGCTTCGCTCGGAATGACAACGGGTTTGATTTTCTGGTCACTGGCCACGGGCCACGGACCACTGTTTTGGAGAGCCAATGAATCGTACCTATGAACTGATGTTCATCGTCCGGCCGGATATGACGGAAGAAGACCTGGACAAACTGATTTCGAACCTGCAATCGGTCGTACCCCCTTCGGGCGGCACCGTGCAGAAAGTCGAGAAGATGGGCAAGCGCCGTCTTGCCTACACCGTGCGTCGCTTCCACGACGGCATCTACGTGCTGATGGTCGTCGAAGGCGGAGGCCCCGTCATGCACGAACTGGAGCGCCGTCTGCGCGTGACCGAGCCGGTCATCAAGTTCCTGACCGTCCGCATTGACGAAGAGCAGAAGCGCCTGGCCAAGATCAAAGCGCTGCGCGACGCAAGAAAGAAAGTGAGCGCGCAGGCTCCGGCGCCCGCGGAAGGCGCAACAGCCCCTACGGCGGAAGCGCCCGCGACGGCTTAAAGGCTGTGGTCAGTGGCCAGTGGTCAGTGACCAGTTTTTTCAGTTTTAACTGTCATTCCTCGCTGCGCTCGGAATGACAAAGGATTTGATTTTGACTGGCCACTGGTCACTGACCACTGGCCACTGATTGAGGAGAGTTATGGCTGACGAAACAAAAGCACCAGAGCAATCAGCATCGAGCGAGAGGCCGCGGTCCGAGGGACGTCCCGGCGGTGATCGTCCTCGCTTTGGCGGTGGTGGACGCGGTCCCGGCGGCGGTCCTCCGCGCGAGGGCGGTGGACGCAAGTTCTTCCGGCGCAAGAAAGTCTGCAAGTTCTGCACCGAGAAGATCGAAGACATCAACTACAAGGACTACCGCCTGCTCGGCCAGTTCGTCGCCGAAAGCGGCAAGATCGTGCCGCGCCGCCTGACCGGCGTCTGCGCGCCGCATCAGCACCGCCTTTCGAACGCCATCAAGCAGGCCCGCAATATTGCCCTGCTGCCGTTCGCAGGAAGAGCGAGTTAAGAACGCGCTCTTGGCTATTGGCTCTTAGCTCTTGGCTCAAAACGAGTCCAACGAGCTCTCAGCCAGAAGCCAAGAGCTAATAGCCAAGAGCGAGGTTTTGTCATTATGGAAGTCATTCTCAAAGAAGACGTAGCAAAGCTGGGATCGCGCGGTGACGTAGTGAAAGTTGCCGAAGGGTACGGACGCAATTATCTTTTGCCGCGCAAGCTGGCCATCCAGGCTAACGAGAGCAATAAGGCCGTCATCGCGCAGATGAAAGCTGCCGCCGTGCGCCGCTCCGCAAAAGAGAAGGCGCAGGCCGAGGAACTCTCGAAGCAGTTCGAGGGCGTTTCCCTGACCTTCACGCGCAAGTCGGGCGAGCACGATCAGCTCTTCGGATCGGTCACCTCCAGCGATCTCGCCGAAGGCCTCGAGAAGAAGGGATTCAATGTCGACCGCCGCAAGATTCAGCTGCACGAGCCTCTGAAGACTCTCGGCGAGTTCACCGTCCCGATCAAACTGCACAAGGACGTGACGGCGCACCTGAAGGTCGTCATCGAGAAGGAAGCGGCCGCGGAGTAAGCCAGTCTCGCTTCCGATTTTTAAATCCCGCCAAAATATTCGCGGATCAATGGTCAACATTGATCCGCGAAGTCGTTTCGATGGAAGCGCAACGCTTTAGGAAATCGGCTGCGAGACGTGTTCGTGCACGATCAGCCACTTGCCATCCTGATTCTCCCAAACGACGGTCCAGCGGAAGGCGCCCATTTCGACCTTCCCGGCCTTGGTGGTCATTTCGTCTTTCACGACCGCAGTGGCCCAGACGACGTCACCGTGCGGGTGAATCATGGGCTCGGTCACGGTGCACTTGGCGCTCTTGTAGCCGGCGAGCACTTGTTTGACGCCGGCGCTGTACTCATCCCAGCTGCCGTATTTGAGCGGGGCGATGTCGAAGAAGACATGCGGGCCGGTGGCGTAGTACTGGGAGACGTTTGCAGGATCGAGGGTGTTGCACCAGCCGTCCCAAATTTTCTGCATGAAGGCGGCGTCGGGCGCGGGGCCAGCCGCTTTTTTCATGGGCGATTTTTTAGTTTGTGCAGCGAGCGACAACGAGAATAGGCATAAGCAGAGAGAAACGGTGAGAAGACGCTTCATTCAGTTTGTCCTCCTGGGAATTCGGGCGAAATTCTCGCACAGACAGCGATTCCACGCAAAACGGCTCACCACAGAGGACACAGAGGACGCGGAGGAAAACTCCGATTGGGTTGACCGATTTCCACAGCGCACGATAAACTAATTGAGTTTGCCTGTACTCGCGGCCCGTTCTGGGTACGCCTGCTTTTGGCTGAAGCGCCGAGGCGGAAAACACAGCAAGCAAAGAGCTTTAGAAGGTCAGCGAGTCCCCGGCTTGCGCCCGTGTGCGCGTGGGGATACGAATGAGGCTGATTCTCAAGACATTTACGGAGGCAGGCGTATGTACGCGGTGATCCGCGCTGGTGGAAAGCAGTACCGGGTGGCGCCCGGCGATGTAATTCGAGTCGAGAAGCTGGGTACCGGCACGGACGGCCAGGTGGAGTTTCCGGTTGTCGCTGTGTCGGCGGAAGAAGGACAACTGGGCGTGCAGTCGGACGCGCATGTTGTCGGCCAGGTCGTTGAAGAAGGCCGCGGCGCGAAAGTTATCGTCTTCCATTACAAGCGCAAGAAGCAGTACAAAAAGCTGCGCGGGCACCGGCAGGCGTTTACCGCCGTACGCATCAGCGAGATTTCCGTCGGTGGGCAGAGCTTCAAGGCACCTGAGCTTCCTAAGAAGGAAGCGAAGCCGAAGAAGGTGAAGCCGGCTGAGACTGAGTCGCATGAAGCCGAGGCGAAGTCCGCCAAGGGCTCGGCGAAGAAGAAAGCTGCTCCGAAGAAAGCGGCGGCGAAGAAGTCTCCGGCTAAGAAGAAGTAACAACGGACGGGCGAGTCGCCCGTCTCTACACATTTTTTCAAACTGGCAACTGGCCACTGACGACAGGTTTCTATGGCGCATAAAAAAGGGCAAGGCACTTCACGAAACGGCCGCGATTCGAATTCGCAGCGGCTTGGATTTAAGGCATTCGGCGGGCAGGTTGTGCCCGGCGGCACGATTATCGTGCGGCAGCGGGGCACGCGCGTTAAGCCCGGCTTGAACGTTGGCCGCGGCAAAGACGACACGCTTTTCGCCAAGATCACTGGGCGAATCAAGTTCATGGACAAAGGGTCCATGGGGCGATTCGTGATGGTGGAGCCAGTCGAAGCGAAGTAGTTCGCGGTTGTGCGACCAGGGTGGCGGGTCTGCACCCGATCGCAGCGGCTGCTAGAGTCCCGAAGAAAGTCAAAGCCTCGCCAACTTCGACGAGGCTTTTGTCTTTGTGATGGAATTTCAGTCGGTCTACTTGGCGATTTCGAGGGTTGCGACGAGGCGCTCTTTATCATAGAGCAGGTGTTGCTCGAGGCGATCGTAAGTCCGCGGCGAGCGAAACTGATAGTCCCGACCTGTGATGATGGTTGGGACCGAGAGCATGCACGCCTCACCCAAGCCGACTTTGGCTTTGAAGTAGCCCGCGATGATGTTGGAGACCTCGCCAAGGGCATCGCAGGCGGCTTGCTGGGAGTCGGGAGAGTCGGGCGGGATGCCCATCATTTGGGCTGCGATCTGAGTGGCGCACGGCGAACTGCATTGCAGGATAAAGTTGGCGCGAATGGCTCCGCCGAGGCCGACCACTGCGGTGACGGCCATCGGCGAGGCCGAGCCGTTGGTGACTTGAACGCTGACTCCAACCATTATGGAGAAGACTTCGAGAGCGGTCTCTATGAGAATTCCGCTCCATTGGGCCTGCGGCAGCACTTGAGTGGGTTCAACGAGTTTGGGGACGGGCGCAGCCATGACGTTTGAGAGAGTCGCGGACCGACCCTGATTACTGCTGGAACGTTTCATCGGCGAGAAGAATTTAAACTTGAGCGTGGACCCAGCCGTTTCGGAGATTAGAGATTTGTGTTCATCGATGAGGCAAAAATTCGAGTGAAGGCCGGCGATGGGGGCAACGGCTGCATGGCATTCCGCCGCGAAAAGTTCGTTCCGCGCGGCGGGCCGTCAGGTGGTGATGGCGGCAAGGGCGGAGACGTCGTCATGGAGTCGAGTGAGCGTCACAATACGCTGGTGCATTTCCGCTTCAATCCGGAGCACCAGGCTGAGCGCGGGCGGCATGGCGAGGGCTCGAACAAGACCGGACGCGACGGCGGAGACGTGATGCTGAAAGTTCCTGTGGGCACGATTGTCTACGACGACGAGACGGGAGAGAAAGCTTTTGAGTTCACAGCGCCCGATCAGCGCTTTGTGATCGCGCGCGGCGGCCGCGGCGGGCGCGGTAACGCACGCTTTGCCACGTCTGTACATCAGGCGCCGCGCGAGCACGAAGCCGGACGGCCGGGCGAAGAGCGC
Organism: Candidatus Solibacter sp.; assembly: GCA_035501655.1. GTDB lineage: Bacteria > Acidobacteriota > Terriglobia > Terriglobales > Acidobacteriaceae > Sulfotelmatobacter. Next base: position 178,920 of record DATJVU010000038.1, read on the forward strand.
ACCTATCGGCTGGAGTTGAAGCTGCTGGCCGATGTTGGTCTGGTGGGATATCCAAATGTCGGAAAGTCGACGCTGATTTCGCGCATCTCGGCGGCGCGCCCGAAGATCGCAGACTATCCGTTCACGACGCTGGAGCCGAATCTCGGCGTTGTTGCCGTTGGCGATGCACGAGACGAGGTTAGTTTTGTTGTCGCTGATATTCCCGGGCTGATCGAGGGCGCGCATGCCGGCGCCGGTCTCGGCACGCAGTTTCTGCGCCACATCGAGCGCACGCGACTGCTGGTGCACCTCGTCGATGTCTCCGATGGCAGCGGGCGCGACGACGTGGTCAAAGATGTGGAAGTAATTCTGAACGAACTTAGCAGCTTCGGCGCGCATCTCGAGGACAAGCCAATGCTCATGGTTGCGTCGAAGATCGACGTGGCGAACAAAGACAGAGTGGCCGCGCTGAAAAAATACTGCAAGAAAAAGAAGCTGAAGCTTTTTGAGATTTCCGCCGTAACAGGCAAGGGCATTCCTGAGGTAACTCACGCCTTGGCGGATGCTTTAAGCCAGCTGCGCGCTCAAGCGAAATCGACAAACGAGGTTGCGGCAGAGTAGAACGTGCCCCCATGTCGCGGCACTTTTAACGCGCGGCCCTTTTACTTATAGCTCCTTCCCGGCTCTACCACACATCACATCTCTTGTCGGCTGGGCGCACCATGGCTGAATCCGGGCTGCAACTCCAGGCTTTCTGGAACTCCGGCAAATTCGACAGCGGGCCGATCACGCGAAATTTCGCGATGGGATGCGGATCGGTCTGCACCATCAATCGCTGCGCCTCAGGGCGAATCTCGTCGCCGCGGAATTGTCCCCAGGCGATGAAGAATTGCTGTTCAGGCGAGAATCCGTCGATGTCGACTGGACGCGGCTTCCCTTGCAACGATTTTTCGTATGCAAGGTACGCGATTTTCGCGCCGCCCAGGTCGCCGATGCTCTCTCCGACCACTTGCTTGCCGATGTGGTGAATGTCCTTCTCGATGTAGTAGTGATCGAACTGATCGACTACGCACGCCGTTCGCTTCTGAAAATCTTTCAGGTCGGCGTCGGTCCACCAGTTGCGCAGGCGGCCGAGAAAATCGTATTGCGCGCCTTCGTCGTCGAAGCCATGTGAAATTTCGTGGCCGATGACCACGCCGATCGCGCCGTAGTTCACAGCATCGACGGCATTCATATCGAAGGCCGGAGGCTGTAAGATGCCTGCCGGAAAGACGATCTCGTTGAGCAGCGGATTGTAGTACGCGTCGGACGTCGGCGGCGTCATGCCCCAGCGGTCGCGGTGTACGGGCTTGCCGATGAGCGCGCGGTCGTCCTGCTCGACATATTTGCGGCCGGCGATCATATCCTCGAAGAATGCGTCGCGGCGAATTTCGACGTGGCTGTAATCCTTCCACTTGTCGGGATATCCGATCTTGGGATTGAACGTGGCGATCTTCGCCATGGCTTTTTCTTTGGTGTCGTCGCTCATCCAGGAGCGGCTGAGGACGTCGTCTTTCATGGCGGCAAGCAAGTTACGCACCATCTCCTGCATGCGCGCCTTGGCCTCGGGCGGGAAATATTTCTCGACGTATTTCTTGCCCAGGGCCTCACCGAGTAACTGATCGGTCGATTCGGCGCAGCGCTTCCAGCGCGGCTTCATCTCGGTCGCTCCGCCGAGGTATTTCCCGTTGAAATTAAAATTTTCTTCGACGAACGGTTGAGACAGCGAGTTGGCGACGGAGTCCAGCAACTGCCACTTCAAATAGACTTTCCAGTCGGCCAGCGGCGTTTGCTTGAGCTGGCGGTCGACTTCCTGCATGAATTTCGGCTGATCAACGTTCATGTCAACGTCGGTAGAGAGTCCCTTGTGCTTGTAGTAGGCGGCCCAGTCGAAATTCGGCGCCATCGCCTGGAGTTGGGCAAACGTCGTGTTGTGATCGGTGGCGGAGGGATCGCGGAGGGTCACGTTGTCGAATGACGCTTCGGCGAATTTTGTTTCCATCGACATGATGGTCTGCGATGCCGCGGTGGCGGATTTATCGTCCCATCCGGCGAGTTTCAGCATGGCTACCACGTGCTGCAGATATTTCTCACGCGCTTCTTTGAAGCGAGGCTCGGGCTTGAGGTAATAGTCGCGGTCGGGAAGGCTGAGGCCGCTGGCGCCGAAATCGGCCAGCACCCACTCGGGCTTGTGCGGATCCTGCTGGCTGCCCATCGCGAACGGCGCATTCACAATGATGTCGTGCAATTCAGCCATGATTTCCTGCAGCGCGGCTACGTCACGAGCGCCGTCAATCTTGACGAACCACGGCTTAATGGGCTCGATGCCGCGGGCGTTGACGCGCGCTTCGTCCATGCAGGCGCCGTAATAGTCGCCGATGATCTGCTCGGTGCTGCCCTTGGGCGCATTTTTCTCGGCAGCCGCTGCTTCGAGTATTTCGTGCAGACGGTCTTTGGCATTCTCGCCCGCCTGCCAGCGCCGGCTCCAGCGCGTCATGGAAGCGGGAATCGGATTATTGGCGCGCCAGGTGCCGTTGGAGAACGCATAAAAGTCGTCGCAGGGCTGCACCTTGCGGTCGAGATCGCTGAGGTCGATGCCGTGAAGTTGCGAGGACTGGGCAATTCCATAAGCGGTAAACAACAAACAAGCCAGCCAAGTCAGCGGCAGAACCTTGCGCATGCTTTGCTCCAAGAACCTTGTGAGGAATGTGTGCGGCGAACATTCTAGTCCATTTCGCACCGGTCAGTCCGCGCAACCTGCAACGTTAGACCGCAGCGCGGCGATTGGGAAAGCAAGAGAGTGACTACGAATCAGGGGGAAACAAAGGCCACAAACCAACGGAAAAGCACCCGGCCTCAAGCCGGGAGAGCGATCAAAGGTTCCGGGCAGCCTGGTTCCGGGCAGCCTGACCGTGAGATCGGCTCATCCGTGCCCGGATTTCCACGATTTCCCGGGGCCACCACAGGGCTTCCAATTCCTTTCCGGAAGCCGGATTCACGATGGCTACGATATATGCCAGGCGGCCGTTGACTTTGGCCACGCGAAGCAGCCGACCCTGCTCACCGGTAATCGAATGATGGAACGTGTCTCCCGGCTGCCGCCGCATCGCGAAGTCACTCCGGCGATTCATTCCCAAAGCGACAAAGCGCTGCCTGCCGGTCGCTTGTCCCAGCCCGAAAATCGCGCTAAATTCTATGACGCGATTCCTTCGCGCAGTAGGGAAAAGTTCCGAACCGCCTCTGCCAAAGTAGGGTTCAGTCCTGAATGGGAAGGAATCGCGTCACAAATATACTAACTATCTGAACTGCCCCAGAGTGACTGTGATTGAAATCACAGCTCCCTGTGCGGAGACGCTAGCAAATTGCGAGCGGCGAGAACAGCGTCAAAGTGCGACATATGGCCGGACCAGGCCAAGACAGGCCAGCAAGGGAACTTCAGCTCTGCCTAGAGGAGTCGACGTATGGAGCTTTTGAGTGGATGGAAGGAGATCGCGGAACGCCTTCATTTAGGAATCCGGACGGCGCAGCGGTGGGAGCGGTTGGGCCTGCCAGTCAGGCGCGTATCCGACAGCCCCTGCAGCCCAGTCGTGGCTATCCCCGACGAGATTGAACTGTGGGCACGAACCAGGGACGTAAGGTCTGATGCGAACCTCCTGGCGACGAACCGGTTTCTAATGGGGCAAGGAGTCGCGCTGCGAGAAAAACACGCTCGAGCCCGCCGCCAGACCCGAAGCCTGCTGAACAGTTTGAATTCCCTGGGTAATGAACAAAAGGAACTGATCCACCGGATTCAAACCAGTCTGGTCCGCCCGCGCGGCATGAATCTCGAAAGCCACCAGGCTCCCGGCAATTCTGGAACGCCGCCAGCCGAAGAACGAAGAACCCACGTGAGTTGCACTCCGCCGCAGGTCGAGTCGTTCGATCCGCACCGCTGCGCGCCCTGAGACGGGAGGGCAACGCGAGCGCCTGCCTGCAAGGGAGATTGGCCGGCGCAAATTCCAACCGAAGCGAATTCCTTCCGCTCGAATCTGTGACTTTAATCATGGCCGCTGTGATTGGAGTCACGGCCCTGGTGCTCGATCGGGAGTATCTTCGTGGGGTCCTTGTTTTTTTGAGGGGGCGCGTATGGCTGAGCCGCCTACCTGGGATCCTGAGCTGGCTGCGATGTTGCAACGGATGCGCGATGTGATGCGCCGCAGCAAGGAATTGATTGCCAAAGCCGCGGAGTTGCGACAGCAATTCGACAAATTGAAAAGTGAAATATACAGGCTGGGTAGAGGCTGACGTCGGGCAGCTACATTTCGTGGTTCCGGTTTGCTGGAAATGCGCCGACTGAGGTTTCTCCGTCGTATTCGAGTCAGGTTGTGATGCGTTGCTCCCCATAGTCTAGAATGAGCCGAGCCTGAATCAGGAGTCCGTTGGCCGAGCGCGGATTTGCGGAGGTCACTCATGCCCGACGGCTCAAGAAAAAAGCGTGCCCGGAAGCGACCCGCTGGAAAACGTTCCAAGAAGGGCGAAGCGGATTCGTCGTCATTCGCGATCGTCGCCATCGGCGCGTCTGCTGGCGGACTGGAGGCATTCAGCAAGTTGTTGCGCTCCCTCCCCCCGGAACCGGACCTGGCGCTGGTGTTTATTCCGCATTTGGACCCGACCCATGAGAGCGCCATGGTCGAGTTGCTGTCGCGTACGACATCGTTGCCGGTGCACCAGGCCGCCGAAGGAATGCGGGTGGCGCGCAACGCCGTCTACGTTCTGCCGCCGAATTCCGACATGACGATCTCCGAAGGGATTTTGCACCTGGCCAAGCGGGATTTTGGACGGCGGCAGCACATGCCGATCGACACATTCTTCAAGTCGCTGGCAGAGGACCAACTGTCGAACGCCATCGGCGTGATCTTGTCAGGCACGGCCACAGACGGAACGGTCGGGCTGTCCGCAATCCGGGAGGTCGCAGGAATCACATTCGCGCAGGACTCGGACTCCGCCAAATACGACGGCATGCCCAGCAGCGCGATTGCGGCTGGGGTGGTGGACTACGTGCTTCCGCCGGAACGGATCGCGGAGCAGCTCACGCGCATGCCAGGCCAGCCTTTGGTCGAAGAGCCCAAGAAAGATGCGTTCGACAGCAAAATCCGATTGATGAAAGATGTCTTCCGGCTCCTGAAGCACCACAGCAAAGTCGATTTCGTGGATTACAAAGTGGCGACCATCCAGCGGCGCATCCTCCGCCGCATGAATATCAATCGCATCAGCGAACTGCGCGAATACGTCAAACTGTTGCATCGCAATCCCCAGGAAGTGGAAGGGCTCTATCGGGACGTGCTGATCAACGTCACCAGCTTCTTCCGCAATTCGGAGGTGTTCGATAGCCTGCATCAGGTGGTGTATCCCAAGATTTTGGCGGAACGTTCCACGCAGGAACCGGTGCGGGTCTGGGTTCCGGGATGCTCGACCGGAGAAGAAACCTATTCGCACGCGATATCGCTGGTGGAAGCGCTTTCGGAACTGCGCATGGACATCCCGATCCAGATATTTGGCACAGATCTTAGCGAGAACGCCATACAACGGGCGCGTGCGGGAGTGTACAAAGAAAATATTGCAACCGAGGTTTCGGAAGTCCGCCTGCGCCGGTTCTTCCACAAAGTGCCGGGCGGGTATCAGATTTCGAAGTCGATCCGCGACATGTGCGTGTTCGCGCGCCAGAATGTGTTCAGCGATCCGCCGTTCTCGCGTATGGATCTGATCAGCTGCCGCAATGTCCTGATCTATCTCGGCCCCATCTTGCAGAAAAAAGTGATCCCGATTTTTCACTATGCCCTTAAACCGGGCGGATTTCTCTTGGTCGGAAATACGGAAGGACTGCTCGGCTCGGGCGCGGAGATCTTCGACCTGGTCGAGCGCAGAGCGAAGATTTACCAGAAGAAGGCGGTTCCCTCTCCGGTGACGTTCGGGCTGAGCATCAGCCCGCGCGATGCGGCGGAGACGGGGCGAGAGAAGCCACAGCGGGCCGCGAAGGAAGATGAGATCGCGAAGACGCCCGCTGATGTGCAGCGCGAAGCGGACCGGCTTCTGCTAACGAAATACGTTCCCTCCGCCGTCGTGGTCAATGACGATCTAGAGATTCTGCAAAGCCGGGGGAAAACCAGCCGATATCTCGAGCTTCCGACGGGCCGTGCCAGCCTGAATCTGTTCAAGATGGCGCGCTCCGGCTTGCTGTATGAACTCCGCGCTCTGATTGACAAAGCCCGCAAGGATGCGGTTCCGGTTTCGAGGGATGGGGTGGTCGTGGAGGACGGAAACGACACCGAGATAGTGAAGCTGGAGGTGATTCCGTTCCGCACCCCGGCGCGGGACCAGGCGCATTTCCTGGTTTTGTTCGAGGGCCGGGAAGGGCCCGAACCGATCGTGGAGCCGAAGCCACTTCCGCGGAAATCCGCAAAGGAAGTTGCCGACACCAAGGAAGTGCAGATTTCGCAGTTGAGGCAGGAACTGGCGAGCACGAAGGAATATCTGCAATCGATCATCGAGGCGCAGGAAGCGACCAACGAGGAACTGCAGTCGGCGAACGAAGAGATTCAGTCGGGCAACGAGGAACTGCAGAGCACGAACGAGGAATTGCAGACTTCCAAGGAAGAACTCGAATCCGCCAACGAAGAACTGAATACGGTCAATGAAGAAATTCAGCATCGCAATCAGGAACTGGCGCAACTCAGCAACGACCTGATCAACCTCCTCAACAGCGCCACGATTCCCATGATCATGCTGGGACAGGACTTGCATATACGGCGCTACACGCCGGAAGCCGAGCGGATTTTCGGCTTTTCCAATCACGATGTGGGGAAGGTGCTGACGCATCTCCCGCTGAGCCTTGACCTGCCGCAACTGGAGCGCTGGATGCTCGACGTGATGCGCGATGTCGTGATGCGCAATGAGCGCGTCCAGACCCGGGACGGAAAGCACTACAAGCTTCACATCACTCCCTATCGCACGCTGGAGAACAAGATTGACGGCGTGGTGATCGTGCTGCTCGATATCAGCGATCTGGTTGCCGTCCCAAAGCAAAAAAGCCATTAGGCGGAAGGGCGGATGGGGACTAGCCCGGACGGAGCATGCCTGGTGAGGGCTGGGTTGGTCTCGGCGACTCTACCCGCCGGCTTTCAATTCCTGCAAAACCTGCTTGGCGATTTCCTTCAAAGTTTCGAATACGCCGACGCCCTGGAAGGCGACCGCTTCGATGACCGGTTCATTCTTGCGGCGCAGTTCGGTGGAGAGCAGATCGACGGGCAGCACGTTGGGCAGGTCGCGCTTGTTGAGCTGGAGGACGTAGGGAATCTTGTTGAAGTCGTAGCCGTGCTCTTTCAGGTTCGACATGAGGTTGTCCAGGGCTTCGACGTTCGCGTCCTGGCGCTGCTCCTGCGAGTCGGCGACGAAGACGATGCCATCCACGCCGCGCAGAATCAGCTTGCGGCTGGCGTCGTAAAAGACCTGTCCGGGGACGGTATAGAGATGGATGCGGGTCTTAAAGCCGCGCACCGAGCCTAGATCGAGGGGTAGGAAGTCGAAGAACAGCGTACGCTCGGTTTCGGTGGCCAGCGAGATCATCTTGCCCTTCTGCTGGTCCGCAGTTTTCTGGTAGATCAGCTGCAAGTTGGTCGTTTTGCCGCCCAGTCCGGCGCCATAGTAGACGATCTTGCAATTGATCTCGCGGGCTGCGAAGTTGATGAAACTCAAAGGCTTTCCTCGAATGCGGAGAGAGGCTTGCGGCTCTTTCCGCGCACACTTTTGTCCCTATGGAGGCTCGCGGCTTTTATATCACATGGGGGGTATGGGCCGCAGGTTACTCCGGTGACCCCGGCCTTGAGGGTGGTCAGAATCCGATACCGGAAACCCCTAACGGGCTGCAGGAATCGGGTAATAGCCATCCTTCGCGTAGACTCTCAGGCCTTTTCGGTCGACCAGGACCTCGATATTGCGGTAAGCCGGACCGGCTGTGGCCTTCGGTGTATAGGCGAGGGTGTATTGGTTGCGGGCCTCGGAGGTGATCTGAGCGTAGGCCTCTTCCATGGCGTTCCGCGACAGCTCGGAGAAAACCTGCCCGCCGCCGGTCGCGGACGTATATTTCGGCAGGATGTTGCTGTATCCCTGCCGCGGCAGATGGATCTTTTCCACTTGCTTGAACAGCGGGAGCGCTCCACTGTCAACGACAACGGCCTTGACCTGGATGTCGCGGGTTTCGAGCAGCTTCAGCACGTCGCTGTAGCTGGCCTGACTGCCTAGTTCGCGCCCGTCGCTGATGACGAAGATGACCTTGCGCCGGGTCTTCTCCCGCTTGCTCAAGTCAAGCGCTGCGCGCAGGATGGCGTCATTGAGCACGTGCGCTTCGCGCGGGGGCGTGTTTACCGGCTGGATCACGGGCCCCCCAACGGGCGCGCCGTTTACCGTGGGTCCTCCGGGACCCAGCGGTCCGCCCAGAATCGGAGGTCCGTTATTGTGGCCGGTTACGAGTTTCAGTTCGTTTAGGACCGCGGCGATCCTATCGGTGCGCTGGCTGTAGTCGGAGGCTTGGCTGACGGTGCTCGAGTAGGTGTAAAGAGCGACTTCGTCGTATGGGCTGAATGCGCCCAGAAGCGCCGAATAGGTCTGATGGACTTTCTGCAGCGCCACGTCGGGCATGCCGGTGTCGAGCAGGATCGCGACCGAAAGTTGAAAGGGATCGCTCGTGAAATAACTAAGAGTCTGCTTCTTGCCGTTTTCGAGGACGGTGAAATCCTTGGCCAGCAGGCCATCGACTCGAGCGCCGTCGCTGGTTTTCACCATCACAGGAATCTGGACGAAGTTGACGGAGACGACCAGCTTATAAAGATCCTGTCCTGCACTGATTTGGTTCCTTGGCAGCGTTCCGGGCGGTACGGTCTGCACGGGCGGCATGGGCGGCGGAGCTTGTTGGCTCTGATCGCTGGGTTGCGCGGAGTTGTTGGCCGGCGCCTGCGATAGCTCTCCGGGCTGATTCATCTCGGATGACGGCGGCGGCAGCACCGGTTTCGGAGCGGGCGGCTGGACCGTCGAGGGTGCGTCCGGAATGTCCTGGGACTGTGATTCCGACGGCTGGGTCTGACTCGGGTTGCCGCTCGACTGCGCGTTGAGTACAGGGGCGTCCGCGATCAGCGACAATGCCAGCCCCACCAGCGCTATTCGGACCCCAAACATGTATGTCTTCCTGACCGGCGGCATTGGTCCCCTCCGGAAAAAATCTGCCTCGGCATCCCTTGGGATGCCAGAACCAGCTCATTTGGTGCATCTAAGCTACAGGATTAGACTAACAAAGAACCCGAGAGAATCCCCAATGCGTAAAGTTGTGTATTTTCCTTCTCGATTCTGTCCGGCGGTCTTGTCGAGGTTCCTGCCGCTGGCCTTGATTGCATTGTTTTCTGCGGCCGTTGCATTCGGCCAGCAACCCGCATCCAGTCAGCAGGCGCCGGGGCAGAAACCCGACGACTCCCAGCAGCCCACCGAAACGCTTAAGGTCAGCGTCAACGTCGTACAGCTTTTCTTTAACGTGAAAGACAAGCACGGCGCCTTGATTCCGAATCTCATGAAAGACGACTTTTCGATCGCCGAAGACGGCGCACCGCAAACCATCAAATATTTCACCGCGGAATCGAACCTGCCGCTGACGCTTGGAATCATGATCGATTCGAGCGGCAGCCAGCGCAATGTGATCGACATGGAGAAGGAAGTCGGCGGGGCTTTTCTGAAGCAGATTTTGACCGATAAGGACGAAGCTTACGTGATCAGCTTCGATGTGACTGTCGATCTCTTGCAGGATTTCACGCGTGACACGCACCGCCTGCAGGCTGCCTTGAACAAAGCGAAGGTCAACGTCGACTTCACCAGCGGCGGTGTGCCGGGAATGGGTGGCGGCCCCGTACCGCAGCGCAATGCGCCCGGAACCTTGCTATACGATGCGGTTTATCTCTCGGCGCACGACATGCTGTCGAAAGAAGTCGGGCGCAAGGCGATGGTCCTACTCACTGATGGCCAGGATGAAGGTAGCCGGCTGAAAATTCAGGATGCCATCGAAGCCGCGCAGAAAGCCGACGCGATCGTCTACGTGCTGCTGTGCGCCGATCGCGGATTCTACGGCAGCTTCGGCATGGGGTACTCGGGCGAAGGCGAGATGCGCAAGCTCACAGAGCAAACCGGTGGACGAGTGATCAACGTGGGCAATAAGTTCGACAAACTGCGCGAAGCCTTCGATCAGATCGCCGCCGAGTTGCGCAGCCAGTACAACATCGGCTACGTGCCGACGAACGCCAAGCTCGATGGCACTTACCGCAAGCTCGAGATCAAGAACAAAGAGAATTACAAAATTCAGGCTCGTGCCGGGTATTACGCGGGGAAGAGTCAGGACTAGCAGGGGCTGAAGCCCTTGTTTGTGCGAGGCGACGTACGCGGCCCTAAAGGGCCGCTCTTCCACAAGCACCTCTTCCACAGCACGCTCCCCCACGTTATTTTCTCGTGGAGTCCAGCGTGCGCATTTCGGCCACTTCTCCCATCTTTTCAAACGGCGTGCAGCGGTCGGGAATCGCGAACAGCGCTAGTTCCGGAGCGCCGATCACTACGTCGCGATAAACAGCGCGCAGCGTAACCTTCCCGACATAGGATTCGATCTTCACCGGGATTCCGTGAAGATCGTCTGCTTGCCAAATTTTTGATTCGATCGTTTTGCCATTCGGCTGGACGACGGCGATGGTCTCGATTTTTGTTGAACGCCCTTCGACAATCTCTGAGCCTGCCGGCGTACGTTTCACAATTCTTCCTTGAATCAGTTGGAGCGGGCTCGGCAGCATTTTGGCCTGATCCGGACTCATCGACACGCACTGACGACTTTGATCCGGATAAGTTGTGAAGTTGTAGACCTTGCTGCTCGCGGGCACGTAGAGAGTAGACATCGCTGCGGTGCGTTCGACTCGCACGTTCGATCCGGAGCGGTAGACTTTCATCGCCATGTCGCCCTTGCGCGATTGAAATACTTGGGTGGCGGAGAAGTCAGGAAATTTCAACGTGTCTTGCGCCTGAACGAAGCCGCCGAAGAAAAATCCGAGCCAGCCGAGGAAAAAGGCTTTGATTAGATTTTGCGATTGCATGATTGCTCCCGTGAATGTTGGCGGCTGAAGCCGCTAGTTCTTTTTTGTGCGTCATACGGCTCGGCTTGAAGCCGAGCCCTTTCAAAGCGCATCCTTATTTTTCGCTTCGAGTCACGTGCCCCAGACGAATTCCTCCGGAGCACGTGGGTTATCCCGTGCAATGTTCGTATTAGCTTTTGCCGGGGAGATTATTTGCCGAGTAGCGCGCGGGGGCTTCCAACGCCGGTGCAGTAGTCCCACGACGTCATGGCCGAAGCTCCGTTGGAGCCCGTCGTCACGTCGTAGAAGTTGGCGGCGTAAGCTTTCGAAGTCGCGAGCTGGGCGTAGAGCAGATTGTTTTCCCAGGTCGAGAACCAATCGCCGCCACCCGTTACAGCCGTGAGGAATACCGATCCCAGCTTGTTGCCGGCGCGGTTGACGATGCCGGCGAGTGCAGGCGAAGACAAGCTGGTGCCGCCGACCACTCCCCATCCACCTAGGCCGTAGCCGCTATAGATCCACGCTCCGGACGATGGGTCAGCATCGAACGAGAAGTCCGGCGTATTGCGCGAAGCCTGGCCAAAGATCGGATACTGGAAGTCCGCCCACGGTCCCATGTTTCCACCTGTAAAAGCAGTCACATAGGTTTCCACAGCGCTAGTTCCGCCGCCAGAACCGCCCCAGCAGGATTCCGACGAGAAGTGCAGATTGTTGGCCTTGCGCAGGATCGACGTGCCGCCTGCGGAGATCACCCAGGGATTGGTGCTGGGATAGCCGACACCGAGGCCGAAGTCGCCAGCAGAAGCGAAGGCAAGAATCGGAGTCTGGTAATCGTCAGCCCAGTTGTAGGTGAAATCGGCGAAGAGCGAATCGTCAGAAATCTGGCTGGAGAATTCTCCGCCCTGCCAGCTGTTCGAAACCTGTCCGCCGGCTGGATAGTTGGTCACGATGTAATTGAAGGCAACCTGCTCGGCATAGAAAAGATCGGTGTACGAATTCGAGCAAGCCTCGACCAGGATGATCGCTGCGCTCGGCGCGAAAACGTGCGCGTATTCGATGTCGAGTGAAGACTCAACCGACCACCCAGCATCCGCCGCAGGCGTCTTGCAGCTTCCGTTGCCGTTGGCATAAACCTTCACGAACGTCGCCGCGGGCAGACCCCAGTACGTATCGAATGCCTGCAGATCGGTCGCTGCATTGGGATTGTCAAAGGCGTCGACCAGCGCGATCGCGCCATAACCCGCAGCGGACGGGCCGCCGGAGTTCGCGTTGTAATTCGGAACGCAGCCTGAGCTGTTCGGACTCTTCACATACAGACAGCCCAGAGACTGCGGCGTCTCTGCTTCTTCGGTTGTGCCCGCAGGCGTGATCGTGCTCATCGCCATTGGGGCGCTCATGCCGGCCGGCTTCTTGCCGTCGGCGCTATGCAAAACGTAGGTGGTGTGAACTCGTCCGGCAGGCTGTTCCTTGCTGCTTTCCGGCATAAACATATAGCCGGCCTGCGGCGTGGCCTCACTCGAGACCGAGGGGACAGCTCTGCCTGTGGAGCCCCCTGGCGCTTCCTGCGCCAGAACTCCCAGCGTTGAACACACGACTACTGCGACAGCTTTCCATGCACTTCTCATTGTCCTACTCCATTGATGTGATTTTTGTTCGGTCCGGATTGTGCGTGGCTGGGGGGTAGGGCCTTAGCGGTTTCCTGAATGAACCCAACATTGACTATTGTGCAGATGTTCGGCAAACCGTTTCACATTGGGAGCGCGCGCGTTTTGCAAAGGCTTGCACCTTGACTTCGCTTCGTGTCCACAGGGACCGGCCAAAGGTGACACGGGAGGGTCGCCCGCGTGCACACCGGCAACCAGAAACTTGCCCAGTGATACACTTCCTCTCCGGAGGTTCCTATGCCTCGCTTCTCCCGGCGCTCTTTCCTGCATTTTTCGGCGGCTGCATCTGCGGCGGCCGCTTTCCGCGTGATGACCGAGCCCATGCTAGCGGCTGCGGTTCGTCAACGTCCTCCGCATCCCGCCAACGCCGTGATGATCGATTCGAACGAGAATCCGCTTGGGCCGTGCCAGGCCGCACGTGATGCTATGGCGGCGCTGCTGCCTAAAGGCGGACGCTACCTCGATGACCTGACCAGCGAGATGGTCAAGACGTTTGCGGAGATGGAAGGTTTGAACCCAGATTGGGTTAGCGCCACGGTCGGCTCGACGCCAGCGCTCAGCCATGCCGTGCTGGCCTTCACTTCACCGCAGAAAAGCTACGTCGCCGCCGACCCGGGATTCGAAACCGGAACCTTCATGGCACAGAAGAATGGCGCGCGCGTGGTTGCGGTACCGCTTACGAAGAGTTATGCGCACGACGTGAAGGCCATGCTGGCCGCGGCGCCCGATGCAGGCATCTTTTACATCTGCAACCCGAACAATCCGACGGGGACGCTTACGCCGCATGCCGACATCGAATATCTCGTCGCGAACAAGCCGAAAGATTCGATTGTTCTGGTCGACGAGGCCTACATCCACTTCAGCAGTGCGACTTCCGCGATCGACCTGGCCAAGTCTTCGAAAGATGTGATGGTTTTGCGGACATTTTCAAAGGCATATGGCATGGCAGGCATCCGGTGCGGTGTGGCCATCGGGCATCCCGATTTGCTCGATAAAGCGATGGAGCGCGGCGGATACAACTTCATGCCGATTACCGCAGTCGCGGCGGCGACGGCCAGCTTGAAAGAGTCGGGCCTTGTTGCCGAACGTCACCGCATTAACGCCTCGGTGCGGCAACAAACTTTTCAGTGGCTCGACCACAACGGATTTACCTACATTCCATCCGAAGCGAACTTTTTTATGGTCGACGTGAAGCGGCCGGCGAAAGAAGCGCGGGAGGCAATGGCGAAGGAAAACGTCTGCATCGGCCGCAATTGGCCGCTGATGCCGACGTGGTCGCGGGTGACCGTGGGGACGCAGGATGAGATGCTGCGTTTCCAGACTGCATTTGAAAAAGTCATGAAAGCTTAAACGCGCGGAGACGAGTGCTCCGCGCGCGTTCAAGAAGAGGCTGGTCGCAGGGGTTCACTGCGGCGTTAGCAGGTAGCCGTGCTCGACTCCGTTGCGCGTGCCCATCCCGACAATTTGTCCTGAGGCGTTGATGCCATTCGCCTCGATCAGCACCCAGCCGGACCCGCCGGAAATCAGCTTGTTGAGATCTTTCATCTTGCCGCTGCTGTACACAAAGGCGTGATAGGTCCCGCCAAATGTGGATTGCCCGACGACGACGCCGGAGTCATTGATCGCAAATCCCCAGACCGTACTGGTCGCCCCGGCAATCGTGCCCAGATCCTTCATCGCGCCGGCTCCGGTCGAAATGAATCCGTGCGCGGATCCGTTCTTTGTATAAGCCACACCCGTGACCTGGTTCTTATTGTTGATGGCATACGCCTGGCTCCAGGATCCGCCGAGGGTCCCCATCTTAATCATCTTTCCGTTGCGCCAGACGAAACCGAAGAAATTGCCGGAGGCATCGTAAGACGTACCCACTACCGTTCCGGCATTGTTCACTGACTGTGCGACGTTCCACCAGTTGTTGTTCTTGGAACCCAGCGTACCGAGGTCGACCATTTTTCCGCCGCTGAACAGAAACGGATGATTCTCGCCATTCGAGGTTACGGCTGAACCGACAGCCTGCCCGACGTCATTGATACCGTAGGCGACCGCCGATCCGCCGCCAAGATCGCCGATGTCGGTGAGTGTATTGCCATTGGTAACGAATGCGCGGTAGGTGTTCTTGGAATTTTCCGAATAACCGGCGATCTCACCGGACGAGTTAATCCCGTTGCCGATGCCCGAGGTTCCACCGAGAGTGCCGAGCCCGGTCATAGTCCCATTGTTGTAGACGAAGACTTGGCTCAGGTCGCTGTTGTTGGTTCCGGCGGCGCCGGTCACAGCTCCCGTAAAGTTGATGCTGCGCGCAACGCTGTAGCCGTTGCTGCCGATAACCCCGAGGTCGGTGATGGTGTACGAAGTTTGCGCGGCGCACAGAGCGCCGGCTGCCACGAAGAAACTGCCAGCGAGAAGAAAACTACGAAAGGGCGCGAGCATGACGAACTCCTTGGCTTGGGAATTCGGACAAAAAATCTTGGCATCGGCTGCTTGATTAGTTGTCAACGGCGTGTCAAAAGGATGGTAGGTACCTCCGACATATAACCTCGGGGGCTACTCCGGGACCTCCGTCCAACTCACTTTGCGCCCTTCCCGGCTGCTCTTGTGGGCGAGCAGTAAAGCGCGCATAGTGCGCAAGGCTTGGTCGGGAGTCACATCGAGCGCGGCTTTCTTCTCCATCGCGTCGCGCACATTGGCGTAGAAGCCGCGGTAGTCGCCGCGCTCGGTTTCGATCTTTCTCGGCTTGCCGCCGACGGGGCTGAGGGTGCCCCACCGTTCTTCCGGTTCCAGTCCCCAGTTCGCGCCCCAATCGAGGCCGTCTGGGTAATGGTCGCTGCGCAGGATTTCCTCCTGCGGATCCATGCCGTACTTCACGAATGACCCGGCCGTTCCGTGAAGCAACAAATGATGGCTGGGAGCGTAAGCGATAATCCGCGCCCGCAAGGTGGCCCGCGTTCGCGGATACTCCATGTGAACCTCGAACGCATCGTCCACAGTCGAGGATTCGCGCTGGCAGAACGCCGAAGCGTAGATGCTCTCGGGCTCCCCAAAGAGAACGAGAGCTCCGTCGATCAAGTGCGGGCCGAGATCCCATAGAACTCCGGCGGCGGGAAAGTCGGCTTTCTCGCGCCAGGCGCCCGGCTTCGCGTCGAGGCGGAAACGGTCGAAGCGTGCTTCATATTCCATCACCGTGCCGAGTGTTCCGCCGGCTACGAGTTTCTTTACGGTCCGGAACGCGCCATCCCAGCGCCGATCTTGATAAACGCTGATCAGCCGCCCGCGATCGGCGGCCAGTCGCACGAGTTGCTCGGCCTCCGCCATCGTCGGCGTAAAGGGCTTGTCCACCACGACATCGCGCCCGGCTTCGAGGCAGGCCTTGGTGTAGGAATAGTGTGTGTCATTCGGCGTGGCGACGACACAAAGATTGATCGACTTGTCCGATAGCATTTCGTCGAGCGTGCGAGCAATGCGGACATCTGGATATCTCTCCTTAGCGAGCGATGTGTGGCGCTCGAGCACGCACGCCAGTTCCATGCCCTCGACTCCGCGGATCATGGGCGCGTGAAACGCCTGCCCTGCCAGTCCGAACCCGATCAATCCGACTCGCACCATGCTGTTCGTTCCTTGATCTCAGGTCTCAATTGCGATGAAGTCTACCGGTCCTTTATTCGCCGCACAAACTTCAATCCGGACCAGATATCTGTTACCGCACAGACCTTCACATCCACCAGGCCGGCAGCGAGGCCGATCTCGCGGACAATATTCTCGTCGAGATCGGTTGCTACGCCCGAACTCTTCTTCGGCCAGCTTACCCACAACATTCCCGCCGCGGAGAGAGCGCGGGCGGTACGCTTGAATTCCTTTGCTAGCTCCGATCTCGATTTCGTAAACACCATGGCGAAGTCGAGAGCCTTCGCGTCGCTGACGATCTCGCATTGGGCAAGCGCCGCAGCTAATTCCGCGCGCACGTCGGCAGGCGCTGCCAGCAAGTGCACGCGACAGCCGTCTTTGATGCCTAACTTTTTCGGAAGTGGAGTTCCTGAGTATCCCGGCATAACTTTCTCTGATCAGTCAAAGACAATAACCGCAGAGGGCACGAAGGATCACGAACGATTTTACTTCGTGAACCTTCGTGTCCTCTGTGGTTAAGGTATTTAGCTACTGCGCTGGTGCGTAATATCCACGACGCGCCCGCACGCGGAAGTTCTTGCGATCGTTGGCGACAATTTCGATCGTGCGGTAGTGGCCGTCCGCCTTGAAGTCCGCCGGCTTGTAGGAGACGGCGTACTGGCTGCGCAACTCTTCCTGAATCTCAGCGAAGGCGTTGACCACATCGCGAATCTGGAAAGGAAAGAATGCGCGGCCCCCGGTTGCGTCCGCGATGCGCTCAAGAACCTTGTCGCCGGGCCCTTTGGTGCCGCTTACGTTGGTGCTGATGGTGTAAATGATGGCTTCCGCGCGCTGCGCCATTTCAATCGCCTCTTCGCGGGTTACGTGGCTCAGGTTATCTTCGCCGTCGCTGAGCAGAATGATCGCGCGCCGCACCGTTGCGTTCTTGGGAGCCTTCATCAGTTTGTCGCGGCAGGCAAAATAAATCGCGTCAAACATTGCCGTGCCGCCTCCGGGGCGCAGTTCGTGAACGCCCTTGGCTAGCAAGGAGGTGTCGTCGGTGAAATCCTGTGTGACCTCCGGCGTGGCGTCGAAGCCTACCACGAAGGCACGGTCGTAACGCGGACGAACCGTCTGGTTCAAAAATTCGATCGCCGATTCCTGCTCGAACTTGAAGCGGTCTCGCACCGAGTTGCTGGCATCGATCAGTAATCCTGCCTGCAGCGGCAAGTTTGTTTCCGAGTGGAAGCTGCGGATTTCCTCCGGCGCCTTGTTGTCGTCGACCACGCGAAAATCGTTTTGCTTGAGGTCGGTGATGCGCTTGCCGTGTTTGTCGGTCACTGTGAAGACGACATTGACCTCGTTACTGAAAGCCTTGATAACGGTTAACGGATCGTCCGGATTGGCGGCGTTCGGGTCTGCCGGTTTCTGCGGCGCCGAGGATTGATTCGCGGCCGCATCGTCTGCCGCTTTATTTTGTGAGGCTGTGGGAGCGACGGCCGGAGCCGTGGTCGCGGACTGAGCCGCCGCCGCGGCCGCAAATGCCATGAGCAGCGCCAGCTGCGCCGTCTTTGTGAGGGCACTCATCAAGAAACATCCTTTTTCACAGATATTATATCCGGCTCACGGCTGGAGAGCTTCTCTGGGGCTTGGCCTTCGATCGCCCCGAGGAACTGCCGCAACTCTTCCGGCAACGGGCTGTGCAGCGAGATTGTATCTCCCGTCCGAGGATGCCGCATTTCTAATTCTGCGGAGTGAAGAAAATTTCGCGAGAGAGACAGAGGGCCGTTGGCCGTGGGCCGGGCCTTTTTTCTCTTTGCTTTTCGCGCAAGCTCCGATTGTCGTATCTCAGAGGGCGCACCGTAGAGTGTGTCGCCCACCACAGGATGTCCGAGCGACGACAGATGCACGCGAATCTGATGGGTTCTGCCCGTATCGATCTTCACTTGCAGAAGAGTGAACTTTCCGTATGCTGAATCGATCCGCCGTACAACCCGATAGTGCGATACGGCCTCGCGTCCCCCTGATCCGCGCGTCGTCATGCGCGTGCGGCGCACGGCATCGCGGCTGATGCTGGCCGAGATCGTTCCGGAATCTTTTTTCAGCCAACCGTGAACCAGAGCAACATACTTCTTCTTAACTTGACGCCGCGAGAATTGCTCCGCCAGCTTGCGATGCGCGTCGTCGGTTTTTGCCACGACGATCAGCCCGCTGGTCTCTTTGTCCAGGCGATGGACGATTCCCGGCCGCATCTCGCCACCAACGCCCGAGAGGCTCGCAAAATGATGCAACAGCGCGTTGACCAGCGTTCCCCGATTGCGCGCGTCTTCGGTTGCTCCCGCTCCCGCGTGCACCATCATGCCGGCGGGTTTGTTGATTACAGCGAGAACGTCGTCTTCGTAGAGAATGTCGAGGGGAATATCTTCTGCCACGGCGCGCAACGGCGGCCGCGCCGCTGGCCCCAGAACAGAAACCTGCTCTCCTCCGCGAAGCTTGAAGGAAGCTTTCGCGGCTGTGCCGTCGAGAAGAATCTTCTCTTCCGAGATGAGTTGCTGCACACGTGCCCGGCTGACATCGGGCAGTACTGCGACAAGGAATTGATCCAAGCGTCTACCTGCATCCTCAGCAGGAACTGCGAACGCTTTGGGGAACTCGCCAGCCATTGTTGAATTGAAAGGGAAGGATACCCCAGATTCGGGAATTCACAGGAACCGCGATGACTCGTGCGGAAGTCTGCGATTGATGCCGGGTCAGGCATGCCTTCGCGATGCCCTTACCGCGCCGCGGCGACTGGCTACGCCGACCTCCACCTCGCGCCTGGCCGCAGCCACCAGATCAGTCCGCCCGCAAGCACGAGGCCAATGGCAATCAACTGCGTCCCGGTCATGGCCCCGCCGAAGACGGAGCCGCGTCCCGGGTCGTCACGTAGATATTCGAGAAAGAATCGGGCGATACCATAGATGAACATAAAAGCGCCGAAGATCTGTCCGTCGAACTTGCGGCGCTTCAGCAGCCACATCAGGAAGACGAAGTTGGCGAACTCCACTGCAGATTCGAACAATTGCGTGGGCTCAAGTGGCCTGCCCAAAGGCGTGCCGGTAATCGAGTGAGCCAGGGGATTGGTGAAAGTCACGCCCCACCAGTGATGCGTTTCTTTTCCGTAGCAGCATCCGGCGGCGAAACAACCGATGCGTCCAATCGCGTGGCCGAGCGCCAGGCCGGGAGCGAAGCAGTCGCAGGCTCCGAGCGGCGGCATGCGATTCCGCCACACGTACCACGCTGCGGCTAGGAAGGCGGCCAGCAGACCACCGGAAAAGACGCCCCCCGCTTGCAGTGTGTCGATGCTAAAGATTTCGCGCGGATGAGCCGAGTAGTAACTCCACTCATTCACGATATATAGAACCTTGGCGCCAATGATCCCCGCCAGCACCACGAGTATCCCCAGATTCCACGCTTTATCGCCGTCGTAGCCGACCCGCTCGGCATTGCGCACGCTAATCCAGAGCCCGAGCAGGACTCCCAACGAGACCAGGAAGCCGTAAGTCGGCAGAAAGAAGCGGCCAATATGAAATAGCTGTGGGAACACTAATTTATTAGATGCGTAGGGGCTGGGATTTGCTACAGAGTCAGTCTAGCAGGAATGCAGAGATGACTCTTGCTCCTTAGCCTTCAGCTAAGAGCCAAGGGCTAACGGCTAATGGCTGGTTGTATCAAGCCGACCCACTGTGCCGTGTGACGGGGCCGAGAATGAACCCGTCGGTAGACGTTGGGCGCCCGCCGAGACCCTTTAGGCATCTCCGCATGGCGGAGCATTGCTCACCGGATCCTAGTTCGAGTCGAGCTCCCGTTCATTCTGCATTGGTTCAAAAATCGGTTACCCGCCATCACCAACCCGGCAGGCCGGCTTTCAATCTGGATGCTAGGGAAAAGCCGCGCCCTTGGCAAGTGGAGGACTCGAAATAGATGGCAGGCTGCTTGCAACTAAAGTAATGCAATCTCCCCACGTAGTTCTTGCTTCGGGCGCCTGCTCTCCGTGTACGTGCGGTTTCCATTCATCGGGAAACAGAGAAATTTCCGTGTATACTCGTTTCAAATCAATTTGGGGCAGCTTGCGTACTCGCTTTCCAGTTGGCGAGTCGCCGGAGAAGTTCGAGAAGATGTCTGAATATCGCGCGGCTGCCCTGGGGGCGGCGGTAATTCTCGTGCTCGTGCACGCGGGAATACTGGTCTTCCGTTACGGCAGCGACACGGCATCTCTTTGGGGCGACATTCTCGGCGCCATCGCCGCTCCCCTTCTCGCATCAATTACCGCTTGGGTTATTTCCCGCGAGTCCAGCCGTTTCAGCCGCCGTGTCTGGCGGTTAATGTCGCTTTCCTTTCTTCTCGCCTTCATCGGTGGCGTGGCTTACACCTATCTCTACGACATCGTCAAAAGTCCCGAAGTGTTTTGGCCGAGCGATGTGCTGGTGTTCTTCTGGCCCGTGCCGGCGATGATGACGTTGTTTCTGGGACCTCGCGACCCCGTCGGTGGATTCCGGTGGTTGCGCTTCTGCGACTTCGTGCAGATGTGCGCGCTGGTGCTGAGTATCGAGCTTTCGCAACTCTACATCCCCTCGCGATGGGAGAGTTCCCACAGCGACATGGCCACGCGAGCCCTTTGGGCGGGCATAATCTTTTTCGGCCTTCTGTCCATCGGTTTTCTGGCGCGCGGACTGCTCACAAGATTTAAGACTGCCCGCTCACTCTTTCTTCGGGTGACGATTTTTTTCGTAGCGTTCGCCATCACCACCAATTCCACGCTCTACGGCTACGCTGCTGGAAACTACAAAGAGGGAACCTGGCTTGACATCCTTTGGACGATCACCTACAGCCTCATGGCGGTGATTGCTGCCACATGGAAAGACTCCGAAGACAGTGATTCTGAGAACGTGGCTGCCGCCTGGCGCCATGCGCCAATGCTAGCCCAGTTTCTGCCCCTGCTCATCCCGGCCATCGTCTTTCCCTTGGTGTTGCGCATCGCACAGGAGCAGTTCCTCTGGTCCGTGGTACTTGTCATGTCGTCCTTTGCCGCCGCCGCAGGGCGTCTCTTCGTTGTGCAGCACCAGTTGTTGATCAGCAGTCACGAACTGGAGAAAAACCTTTCCCTTTTGCGCGGCATCACCGAGGGAACCACGGACGCGGTTTTCGTCAAAGATATCGAAGGCCGCTACCTGATGATTAACAGGGCTGGAGCCGGTTTTCTTGGCCGCCGGGTCGAGGAGATCCTTGGCAAGAACGACAGCGAACTGTTCGTGCCCGAGGTGGGACGCGCGATTATGCGCACCGATCGCAGCGTTTTGCAGTCGGGCAAAACCCAAACCTACGAGGAATTCGGCACGGCCGCCGGCGTCACGCGGCTTTATCTGGCGACTAAGGGTCCGCTGCAGGATGCTAACGGAGAAGTCGTAGGATTGCTCGGCATCTGCCGCGACATCACTGATCGCAAGCGCGCCGAAGAAGAAATACGCCAGTCGCAGCAAAAACTGCGCATGCACATCGAGCACACTCCACTCGCGGTCGTCGAGTGGGATTTGAATTTCTGCGTTGCCGGGTGGAATCCCTCGGCGGAGCGCATCTTCGGATACAGCCGCGACGAGGCGATAGGCCGGCATTCCAGCTTTATTGTTCCCGAGCATCTTCGCCCAGAGATTGGGGCGATCTGGAAGACGCTGCTCCATCAGACCGCGGGATCACGGAATACCAACGACAACCTCACCAAGGACGGCTGCACAATTTGCTGCGATTGGTACAACACTCCACTAGTCGATGATGCCGGCCGCGTGCTAGGCGTCGCGTCGCTGGTTCAGGACGTCACAGAGCGAGAGCGCGCCCAGGCTCGATTCCGCGGGTTGCTGGAGTCGGCGCCCGACGCCATGGTTGTCGCGGACGGCGAGGGCAAAATTGTTCTGGTGAACGCGCAGACGGAGAAGCTGTTTGGCTATCAGCGCGAAGACTTGCTCAATCGTCCGATTGAAATGCTGATGCCGGAAAGATTTCGCGAAAAACATCCGTTGTACCGGAACGGCTTCTCCGAAGGGGCGCACGCGCGTGAGATGGGCAAACGGCTCGAGCTCTTCGGCCTGCGCAAGGATGGTATTGAATTTCCCATCGAAGTGAGCCTAAGCCCGCTCGAGACGGAGCAGGGCAAGCTGGTGTCGGCTGGAATCCGGGACGTGACCGAGCGCGTGGCGCTTGAGGAACGACTGCGCCACTCCCAGAAAATGGAGGCTGTGGGACGCCTCGCCGGTGGCGTGGCGCACGATTTCAACAATTTGTTGACCGTAATTCTCGGCTACGCCCAGATACTCGCCGACGGCGTGCCCTCCGGTAGCCGCCAAAGCGACAGCGTTGGTCAGATCAAATCAGCGGCGGAACGTGCGGCCGGAATCACGCGGCAGTTGCTGGCTTTCAGCCGCAAGCAGGTTCTCTCGCCGCGCATCCTGAACCTGAACGAAACCGTAATGAATCTCGACTCATTGCTGCGGCGGCTCATCGGCGAAGACATCGAAGTGCTCACGGTTCCCGCCGCCGACCTTGGATCAGTGAAGGCCGATCCCGGGCAGATCGAGCAGGTCGTCATGAACCTCGCTCTCAATGCGCGGGACGCTATGCCCCACGGCGGCAAACTCACCATTGAAACGTCGAATGCCCAACTAGACGAAGCCTACGCCGGAGCACACCAGCCGATTGCTCCCGGATGTTATGTCATGCTGGCAGTAAGTGACACGGGCGCGGGCATGAGCCCGGAAGTTCAGGCGCGCATCTTCGAGCCGTTCTTTACCACGAAAGAAGTCGGGAAGGGAACCGGTCTGGGCCTCGCCACCGTTTACGGCATCGTCAAGCAGAGTGGTGGATTCATCTGGGTTTACAGCGAACCCGGCCACGGTTCCACTTTCAAGATTTATCTTCCGCGCATCGATCAGCCTGTTGAGGAAACCGGCCGCGACAATCGCCTCGGCAATGTGCTGCATGGGACTGAGACCATCCTTCTGGTGGAAGACGATCCTCAGCTGCGCCAGCTCGCGTCGTCCGTTTTGTCACACTGCGGGTACAAGGTTCTGCTGGCCAATGGCCCGGACGAAGGACTAACCCTCAGTAAGGCCAACAGGGACACCATCCGTCTCTTAATCACCGACGTCGTGATGCCGGCAATGAACGGACGCCAACTGGCGGAGCGGATCCTTGAGACTTGTCCGGGACTTCGCGTGCTCTACATCTCGGGATATACCAACAACGCAATACTGCAGTTCGGCGTTCTCGATGAAGGCCTTTGGTTCCTGCCCAAGCCCTTCAGCCTCTCGGCACTGGTGGGAAAGGTGCGCGAGATTCTCGATGCGAGCCCGGAAGTAGTTGGCGGTCGGCGCGGCTAAGCTCAGCGCTTCTCTAGACGTCTTGAAGTCGCAATTTGCGACCTCAAACCCGAAGCCAACTTCAGGCTACTGCCGCCGGGGTTGGCTGCCTGTTTTGAATTTAGCGCGGCGTGGCCTCGGCCCAGTAACTGCTTCTGGCGAGAATTGATGTCCCTTCCGCATTCTTCAATCGCACTCGGATCTGATGAAAGCCCGGATGCGGATTCTTTGGCGCAAAGCTAAGCAGATACCGGCTGTGCAAATGGTTGGTGAAGTCGTTCATCCGCACCTCGAATTTCTTGCGTGTGGCGAAGAGCTCATATTCGCCTCCAGTCATGGCGCAGATTGTTTTCGGAACATTCTTGCGCATGGCGTGGACCGTCATGACGAGAGGACCCAAGAGATCCGGCGCCGCATTCATCTCATCTTTGTTGTTGCCCCGCCCCGTATCGAGAATGTTCGAGAGCGACGGCGAGAATGCCAGCGCGTACACCAGGATGTTGCTCTGACCGATGGCGGAGACTACATCGTCGATCTTGTTATGGCTGCCGTGATCGCGGGTTTCACTGATGAGCAACAGAACCCTGAGCCGGTTGTCGGGCTCTTTCTTGAGCAAGTCAACTGAGTAATTCACAGCTTCGAGCGTCGCCGCCCCGCCGTCGCCCGGCTGCAGATTCGTCAGGTCATCGCCGATGAGGCTCTCATCTTTGGTGAAGTTTCGGGTGAGCTTGACCTGGCTGTCGTACTCGACGCTGGCAACTCGCGCCGTTCCTTGCCCGAACAGCGGATCGAGCATCGTTTTCAGCCCTAGCATTCGGGGAAATTCGTGGTAAGCGCTCCGCCCACGCTGGATGGCAACGACCAGCGAAATCGGCTGCCCCTCGGGCGTTTCATCAAGACTGACTGGCTGCTCGACGCCATCGTCCTCCACGAGGAAATCCTTGGCCTCGAGGCCATAGACAAGTCCTCCCTGGGTATCCTTGACGAGCGCCGGGACCAGAACAATATTCGATTGTGACCGGAGGGTTGTTTCCTGAGGAAGGGCGCTGCACGTCAGCGCGGCAACAAGCCAGTACAATGCTGCGAGCCGCAGACTAGCCCGCCTTGCGTTCTTCGCGCAACACCTCGTCCAGCGCATTTGCTAGTAGATGCGCGCGCTTCTGGTAATCCGTTGCCCCGCCATCCTGCTTTTTCTTGAGAAGGTGATATTCGTCGGCAATGTTGAGCGCGGCGAGAACTGCCAGGCGGACGGTATCGATGGTGTTCGTAGCTTCGGCCACGGCCCGCATCTTGGAATCGACGTACTCGGCGAGCTTGAGGATGTGCTCGGGGTCCGAGCCGCGCAGATTGTAGGCTTGGTCGAAAATTTCCACCCGCACACTGGAGTTCTGGGGGTCCTTCACTGTCCGGTCTTTTGTCGCAGTAGCCATTCGTAGTCTCCTGTTTTTCGCTTTCAAGAGACGCTACTTGCTACGTCTCGGGCACAGCGCAGGCAATCGTCAGCTGGCTTCGGCGATCGATTCGATCTGCTCCAGCATCTTCTCGACGCGCCCGCGAATCTCCTGCCGCTCCTTCTTCAGTTGCACCGATTCGCGCCGCAGCGAGGTCAACTCTTCTTCGCGCTCCTCGAGCTGTTGGCGAAGGCGCTGCGCGTCGCGCTCGGCTGTAGCCTGTGCCTGTCGCGCGGCTTTGTACATCTCAATAGTGCGATAAATTTTCTGTTCGAGCGCCTGAAAATCGTCAGCCGGAACCTCTTCCGCCACGGGGTGGATTGCATTCAACGCCATAAGAGATCTTCCCTACCCACAGATTTCGGAAACTTCTTCGCAGTATACTCCAGTTTTTTGTGGAGAACTCAGCCCTCAGCCCATAGTTTCGCGGACGGAATCCCGCCGCGGAACTCTGGCAACCGATTGGATCAGCAAGATTGCATATAATGCATGCGTCGGAGGAAGCTCATGAATAGACTGCTGCACGGCTCGCTCGCCGCTCTTGCTCTTTTCCTGTTTTCTGCGTCCGCAACCGCCAAGACCACCGTGGAGTTGATTGACGCTCAGGGCAAATCGGTTGGCACTGTAACCATCTGGGACAGCGGACCGGGCGTCACCCTGGAGTTAGTCCTGCACGACCTCACACCGGGAGAGCACGCAATCCACTTCCATCAAGTCCCAAAATGCGAAGTGCCCGACTTCAAATCAGCGGGTGGACACTTCAATCCAGAGAACAAGAAGCACGGATTCGACAATCCGGAAGGCCATCATGCCGGCGACATAAAGAATTTTACGGTCGGCTCCGACGGTACTGTCAAAACAGAACTTCAAGATGCTGATGTAACTTTGAAAGACGGCCCGCACTCTCTACTTACGAACGGCGCCGCGGTTGTGGTTCACGCCAAGGCCGATGACTACAAGACTGATCCGTCGGGAAACTCCGGTGATCGTGTTGCTTGCGGGGTGATCAAGAAGTAGGCTGCGTCACTTTGCCCGAGGAAAAGCAGGTTCCTCACCGCCGCTTCGCGCCGGTTCGGAATGACAACCCTTTTTTGTTTCAGCGAGCGAGTTTTGCGAGACGGCGCGCGGCTTCGTCCAGTGTTTCGGGTTTTTTGCAGAATGCAAAACGCACCTGTCGCGCCCCGTCTCGGGGATCGCGATAGAAACTCGACCCTGGCACGCAGGCCACACCAATCTCCTGCACCAGATATCTCGCGAATGAGACGTCATCCGCATAGCCGAACGCGGAAATGTCAGTCATAACGTAATACGCGCCCCGCGGGCGGAAGCACTTGAATTCGGCGGCGGTAAGCGACGGTATGAGATGATCGCGGCGCACGCGATACCCCTCAGCAAGTTTGGCGTAATATTCCTGCGGCAAGCTCAATGCGGCCGCTCCCGCTTCCTGCAGCGGCGCAGGCGCGCCAACCGTTAGAAAATCATGCACCTTGCGGATCGCATTCGTGATTTTCTCCGGCGCCACCGCCCAGCCCACGCGCCATCCCGTGACGCTGTAGGTTTTTGACATGCCATTGATGGTGACCGTGCGATCACGCATGCCTTCGAGCGACGCCATCGAAATATGTTGCGTGCCGTCGTACAGGATGTGTTCGTAGATTTCGTCGGTAATCGCCAGCACGTCGAATTCAACGCAGAGATCGCGAATCAGTTCCAGTTCCGAGCGGGTGAAAACCTTGCCCGTGGGATTGTTTGGCGTGTTCAGAATGATCGCCTTAGTGTGCTTGTCGAAAGCGCGGCGCAGTTCTTTTTCGTCAAAGCTCCATTCGCCGCCGTCGTTCGCAGGCGGTCGCAGCTTCACAAACATCGGCCGCGCGCCGCTAAGCACCGAATCGGGCCCGTAGTTCTCGTAAAAGGGCTCGAAGATCACGACCTCATCACCGGCATTACAGACCGCAAGCAACGTCGAGATCATGGCCTCCGTCGATCCGCAGCAGACGGTTACTTCTCTTTCCGGATCGACACTGATCCCTTGCCACACATGCATCTGTCGTGCAATTGCGTTGCGCAGATTCTTGGCACCCCAGGTGATGGCGTATTGATTCACGTCGTCGGCTACTGCCTGCTGCGCAGCCTGCTTGATCGCTGCTGGAGCGGAAAAATCCGGAAACCCCTGCGCCAAGTTGACCGCGCCGTACAGCATGGCTTGCCGCGTCATCTCGCGAATTACTGATTCTGTAAAGTGCTCAACTTTGTCGCTGAGAAAATGCTTGCCTCGCGCGGGCGATGTCGCAGAGGGCGGTTTGCTCCCTCGCAAAGTGCGAGCTTTTTTCAGGGCGCTCTTCTTGATGACTGGCTTTTTTCTCTTAATCGAAGGCCGATTTGCCATACTTCGCAGACTAGCATAGACGGCCAGTGTTGATCTGACTGAAGGGAAAGCATCTACCACGAAGGACACGAAGGTTCACGAAGGAAATCTCGGCTGCTTTCTTCGAGTCCCTTTTCTTCTTCTACGCCTACGGTTTGAATCCCACGCTCTGCCACATCTCGGCGGTGTGATACATGGTCCCGTTGGTTATCACGTACTCGACGTTACGCGTATTGTGGATGTCCGCCAAGGGATCGCCTTGAATGAGGATCAGATCGCCGCGCTTGCCTTTTTCCACCGTGCCTGATTCCTTGTCGAGGCCCATGGCACGTGCCGGGTCAATGGTTGCTGCCTGAATCGCCTCCATGGGCGTGAACCCAGCTTGCACATAGAGTTCGATTTCGCGGTGCAAACTGTAGCCCGGAACCGCCTGGTCGGTTCCGGCAACGATGGGCACGTTCGCTCTGTGGAGCACGCCGATCATGGCCAACTCTTTCTCGAACGCCTGCTGCCGGATGGGAGAGAGTTCGTTGGGAGGCTCGACGTCAGTCAGTTGTTGCGCCAGTTCAGGGGCGATCTTGTTAACTCCCGGCTCAAAGCTCGATGGTGGCTTTGTTGTGTTGGCGTTGAACAACTCGAACAAAGCCATCGTCGGATCGAGCACCGTGTGGTGATCCTTGAGAAACGCAACGGCCTTTTTAGCTTCCGCGGAATCGAGGTCAATGTCGGCGATCGCCTTGATTCGGTCGATACGCTTGGCATCTTTTGCAAGGGGCGCGTGCATGATGTCGGCGATGTAGCCGATATGGTTGATCTGGTCCTGCCCGGCCTCGATTACCTGGTATGCGTTCAATCCCTCGGGAACGTGGCCGGTGACAGTCATTCCCAGTTTGTGGGCCTCGTCGGCGACGGCTTTGACCACTTCGAGCTTCACGGAGCTGTAGATCTTTATCTGTTGAAAGCCAGCCTGATGATAGCGGTCGACCCACTCCTTTGCTTGTTCGGGAGTGTCGACGCGCTCCACACCTAGCTGCAAGGGACCACTGCCATCCACAATGCCGGCCAGCAACAGACGCGGACCCAATCCGCGCCCTTGCGCCACCGCATCCCGGACTGCTTTGATGAATTCGAGTTCATTGCCGCAATCGCGTACTGTGGTGACGCCCGCTGCTAGATAAATTGGCCCCCACTCGACTTGCTCGAAATGGGCATGCATGTCCCACAGGCCGGGCAGGATGGTCTTGCCCTTCGCGTCGACGACGTTTGCGTCTTTGGGAATCTTCACCTTAGAGCGAGGACCAGCAGCGATGATGCGGCCGTCTTTGATCACAACGGCTGAATCGAGAACCGCTGCCGCTCCGGTGCCATCGACGAGAGTTGCCCCAACGATCGCAAGTGTCGTGGCTCGGCTGCCGGGAATTCCCTTCGAGATATCCGCCAACGCAGCCATACCATCGGAGCCGGCTCGGCCGACAAAGTCGCCAAGAGCGCTTTCGTACCCGTCGCGGATCGCCTCGAAGTGATCGAACTCGGCGTCGGTCGTGACGGATGCAACCAGATTGCGATTCGCGTCGAACCACAGCGTCTCGCGGCCCCAGATGAGGCCTTCAATCGTGTAGCGGTCGAGTTTGTCCTCTTTGTCTCCGACGCGGATCGTATCCCGGCCGCGTGGTTCGATTTTTACGCTGCCGCTCGGCAGCGTTGCGAGTTGTGCCGGCGATCCGTGCGTCGCCCAATAACGAACCATGAGCATTTGCATGGTCGTTGGAGCGTAGCCGGCGATAGTGAAGAATGGCCCGGCTGGCAGAGTCGTTTCGCTTTTGCTGTCGCGGCTGCGCACTTCTACCTGGCCGCCATCAATCGTCACCGACTCGTCAATCGAGATGGGACGTGCGACTTTGCCTTTGATCTCAAACGCCTGAGGCGTGAGATCGGACGCGCTGCGAAATGTCACAGTGAGCGGCACAGGGCTGCCGCGATCGGTAAACTTGAAATCGACCTTGGACTCTAGCGAATCTCCATCGCGCCGGATTTCGTAAGTCTCTTCGCCGATTGCCTGTTCGAACTTGTGCAGCGTGAACTTGCCCTGCTCAACGATGGGAGAGTCTGTGGACGATTGTGCGCGTGCACCTGCCTGGAGCCCCAACCCAAGAAAGACTGCAATCACAAGGTGCTTCTGGATGTTGTGGATGATCTTTTTCATAAGAAAATCAGTTTCTGTGGCCACAGCAGACTAGCACAGCGGTGCTTCCACGCTCCTTAGCTTCGAAATCATTCGCCGGTAGGTAACAGTTACGAACGATTGTGCACGGTAGGGCCGGAGTCAAAGGATCTCATGCCCACTGCCGATGTGCTGGCATAGGAGATCACAAAATGGTCAACCGCATCGCGAGTAATCAAACCACGGATCCACCCGAAGTCTCCAAACCACCCGCACCGAAAGCCCCCAAACATCCTCCAGTTGCGCAGCCCAAAAGCGGAGAGCTTTCGCATGACCAGGTAACGCTGAAAAGCGCGGGCAATGTAGACCGGGAGCCGGAGAGCCAATAGGCTACGAGTAATGCTGGACGGGACTGCCTGACATTACCCGCGCAGCCTAAGACAGACATAATTTACTTAATGCTGACATCTCGGCCGCCGATAGCATCCATATGACTAACTCCGTCAGCAGCACTAATGCCAGCCACGCTCTAGAGTCGACGCAGCCTACTCCGCCGAAAACACAAATCAAATCACAAGCGCAGCGGACGAGCCCGCTCCGGGAGGACACGGTGACCTTGAAAAGCACCGGCGACGCCGACCACGACGGCGATAGCAAATAGCGTTCGACGTCCAGAGTTGCAACACCCCGGGAATCCGGGAAGCCCACTTCAAGCAACCTCCGCGAGAAGTGGGCTTTATTTTGTTACGCGTTTCCCTGCCCGGATCACGCTACGCCATCGGGTGCGTGAGGGTCGGCTCCGCTATCCCGTACTCTCCAGAGCCCGGATGTATTCAACGACCGCCTCGCTCCAGCCGTCGATATGCTTCCACTCACCATAGCCGACGCCATTGCGATAACTGGCGACGTTGATCACGTAGCCGTTTCCGTTTGAATTCGGCACGGTGTTGCTCGCCTGCTCGTCGGTGATGACGATCAGGCGATCGTAGCCGTGCTTCTGATTCAGCTCGGCGACGGCCTTGCCAAGCTGCGTGCTGTTATGGCGTTGCGAAGCGTCGATCGCGTCGCGGAGAGCGAAACCGCGCCGCGCCGGCACTGCAACCAGCGAGTCGGAAAAGCTGAAGACTTCAACCTTCTCGCCGATCTCGCGCAGAAGCACCGCCAGACCGCAAGCTGCATCGTTCCGCTGCATCTCCGAGCGCCGAGACAGAGGCGCCGTCATCGAGCCGGAGACATCAACCAGGACGATGGTCTTGCCTGGCAGCTTTTCCTTTTCAGATATGCTTTTCAGCATCGCCTGCTCGAGCGCCTCCTCCCAGCGAGGTGCGTGACGTGCAGCCGCTAGGAAGCGAAACGGCAGAACACGCGCCGCATTCACGGAGCCGAGCGCCTCGAGAACGAGCGACTCGCTCACGCCGCTCTCGCGCATGTTTCGCAGGTTGCGAAGCAATGCCAGCGCTCCGAGCTTTCGCTCGCGGAGCAACCGCTCCCACGCCTCTCGCTTGTCGGCGCCGGCGCTGAGTGCAACCTCCCAGGTGTCAGGAGCCACGAGTTCGCCGGCGATCAGGTGCCTCCACACCTCGGCTTGCGCTTCATCGCGAGGCTTGGCGTGAGCGAGAAAGAGCACATCCCGAAGCTTGACGGGTCCGCTTCGGTCGTACTTCGCCAGAGCGTACTCATCGAACTTAGGAAAGGCTGCAGCCAATCCCTTCTTCACTTGCCCGGAGAGCGGTACGCGCCCATCTTTCCAGTAGATCGCGACGAACTCGGCAAGGTCGTCGGCTCGCTGAATCACAGTAGCGAGCGTATCCGCCACCAATGCCCGATGCGACGCATGACGAGCCATTTCCCGCACCAGCAATAGCGGAACGTGGCGCAGCCTCATCTTCTCCCGCGCCTCAACCGCAAGCGCAGCGACCTTTTCCGCGGCAACTTTTGGAACGAGTTCCGCGATGCGGCCGGCGATCTCGACTCCGTCTTCGTAGAACTGCTTCTCCCAGAGCAGACAGGCGAGCACCGAACGCCGGAGTTGCAACTCCGTGGAAATGTTGCGGGCAGGTGCACCCTCGTGCGTGCGCGGACGAGTGTTTAGATTGGGTAGATTGAGTCGAGCCATATCGCCTCCTTTCGTTTTTGTTTCAGCCGACGACAAATCTCACGCGCTAGGCGGTCGCAACTTCCCCGTTTCTTGTTTTGGCACGCTGGAATTAAACCTTTCGCGTTCTTCTGCCTTGCGCGCACGGCGCTTGCTATGATGACTAGGTTTCTTCTTGAGGTCACAAATTGTGACCTCAAGTTGGTGAAAAACCGTCATGAACAAAACCGCACTCATCCTTGCCAAAAGCATCGGGTCGAAGATTCTTGTTCTGCGCAATCAGAAGGTCATTCTGGATAGTGATCTTGCTGCGCTCTACGGCGTCCCTGTTAAGCGCTTCAACCAGCAAGTCAGACGCAACGCTAACCGGTTTCCACCAGACTTCCGTTTCACTCTGTCGCGTCCTGAATTCAAAAACTTGAGGTCACAAATTGCAACCTCAAGTTCGACTCATGGCGGCCGCCGCTACTTGCCGCAAGCCTTCACCGAACATGGCGCCATCATGGCAGCAACAGTCCTGAACTCGAAGCGCGCGATTGAAATGAGCATCTTCGTAGTGCGCGCCTTCGTGCAGATGCGCCAGTCCATGGCAGTCAACCAGCACGTCGTGTCGAAGCTCTCTGAACTCGAAGCCCGCCTCGACAGCCACGATGCGGAAATTCAGGAGCTGGTCGATGCCCTGCGCGAACTACTCGCTCCGCTGCCCGCCAACAGCCGGCGCATTGGATTCGAAGCGCCCACAGCGACTGGCAAAACACAGAAAGCGCTGGCCGCGAAAAAGGCTTAGCTGCGCCGAACGCTGACGAAACTTCGCGAGGAACTCGAATTATCCGAAGAAAGCATTCGGAGACTCAGCACAGAGTGGGGACTCCGATTTCCGTTGTCGTCCTGCTTTCCCGCTCTCGCTCCAAACTCAATAAAAGGCCCTGAAACTCTGCCATCGTCTCTGCTGCGGTACTTTCCACGAAATCTGTCGCTTCAGAGTCGGACGCCTCCGGGAAAAAGCGGCAATACAGCGCAATCTTCTGGCGGTCGCTCGCCGCTCCCAGATATACCTTATAGTCGATGCGGCCTGGCCGGAGCAGCGCAGCGTCGAGCGCCTCGATCCGATTCGTTGTCATGACGAACAGGACGCCACTCGGCGCAAAGAATCCGTCCAGCACATTGAGCAGTCCCGACAATGTGACGCCATGGCGGTCGCTCGCAGCCTCGCGATTTTTCGCGGACGTCGTGTCGCCGGCGGTGCTTGTGCTCCCGGCATCGCGTGTCTTGCCGCCTCGCATGCAGTCAATATCCTCAAAAAGCAAAACTGAATTGGCCGGCACGTCATTCACGGCTCCTACCAGCGAGCGGTCGTTGAGATCAGCAAGATTCAAGCAATAGATCGACAGCCCGAAGTGCGCCGCGAGAGCTGATACCAGCGACGTCTTGCCAGTTCCCGGCGGGCCATGTAGCAGATAGCCGCGGTGATAGGGAACGCCGAGGCGCGAGTACCGCTGCTTCGATCTTTTGAAATTCGCGACATCTTCCACGATGTGCTCCTTTTCGCCCGGTTCTAGAACCACCGAGTCCAGTAATCTCGGGGAGTAGCCTTCCGCATAATCCCAGCCATCGTTGTAGTTGTAGAGCCTTGACTGGGTTCTGTTTCTCTTGGCATGACAGTTCACGATATCGTCGACAAAATTCTTCAAGAACGCGCGGCGCCTTCCGACTGTGCGAAAGGTCAAGGACTCTGTGCGCTTCTGCATTCTTTCCCCGTTGCCCTCATTGCGCATGAACCAAACCTTGAATGGGCGTCCTGCATACCAGAACCAATGAATTCCAGGAGCAGGAATCATGGCAACGCGTTCTCCACGGAGCGTCGTGTCGAGATCGACTCGCCGGACTTTCTGGAGAAACTTCTGCTCCAGAAACCACTCTTTGACCCAGACAAACGCTGCGTCATCATCCTTTACGGTGATCATCATCGTCGTGTGGTCAATGAGCCAGTCTCCGATCTTCTCCGGAATTGCCCGGAGATAGGCGCCAACCGCCCCGACGATCATGAGCACCAGTCCGCCCGAGGCGAACTGGTTGTGCCCGTTAAGTACGTGTTTGAGAAATTCAATCATTCGATTCTTGAGTCGGATCAAAGTAAAAAAACTCCCTCGGCAGCGGCGCGGGGCCGCCCTCCCGCGCCGCATCTCAGTCGCAGCCAGGGAATATCGGTCACGGTTGGGGGCTCGAACCCCGGCTCTAGGCCGCCACGATGTAGCCGTAACACTCGCCACTGACTGAATCTCGATTGCGCACGAAGTCCCGCCAGACAGACCAGTGCACCCGTCCCACGCGGAACTTTTTTCGCAATGCTGGGGGAATGATCGGCAGCGGATCGTGTCGGAGTCAGCGAAGGAACCGCGGCCTGCACCACCCAGCGTGTATTTGTTTTGTTAGCTTTGCGTTAAGGAGCGCCGACGATTAATTAGCGCAATCGAATGACGCCCTATAACTGACTCGGCTAATCGGCAGCCATGTCAGCCCGCGAAGCGATTTGTGCATGTTTTCTGACAAATTTGGGCGTCCTTTCATCTGGGGATGTCTGAACATGCCATAACTCTGAGTTTTTCGCAAGGAAAAAAATCTATTTCGATGACTTTATTGTCTACTTACTGATCAATCAATTACAAATACCGTCGACCGCTGCAGAGCCTCATCAGATATACCATCTCGCACCTGCACATCAAGTCGGTAGGATCCTGGCTTTAAGTCTGCTGGGAGTTTCTGCCTTAGCGTCAACTGGTCGCGCAAAGCCTGCCCGGCGTCAGCGGGGAGCTGTTCATGGAAGACAATTTTGTTAGTGGCGATTTCGGCAATTGTGTAGTCGACCTGGACGGACGTCCTCCGCGCCTTCTGGTCGACTGCTAGATCGTAGATCTGCATCCAAAAGAAGTGTTCTTTTCCACGGGCGACGTGCAAAGGCTCGCCTTCTGTGCCCACGTATGGACGGATGTAGAAGGATCCCAGTCGAACGAACCCACTGGCATCAACATCACGGGAGACAGGATCAATGCGTTCTGCAAGCACAAGCGAAGATGTAGAGAAGCTTGTGCCTGGGCGATCGGGAATGTCGAGCGGAGTAACTAAACTCCCGCCTCGGTTCGCATGGACATCCTTGATCGCTATCTCAAGCCGATAGTGATCATTGCGAGGAGCCAACGCGAGGATGTATAACGTCCTATCTTCTTTGGAAGATGATTCGCCCGCACCGAGGTTGAGGTCAATTGAATCTTCAAATTCCTCGATAACGTGATCGCTTGGGGTCACCAGCTGTCCGGAGATGTTTAGAGTCGCGCGGCGTCGTTCATGGTCTTCGACAAAAGTGATATCACGGTTCCGAATTGCGATCGTGATTGGGAGTAGAGAGGTCGCATCTGTTGCCTTTATAACGTCGGCGCGCACTTCGAACGGCAGCGGATTTAGATTCACATAGCCGTGGATGTATTTCTTGAGATCAAGAAATTTGGCTGTCGGCCTAGTTCCCCATGTGAAGACTGGCGGAGGAACCGCTGCAATGCGGTCCTTTCCTGTCCGATGCCAGTCCCCAGGAAAGTACAGGAGAGTGCCTTTCTCCGCTGGGTCCATTGTCATCCGAAAGTCACCACACCAACACGTGTCAACGAACCTAAGAGTGACGTCCTGGCCGACTCCTTCGAGGTAACGGTAGTGCCAAACTTCCAGAGGGAGCCTTGCCGCGGCGTCTGCCGGGTTGAGGTTCGGATCCTTGACCGCGGGAAACGATTCAATGACATCGCGATTCTTCGCCACTGGAATTCCTTCACCGCTGCCGGGAAATGACTCAACCTGATCGGGCTGTCCATGCATGATGTAAATTCGCCCGCGGTCTGATTTCCAACCAGGCACTCCAGCGATGCCGAACTGCTCATTGGCGTACACGATGTGATGGTAGTGCTCGATTTTGTATTCATTCATTAGCGTGTCAGGCGTGGGATCACGCCGTGACCAGAATGCGTCGATGAAACTGTCCCGCTCTTCGTCACTTCTGAGCAATTTAAAAGCGGCTCGCTCTTCGTCGGTGATGATCCAGGGCACATCTTGATCCAGCCATATTTTGTACGGACTTCTGCTGTCCAGATGAAGCCACTCTGTGGATGGAGGTATGAATCTTTGACGATTCGACTGAGCAAGCGAAAAAGTCAATCCGCAGGTCGATAGCGCGAGAAGCAAAATGAAGTGTCGGCGCAGCAGAAAACGTGGACGCACAAACATCACCTGCTACAGGTGGATGCAATCGTGGCAGCTAAAGTTATCCGGCTACGGCAGCAGTTCAAACGCCGGATAACTTTCGGCAGTGGCGGCGAAGGACTCAGCGGGCGAGCCAGAGGGGGTTGTGAAGTAACGCTGAACCTCGCGCCTGAAGCTGTCGAGATAGGCCTTCAAAGCTTCATGCTTCTCGGCGCCGGCGAGCGGGCGCAGCCGAAGTCTTTCGCGTTTGCTGCCCTTCTTCAGGGTGATCTCGCCCGCGGCTTCGGCGTTCCGAACCCATTGCGTCCGTCCGCGAGGGGCGACAAGGTAACGTTTGCCATTCCGTTGCAGCAGGTCGACGGGTGTCGAGTAAATCTTGCCGCTCTTGCGACCCCGAACTTCGAGCAGATAAATATGCGACGGTCCCAGCCCTACGCCAACGAGAAAGCCAAACGCTCGATCGAAAAGTTTTTCTGTGGACGTGGGCTCGCGGAAGGTCGGCAGGGTGGAGTTCATGAAATCCATATTACTTGCCGAGGAGAGTGACAATGTCAACCTAAAGAGTCTCGTGGGAGGGGCGGACGCATTCGTCCGCCCAGCCTTGACTAAGATCTCGCGACAAAGCGCAACGAAGCGGAGTTCATGCAGTAGCGCAGTCCAGTCGGCGGCGGTCCGTCATCGAAGACATGGCCGAGATGCGCATCGCACTCCGTGCAACTGACTGCCGTGCGCTCCACGCCAAGCATCGTGTCACTCGTCTCGCTGACATTCTCCCGCGCAATCGGCTGCCAGAAACTCGGCCATCCCGTGGCCGATTCGAATTTCGTGGCGGAGTCAAACAGCGCATTGTCGCAACAAATGCAGCGGTAGATTCCCGAGTCGTGCAGGTTCCAATACTTGCCGGAGAACGCAATCTCCGTGTCAGCGTGCCGCGCGATGTCAAATGCGTTCTCAGAGAGCTGTCGACGCCATTCCTCTTCGGTCTTGACCACCTTTGGCATGCGGACCGTTTTCAGTCGCTGGCCTGAGTCGGAGAAAAGAACGACTGTGACCTCCTTCACTTCTCCCGAGCGAGCTGCTGCCCGCGCCAGCACATGTGGCTTGCGCCATTGCCAGACGGCGAGCCCTGCGAGCGTAGCCACAGAAGCCACCAGAAACGTGCGGCGCCGCGAATCCACCGGTTCAGACACATCCTTTCGAATCCCATTCAGTTCGGGACGTTTCGTCTCTTCACCGCTTCGCGACATATAAGTCCGGGAACTCCTGTTTCAGATGCTCGACCTTCGGCGCATCGTTGAAAACGATGTACGGCTGATTCGGATGCAACGCCGCGTAGTTCTGGTGATAACCCTCAGCCGGATAAAACTTTTCCAGTGGCACAACCTTGGTGACGATCGGCCGCGAAAAAACATTCGCCTTATCGAGCTGCGCAATATAAGACTCGGCGATCCGCTTCTGCTCGTCGTTGCCGTAGAAAATCGACGACCTGTACTGCGTTCCCTCGTCCGGACCCTGGCGATTGAGCTGTGTGGGATCGTGCGCGACCGAGAAGAAAATTCGCAGCAATTCGCCGTACGTAACCTGTGAAGGGTCGTAAACGATCTCGACTGATTCGGCGTGCCCGGTTTCTCCCGTGCTCACGATTTCATATTCAGCGGTCTTCGCCGATCCTCCGGCATAGCCCGAGGTGGCGCTGACTACACCCTTCACATGCTGGAAGACAGCCTGGATTCCCCAGAAGCATCCTCCGGCGACAACCGCGCTTTGTTGGCTGGAAGACGAGGCGCGCGGCGCGTCAACGACTGGAGCTGGCACTGCCGCAGCGGGATTTGCCTTTGCGTTGCAGGCAGTAATGCCAAGAAGAGATGAAAGGAACGTAAGGGCAACTTGACTGGAAAACTTCATGGAATTTACCTCTGCACGAAGTACGAATTCCTCGCGCTGGCAGATTGGAGTCACGAACGCGGGAAAAGTTTCACGAAGGGCAGCAGCCGATCACGGATTGTCAGGATGGTCTCCGGGCGCGTCAGCAATCGGCGGTCCAGCGCCGCCGAGAGGGATTGCGGGCACGACGAGTTCGCTATTCAGTTGCTGGACTCGCTCAAGCGGCTCAACGAGTTCGGCGTCGTGCTCTCGAACGCGCGGCAGTGGCTCAATCTCAGTCGCGGAATTCTCCTGTAGCTGTTCCTCGGAAGAAGCGACGAAGCTGTCGCCAATATACGGGTCCAAAAAACTGGTGCTGCATTCATTTTCGGGCAAATCGTAGCGCGTGTCGGCACGAACGTGAACCGCGGGTGCCGCAGACACACCGTTACCCCTTTGAGAATCAGCGTCGCCCTCAGAAAAAGCAACTCCCGCTGCAGGCGTGGGATTCGCCACGGAAGTTCTTGACGCGGCGATACTTTGAGCAATCAGCGCGGAGGGAAAAGTAATCGCGATTCCAAGCCACAACGCCGCGCGAAGCACCGGCCGGATTGCTGCTCCGCTTCGAACCGCCCGCCCGTCGCCGCATTTCGTAGCCCCTATCACGGTTGCTCCCTCTATGTATATAAACCCGGATACTTGCCTTTAGGTGCGCCCTTGACTTCGCCTTATATTCGCCTACAATGTCGGCATGGCCATTACACGCAGGCAGCGCGAAGTCTACGACTTCATCTCGCGGTTCGTAACGGAGCATGGATATTCCCCGTCATTCGAGGAAATCGGGCAGGGGCTCAAGCTGAACTCCCTGGCGACCGTGCACAAGCACATTTCGAATCTCGAGAAAAAGGGATTGCTCACGCGCGATTACAACCGCAGCCGGTCGATCGATCTGCTGCCGCCGAAGGGCAAGCTCAAGCAGTCGATGAGCGTGAATACGGGCGTGGTGCTGCCGCTGCTGGGGCGCATCGCCGCCGGGCAGCCGATCGAAGCGGTCGAGAATCCTGAGACGATTTCACTTGCCGATTTTGTGCGCTCGAAAGAAGTGTTCGTGCTCGAGGTGCGGGGCGAGTCGATGCAGGATGAGCACATTCTCGACGGCGACTATGTACTGGTGGAAAAGACGCGTACGGCGCACAACGGAGACATCGTTGTCGCGCTTGTCGATCAAAGCGACGCCACGCTAAAGCGCTTTTATCGCGAGGCAGACAACATCCGCCTGCAGCCTTCGAACGCAAATATGAAGCCGATCATCGTGCCGGCGGCGTCTGTCGATGTGCAGGGGCGGGTGATTGGTGTGTTGAGGAAGTACTAATGCAGAGTGGATAGTGGTCAGTTAAAAAACGCCCGGGAGTCCTCCCGGGCGTTTTTCTGTAAGCTGATAGCCGACGGCTGAAAGCTTACCCAATGTGCTTGTTCAGCACCTGGCTGATCGCATCCTTGGGCTTGTAGCCGACGAGTTGCTCGACGACTTGGCCGCCCTTGAACACCAGCAGCGTGGGGATGCCGGTTACTTTGTAGCGCATCGGGGTGGCGCTGTTGGAGTCGACATCCATTTTGCCGATTTTTACTTTGCCCTGATACTCGGAGGCCAGTTCTTCAACGATCGGGGCGATCGCGCGGCAAGGGCCGCACCATGTCGCCCAGAAGTCCACCAGCACGGGCTTATCCGATTTCAAAACATCCTGGTCGAAGTTCGCATCGGTCACTTCGACAAGTCCGTTGCCTGCCATTTTCTTTCTCCTCGTTGTAAACGTCGCACTTTTCGGCCGACGCTCCATCGAGCGGCTTTGCCGGAGTAGGCGATTATGAGTGCATCCCGAAGGGGAAGCCGAACTCTTTATTTTAACACCTCCCATTCGATGCAAGTCGTGCCCCGAAAGTCGCAAAACGAGCTCTCAAGACGGCAGTTCAGGGCAGAGCCGCGGCCGGTTGAGCGGCCGCGGGCCTCAACGACTTGATGTAGCTAACCAATTGCCAGCGCTGGGGTTCGGGCAGCTTCGACCAGACCGGCATGCCCCGCCGCACGACACCATTCGTCAACAACCAGAACAAAGTGCCGGGCGTCGACTGCTGAACCGGGTCGGCGCGCAAGCTCGGACCTTTTTTGCCGCCTTCCGCCATTTCGCCGTGACATTCGGCGCAATGCAACCCGAAGAGCTTGGCTCCGGCAGCAGCGGCCTCGGGATCCGACTCGAGCGGGTTGTGGCGCGCCACCGCTTTCTTAGGAGCTTTGGACAATTCGGCATAGATGGAGGAATCCTTCGCCGTCGTTTGTGCGTTCCCCATGCCAAGGAGCGCACAACAAATCAGGCTGCAGATAAGAGACGTGAATGAGATGGTCTTCATTAGTCGCGATCTCCAAACAGTCGAGCCAGCGCACCGCCAAATCCCGAGAACTCGCGCGAGACTCCCCAGCGCAACAGAAAACGATGACTATTGTCGTTGAGCCCGAAGCCGGGCGAGAGACGAAGCGTCCAGTCTGAGGGCAAATTCCAGGCAACCACCGGGGCGAGGTAATGAGATGTCTCGTGCAATCCGAAACTATAGCGGTCGCCCAGGCCGCCGTACAACTCAACTCCCGCGATGAAATTCTCGCGGCAGAAATTGCAGTGTTTCGCCGAAGCTTTGAGCGCAAGTGGCCTGCTAACGCCGATCGCGTAACCGAACTCCCAGGGATCGCCTCCGGTCATGTTCTTGGTCGCAATCGTGTTCTCGGCGATGTTCCAGCCCTTGAAGGTCTTCGACAGGATCAGCTTGGTCTCGAGTTCGTGATCGTGCTCCTGGCGCGAGTCAGCGTTGAGGTCGGCGTAATCGGCCGCAACGTCGTGGCCCTCGACTTCTTTCAGAATCTTATCGGCGCCGCTCGTTTGTTCGTACTCGACGTAGAGAACCGGGTTGATAAAGTGCTCGCGCTGCAGCACGCGAAAACGGTTCTCCCAGCGGAAGCCGGTGAAGAGCGTGCTGTCGCTGAAGGTCGTTTGCGCGTCGAGATAAACCTCGGTCGTCCACCAGGCCGTAGCGCCGTATTCGAACTCCATCCAGTAAGAGTGGAAGTCGTTGCCGGCGCGCTGGGTACCAAACGTGGAGAAGTATTCCACCTCCAGACTGCCCGGTTCTTCGAGGTAGTGATCGTAGGTGACGATGTAGGGGCTTTCCTGCGCGCGGCACAAGTTGCCGGCCAACAGGATGAAGAAAGAAAGAACGGCAACGATTCCGGATCGGATACGCGACCGAGAATCATCCGGACTCTGGGTCGCTCTATTGAGTAACGATGGCGAGTGTTGAGGATGGCCAAGGATCGAGTGCAAGCGGAGAAGGTTCCTTTCGAATAAGAATCGGTAAAGAAACGTCATTTCATTAGTTGCAACCGAGTCGCATCTATATCGTGCAACTTCACCCAAGCTACAACGGTCGATACTAGTTGCAACTGAGTCGCATCTGGAGTACAGTTCAAATCATGCCGGAAGCTGGAAGCGTTGTCCAGTTTCCGCGGAAAAAACCGTCGCAGCCGATTTGCGACCAGTTGCGACGATCTAAACGATAGACAGAGTCAAAAGAGACGAAACTATGCCACTTCCCCAAACCGAAGCCCCGGGCCGCCTTCAGGCCCACTTCTCCGAGCGCGGCATACGGATGACGCAGCAGCGCCGCGCTATCCTGAGCGTGATGGAAACAGCCAGCAAGCACCTCGATGCCAGCCAGATTCTGCGCAAAGCCCAGAAGCTTGACCCCAGCGTCGACCGCAGCACGGTCTACCGCACACTTCGGCTGCTCAAGCGGCAGGGCCTGATCGATGAACTCGACCTGATGCACATCAACGGGGAGGGCCATTACT
The DNA here is from genome assembly GCA_035501655.1 of Candidatus Solibacter sp. GTDB lineage: Bacteria > Acidobacteriota > Terriglobia > Terriglobales > Acidobacteriaceae > Sulfotelmatobacter. The sequence continues at coordinate 220,788 of DATJVU010000038.1, forward strand.
ACGAACGCAAGCTGGGCCGCGACCACATCCATATGGCGTGCTTACGCTGCGGCAAGATCACCGAGTTTGTCAGCGATGATTTCGAGCGATTGAAGCAGCAGGTCGAAAAAGATTGCCGCTTTCACGTGATCATCTCGCGGCTGGAAATCGGCGGCTACTGTGCCGGATGCCGCGGCTCGCAATTGCGGAGCGGATGATGAATGCGCGAATGATGGATGAGCAAATCGGAGACCTCCGCCCGCTCAGGCCCGAAGACGCCTCCGAGTGGTTGCGTCTCCGCCTGGAAGCTCTCCGGGGAGATCCCGAGGCCTTCAGCGCCTCTCTGGAAGAATACGAATCGCTGAGCCTGGATGAAGTGAAAACCAGGCTGTGGTCGGGAAGCGAAGCCTTTGTGGTCGGCGCGTTCGATGGAAGTCAGCGGTTGAATGGGGTTGCGGGTTTCTTCCGGGAACGTGGTGCGAAAACACGACACAAGGGCCGCGTCTGGGGCGTCTATGTGAGTCCAGTCGCTCGCGAGAAGGGGATTGGCAAAGCGCTGATGCAATCGCTGCTCGAACATGCAGCAAGAATTGACGGCGTTGAGCAGATCTTGATTTCAGTCGCGACCACGCAAGAAGCTGCCCGGAAGCTCTACCGATCGCTCGGCTTCGAGCCGTTCGGACGCGAGCCGCGAGCGCTGAAGATCGGCGGGAAGCTAATCGATGAGGAGTACATGGTTCTGCAGCTAGATCGCACGGAAGCGGACTAGCCCGAAAAGTTCACAAAAAGGAAAAGCGCCCTCGACCTTTCGGCCCTAGGACGCCCGGCAGCCCTCCCCCAGAACTGCCAACCACGATGTCGATCATAAAAGTAGGCTTTCAGAGCTGTAAATATCACTTTGGTAATTCTTAGCGGAAAGCTAAGCATGGTTGGCACGCGCGGGATGAAACCTACTGCTTTTGCCAGGTCTGGCCGGAGTCGCTCGTAGTCCAGATCTCAGCATTCGAAGTGGTGAGCCGTCCATGCTGCGGATCGGGGAATTCCAGCATCAGGATGTTATCCGTCAGGGCCTTTCCCGCGGCGGAAGGAATGACGCGCATCCACTGGTTGCCGCCATCGCTCGAGTGATACAGAATCCCGTGCGAGCCCCCCGCCCACACATCCGCGCCGTTGGCGGTGACTGCGCGGAACGTGAGCGGCGAATTCTCTCTTTTGACGTTCTTCTTCTCGGCGTCTTTTTCCTTCGAGGGAGTCAGTTCTGCCGTGACTGCGACTTTTGAGAGGGTGTCGGAGCTGGCGAACTGATTTGGGGGGAGGGTCATCGCCAGCACATTTACGTCTTGCCACGTGCTGCCTTGATCGAACGAGCGCTGCAAACTTCCGCTGGCGCTGATGTTCCAGCGCGGCGCGGCCACCGACGCGGTTGCAACCGTCTGAGTTAGTCCGCGGCCATTCAAGGGGACGTTGGCTGTAGGAGCACTCTGGGCTTTAAGTCGCGCCCCGGCGGTTGGTTGAGCACTCGCGGTCGGCGCCTGGGGTGGCTTCGCTCGCGACACGTCTTCGGTCTTAGCTGGGGAGGGCTGGTCGCGAAGCGTTGCGACCTCGTTCTGCGCATTGCTGTTGAGTGCGTCACTGTTTTCTGCATTGTCAACCTGCGGCGCTGCGCCAGCGACCTCCACGGTCTCCGAGACAGCTCCCGGCTGCTCTAAAGTGGCGGCTTGTTTCCCTGCGATCACGCCGACCGCGCCAGGTATTGCCACTTGCTGCTGCTGTTGCATCGAAGCGAGAGGTCCACTGACGTTTGCTCCAGCGCTACTGCCGACTAAAGCCCGATGCGGCTGATGATTTGTGACGGTGGAAGCAGTCTCTGCATGCTGCGCCGGTTCCGGCAGTTTCGTAAATGCATTTGGCCGCGAAGATGGAGCGTCTGCTGACGTCTTGGCTGTCTCAGCCGCGTTGGCCCCTCGTTCAGCGGCAGACGGCGCTGGCGACGGATTCGTTGATGAGGTCGTCGTGTCCGACGACACCCGCTGCTTGACGAACTTCGCGACGTTGACCGAGTTATGACTCCGCTGCAGTTGCAGCACGCCGAACCAGCCAATCAGCAGCACGCCCAAACCCGCAAATCCCCAACGCAACAGCGGCCACGCGAACGAATAGCTCCGCTCGCGAACCACTACCGGCGCGGTCTCCACCGGAGGCAGCGCCATCGCAACCACTTCACGACAATCGCCGCAACGCGCCAGGTGCTCGATCACACCTGCGCGCTCGCGTGCGCTCAGGGCCCGCTCCGCAAATGCCGTCAACACATCCGCATCCGGATGCTTCGTGGCGGCTGCATCGGCCTTCAGCCGGGCCAGCACGATTTTGGGGATGGTTGACATTCTCGTTCTGTATTTCAACTTGATAGTGCGTACCGCCGCTTAGGCATCGATACCTGCCCACTACCCGGGATCCTCGCGGATTCCCGCCTCTGCGGTCCTTTTAGAGAACGAGCTGGACGCAGAATCTTGCGCCAGATTTCGCCGAATATCCAGCTGCAAATCTCGCACATCGACTTCCATGGCCTCTTCCGCTTGGCGGCGTGACATTCCACCCTTGATCAAGCCCGTAAGTATCTGTTTTCGCGTAGACTTAGCCAGCTTATCGAGTTTTCGGCTGATGGTCGATTCATGCACGCCGAGCATGCGTGCGATCTCGGCCAGGGTGCGTTGATCGAGGTAGTACGAGCTCAAAATCATGCGGTCTTCGGCAGAAAGTGTTGCGATGGCTGCGTCGGTAGCTTGAGTCAAGCGCGGGTCGGCAGGCACGACCGGTTCGGGTTGGGGCGCCTGAAATTGCGCGCCCTCTTCCGATTCCTCTTCGAGGCTCACCAGGCGCTTGGTGCGCCGGTAGCGGTTGACATACTCCTGGGCCAGCACGGTGCGCAGCCAGCCCTCGAGCGATCCGCGTCCCGTATAAGAAGACAGCTTCGAGACGCGCTGACCTTCGCGCGTCGAAGTGCCGTAGAGATCGGCATAGAGCGTATCCGCGAGCTCGCGAGCAGCGGAATCCTCGCGCGCGATGCGGAGGGCGGAAAGATATAGCTTTTCGCGATAGCGGGTGAGGAAAAGTTCCCAGGCAGTGTTGTCACCTGCAGCACAGGCTCGCGCCAGGGCAAGTTCGTCGATGCGTAGGCTGAGAAAAAAAGTCCGGACTTCGCTTTCCTGAACCTCGTCCGAAACATCCGCGGCATGCTTCGCGCCCACTTCGCAAAGAATAACCTCGAACGATTCGCGGCTCAGCCCGATCTTCTCGCAACCGCCCTTGGCGTAAAGCTCCGCCGAGATTTCACGCACGACCAACTGCACGGCGGGAATCTGTTTCGTTGCGCTCATGGTAACGTTACGCGGAGTGACCGGGATTCAAGAGACTTTGCATCCCATATCCCTATCTTTCCGATGCTACCAATTAATTAGACGCATGGAGCGTGAATTTTGGGCGCAAGCCGACCTGCGCCTGGCGTTCTTCCAGCGAGCCGATCGTGGCCGCGAAAGCTTGGCGATTCGCAAGACTGGCGCGGCATTCCGGCTCCTGGAGGGGGCGTCTCTATGAGTCCACGCTTAAGTCCAAAATGGTTTCTGGCAGTTACTGTGTTGGTGATCGTGGCAGGACTGGTTGTCGTCGATCAGCGCGAGGCGCGCGCTGGGGAAGTAAACCCCTCGACCGGTTACAAGGTTCTCGATCCTATTCGCCATGGAAATCTGACCGTGTTTCCCGTGGTCACTTCAAAGAGTTATCCCACCGGAGAATTTCTCACGCTCGATGAGGGCTTGCGTTCAGGCGAAGTAGTGGTCACCGAAGCGGGCAACGTCCAGGGTCTGATTCGGCGGCACAATCTGCCTTCTGTGCGGCACGATGGCCCGCAGGTCAACCGGCTGGTGCTGGTGAACAATTCGAAACGGCCGCTGCTGCTGCTTGCAGGAGAGATCGTTTCCGGCGGCAAGCAGGACCGTGTAATCGGCAAAGATCGCATCGTTCCAGCCGAAAGCGATCCCGTCGACCTCAGCGTCTTTTGCGTCGAGCCCGGGCGCTGGGTCGCGACCACGGAGCACTTCGGCGCTTCCGAGCAGATCTATGCGGGCAAACAAGGATCGGCAGCTGCGCCTCCGATGGCGCTGATGGCGCAGCCTTCCGTGCGCGCCCGCGCTATGGCCGACAAAGATCAGAATGAAGTTTGGGCTGAAGTTAGAAAACAGCGAGAGGCCGTTGCAGATACGGTAGCCGTAACGGGTGCGGCTCCCGCACTGACGTCGGAACTGAAGAGCACGACTTCCTATGCCAAGGTGAATGAAAACGACGAAGTCCGGAAGCAAGTCGATGCGGTGGCCAGGCCCATCGAAGAGCACTATCACAGCCTGATCCGCCAATTGCGCGATCGAAATGCGGTCGGGGTGGTGGTTGCGGTGAACGGACGCATCATTTGGGCCGATGTTTTCGCCAGCACCGATCTGCTGGAAAAATACTGGCCCAAGCTGGTGCGCTCCTATGCATCGGAAGCCTTCGTCACCCGCGCGAAAGAGGTCGACGTCTCCTTAAGCCGCGCGCAAGCATTCCTCGAAGACCTCGATGGCCGCCGCGAAACTATCGAAAACGAACCCGGAGTCTATCGGCACACCGAAGTCAGCGGAGACGGCTTTAAGGCCTTCGCGCTCACTTCGTTGCTGCCGAAGACTGGATTCGAAGTGCACGTGGCCAAGATGGCTGAATAAGAAGAGTTTGAAACCAGAAGCTAGGGTGCTGGGGTGCAAACTAGCGTCATGGCAAGTGGCTGAGCGATGAGAAATCGCCGGCCACTATTTTGTTGTGGTCGCGACAAGCTTAGTTGTTCTGGTTAGCGTTGTACCAAACGCGCCAGGCAGCCGGATCGTGAGCCAGATGCTGGTGAGTGATGTCGGTCAGCGCCTGATACGCCCAATTGTGGGTCTGCGCGTCGAGCGCAGGATCGTCGGTGTAGTTGATCAGCTGCGGAATCGCCTGGGCGCGCTGCTCCGGCGTGAACATTCCAGATTCCGCCAGGCTGCACGCCGCACGCTCGCGAACTGCCGGGGAAGGATCGTCGTGCATCGTCTGGAGTAATGGCACGATCACCGGAGTTGTGCCCACCAACGCCAAAGCTTCGACAGCCCAGCGCCGCGAGTCCTGGTCGGAGTCTCTCAAGTGAGATGTGAGCACTCCGACGATTTGGTTAGTCTCCACGCCGCGGTTCCCCATCAGCCCCAGCGCCCACAGCGCCCAGATTTTCTGAGCATGATCGCGCGACTCGGAAGTTCTCAGCAGATATTCCAGGCTAGCTGAATTCTTTGACAATCCATACGCCGCGAGTTCGACCTCCACGCCCGACTCGCGCACCCGCATATCGTTGGAGTTGAGCGCGGCCGTGGTTAAGGTCGCGATCTGCGAGTTCCACTGCAGCTTGCCGTGCCAGCGATCGACGCGGGAAGAAATCTGTTCGACCGCGCCGTCAGAATGGCTCACGGCCATTTCGAGCAAAGCCTCGGCCTGCTTCTGCGGCTTCAGCCGATCCAGTTGACGCGGATCCTGAGCCGATGAAGCCGGATTGTTAATGCCGATCGAAAAAAGCTTCGCGAAATTCGACCACGCCGCTTGCGCTCTTCCAATATTTCCGACGAGCACAGCCACCAGCACGCCCAGCATGATCGCCACCAATTGCATGGAGCGTGGCGGCTTTTGCGGCGTCCGATGGATCGGGCCCGCGTCCGCGTTGGCGGCGATGTCGGACTGGGAGCCAAGCGTGCCAAACTCCGGAGTCGACTGCGGCCCCGAACCCGGCGATGGCTGCCCATTTCCCCCTTTCAGGGAAAATAAAGGTGAGAAGTCCATACTAATGAAGAGTCTAGGTCGATCTTCGAAATAGGGTAAAGTTACTTCCGGTCGAAGCCTGTTAGATGCAGGGAACACCCTGGCGGATGACCAATGTGGCAACCTTAATCGGTCGACCGAATCCAAATTCAGTTTCCGAGGAGAGTCCATGCCTGCGAGTAGAGTGTGGGTTTCGGTAACACTGCTGTTCACGGCGCTGGCAGCATCGGCCGCGAGCGGTCCCGGATATCACGTGACGGCTACCTACAAGTTGGGCGGCGAAGGAGGATGGGATTATCTACTGGCGGACGCAGACGCGCGCCGCGTTTATATTTCACGGGGAACGCACGTGATGGTGATCGACGCCGATACCGGCAAGAGCGTCGGCGACATTCCTGACACGCCCGGTGTGCACGGCATCGCGCTGGCTCCCGAGTTGGGTCGCGGATTCACCAGCAATGGCCGCGAAGGAACCGTGAGTATCTTCGACATCAAGACATTGGCCCTGATCGGCAGCAAAGTAAGAGTAGGCGAGAATCCCGACGCCATTCTCTACGATCCAGCCACCAAGCGGGTCTTCACCTTCAACGGCCGCAGCCAGGATTCCAGCGCCATCGACGCGGCCAGCGGAAAAGTGTTGGGCACGATTAAACTCGACGGGAAGCCCGAGTTCGCAGCCAGCGACGCCAAGGGCGAAATCTTCGTGAACATCGAAGACAAGAGCGAATTGGTAGCCATCGATCCCAACAAACTTGAAGTCAAATCCAGGTGGCCGCTAGCGCCATGCACCGAACCCAGCGGCTTGGCCATCGATCGCAAGAGCCGGCGCTTGTTTGTCGGCTGCGACAACAAAATGATGGCCGTCGTGGACGCCGACAGCGGCAAGGTGCTGGCTACGCCTGCAATCGGCGAAGGAGTGGACGCAACTGCGTTCGATCCTGAAACCGGGCTCGCTTTCGCCTCCTGTGGTGAGGGCGTTCTCACCGTGGTGAAAGAAGAGTCCGCGGACAAATTCAGCGTCGCGGAAAATGTTCCCACGCAAGCACGAGCCCGTACCATGGCCCTGGATACGAAGACCCACAACGTCTTCACCGTGACGGCGAAATTTGGTGAAGCGCCGGCTGCTACTGCCGACAATCCTCGCCCCCGGCCGCCCATACTGCCCGACAGTTTTGTGGTGCTGGTTTTAAGCAAATGACCAGGAGCAAGTGAACGGAACTTGATGAAGCGAATCTTCTCGCTGGGTGGCGCGACGCAGTGGCTTGGACTCGTGATTCTGCTGGCCCATATCTGCGCGGCCTACTCGGTGCTGACCCACGAGCAGGTCGTCGACCTGCTCTGGGAGGATCGCATTCAGCCTATGGTAAAAGCGCGCTTCGCTGGGCTCTCCGATCTGCAATTGAAGGAGGCTCACGCCTACGCCTACGGCGGTTCCCTCGTGCAGGATATGGGCTACTACCCGTTCGGGAGCCGCTATTTCAGCAACCTCACGCACTACGTGCGGACCGGTGATTTCGTCATCTGCCTGATTCAAGAGTCGCAGACCGCCAACGAATACGCCTTCGCGCTGGGCGCGCTGGCTCACTATGTCTCCGACAACGATGGCCACCCCATGGTGAATCACGTAGTGGCCATGGAATTTCCCGATCTGCGGCGGAAGTATGGCGACGTCGTAACCTACGCCGACTCTCCGACCGCCCACATCCGCGCCGAATTCGGCTTCGATATGACGCAGGTCGCGAAGAACCGCTACACCTCCGACCGCTATCACGACTTCATCGGATTCGAGGTTTCGCAGGGCCTGCTGGAGCGCGTGTTTCCGATCATCTACGGCATCGAGTTCGGCGATGTCGTGGGCAATGAAGATCTCGCAATCGGTACCTTTCGCCACGCAGTAAGCAAGGTAATCCCGCAAATGACGCGGGTGGCTCTGCTCGCGCGCCGGCAAGAGCTCATAGCCGACACGCCGAATGCAGCCGAGAAAAAATATTTGTACTACCTTTCGCGCACCGACTACGAGCGCGACTGGGGCCGTGAATATCGGCGGCCCGGCCTTGGCACCAGAATTCTGGCCTTTTTTCTCAGACTCATTCCGCGGAAAGGAGCATTCAGCGGCCTAAGCTTTAAAGTTCCCTCACAGCAAGCCGAGGACATGTTCGTCAAGAGCATTGACGACACGGTCGCGAGCTACCGCAACCGGCTGCAGGAAGTCCGGAGTGACAAGCTGCATCTTGACAACCGCGACTGCGATACAGGAGAAGAAACGCAGCCGGGCGAGTACGTGCTCTCGGATAAGACTTATGCGCAGCTTCTGAGCGATCTCTCCAAGAGCGATTTCAAGCTGATGTCGCCCGAGCTTCAGCAGAACGTTCTCGACTACTACAAAGACCCCAACGCGCCCCAAGCGACCAAGCGAAAAGCCAAAGACTGGAAGAAAATACAGGACAATCTGGTAAAGCTGAAATCTGCAACGCCCTTGCCAATGATCGGGGCGAAGCTCACTTCGACAGACTCTGGTAGTATCGGCAATCAGCCGTAAGCGGGCATCCGCCTTCGCAAAGAGGCCGCGTGCGCTTGCAGATTTCCTGTCCGTGCTGGCGCAGCAACTGGTAGGCGGCGATAAGTTCCTCGTAACGGGAGGGCAATTGGCCAGCCAGCGCCTGCTGCACTCCACGATAACTGGCGGAGTAACTTTTCTTTTCTTCGGCGAATCCGAGCCGCAACAACACGCGCAAGCCGTTCGATTCGAGCGCGAGCACGGGATGGCTTCGCGTTAACATCAAAATCTTTTCCGCCCCCGGATCGCCGATGGAGGGGAACTTTTTCAACGATTTCTTTGCCTGCGCTAGCGGCTTTTTCAGCTCTGCGTCGAGATTGTCTTTGAAGATGTAGCGTGTAATCTCAGCAATCTTCCGCAGTCGATCGGCGCGGAGCTCGGGAAAGATCCCGCCCATGCGGGCGATTTCGATGAGTTGCTGTTGGCGCGCTTTGATTATTTTCTCTGGGCGGGTGCCAACTTTCTCTTTTAGCGCCGCGAATGCCGCGTTGCGTTTGTCATCATCGGAAAGATACGCGACGTTCTCGTGCAGGATAATTTCAACCGGATCAGTGACGATCGGGGGCGCCGGTGGACCGTAAAACTTTCTAAGCTCCTTGATGATGCCGATAAGTTGATTGGACTCATTCATAGAATGATCGAGGAAAAGTCTTTTCAAAGCTCCGAGTTCCGGCTAGGATATCGCATCCTCACGCTCGGCCGACCGTTCGGTTGGAGGCATCTGCAGCTGACTGGGAATTGCCTCTACTGAATCAGGAAACATGGCGCGTTTATTGTGAGCCTGCTTCCTCCCCACATGACTCTGAGCCGTTTGAGGAAGAATCGATGACGACCGCGGACGACAAGTTCTTTCACGCGCAACTGGTGAAGCGTGCGGAGATCGCTCCTGACTTGTGGACATTCCGCATCCGCAGCAATGGAGAATTCCACTTTGTTCCGGGGCAATATGCGACGCTTGGAATCGAAATAAACGGGAAGCGTGTGGAGCGTCCTTACTCGATCGTGTCGTCGCCGACGGAAGACGAAATTGAATTCTTCCTCGAACTAGTGCCCGAAGGAGCGCTAACCCCCTCTCTTTACAAGCTGCAACCGGGCGATTCCCTGCTGATGCGCAAAGTTCCCAAAGGTCGTTTCACTCTCGACACGCAGTTCGGAAAGACGAATCATCTGCTGATTTCCACGGTGACGGGTGTCGCGCCGTTCGTCAGCTACGTTCGCTGGCTGAGCAAAGAGTGGAAAGAAGGCCGCTTCGACGGAACGCACAAACTCTACTTGCTGAACGGCGCCAGCCGCCCATGGGAGTTTGGCTACCGCGAAGAACTGTCGGAATTCGACCGCGACTTGCCGTGGTTCAAGTACGTTCCAACCGTGAGCCGGCCGTGGGATCACGCAGACTGGGCGGGCGAGATCGGACGCGCCGACGACATCCTGCGAAAATATGCCGATCACTGGGAACTGGATGCCTCCAACACGCTCGCCTACCTTTGCGGCCATCCTGAGATGATCGAGCACAGCAAGGCGATCCTGAAGCGCTGCGGCTTTACCGACCGGGGCGCGATCCGGGAAGAAGTCTATTGGGTTCCAGCCAAGTAGTCGGCAATCCTGAGTCGAGCTTCCTGGCGTGTGCACCGCGAAGAGTCTCTGCGCGGAAAGTTACGTACCGATTCTGTTGCTGCGCTGCTCCAGCAGCATTACGTCGCGCCACACGCCGCCTAATTTGCCAATGCGGCGGCGGACGCCGACTTCGCGAAATCCGCACGATTTGTGCAGAGCAATGCCGGCGGTGTTTTCAGGAAAGATGCCGGCTTGCAGCGTCCATATGCCGGCTGCTTCTGATGCTTCGATGAGCGCATGCAAAAGAATCTTGCCGACGCCGCGTCCGCGCGCCGCAGTCGAGACATACACCGAAACCTCTGCCACGCCGGCGTAGACGCTGCGCGAGGACACCGGGCTCAGCGCGGCCCAACCCAGCACCCTGGCCCCTGAGCCCGCATGACTCTCCACCGCAACCAAACGACATTCCTTGCGGTGGCCTGCGTCCCATTTTTCCCACGAAGGCAGTTCGGTTTCGAATGTCGCGTTGCCGGTGGCGATGCCTTCGCCGTAGATTTCCCGCACCGAAGTCCAAAGAGCAGGAAGCATGGGAAGAATCTGGCAAGCTGGCGGCATCGTTAACTTTCTGCGGGCGCAAAAAACACGAGCAGAGCGAGTTCTTCAGCGATGTCGTAGAAACGATGTTCGACCTCCGCCGCCACAAACAACACACTCCCAGCGGAGACTTCGCGCTCTTCATCTCCTGCGCGAAAGCGCGCTTTACCGCGCACCACGTAGTACATCTCGTCTTCATGGTGAGGCCGCTGCTGGTCTGTCGCAGCGGCGGACAAAACATACAAGCCGGCGCTCATCGAGGGCACGCGCAGAAATTCAAGATAGGACTTCTGTTTGTGCGCGCGCTCGCGTTCGAGCGCGGCCATGGTGAACAGATTCATCTTCTGGTCAGGCACGCTTCAGCTCCGGACGCAATGCGTCAGGCAAAGATCCCCCCAAAAAGAAGATCGGTGTATTGCGGAACCAGGTTGTTGGCTTGCAGATTGCCTTCCGGTTTGTACCACTGATAAATCCAGTTGATCATGCCCAGCAGGGCAAAGGCCGCCGCGCGCGGACTGACCGAGTTCTTCATCGCTCCGGTGCGCTGCGCTTTTTCCTGCGCCTGCTTCTGTACTTCGGCGATCACGCCTTCCACGAAGTGAACATATTCCTTTTTTCGCTGATTAATGCGGCGGCGCAGCGTCGGTGGCAAGGGATGGTTCTCGTGGAGCATGACCGTGATCTCCCGGTCGCGCGGGCTAAGCACGAGTTCGATGTGGCGCCTGATCAGCGTGCGCAATTTTTCTTCCGGATCGGCGATGCCGCGCACCGGCGTGAGCACCCGCTCGTTGGTGATCTCCATGGCATGGTTCATGATCTCGAAGAGGATTTCGTCCTTGCTCTGAAAGTGATGATAAAGGCCGCCCTTGCTCAGCTTGAGGGCGGCGGCCACATCGTTCATAGATGTCGCGTCGTAGCCGCGCTGCTGAAACAGGCGGGCGGCCGTGCGCAGAATCTCCTGCCGGGAATCGACCAGGGCTTCGCGGGGCATCGGGGGACATGGTAATGGGTCGCGGGCGGGAATGCCAATGCCTGCAGGTGGGAGACGTGTCGGGCTCTTAGGCCGATCGTCCTCCGTGACGAAAACTTGACAAACCAAATGGTGCATGCTCCGTCTATTGCGAGAGAAAATCGATTACCGGAAAAAAGAGGAGGCTATTCGAATGAAACCGGAAAAAATCTTCGTGCCCGCCGTTCTCGCACTCGCGCTGACTGTCCTCGGACAGGATAAACATAGCGCGGCAGCGCCAACCAATCAGGCGCAGCTTCCGTCTACCATCGCTTCCATGGTGGACCGCGAGATCAGTTCCGTCGAAAAGCAAGTTGTGGACGCCGCCGAGGCCATGCCCGAAGATAAGTTCAACTTTTCGCCGGAGAGCCTGAACATAGCGGGCGGCGACTACAAGGGCGTGCGCACCTTTGCCGTGCAGGTCAAGCACATCGCCGCTTCAAACTATTTCATATGGTCGGCTGTGACCGGCGACAAACTGCTCGAAGGCTTGAAAGACGGCAACGGTCCTTCGGACTTGAAGACCAAAGCCGACATCATCAAGTTTCTGAAAGATTCTTTCGCTCTCGGTCACAAGGCCGCGGCGACGCTGACGAACGAAAACATGCTGCAACCCACGAGCAACGGCAAGTCCATACGCCTCGATCGAACGGAATTCGGCATCGCCCATGCCTTCGATCACTACGGACAGATGGTGGAGTACCTGCGCATGAATGGAATTGTGCCGCCCGCCAGCCGCGGCAAGACGGACTAAGTACACCGGCGCTATTCGCCGAACTGCTGAATCTCGCCGAAGCGTTTCCACCCCGCTTCGTCGACCGGGCCGGTCGAGTCGCTGCCCATGCGCAACCGGTGCCCGTCGGGATCCTGCACATTCATCTCCCGCACGCCCCACGGCATATTCGTGGGCGGTTGCCGGATGTTAGCGCCGCTTTTCTTGTATTCCTCGTGCAGCGCGTCGACATCGTCGATGAAAATCGACATCCAGGTGCCGGCCCGTCCCTGCCCGCCCTCCGAAAGAAAAATCTCGATCGCGCCCCGCGCCACGCAGCCAAAGCTCGGCGGAGTCCCCCAATCCCATTTCTTAGTGAACCCAAGCGTGTTGACGTAGTAGTCCATGGAAACGGCGAAGTTGCTGACATTGAGGATGGGTACGACGCAGCTGAATTTATTCATGAAGTTCCAATCTTGGATGTTGAGCCTATCAAAAAGCCGAGAACCGCAGGAGTCAGGATCCACTTGACACGCGCCAGCCCCCGCATTAATATTTCTATACCGACCGACCGGTCGGTTTTTAGTCTGCCTTCGGGTTCTTCTGGTGAGCCGGAACCCTCGTGGTCAAGCAAGGGCCTCCTTCCTTGTGTAACGATATGAGCGGCGAGACGGGAGCCGTTTCGCGAGACGCAGTGCAACGAGAGGAGCAATCCGGTGGTCACCATCTTTTATGAACGCGACGCCAAGCCCGAAGCGCTGAAGGGCAAGACGATCGCCATCCTCGGCTATGGCAGCCAGGGACACGCCCAGGCGCAGAATCTCCGCGACAGCGGACACAAAGTTATTATCGGCCTCGACCCCAACCGGCAGAGCGCCCAGCAGGCGCGGGCCGACGGCATGGTCGTCGCCCCTCCGGACGAAGCGGCCAAGCGCGCCGATTGGATTCACGTCCTTACCCCCGACGAAACGCAGTCAGCGGTCTACGAGCAGTTCATCAAGCCCTATCTGCATCCCGGGAAAGTTCTCGGCTTTTCGCACGGCTTCAGCATTCATTTCAAGGCCATCGTTCCGCCTAACGACGTCGACGTCGTGATGATCGCCCCCAAGAGCCCCGGTCATCTGGTGCGGCGTGTTTATACGGAAGGCCGCGGCGTTCCGGCTCTGCTGGCCATTCAGCAGGATGCCAGCGGAAAAGCCCATGAACTCGGCCTCGCCTACGCGCATGGAATTGGCTCGACCCGCGCCGGCGTGCTCGAAACGACATTCAAGGAGGAAACCGAGAGCGACCTCTTCGGCGAGCAAGCCGTTCTGTGCGGCGGCCTGACCTCGCTGATCAAGAAGGGATTCGAGACGCTGGTTGAAGCGGGCTACGCTCCGGAGATCGCCTACTTCGAATGCCTGCACGAAGTAAAGCTGATCGTCGACCTGATTTACGAAGGCGGCCTCGACCGCATGCGCTACTCGATTTCCAACACGGCCGAATACGGCGATCTGACTCGCGGCGAGCGAGTTGTGGGCGACGAGACGCGGCAAGCCATGAAGAAAATCCTGGCCGACATCCAGAGCGGCGAATTCGCCCGCGAATGGATCAACGAGTACAAAACCGGCGGCAAGAATTTCACGGCGCTGCGCGAAAAAGAAAAGCAGCACCCGATCGAAATCGTCGGCAAACAACTGCGCGGCATGATGAGCTGGCTGCCGAAAGAAGGAAAGAAACCGGGGGCTGCGTCGGAGCCGAAACAAGTTGTGAATGCATGAACGCAGTCGCGATGTAGGGACAGCCGCCCTCGGCTGTCCGGTCGAGTGGAGCTCGGCAGCTGCGTGCAGCGCACCAGAGGTTGGGGACCTCGAGAGGGGAAGGGCACGACTTCAGTCGTGCCGCTAACGCCGCATAACCATTCGGGGCTTTGGCCGCTGGGGGAATCTCGATTCATCGGACGAATGACTAAGACCACCGAAATTCGCGGAGCCGAAATCGTTCTCGAATGTCTTCGTGCTGAGGGCGTCGACCTGGTCTTCGGTTACCCTGGCGGCGCGATCATGCCGCTCTATGACGCGCTCGAAGGCAGCGGCGTGCGGCATATCTTGACGCGCCACGAGCAGGGCGCGGTGTTCGCCGCGGAAGGCTACGCACGAGTCACAGGCAAAGTCGGAGTCGCAATGGCGACCAGCGGCCCAGGCGCAACCAACCTGGTCACTGGCATCGCTGACGCGAAAATGGATTCCGTTCCGCTCGTGTGCATCACGGGCCAGGTGCGCAGCGCGCTCATCGGCACCGATGCCTTCCAGGAGACGGACGTTTTCGGCGTGACACTTTCGCTCACCAAGTGGAGCCGTCTGGTCCGCACGCTCGATGAGGTTCCCGACGTAATCGCGGAAGGATTTTACTGGGCGAGAAGCGGGCGTCCGGGACCGGTAGTGATCGATATCCCGACGGACATTCTCAAAGCAAAAAAAGAATTCTCGGGTGCCGCGAAATTCACTCCGCACGCCCGCCCCGCCGATGCCAAGGCCGAAGGCGGATTCACCGACACGATCGTCGCCTTGCTGCAGCAATCAACGAAGCCGGTGGCGCTAGTCGGAGCGGGCGCGAAACTTTCCGGAGCCATTCCCGACCTGCGGCGGCTGCTGGACGGTCTGAATATTCCGACATTCGCGACGGTGCACGGCTTGGGAGCCGTGCCGCCACAAGCGCCGTATTACCTCGGCATGGTTGGCATGCACGGCACGCGCGCCGCGAACATGGCGCTGCATGAAACCGACCTGCTGATGGTTTTTGGCGCTCGTCTCGATGACCGCGTCACTGGCGATCCAACGCGCTTCGCGCCACACGCCAAAATCGTGCATTTTGAGGTCGATCCAGCGCAACTGGACCGCGTGCGCCCCTGCGATCTGCCAGTAATTGGAAATCTGGCAGACACGATTCCCGCGTTTCAAGCAGAGCTGCGTCGCCACAAGTTACCCGATTTCAACGCATGGCGCGAACTGGCCTGCGGCTCCGACCGCGCCGAACTCGATCCCCGCGGGCTGGCCCAGCCAACCATCCGCTTCCTCGACGAACTCTTCAGCCGCTTGCCCGAGAACAACGTCGTGCTCGCCGATGTCGGTCAGCACCAAATGTGGGCGGCCCAGCGCTATCGCTCCTCCTCGCCGCGCGGCTTCATCACCTCAGGCGGCCTGGGTGCAATGGGTTTCGCTCTTCCGGCAGCGGTCGGCGTTCAGCTCGCTAAACCTGAGACCTGTGTGCTTTGCGTTTCGGGCGATGGCGGATTCCAGATGAACATCCAGGAGCTAGCGACGGTTCGTCGCTTGGGGCTGCCGGTCAAAATGGTGATCATCGACAACAAATATCTCGGCATGGTGCGCCAGTGGCAGCAACTTTTTTATCAGCGCAACTACGCCGAGACGGATTTAAGCGACAACCCGGACTTCGTAGAAATCGCCAAGGCGTACAAGATTCCAGCGCAAAGGCTGAATCAAGACGCCCTGCGCGAATTCCCCGTATCGAACGAAACCGGTGATGTGATCGACAAATTCTTGCGTTCGCCCGAGCCGGAGTTGCTCGTTTTCGATTGCGCCCCGGAGGCGAACGTCTTCCCGATGGTCCCGGCAGGAGCCGCGCTATCGGAGATGGTTTTTGAAGAATGAAGAAAATCGAGTAATTGAGAAATTTGGTAATTAAGTAATTGAAAAAATCGCCTAGATCTGGCGTTTTCAATTTCCCAATTACCAAATTTCCCAATTACTCAATAAAGCGACTTCAAGTTCAAGAGGGACTCATGCAGAGCTTCCACATTCGCTATCGCAATACGCAAGGGACGTTGATGCGCATTCTGAACGCGGCCTCGCGGCGTGGACTCGACCTGACTTCAGTGTTCGCCGAAGCGGCGGAGCGCGATCATCAGGTAACCCTGGCGCTGGATGTGAATTCCAAGCAGGTCGGCCAACTCTTCCGCGAATGGTATTCGATCGCCGACGTGACGCATGTGCGTTCCGGCGCGGCTCACGCGGCGATCTGGGCACCGCATCCACCGACGAGTGTGGCGCGTGAGGAATCGCGAGCAGCGGCGCGCGCTTAGACAAGTTTGAGTGGGCAAAGCATGACGACCTCCTGGGCAGCGTCATGCAATTTGGGGAACCTGCCACGGCCGGTTCCCCGTTTTTAGAGCTGCGATCCTCAGCCCAATTAACCTATCGTACCTACGCTACAGCTTGCGTTTCTCGGCGAGTGAAAGACTGGATGGCGGTTGCTTCGTCGGGCTGCACATCGAATACGGAAGCGAGCCGTGTCATCTGCAGCAGATCGCTCACCCTTTTGCTAGGGCTCACGATTCTGACCTGCCCTCCCGCGTTTTTCACTGTCGTGTAAGTTCGCACCAGTTCCCCGAGACCCGCACTATCGACGTAACCTACACCGTGCAAATCAATCAGGATCCGATCGGTGTTGTTATCCAACAGGCTCCGTACCGTCTGCCGAAGCTCCAGACTGGATTGCCCAGATGTAATCCTGCCGGTGATCGTGATGATCGCGACTTCACCCACCTGCCTCAGTGTGGTCTGCATGGCAACCGGGACTGAACCCTGAATACCGATGCCAAGTCTATCCAGCACCTCGCCAGCAGAGCGGGCAATCTCCGCCGATTCAGTGCGAACCACAATCAGGGAGTGACCTGCGCTTAACACCTCTTGAAAGAACGCGATGTCTTCTGAACATTCGGCTTCGGCGGTGGTTGGAACGCCTTCGCCTGCCAATTTCTTTCCAAGTGCTGCTCCCGCGCCGGCACCAGAAAGGCCTAATAACGCGGCCGCGCCAAATCCTAAAGCAAACACCGGACCCAATCCAGGAACCAACAAGGTTGCGGCAATCACACCCGTCGACATGCCGACGGCGCCACCGGCAAAGCCCCCAACCGTCGCTCCAAACTGCTTGCCGATGCTCTGCGCTTCACCCTCGGAGCGGCTGAGGAAAACAATGCATTCCTGTGGAACGCTTCTCTCCAGCAACTCGCGAACGGCGTTTTCAGCATGCCCACGCGAGGAGAAAACTCCAATAATGGTTTCCATCCTACCCTCCTCAAGTATTTTTGGGGAGCTACCACCACAAACCCCAAAATAACGCGCATATCTTATATCAATTGGCTATAAGTGATACGTTTTTTCCTTTTAACTTCTTTCCCAAAGGCCGGCCGCGAGCCCGTTCTTGGCCCATTCCGGCGGTTCTTCCCGACTCAATCTGAAAGCCAAGCACAGTTGTTCCGTACGTGGCATTCGATCGCCCAAGAGACTCACGTGCGTTTGGGCGCAGCTCACCGACACTTCCAAACCAACCGTTGCAAGGTTGACGCAGAATCTTTCACTACTCTGACAGACCCGCGGAAATCGAAAAGCCAAGTCATGCAATTAGCTCCGGATGAGACATTTCTCGGAGCTCATAGTTCATAGCTCATGGCTCGCAGCTCGAAGCTCGAAGCTCCGCCGTTTGTCCCACTATTGCTCTCTCCTGTAATCTCATCTCACCATGGATCTCAAGCACATCAGCCGCGGTATTACCGAAGGCCGCTCGCGCGCGGGCGCCCGATCGATGTTCAAAGCCGTCGGATTCACCGATGCCGACCTCAGCCGCCCGCTCATCGGCGTCGCCAACACGTGGATCGAAACCATGCCGTGCAATTTTCATCTGCGGCGGCTGGCGGCAAAAGTAAAAGAAGGCATTCGCGAAGCCGGCGGCACGCCCATGGAGTTCAACACCATCGCCATCTCCGACGGCGAGACCATGGGCACCGAAGGCATGCGTGCGTCGCTGGTAAGCCGCGAACTGATCGCCGACTCAATCGAACTCGTCTGCCGCGGCCAAATGTTCGACGCAGTCGTCTGCGTAGTCGGATGCGACAAGACGATTCCCGCAGCAGCCATGGCGCTCGCACGTATGAATCTTCCCGGCTTGGTGCTCTACGGCGGCACAATCGCAGCCGGAAGTTACCGAGGCAAAGATGTCACGATTCAAGATGTCTACGAAGCCATCGGCGCAAATCTCGCCGGAAAAATGAGCGACGCCGAATTGAAAGAACTCGAAGACGTAGCCTGCCCCGCAGCTGGCGCATGCGGCGGCCAATATACGGCGAATACCATGTCGACCGTGATGGAAATGATCGGTCTCTCGCCCATGGGCTTCAACAGCGTGCCCGCCATGGACGTGGAGAAAGACAAGATTTCATTCGACTGCGGCAAGATCGTGATGAGCGTGCTCGAGCGAGGCCAGCGCCCGCGCGATATCCTCACGCGCGAAGCGTTTGAGAACGCCATTGCGTCGGTAGCCGCATCCGGCGGATCGACCAACGCCGTTCTGCATCTGCTGGCAATCGCGCGTGAAGCCGGAGTTCCCCTCGAGATCGACGACTTTCACACGGTAAGCCAGCGCACACCTTTTCTCACAGACCTCAAGCCCTCAGGCCGATTCGTCGCCGCCGACATGCATCGCGCCGGCGGAATCCGTCTGCTGGCTAAGCGTTTGCTCGATGGAAAATTTCTGCACCCCAACGCGGCGACAGTCACCGGCAACTCGATTTCGGCTGAAGCCAACAAAGCAGTCGAGCCGGCAGGACAAGAAGTCATCGCTCCGCTGAACAAGCCTCTGAAAGCGACCGGCGGCCTGGTCATTCTCAAGGGAAATCTCGCACCCGAAGGCTGCGTAGCCAAGATCAGCGGTCACGAGCGCCTCGAGCAGCGCGGCCCGGCACGCGTCTTCGACTCGGAGGAAGATGCGATGGCCGCAGTCTCAGCCAAAAAAATCAAAGCCGGAGACGTCGTCGTCATTCGCAACGAAGGCCCGAAGGGTGGCCCAGGCATGCGCGAGATGCTCGGCGTCACAGCAGCGATCGTCGGCGAGGGCCTTGGCGAATCGGTGGCCCTGCTCACCGATGGCCGCTTCAGCGGCGCAACCCGCGGGCTCATGGCCGGCCACGTCTCGCCGGAGGCCGCACTGGGCGGTCCAATCGCGGCAGTGCGCGACGGAGACACGATTCTCTTCGACGTGCGCAATCGAGTGCTCAAAGTGGAAATCAGCGATGACGAGCTAAAGCAGCGTATGTCGCAATGGAAGCCGCCGCAACCGCGTTATCCCACAGGCGTTTTCGCCAAATACGGCGCACTGGTATGGTCAGCCTCGCAAGGCGCCATTACCACGCCGCGAAAGTAGGCGAGCGGCGGTAGTGGGTTGATTGGCTTTCTAGTTAGCTTTGTCATCCTGAGCGCAGCCGTTTTTCAGGCGTAGCGAAGGATCCCTCGCTTAACTGGCCTATCGCGTCAGCCAAATTGCACCACTACCAAGAGACGCCTGGCAGGCGAGTTGCAGTATCCTCACTGATACCGCAATGACGCCGCATGGGCAGCAACTCTTTCGACGCCTGAGCAAAGGAATCGCCGGATCGTTCTTGTGCTTCAGCCTGCTTTCGCTAAGCGCCGCTCAGCGAGCAGGCCTGCAGAACGCTGTGGATCAAGCCTTCGCGGGCCAATCGGGAGCCGCAGTAGTTCTTAGTGTCTCCGACGGCCGAGTGCTCGCCGCCCACAACGTGCCAGTCTTGACACACCGAGTCGCGGCCCCCGGCTCCGCAATCAAACCCTTCGTTCTGCAACTTCTTCTCGAAACCGGCGCCATCAGCCCCCAAGACACAATCGCCTGCCGCCGTCTCACAATCGCAAGCCGAAATCTAAACTGCTCCCACCCGCCGGAGTTCACTACCTTCAACGCAAAAGAGGCTCTAGCGTTCTCCTGCAATTCTTACTTCGTTACCGCCGCGTCCCGTCTGAAGCCAGGCGAGCTCGAGCGGCGCTTCCACGAACTCGGCTTTAATCGGCCGTCCGGACTCTTGCCCGGCGAAGGCGAAGGCCGCATCGCCAGCGCGAACAGTCTCTCCGACCGGCAACTCATGGCCATCGGCATTGCAGGCATCGAGATCACGCCGCTCGAAATGGCGGCGGCATATTTGCGCCTGGCCCGCATCGAGCCTTCCACAGCGGCTGCAGCGCAGAGGGTAGTTCTCGCCGGACTTCGCGAGGCAACCGACTATGGGTTGGCACAAAATGCGAAGCCCGAGCGTCTATCTGTGGCAGGAAAGACTGGAACGGCCCCCGATTCTGCCGATCCCCACACTCATGCATGGTTCGCCGGATTCGCGCCCTCCGACAAGCCTGAGATCATCGTAGTTGTCTTCGTCGAACGGGGTCGCGGCAGCGTCGAAGCCGCCAACCTCGCGCACAGAATTTTTCAGGCCTACGAGCAGCAGCGAAACGGAGCGCGAAAGTAACCGAGCTAGAGAGAATCAAGAAGTGAAATGGAAAACTTCGATACCGCTTCTGCTGCTCAGCCTCTCCCTCGCAGCCTTCTGTCCGGCCCAGCAACCGGATTTCCGCGTGCGCCTCCTGACGCTCTATCAACTCTCCGAGGTCACAATCAAGCCTGCCGACGGAACGTCCGCATCCTGGAGCGATGGGCACACGCGTCAGGAGTTCCGCGAAGAGCTCAGCGCCCGAGCCCAGGCGAAAACTGTAGAAGTCAGCGGCAACGTCGCCGAAAAAATTCTGCTCGAAGGCGATCTCCACATTCTCTCTGCCCATTCCAGGCCCGAACACATCCGCGGACGAGTCGAGATTTCCTCGCGCAACGATTCGCTAACAATCATTGCGCTCATGCCGCTCGAACAATATGTCGCCGCGGTGCTGCAAGGCGAAACCGCGGGCAACATGCCCGAAGAAGCGCTCAAAGCCCTCGCTGTTTCGATCCGCTCCTATGCCACTCGCTTCCGCGAGCGCCATAAAGAAGAAGGGTTCGATTTCTGCGACACCACGCACTGCCAGTATTTGCGGCCAGATCCGCAAGCCGCAGTTCAGAACGCGGTGAAGCAAACCGTCGGCCAACTCCTCTGGGATCGCGGCTCTCCGCTAGCGGCCTACTACCACAAAGACTGCGGCGGACAAACGGAAGATGCAGCCGCAGTCTGGCCCGATCAATCATCGCCAAGTCTGAGTTCGCACGCTGATCCTTACTGTGCGCGGACTACTCGCGCCTGGCGCTCCGAAATTTCGCGGGCTGATATCAACCGGGCGTTGGATAACGCCGGTCTAAAAGTTCCGCCCGCCTGGAACCGAATCCTGATCACCGAGCATACGCCGTCGGGGCGCGCGCGAACTCTGCGTTTCGGCACGGGCGATGCGCAAAACGGAGCCCCAGTCTCAGCTTCATCGTTTCGCTTCGCACTCGGCCGCATTCTAGGTTGGAACACTCTCAAGAGCGATTCCTACGAGATCACGCAACAGGCCGATCATTTCATCTTCACCGGCAGGGGCGTCGGCCACGGCGTGGGACTCTGCCAGACCGGTGCAGCAGAGATGGCGCGCGAAGGAAAAAGCTATCGCGAGATTCTGGCGTTCTACTATCCCGGCGCGATCATCGGCCGTTCGGCGAAGGGCATCCAGTGGAGCGCGGTGCGCACCGATTCGTTCGAGTTGCGCGTCGTCAACGGAGGCGACGAAGCAGCGGCGCGCGGGGCAACGCGCTCGGCGTTGCAGTGGGCAACCGCGCAAACCGGATTGGCATTGCATTCGCTGCCGCTGATCGAGGTGTACCCCACGGTACAAATGTTTCGCGACGCGACTGGCGAGCCCGGATGGGTCGCGGCCAGCACGCGCGACCAGAAGGTGCGCGTGCAGCCGCCGAATGTGCTGCGCGAAAAATTCGAGAGCGTGCTGCGCCACGAATTCCTTCACATGCTGGTGGAAGACAGCGCTGCTCCCGCGATCCCGTTGTGGTTTCGCGAGGGGATTGTCGTTTACCTGGGTGGCGATCCTCCGGCCGCGAACGAAGTCACGATGTCGGGAGCGCAGATCGAACGCGCCATAACTGAGCGCGGCAATCGGGATGAGATGCGTCAGGCATACGCGCAGGCCGCGGCCATGGTGCGCGATCTCGATCGGCAGCACGGCCGCACGCAACTGCTCGAATGGCTACGCGGCGGCCTTCCCGGCAACGTCCGCGGAGGAGTCGCCGCCGCGGGCGACAAAGTATCCCAATAAACCTGCGGTCACTAGCCAGGCCGCGGTTGCGAGTGCGTAGACGACCGCGAGCCTGAGCACGAGACTGGTCGTTTGTTGGCGGAGAGTTTTCCCCGGAATCCATTCCAAAATCAGGCTGGTCAGCCACACGCCGACGGCGCTCGTGATCGCCATTGCAACCCAATACCGCCAATGACTGAGCGCGCGCAGGCCGTCGCGAACTCTGGCGCCCACAACTCTGGCAGCGACAATCGGCAGTAACGCTAGCGGAAGCACATACCAGAGCAGAATCGAGAACGCGTATTCCACCAAGTTGACGTAGCCATTTTCGCCGCCAATCGGTCGCAGCGAACTCGGCGCCTTCGAATAGAGATAACCCGCGATCTGCCATCGATGGTCCATCCATCCATCGACCACGCGCATGCACCAGAACAGCGCAATGCAACCGATCAACAGCCAGAACATGCGTGCGAGTCGCAATGCGAATGCACCGCGAAATTCCGAGCGAATCGGATTGGCGCCATAAACCAGCGTTGCCGAGTGCAACCACAGAAAAACAACAATGATCAATACCGCGGATAGCGCAGCGAAGATCAATTGCCAGACATGCTCTTCTGGAATCAGCAGCCAGAAACTCGCAGAGACGAGCAACGCAGCATTCAAAATCAAATGCAATCCAACCAGGCGAAAATCCCGGAGCATCGCGAGCGAATGGCGAAGAAGGTCGCGCATCACTTGACCTCCAGGCTGGAAGGATCTGTCGTCGAGAGCACATCGGGTTGATACATGGGCTGCACCGACGCCGGACTGATCTCGAAAATCCCGGGATTGACGACCTTCAGCAGATAAAAATACTCGCGCTGCCCATCGAAATACGTCTGAAAAATAGCGGCGCGGTTGTCGTGGAATTCCCGGCGCGACCACCAGTTGCGCCACCACGAAGGCTTGTCATTGACTTCGTAATATTCGTCGTGGTCGATGAACTCCGTGCCGGCCGGGATCGGATCCTCGACCAGCAGATATTTCCATTTGTTTCCGCTCACCGTGACGCGCACCGCGAGAATGTCTCCTCCGGCAACCGGGCCGCTAAGCGGCGAAAGATTGTACGTAATCTTTTCGCCGTTGTTGACGCTGGTGAGCTTGTAGTAGTCGCGCGCGATGTTAAGCGCAAGCGAACCAGATTGGTAGAGCTTCTTGTCGGTAGAGAAGCACGATCCTCGCGCCGACCAATAGAGCCGCCCGCCGCCATTCTTGCGCACCTCGATCTTGTTCGACGCGCCGACATTCGCCGAATCGAGATGAAGCGTGAGCGGCGCAACTGCCGTCACGTCCGTCGCGCTGAAGCGGCGAGAGAGCACGCTCTTGCCGTTCACCAAAACTTCGCCGCTGAACGCCGGCTCGAGTTCCTTGCTCGCCTTCAAATATTCGACCACGCCGTAAATCACCATCGCGGTCTGCTTGGTCGAGTACCAGTAATAACCTTCGTCGCGATGCCGCACCAGCCACAGCACCGCGCGCGGCAGCAGCGGATCACTCGGAGAAATCTGACTGAGCAACTTCACCGCATACGCGGTCGCCTCCGAACTCGAGTCGATTTCAATTTCCATCAGGTTGTCAGACCTCGACTCCCAATACGACGCGTCGCCTTCGGTCTTCGCCATGTCGCGCAACGTCTGCGCCGCGTCACTCGCGCGGCTGTCCGAGCCAAGTTGCATGGTGAGTCCGGCAAAAGCCACGCCTTCGCCCGACAGCTTTTCTTTGTGCTGCCAAACAGAATTCAGATTCTTCGCGTCACGATCTCCAGCCAACGCCAGCGCATAAACAACATAAGCCCGTAGGTCCGCAGTCATGTTGGGATGGCTCTTTAGCGAAGCGCGCAGGGATCGCTTCCCATTGTCGATCGCGGTTTGCTGTACTTCGTATCCAGCAGCCTGCGCCTGCGCCAGCCCGGCGACAACATACGCGGTCATAAAGACCATGCTGTCGTCTTCCTTCCACCATCCCCAGCCGCCGTCTTCGTGTTGGAAATCGTAGAGCCGCTGTAGTCCAGCGTTGACCTGCGCCTTCAACTTCGCCGGATCGATACTGCTCTTCAGCTTCAGATCACGCAACGCGGAAGAGACCACAACGTCGGGCAAAAATCCCGACATGGTCTGCTCAGTGCAGCCGTAGGGAAACGACGTCAGATATTCGAGGCTTCCAAAGATCGCTCCCGTGATCGACGGCGATAGTTCGATGTCGATCCCACGCGAAGACGTATCGCTAGTAGCCGGGAAGCTGATCTCAGCGCTCCGCTGAGCGAAATCCTCGGCGATCGCTCCGCTGGCGTTGATGACTCGCTTCACGCCGAATGGAATCACGGGCAAAGTCAGTTCCATGGCGTCGGATTCTTCGTTCGTCAAAGCCTTGGTCGTCAACTTCGCTGAAGTAGCACCGGCAGAGGTGCGCACGCGCCAATCGACCTTCACATCGCCGCGAACGGGTACCGACACATCGCGCGTCGCACCATCGACTATGTCGAGCCCTGCAACATCCAGCGAGACTCGCGCCGCCTTTGCCGTCTCCAAGTAGTTGTGCACGATCGCCGAAACGGTAACCTGGTCGCCGGCGCGGAAAAAGCGCGGCACCGCCAGCCGCACCATCAGATTCTTGCGCGCCAGCACTCGATTGACAGCCCAACCGCTGCGCGTATCTTGCGCGATCGCGCGCACAGTCGTGCGCCATGTGGTAAGCGAATCGGGAAATGAAAATCTCGCGATAGCCTGGCCGTTCGCATCGGTGCGGATCGTCGCCTGCCAGTAAGCCGTGTCGGGAAACGCCTTGCGAATCTTCGGCTGCACAAACTCTGTGGCCTTCACCTGCGCCAGATCGTGATGCCTGCCGCCTCCACCTGCTCCAAGACCGTGACCCAATCGCGCCAACTCTATTAGCCGTTTCCCCGCCTCGCCATGAAAATAAAATTCAAACGACGATTGCGTCTGCACTTCCGGCCCACGCGGTCCGTAGAAGGCATGCACGATATCTCCGGAGGTGTCGGGCTCAACCGCGTAGATCGCGTCATCCACCACGCCGACGCTGAGTTCAGCCTGCACCGGCTTGCCCATCCAATCTTTCGCGCTGATGTTGTATGCCGCCGCCTCGCCCGGGATAAATTGCTGTTTGACCGGAGTGATATCGATCTTCAGCCGCCGCTCTTCCGCCGGAACTTTGAGGCTTTTTGTCCCCTGATAAATTTCATCATTCCAAATAAAGACGGCAGCAACAAAAAGATTGGGCTGGCTCTCCACCGTGATCGGAATATCGACAGTCAGGCTCGAATCTCCCGCGTGCACGAGTTGTTTGGTCAGAACGCTCGCACCCTCAGTCGTGACCAGCACCGTCGAATTCGCGATCGCCCCATTGATCAGCACATGAGCGACATCGCCAACTTTGTAGGAAGCCTTATCGGCAACCAGTTGCAGGTTGCGAGCCTCGCCTTCGGCCCATGTCTCCTCATTCTTACCCGCGACCCACAGCCAAGTAGTAGCGATGACCTCGCGATTCGCTGAAGTCTGCGCCGTAGCTTGCGCCGTGAACCATCCGGCCTCGGTCAGGTGCAGCGGGAATCGGACAAATCCGTCGGCGCCGGTCTGCACGTCGGCCGATTGCACCACACGGCCGCCCCTGCGATAGGCATGGCTCGTGATGTCAATATGGACGGGAGTCGTGACCGGATGCTTGTCGTAATCCACGGCCTGCACAATGAACTGGCCATCTTCGCCCTGTTTGTAAACGTAGCTCTGCGTGCAGACGTTGAGATGAAATGGTCCGTAAGTAGCTAAGAATCCGTTGTGGCCCGCAATTTCGCGGCCGGCTTCGTCGGTAATTCGTGCTTCGATCCGATACTCAGTATCGATCTTGTATTTCTCTTCGACGCGCGTCGGAATGTTGACGACCAGCCGCCCGTTGGCGTCAAGCTTGTCTTCCTCTTCCAGAATCTGCTCGCCAAAAAAATATCCGGGATTGGAAGGCGCGTCTTCATCGCCGCCACCCGCCGTAGACGGCGCTTCTTCCTCTCCTTCCTGTTCCTCCTCTTCGCCAAAATAGTAAGAGCGCTGCGTGTGCACGACGTATTTCACCTTGGCGTTCACCACCGGTTCGCCAAAGTAGTAGCGCGCTTCAATCGTCGCTTTCAGGCTGTCGCCTTGCAGCACTCGCTGCTTTTCTGGAGTGACTTTCACGAAATATTCAGGCTTCTTGTATTCCTCCACCTGAAAGCTGCCCATATTGAAGCCGTGTGGCAGCGTGATCGAGTAGTAGCCCAGCGCAGCGGTCGTGGGCAGAGGCAAAGATCCATTCACGCTGCCAAAGGGCGAAAGCGCATACGTCTTCTGCAAAACCGTGTTGTGCGCCGAATCCTCGATCTTGATTTGCAGTTCGCGCTCAGAAGGGAGCAGCAGTCGGTCGCCATCTTGCCGCCGCAGAATCGCCTTGAACTCGACCGTGTCACCGGGCCGGTACACCGGGCGATCGGTGTACACGTAAGCTCGCCAATCCTGGTTAGGATCGCTGCTCAGATTAAGGTTGTAAGGTGCGACGAGGGCAACGTCGTCACCATGTTGGGCCAGCACCCATTCCGATCCGTAGTCCGGATACGTCTCGCGCTCGGCGGCTGAAATTTGTGTGACAGCGGCTTCGCCGATGCCGCGCTCGTCGGTCTTGAATTGCGCCGCTTGCTTCTTACGATGCCAGGTCGTGACCGTCGACCCGGCAACCGGCGTCCCCTTATCGCGCTCAGCAGTAAACGCGAGCACATGGCCGTTTGAAGTCT
This sequence comes from Candidatus Solibacter sp., assembly GCA_035501655.1. Taxonomy (GTDB): domain Bacteria; phylum Acidobacteriota; class Terriglobia; order Terriglobales; family Acidobacteriaceae; genus Sulfotelmatobacter. Next base: position 247,914 of record DATJVU010000038.1, read on the forward strand.
TGGTCACCAGCGCCATGTTCGAGACCAGCAGCACGGTGTAGGCGCGGTACGTCCCGTCCGTGGCCTCAACGACGTACGTGCCGGAGGAGAGCGAATCCATCGGCAGGTTCGACGATTCGCTGACGTATTGTGGAGGAAGATCGAGCCGCCAGCGTGCGACCAGTTGCTGCCCATTCAGCACGGGCACATCGGCAAACCCGGCGGCGCCGGTGATCCCAGTGCGCTGGCCGCCCTGCGAATGCCGCTCCCGAATTTCCGCGCGAGACTCCGGCGAATATTGGTGGCGAAAGAAATCTCGAATCCAGTGCCACTCGCCCATTTTCCAGTCGTGGAAGCGCTCGATCCACGTCCGCTCATCAACATGCTCAGCCGGAGAAAAAGGATGCGCCCCGAACTGGTGCACGTCATCGAACTGCTGAAAAAACTTCAGCGGATCTTTCACGCGATAAACCCGGAATTCCAGCGCATCCACGTCGTGCGCGTAAAGCTGAATCTTCGGCTTCTCGTTCGGCCGAAACGTCTTGTTCGTGGTCAGCGAAAAATAAATCTTCTTTTCGCGCGCCAGTACCGGAACGCTCAGTAGAAAAAGCGTGAGCAGGGCGATCTTCAGGGCACGGGTGCGCATCAGTCCGCCTCTCGCAGAATGTTCCAACGATACACGCCTAGAAAATTGCGGTTGCCAGGAAGCGGCCGCCACCGCGGATCAGGATGATCCACAAGAGACGAGAGCGTAACTCGTCGTATCTCGCCGGGCCACTTGCCGTCAGGTCCCGTGTGATAGACAACCCAGTCGTCACCGCCGCCGTAATCGCTGCGGCCGACAAAAATCATCGAATGAAACGGCGACCGCTGTTCGAATTGGCGGAAGAAAATCAAATCTCCCGGCAACGCCTTGCGAACATCGCGTCCGACAAAGTGCGCATTCGCCGAAACAAGCGTCTTTACGTCGGCAAACTCAGCAAAAGTATGATCACTCAGGTCGGTCAGGGCAAACGGGCCTTCGGACACGCGAAAAAGCCGCGGACCCACAGGCGTGTACGGATACTGATATTTCGACACATCCGCTGCAGTGGAGGCCTCGCCAAAATCGTTGTCTTTCGCCCACGCCCCATCGTGCCGCCGCAGAGCCTCGCGGTACGAGTAGCGCAGCAGCGCGGCGCAGTCTTTGATCTCTTTCGGTAGTTGCGAGCCCGCGGCAGCCTCATGTTCGGCGATCGCCGTAAACCAATGGCGAAACGCCTGCCGGTCCGTCACAGAATCCAGCCGCAGAAAATCCGGCATGCCATCGCCAAACGTATCGCGCGCATCCGGAAGCGAAGCAACACCGACCGCGGCAGATTTCAGATTCGATCCAGAGACGCTCAGCATTACAGTCCCCGGCAGAACGCCCGCCCGATAAACCACCGCCAGCGGCGAGGATTGCAACGTCGCCTCGCCATGCCCGCTCGACGCGAGCACACGAATTTGCAGATGTTGTATTTCCGGTTGTGGGCCGCGTACCACGCGAATGGGTAAGCGCACCTGCGAGCGTCCGTCGGCGAAAACTTCGGAGCTCGGAGCGTCGATCTGTAATATCGCCGGCCCCCGGTTACAACCCGTGGCTACGCAGAGCGCAAGCAGGCCCGCCGCGATGTTCGCAGTGTTCACTGGGAGCGAAGTGAAATTATCCATCTTCATATCGCAGCCGACAAGGCCGAGTCTGGCAGTCAACCGAGGAGCCTCGGCATCACCCGAATGCCAATAGCAATGCACACGCCAAACCAGCTGCAGCGCAACCCGCGATCAAGTTGTGAATGAAAAAGAAGATGAAAGAAAATTCGTGTGCGAACCCGCACAATGTGTCAGTCCGCACACGTACGAAAGCAGTATGGAAAATCGGGTAAAGCGCCTGCAGTTGGGATTTCCTGACTACTCCACGCCGCTCGTTTCCTCACGCCGCCAAGCGAAAAGTCCATCCGACCCGCGGGCCAGCATGCCCAGAGTTGCAGGCAGTGAGCCCGCACTCAACCGATTTGCCGGAACGATCGCGTCAGCGCTTGCGGCGCCCGAAGTGTGGCCTTCGACAATCGCCTTGTTCGGCGTGGTCTCGTACGCGTAGCCGGTCAGCACGACACTGCGAATTTCGTTCGTAACCGATACTCGCGCCCAGCCATAATGCGCCTGGCCATCAATCAGGAACTTGAACCCGAGATAGCGGTTGGTTACGTTCGCCCACGGACCAAACGAGCTGCTGATTCCATAAAAATAGAAGCCCGCCATGAACACGCCGTTTTGGTGGTATGAATTAAATGCAAACTTCTCCCCAGGCCCAACCGGCACGCCGAAGAAGCCGCAGGCCGCCTCGCCGTTGCCGCGCACGCCATTTCCCCGCACTTGCGGCTTGACATCGAGGAGTGCCTGATGCAGGTAGCCGTAAAATCCAATCGTAAAATCGGCGATGCCGTCGTTGTTCAGGTCAATCTCAACCGGGGTCGTCACCACGGTGTTCGTGGCTGTGTAGACCACCTTGGCCTCGGCGGATTGCGCTGCCGCCAGTAATCCCACTCCAGCCGCGCCCGCAGCGGAAATGTAGACCGCAAGTTTCTTTTCGAGCGTTGAGTTAAGGCGCTGAAACTTCTTGGTGGATGTCGTCACGTTCCATCCTCCTCGATTGCCCGCCGGTTTCGGCGGCCAATTGATTGATCTTTGACAGCTGTCGTTTCTCGCTACTCAGTTCGCAACAGCCTCTTCTTCCCGCCGCCACAACGCGAGACCATCCGAGCCGCGCGCCAGCATCCCTAGCGTTGCCGGCTTCGCGCCCGGAGTCAGCAGGTTCGCCGGAACGAAGGCATCCGCTATCTCCGGGCCCGAAATGTGCCCTTCGATAATGGTTTTGTTCGGTGTGGTTTCGTAGGCGTAGCCGGTAAGTAGGACGCTTTGGAGGTACTTTGCAACGGACAGTCGCGCCCAGCCATAGTGGACCTGCCCGTTGATCAGGAATTTGAAACCAAGATAGCGATTCGTGACGTCGGCCCATGGCCCGTAGGAGATGGCGCTGCTGAATTCAACGAAACCTGCCATGCGAACGCCATGTCCAAAGCCCGAATTCGTCTTAAACCCTTCTCCCGGTCCGACCGGGACGCCGAGAAATCCGCAGGCCGCGGAGCTATTCCCGACGCCGCGGACCGCATTGCCGTTCACCAACGGCGTTACGTCGAGAAATACCGAGTGGAAATAGGGTGCCCAAAATACAAAGGAGAAGTCAGCGACTCGATCATGGTTGAGGTCGATGGTCGCGCCGTTGGTGACAGTGAGATGTGCGGGAGTGTAGACGACCTTGGCTTCGGCCGCCTGCGTGAGGGCCAGTACTCCAACCCCCGCAGCGGCGGCCGTTGCCACGTAAGCGCCCAGTCGACCTTCGAGTTTTGAGTCTGCGAACGCAACGCGACCGCGATTTGAGTTGTCTTTCATGTTCGACATGTCGGTGTTCCTCTCGTGAGCCGATTGGCAAATTTTGGACTGCGCCTTTGTTCCTGGCTTCTTCATCTTCATTATGCGGATGCCGCAACTTCCTCTCGCCGCCAGATCGCAAGTCCATCCGCGCCGCGAGCCAGCATGCCCAATGTTGCCGGCTTTGCGCCCGGAGTCAGCAGGTTCGCCGGAACAAAGGCATCGGCTGTTTCCGGACCGGAAATATGTCCCTGGATGATCGCCTTGTTGGGAATCGTTTCGTAGGCATAGCCAGTCAAGGTCACTCCGACGATGCTGGTTACAGTAAGTCGTGCCCAGCCAAAGTGAACTTGCCCATTAATCAGGAACTTGATCCCAAGATAGCGATTCGTCGCATTCGCCCACGGCCCGAAGAAGCTGGTGTGCGAGTACTCAAAAAATCCGGCCATGAATACTCCGTGGCCGTTGTAAGAGGTTGTGCCGAACTTCTGTCCTGGTCCAACCGGAACTCCGAAGAAACCGGCAGCCGCCCCCGCTCCGTTCGATCGGATGGCATTGCCTTGCACTAAAGGAGTCGCATCGAGTATTTCGGTATGGGTACCGTAATAGCCTTGAAACGCGCCAATCGCTATATCGGGAATTCCATCATGATTCAGATCGATTTGGGTGCTATTTACCAGCGTGTTGGCCAGAGTGTAAACAACTTTCCCCTGTGCCGGCTGGCCGCTAAACATCACCGCCGCTGCAGTGCCGGCGGCCGTCATGTAGGCTGCAAGTTTATTCTCGAGTTTTGAGTTGAGTCGCTGAGTCTGCCGATCGGTTCTGGACACTTTCTTTCTCCCCCTCGGTTGCTGATTTGGTACTCCCCGATCAATAATCTTTACCGCGTTAGTTACTGAGTACCTCATTCTCGCGTCGCCAGATCGCAAGACCGTCAGTTCCACGCGCCAGCATGCCCAGCGTCGGCGGCTGCACCGGAAAAATCTCAGGAGCGGCAAGTTCGGCAGTGGCACCAGACGTATGTCCGTCGATGATCTTTGTATTCGGGGTGGTTTCGTACGCGTAGCCCGTTAGGACCGCACCACCATGAAGCAGGTTGGGCACGGTCAACCTCGCCCATCCGTAGTGAACCTGGCCGTTGATGAGGAACTTCAGACCCATATAACGGTTGGTTGCGTTGGCCCACGGGCCGAAGAAATATGTTACGGAGTAACTGCCCGCCACTGCCATGATGGATCCCCAGCCATACTCTCCGCTCGATGACTTAAACTTCCCACCGGGCCCGACCGGAACTCCAAAGAAGCCGACGCCGACGCCGTGTTGCCCCTGCAGCATTTCATTGCCCTGAACGGCCGGAGCGACAGCTAGCACGATCGCCTTGTCGAGTTCGTGGAACCCAAAGGTGAAATCGGCGATGCCATCGTGATTTAGGTCGAGCGTCGTGGTGGCTTGGTCGAGTTGAGTGTTCGTGGCCGTATAGATAACTTTCCCCTGAGCCGGCACAGCGGCCAGCATGGCTGCGCCTGCGGTTGCGTACGCGATAAGGCGTTGGTTGAGGACAGGATTCAGTTCGCTGCGCAGGGAGGACTTTGGTTTTTGCATACACAAATCCTTTCGCTGAGATTTTCGATCGGGGACTACAGACGGGGTGGTGCGTTTACTCCTTGGGGGGAGGAAAAGTGCGAGGCGCAGATTTTGTCACTGTTCAGGAAGTCGAGTCAAGGGTGCATTTGCCTTAGAGTGGGATTACTCAGCCCTGCATTTAGAGCGCAGGGCCTGCCTAAGAACTCACGCTCGGAGATTTCTTGAATATGTCATCCTGAGGCGGAGCGCCAGCTTCGCCTAGGGACCTTACGTCCGCAAGGGTCGCAACTGCAACCACCGGGCCCCGCCCGTGACCTTCAAATCTATGCTTCGAACGCTCGACTGCGCTGAGGGCAGGCTTGGTTCGTCGTCGTGCTGATTCCTACGAGCCGCCTTGGCCCCAACCGCCACTTTTCCACACTTCGATGTGACGCATGTCCTTGCTCGGGAATTGAAAACGCGCGATCATTCCCGAGGCCCATAGCTCAGCGCAAAAATGCGCGATACCAATTTGAAACCCGATCGTGGCCCGAAAGTGGCACAAGTTATTTGAAATCAAGATTTTGCCCGCAAGGCATTGAGCCCCATAGATTACTTTGTAATTTTCTTCTAAACCGATGATTCCAATAGATCAGGGGGAGGGGGGTATACCCTATCCCAATCCCAAAATGGAAAAAGCGATACCATCCCTCGCCTTGCTCCCGCCAATAAATCTGTGAAAAACTAGACACTCCCGGTTTCATTCAAAGCTCAATTCATGTCCGCAAAACGCACACTATTCGACAAGATCTGGGACGCGCACCTGGTCGCCCAACCCGCTGGGCGTTCCCCGATTCTTTACATTGACTTGCACCTCGTTCACGAGGTCACGTCGCCGCAGGCCTTCGACGGCCTGCGCGCCGCTGGACGCAAAGTCCGCCAGCCTTCGCGCACTGTCGCCACCGTCGACCACAACGTCCCAACCGAACCGCGCGGCACGCCCATCACCGACCTGATCGCGGCCCGCCAGATTTCCGCGCTGCAGGCCAATTGCAAAGAATTCGGCATTCATCTGTTCGACATGGATTCGCCCGATCAGGGAATCGTGCATGTGATCGGTCCGGAGCTTGGGTTCACGCAGCCTGGCATGACGATCGTCTGCGGCGACAGCCATACCAGCACGCACGGTGCATTCGGTGCGCTTGCGTTTGGCATCGGCACGTCGGAAGTCGAGCACGTTCTGGCGACGCAGTGCCTGGCGCAGCAAAAGCCGAAGTCCATGAAGATCAATGTTCACGGCAGTCTTGGCGATGGCGTCACGGCGAAAGATTTGGCGCTCGGCATCATCGGCCAGATCGGCACCGATGGCGCGACGGGACACGTGATCGAATACGCCGGTCCCGCGGTGCATGGGCTCTCCATGGAAGGCCGCATGACGCTGTGTAACATGAGCATCGAAGCGGGCGCGCGCGCTGGCATGGTTGCGCCGGATGAAACGACCATCGCCTACGTGAAAGGCCGCCGCTTCGCTCCGCGCGGTGCAGAGTGGGAGAAAGCCATCAACAACTGGCGCAATTTGCCAACAGACGCCGAAGCGGAATTCGACAAAGTAATCGAGATCGACGCAGCGCAGCTTTGCCCGTTCGTGACCTGGGGAACCAATCCCGGAATGGTCGCTCCAGTCACAGGCCGCGTGCCCGAAATCAGCAGCATGACGGACGCTGATCGCCGCGCGGCCGAGCTTGCTCTTCAATACATGGCGCTCGAACCCGGACGCCGCATCGAAGACATCAAGATCGATCGCGTCTTCATCGGGTCGTGCACCAATTCGCGCATCGAAGATTTGCGCGCGGCGGCGAAGGTCGCGAAGGGTCACCACGTGAGTTCGAAAGTGCGAGCCATGGTCGTGCCCGGATCGCAAACCGTAAAGCGCGCTGCGGAACAAGAAGGATTGCATCGCGTTTTTCAGGATGCCGGTTTCGAGTGGCGCGAATCCGGATGCTCGATGTGCCTGGGAATGAATCCCGATATTCTGCAGCCCGGCGAGCGCTGCGCCTCGACAAGCAACCGCAACTTCGAAGGCCGCCAGGGCCGCGGCGGCCGCACGCATTTAGTAAGCCCCATGATGGCAGCAGCAGCGGCGATTGCGGGGCATTTCACCGACATTCGGAATTGGAAGTTTCAATGAAGCGAGGATCACGATGAACCCCTTCACCATCCATCGCGGACGCGTGGCCCCGCTCGATCGATTGAACGTCGACACCGACCAGATCATTCCCAAGCAATTTCTCAAGCGGATCGAGAAGACCGGCTTCGGACAATATGTTTTCTACGACTGGCGCTTCGGCGCGGACGGAAAAAAGAATTCAGATTTTGTGTTGCACGATCCGCGCTACGACGGAGCCAGCATTCTGGTCGCGGGAAAAAATTTTGGCTGCGGCTCGTCGCGCGAGCATGCCGTTTGGGCTCTGGCCGATTATGGATTTCGTGCGGCGATCTCATCTTCCTTCGCCGACATCTTCGCCAACAACAGCACAAAAAACGGCTTTCTCACCGTGCGTCTCACCGAAGACGAAGTTGCAAATCTAATGCGCCGTGCTCACGACATCGACAACTACAGCCTCACCATCGATCTCGAGCAGTGTGAAGTTCGCGACGATCAGGGCTTCAAGGCGATTTTCCCCATCGACGATTTCGTCCGCCACTGCCTGCTCAACGGGCTCGACGACATCGGCCTCACCCTGCAGCACGAAGCCGAAATCGCTGCCTATGAATACGCCCATCCCCCGAAAGCGTTGAGAACTGCATAGTCACTTAACAGAAGGTCAATGCGGGTAAAGTTTTGTAAAACATTCGCCCCTGTATTGACCGGAAACCAGCCCGCAGTTGATGCTGATAGAGCAAGGCTTCTGCCATAGCAACTGCTGTTTTGGCGCCCGCCGAAACCAGCCTCGCGGGAAGGCGTTTTTGCCCCGGAATTTCCTGCTTCCTGCCATCAGTTGCCGCAACCGAGCCTACAATGCATACGTCTAATGATCAGGCGGTCCGGATACACTTTGTGCGGTAAATTTTACGGGCGTTTATATCTACCTCTAAATCATGAGCCATCAACTTTTCAGAAGCAAGAAACGGGCCCACGCGACAGGCTTGGTCACACGCAGCTTGGTCATACCGGGTTTGATCATCCCCAGTGTGCTCATCGCCAGTTTATGCGCGCTCTTCGGGTGCAGCAGTTCGGCGGATTCCAAGCCGCAAAAGGCGCAGGCGGCTGGACAGCGCGCGGTCTCGGTCGCTGTTGCCCAAGTCCAGAGGCAGGATGTTCCCGTCTATCTCTCCGGCTTGGGAGCGGTAACGGCCTTCAACACGGCGAACATCAAGAGCCGCATTGACGGGCAGATCATGAAGGTGAATTTCAAGGAAGGCCAATACGTTACCCAGGGCGAACTCCTGATCGAAATTGACGCCCGGCCCTACCAGGTGCAAGTCGACCAGTTGCAGGCGACGCTATTCAAAGATCAGGCATCGTTGCGCGACGCGAAACTCAATCTCGATCGCTACACCGCGCTGATTCCTTCCGGCAGCATCGCACAGCAGCAGGTTGACACGCAGAAAGCCACGGTCGACCAGCTCGACGGCCAGGTCCGCACGGATCAAGCGCAGATCGACAGCGCCAGGCTAAACATCGCGTACTGCCACATCACGGCTCCCTTCAGCGGTCGCATCGGACTGCGGCAAGTTGATCCCGGCAACATCGTGCACGCTTCCGACACGAACCCAATGCTGATCCTCACGCAGCTGCAGCCCATCTCCGTAATCTTCACTCTGCCCGAAGACGTGCTCCCAAACGTTGCAAAGCATATGAAGCAAGGCACGCTGCAGGTCGACGCCTTCAGCCGTGACGATCAGACCAAACTCGCCAGCGGAAAATTGCTGACGATCGACAACCAGATCGATCCAACGACGGGAACCGCAAAGCTGAAAGCGGTCTTCGACAATAAAGACGGCCAGCTTTGGCCGAATCAATTCGTGAACGCAGACCTGCTTCTCGAAACGCGCAAGAACAGCACAGTGCTGCCGACGGCAGCAATTCTGCGCGGCCCGCAAGGCACATTCGTGTACACCGTCAACAGCGACAAGACCGTCGAAGACAAAGCGGTGACGGTTTCATTGACGCAAGGCAACACGACGGTGATCACCAGCGGCTTGAATCCCGGAGACACGGTCGTAACCGACGGCCAGGACAAGCTGCAAAAAGGCAGCCGCATCGAACCGCGCGCGGGTGGCCCGAATGCCGGGCCGGGAAGCTCGCCGGACAAAGGCAAGAGTCAGCAGAGTGACGCTGACACAACGCAAGATTCGAACAATTCAGGCTCATGAGCCCCTCACGGTTATTCATCCTGCGGCCGGTTGCCACCACGCTGCTCATGGTCGGCGTGCTGCTGGTGGGCTGGGTTGCATTCATGCAACTACCGGTCTCGGCTTTACCCGAAGTCGACTACCCCACCATTCAGGTTGTGACCTTCTATCCGGGAGCCGATCCCTCGGTGATGGCTTCGTCGGTGACTTCGCCGCTCGAGCGCCAATTCGGGCAAGTCCCCGGACTGAGCCAGATGACTTCGACGAGCTCCTTCGGCAGTTCGGTGATCACGCTGCAATTCGGGCTCGATCAGAACATCGATATCGAAGAGCAGCAGGTGCAAGCGGCGATCAACTCCGGCTCCACGTACCTGCCGACGGATTTGCCGAATCCGCCGATTTATAACAAGGTCAATCCTGCCGATGCGCCGATTCTCACGCTCGCGCTTACTTCGGATTCCTTGCCGCTTTCGAAGGTAGAGGACCTTGCCGACACCTCGCTGGCACAAAAAATATCGCAACTGCCCGGCGTCGGACTGGTTTCGATCAGCGGCGGTCAGAAACCCGCGGTCCGCATTCAGGCGAATCCCACGGCACTGGCCTCCTACGGACTAAGCCTGGAAGACCTGCGCGCCGCGCTGAGTCAGGCGAACGTCGATCAGGCCAAGGGCGTGATCGATGGCACGCGCCAGTCGTATACGATCGGCGCCAACGATCAGTTGTTTTCGAGCGCGGACTATAAGCCGATTGTCATTGCCTACCGCAATAGTGCGCCGGTCCGTGTTAGCGACGTTGCCAACGTGATCGACAGCACGGAGAACAATCACCTGGCGGCGTGGATGAATCTGACTCCGGCGGTGATCGTCAACATTCAGCGGCAGCCGGGCGCGAACATCATCAGCGTGGTCGACCGTATCAAGAAGTTGCTGCCGCAGTTGCAGGCATCTTTGCCGGCAGCGGTCAAGGTGCAGATTCTCACGGACCGCACGACAACGATCCGGGCCTCGGTCAAAGACGTTGAGTTCGAGTTGATGCTCGCCATTGCGCTAGTGGTGATGGTGGTTTTTCTCTTCTTGAGGAACCTTTCCGCCACGGTCATCCCGAGCGTCGCCGTGCCGTTATCTCTGATCGGTACATTCGGCGTGATGTATCTGTTGGGCTACAGCCTGAACAACCTGACGCTGATGGCGCTCACCATCTCTACCGGATTCGTGGTCGACGACGCCATCGTCATGATCGAGAACATCGACCGCTTTCTCGAAGCAGGCGATTCTCCACTCGAGGCCGCGCTGAAAGGTTCCGGCCAGATTGGCTTCACGATTGTTTCGCTGACGGTCTCGCTGATTGCCGTGCTGATTCCCTTACTGTTCATGGGCGACATCGTGGGCCGGCTCTTCCGCGAATTTGCCGTGACTCTGGCGGTGACAATTTTGGTGTCAGCGGCGGTTTCTCTCAGCCTGACGCCGATGATGTGCGCCAAGCTGCTCAAGCACCACAAAGAGGGCGAGAAGGGGCGCTTCTACGCCGTCACCGAGGATTATTACAACCGCATCATCGCGTTCTACGGACGCACCGTAAAGTGGGTGCTGAAACGTCAGACCGCGACGCTGCTGGTCACACTCGCGACGCTCATCTTCACTATCCTGCTTTACGTCATCGTTCCCAAAGGATTTTTTCCGGTGCAAGATACGGGAGTCATTCTTGGCGTGTCGGAAGCTCCGGACTACGTTTCGTTCGACGCGATGGCACAACGCCAGCAGGAGCTGTCGAAGGTCATTCTGCAGGATAAAGATGTTGAGAGTCTTTCTTCGTTCATCGGCGTCGACGGGACCAACACGACTCCGAATGAAGGCCGCATCCAGATCAACCTCAAGCCGCGCGATGAGCGCAACGACGATGCCTCTGCCATCATCCGGCGACTGCAGCCGCGACTGGCGAAGGTGGAAGGCATCACGCTCTACATGCAGCCGGTGCAGGATCTTACGGTTGAGGATCGCGTCAGCCGCACGCAGTTCCAGTATTCGATTGAAGATGCCGATGGCCAGGAGCTTGCGCAATGGACTCCGAAGCTGATCGCCAAGCTGCAAACGCTTCCGGAACTGAGCGACGTTGCTTCCGATCAGTTGAACAACGGCTTGGCCACAAATGTGACGATCGATCGCGACACGGCGTCACGGTTAGGGATTTTCCCGCAAGCGATCGACAACACGCTTTATGACGCCTTCGGGCAGAGACAGGTATCGACCATCTTCACGCAGCTGAATCAGTATCACGTGATTCTTGAGGTGCTGCCGACTTTTTCGCAAACTCCAGAGGCGCTGAAAGACATTTATATCCGGCCGAGCGTGGTCACCCCCAATACGGGCGCCCCAACTGCCAACGGCGCTGCGGTGAGCACGAGCGGCGCTCCGGTTCCGATCTCGACTTTTACCCGGATGCAATCGAGCAGTGCTACGCTTGCGATCAACCACCAGGGGCAATTCCCCGTGGTCACACTGTCATTCAATCTGGCTCCCGGCGCTTCGCTGGGCGATGCGACGAGAGCGATCAAGGACGCAGAGAACGCGATTCAACTGCCGCCCAGCATTCACGCGTCGTTTCAAGGAACAGCGGCGGCGTTCCAAAATTCCTTATCGAGCGAGCCTTACCTGATTCTGGCCGCGGTCATCACGGTTTACATCGTGCTCGGTGTGCTCTATGAGAGCTACATTCATCCCATCACGATTCTTTCTACGCTGCCTTCTGCCGGCGTGGGCGCGATTCTCGCCTTGATGCTGACGCGTAATGACCTTACGGTAGTGGCTTTGATCGGCATCATCCTCTTGATCGGGATCGTGAAAAAGAACGCCATCATGATGATTGACTTCGCGCTCGACGCGGAGCGCGAAGAGCACAAGCCTCCGGAAGAGGCGATTTACCAAGCGTGCCTGCTGCGGTTCCGGCCGATCATGATGACGACGATGGCCGCGTTGCTCGGTGGTTTGCCGCTTGCCCTCGGTACGGGAACCGGCGCCGAATTGCGCCGGCCGCTGGGCATCACCATTGTCGGCGGCCTGCTACTAAGCCAGTTGCTCACGCTCTATACCACGCCTGTTGTGTACCTATGGTTCGACCGCCTGTCGCAACGCATGGCGCGTTATCGCGTCGGCAACGAGATTCCGCCGGAGCCGATGTCGGCAGATTGATGTAGACACCGATGAGTATTTCCGCTCCATTTATTCGGCGCCCGATCGGCACGTCGCTGCTGGCAGCGGCGCTATTGCTGTCGGGAATACTCGCGTTCAATTTCCTTCCCGTCGCTTCCCTGCCGAAGATGGACTTCCCGGTGATCAGCGTGGGCGCGTCGCTACCTGGAGCGGATCCGCAAACCATGGCGTCGGCGGTCGCAACGCCGTTGGAGCGCCAGTTTGGGCGCATCGCGGCAATCAACCAGATGACTTCCTCAAGCCAGCTGGGGAGCACGGGAATCTCGCTACAGTTCGATCTGAACCGCGATATCAACGCCGCCGCGCGTGATGTGCAGGCCTCGATCAATGCCGCACGCAGCCAGTTACCTGCCAACCTGCCGAGCAATCCCAGCTATCGCAAGGTGAATCCGTCGGATGCTCCCATTCTGTTATTGGGGTTAACTTCGGACACCGCGACTGTGCCTCACATGTACGACGCGGCCGACTCCATCCTGGCGCAGAAACTGGCGCAGGTGCAGGGAGTGGGACAAGTTTTTGTATGGGGATCATCGCAGCCCGCGGTCCGCGCGGAAGTCAATCCGACTCTATTGAACAAGCTTGGAATCGGTCTGGACACGGTGCGGAACGCTCTCAACGCCGCGAACGCCAACCGGCCCAAGGGAGCAGTCGCCGATGGAACGAGAACGTACGTGCTCGATGACACTGACCAGTTGTTTACGGCGGACCAATATCGGCCTCTGATCGTGGCCTACAACAACGGTGCGGCCGTACGGCTCGGCGATGTCGCCGAAGTCACAGATTCGTTAACAGATGCACGCAACCTGGGATTGATCAATGGACAGCGCGGGGTCATGCTGGCGATTTTTCGGCAGGCCGGGGCGAACATCATCGACACCGTCGATCGAGTGCAGGCGGTCATTCCTTTCCTGCAATCGTCGATTCCCCCCTCCATGAAGCTTTCGGTTGTGATGGACCGGACGACTTCGGTGAGAGCGTCGGTCAAAGACATCGAGAGAACGCTGCTGATTTCGGTCGCGCTCGTGATCATGGTCGTGTTCGTGTTCTTGCGCACGGTGCGGGCCACGATCATCCCGAGTATCGCTGTTCCCCTTTCCCTGGTGGGAACATTTGGCGTGATGTACCTGCTCGGCTACAGCCTGGACAACTTGTCCCTGATGGCGCTTGCGATTTCGACGGGATTCGTGGTGGACGATGCGATTGTGGTGCTGGAGAACATCACACGCTATATCGAGCACGGAATGGGCGTGGTGCAGGCGACCTTCAAGGGAGCATCCGAGATCGGATTTACTGTGTTGTCGATGAGCACATCGCTGGTGGCGGTGTTTATTCCCTTGCTGATGATGGCGGGAATTGTGGGGCGGCTCTTCCGCGAGTTCGCCGTCACGCTAAGTGTGGCGATTGGAGTGTCGCTGGTGGTTTCTCTGACCACGACTCCAACGATGTGCGCAAAGTTTCTGAAGCCGCCAAAGAAGGATGAGAAGCACAACATCTTCTACCGGGCCAGCGAATGGTCATTCGACCGCCTGGTCAGCGGTTACACGCATGCCCTGAAATGGGTGCTGCGATATCAGTTCGTGACGCTGGTCGTCACGATCGGCGTCGCGGTGCTCAGCGGCTGGCTGTACTACATGGTGCCGAAGGGTTTTTTCCCGCAGCAGGATACAGGCCGCATCCAGGGGACGGTGATCGGCGCGCAAGACATTTCCTTCCAGTCGATGTCGGACAAGATGCAGCGCTACGTGAAGATCGTGATGGCCGACAAGGCAGTGGACACGATGGCCGGCTTTACGGGAGGAAATACCGCACTCAATCAGGGGCGCTTCTTCGTAATGCTCAAGTCGCTGGAGGAGCGTGGAGGGTGCCAAAAAGAACATTTCTGGCAAGCGTGCCACTATCCTTCGGCGGATGATGTGATTAATCGTTTGCGTGGGAAGCTGGCCGTGGTGCCGGGAGCGACTCTGATCCTGCAATCGTCGCAGGAGCTCTCGATTGGCGGACGCTACGGCAACGCACAATATCAATACACGTTGCAGAGCGCAGATATCGGTGAATTGAATTCGTGGGCTCCGCGCCTGTTGCAGAAGCTGCGGCAATTGCCGCAGCTGCGAGACCAGAACTCCGATCAGCAGGATAAAGGCCTGCAGGCGAAGCTGGTGATCGACCGGGATACTGCCAGCCGCATGGGGATCACTCCGCAGACGCTCGACAATGCGCTCTACGATGCCTTCGGGCAGCGGCTGGTTTCCACTATGTATCTTCCGCTGAACCAGTATCACGTCGTCATGGAAGTGGCGGAACAATTTCAGCAAACGCCGGAGGCATTGCAGAACATTTATCTAAAGGCAACAACCGGCGCCCCGATTCCACTGTCGGCGTTCACTCACTTTGAGCCTTCCAATACACCGCTCGCCGTCAACCACCAGGGGCAGATTCCGTCGGCCACGATTTCATTCAACCTGGCGCCGGGCGTATCGCTGGGCGAGGCGACGGATGCGATTGAGAGCGCGGAGCGCAGCATCGGATTTCCGCCCTCGATCACTGCGAGTTTTCAGGGCGCGGCCGCAGCATTCCAGGATTCGAAATCCAACATGCTGATCCTCATCATTACGGCTCTCGGGGCAGTCTATATCGTGTTGGGCATGCTGTATGAGAGCTACATCCACCCGATTACGATTCTTTCGACGATCCCGTCTGCAGGCGTGGGCGCATTGCTGGCGCTGCTTCTCACGCACAATGAGTTGAACGTGATCGGGATGATTGGGATTATTTTGCTGATAGGCCTGGTGAAGAAAAACGCGATCATGATGATTGACGTGGCGCTGGAAGTGGAGAGGAATCAGGGCAAGAAGCCGGTGGAGGCGATCTACGATGCGTGCATTCTGCGCTTCCGCCCGATCATGATGACGACGATGGCAGCGCTGCTCGGCGGCTTGCCTCTGGCTTTGGGGCACGGTACTGGTTCCGAGCTGCACCGGCCGCTGGGAATCACGATTGTCGGTGGCCTGATCGTGAGCCAGATGCTGACGCTTTTCACGACGCCCGTTGTTTATGTGTATCTTGACCGCCTGAGGCTCGCTCTGCGCGGCGGAGAAGATAGAGCATTGCCGAAAACATCCTCACCGGGGACGCCGCGGCCCAGTCCGGCGCATTAGCAGGTCTGCTTGAACCCACTAAAACGAGCCGAACGATTCATCGAGCGTAAGCTTGTTCGACACAGTGCAACCTGAGGCGAGAAGTTGCGCATCGCACCATGCTGCGGACGATGCGCACCGTCACCAGCTATCCCAGAGAACAACGGTGCGAAGGTGCAGGCGGCTGCGGAAAACGCGCTTCTCCCGTATGATAGGGGTTCGCCTTTAACAGTGAAAGTTGGCCTTCTTCCTGACCGCGGGTTGGAACGGCCCGAAAAACTTCTATTTTCGTTTTCGAAAAATCCTTGCAGGAGTTACGGATGCTTAAAAGAGCAGCGGCTCTGATTTTTGCTGGTGTGAGCCTGATTGGTTGGTTGAGTTGTGGCAAGAATGTCAGCCGATTCTTGTACGCGTCAGTTCCCGGCGCGGATCAGATTGTCGCGTACCGCGAAGATCCCAACTCGGGCATTCTGACGGCGTTGACGACAAGCCCCACCGCGGCTGGCCCGGCAGTCGAGGCCGTGGCGATTCATCCGTCGAATAAATTCTTGTATGCAGCGAACTCGGCCGAAGCGGATATTTCGCTTTTCACGATCGCCAGTTCTGGAACCATCACTGAGGTGACGCCGCGGACGCCGGTGGGGAATGGAGTTACGACGCCAACGCTGCTGGCGATGGACCCGGGAGGCAAATTCCTGTACGTGGGCAACATAGGAGCGAATAATCCCTCGATCTCAGTGTTTTCCATCGATGCGTCAACAGGAGCCCTTGCGGCGGTTGCAGGATCGCCGTTCTCCATTGGGATTTCGCCGCTGAACATGAAGCTGTCACCCAACGGGAACGTCTTGTACATCACTGCAGCCGGCTCGCCCGGCTACATTGAAGTCTGGAGTGTCATAGCAGGTGTTATTCAGCAGCCTGTGGTGCAAGTGATCCAACCCAATGGGAATGATCCGTACGGTTTGGCGATTGATCCGAGTGGCGCTCACTTGTACACCGCAAATACCGGATCCAATTCGATCTCGGAATATTCCATCTCGAGTACCGACGGCTCGCTGACTGAACTCACCGGCTCGCCGATCGGCGAAACGTTTTCTGCTCCTCTGGCGTTGCTGGTGGACAGCTCCGGAACTTATCTCTACGTGGCGAATGAAGGCTCGTCGAATCTGGGCGCGTTCTCCATCGGATCGGATGGATCGCTGACCTTGCTGACGAATTCGCCGTTCGGAACGAGCTCGCACCCCAACTTCATCGCACAGGATCCAAACGGCAGATTTTTATTCGTTGGCAGCGAAACGAGCCCGTTCGCTATTCAGTCGTTCAGCCTGGACCCTGCGAGCGGAACGCTGACCGCGATTGCATCGTACTCGCTTTCGAGCACTCCGACTTCGATTACGCTGTCGCAGTAGATGGTGGAGGTTTCTGCCCTGCCATTTTGGGCAGCCGGGGAGCGGTTGTTGTGTTTCTTATTTGACAATAAGGTGACAATTCCCAGCATGGCCGTGTGACAATACACTCGTCGGCACAGATAACTGCGCTGCAACCGCAGTGATCGTAGCGCCATCCAACCAAGTATCAACGGCGAAGAGTGGCGCTGACTCCGTGCCGGGAACCTGGAACACAGATGAGAATCGCCAGCGCCGCGAGCGCCTTCCCCAAACACTATTACTCTCAGAAATTTCTGCTGGAACAGCTGCAGGAGTATTGGGGCGACCGGCTGCGCAATCCACTGATGCTGGCGCGATTGCATCGCAACGTCACGGTTGAGGGTCGCTACCTTGCGCTACCAACGGAAAAATACTACGACATCAAAACCTGGGGCCAGGCGAACGATGCGTGGATTGAAGTCGCTAAGGAACTCGGTGAGCAGGCGCTTTGCCGTGCGCTGCATTATGCGGGCCTTGAGCCCAAGGCGTTAGGCGCACTTATCTTCACTTCGGTTACTGGCATTTCCAGTCCGTCGATTGATGCGCTGCTGATCAATCGCATGGGGTTGCCGGCGAATATTCGCCGCATTCCTATCTTTGGCCTCGGCTGCGTGGCTGGCGCGGCGGGAATTGCGCGCTGTGCGGATTACGTGCGCGCTTATCCAGATCAGGCTGCCGCGCTTGTGTCGGTCGAACTCTGCTCGCTCACCATTCAGAAAGAAGATCTGTCGGTTGCGAACTTGATCTCTTCGGGGCTTTTCGCCGATGGGTCTGCGGCGGTGATCGTCACGGGCGCTGAGCTGGAATCCGCTGGGCCTGAAGTGCTGGCGACTCGCTCCGTTTTTTATCCGGAGACGGAAGAGATGATGGGATGGAAAGTCAGCGAGAAGGGATTCCGCATCACGCTTTCGCCGGAAGTGCCGACGCTGATTCGTGAACATCTGGGTCATGACGTCGACGCGTTCCTGGCCGATCACGGATACAAGCGGAGCGACATTGGCAGTTGGGTGTTGCATACCGGCGGACCGAAAGTTCTGGAGGCGACCGCGGACGCGCTCGACCTGCATGATGGCCAGCTCGAGGCGTCGTGGAATTGCCTGAAGAAAGTGGGGAATCTTTCGTCGGCGTCGGTGCTGGTGGTGCTGGAGGACGTGATGCGAAACCGTCGGCCTGAGCCGGGAACGCTGGGAATTTTGGCGGCGATGGGACCCGGGTTCTGCTCCGAGATTGTGCTGCTGCGCTGGTAGCTTGGGGACTTTCAGTTGACCGAATCAACCGACATTTTTGTGATCGGCGGCGGGCCCGCCGGGCTGGCCATGGCGATTAGTGCCCGACAGCAAGGCTTTCGCGTAGTCGTCGCAGATGGTGCGGAAGCTCCGATCGACAAGGCTTGTGGCGAAGGATTGCTTCCCGATGGAGTGGCGGCGCTGGAAAGACTTGGAGTCCAGATTCCGCATCTGGATGGATTGCCGTTTCGCGGTATCCGGTTTCTCGGTTCAGATTTGTCGGCAGAGGCTGAATTTTCTGGTCGCGCCTTTGGGCTGGCGGTGCGGCGCACGACATTGCATCGAATTCTGATGGAGCGAGCGGCGACGGATGGAGCTGAGTTGTGGTGGCGAACGCCCGTCTTAGGGATTGATGGCGATTCGGTTCGATTGAGCAACGGCTGCGTTCGGGCGCACTGGATTATTGGTGCGGACGGATCGACGTCTCGCGTGCGGCGATGGGCCGGATTGGATCGCGGGCCGAAGCCGCGACTGCGATACGCATTTCGCCGGCACTATCGCGTGCGCCCATGGACCGACCACATGGAAGTGTATTGGGGGCGCGATTGCCAGGGATATGCGACGGCGGTGAATCCTGAGCAAGTCTGTGTGGCGTTGGCTTCTGAGAATCCGGCGTTGCGCTTGGAGGACGGTTTGAAGAGCTTGCCTGCATTGCGGGCACGGCTCGAGGGCGCGGAAGCGATTTCGGCGGAGCGCGGCTGCCTCACGGGTAACCGTAGATATAACCGCCTGTCGCGAGGCAATGTTGTGCTGATCGGCGATGCATCCGGAACCGTTGATGCGATTACTGGAGAAGGGCTCGGACTCGCATTCAGCCAGGCGGTGTTTCTCGCCGATTGCCTGCGCACGGGCGATCTGCAGCGCTACAAACGCGAGCATCGTCGGCTTGCCTTGCGGCCCTCGATGATGGCGCGATTGATGCTGACACTCGACCGTAAGCCGCGCCTGCAGCGCCGGACCTTGCAAGTTTTTCAGAAACGCCCGCAAATTTTCGAGCGGCTTCTCGAACTACACGTGGGAGCTCGCTCGCCCTTCGATGTTGCTTTGGATGGTCTGACACTCGGTTGGGGGCTGCTCACCACAGCGCCATGAAAATCGGCATGAAGATCGCGCCCCGCCAACTCTCCAATATGATTTTGATTTTCGCGACGCTGCTCGCCGTAGCCTGTCTGTCTGCGAACGCTCAGCAAACTTCGTTGCAGCTCGATCCAGCGCGCACGTCGGTCAAGTTTACTTTGGGCGATGTGTTGCATACCGTGCATGGGACTTTTCAGCTGAAGACAGGCTCCCTGCAACTCGACACTGCAACCGGCATGCTTTCGGGGCAGATCGTGGTGGATGCGCGGAGCGGCGAGAGCGGCAGCAATATGCGCGATCGCAAGATGCATCGCGAAGTTCTAGAGAGCGAGCGCTATCCGGAGATTTCCTTTCGCCCGGATCGCGTGGACGGAAGTGTGACGAGCGCAGGCAAGTCCTCGGTGAAAGTCCACGGCATATTCAATATTCACGGCGTCGAGCGGGAGATCAGCGTGCCGGCTGAAGTGGAGATGTCGGCGGATCACTGGAGCGCGACGGTGCATTTCACCGTGCCCTATCAAAAGTGGGGAATGAAAAATCCGAGCACGTTGTTTCTGCGGGTCAACGATTCTGTGGAGATCGACCTGGTTGCATCGGGCAACCTTGCATCCGGGAATCCGGAGCCGGCGCACTCGTCGACCGCGCCCGCTCAATAGCCGCTCTGCGGCGCTATGCCCTTGCCTTCTGTGCACTCGTAACAGCGGCCGGCAGCAAGATCCTTGTACTCTTCCGTTCGTCCGCTTGGCCAATCGATCACTAGGCGATCGATTCGGTCACGTTTTTCCAAACCGAATGTGACAGGCAGTTCGGACTGGGAAAGATAGCTCGAGCCGCTTTTCACCACGCGGGACTGAACTGTTCCGGCGCTGTAGACTCGGATTGTCGCCCCAATCGCATCCCGGTTGGATTTGGTTCCGATCAGGCGGAAGCGGATACTGCGGTTTCCGGCGAGTTGATCGTTGCGGTATAGAAACGCGGGGCCGTTGTTGGTGGTGAGCAGGAGATCGAGATCGCCATCGCGGTCGAAGTCCGCGAAAGCTAAGCCGCGTCCGACCTTGGGTTGATCGAATCCCCCTCCAACCTCGGCGGCCACATCGTGAAAATTTCCTTTCCCGTTCTGCAAAAAGAGATGTGGCGCCTGCGCGTAGCCGACATTGCCGCGAATATTGCGCACGGTTTCGTCGATGTGCCCGTTGGCGACAGCGAAGTCGAGCCAGCCGTCAAGGTTGAGGTCAAAGAAAGCGCAACCGAAACCAAGACTGTTGCGCGATGCCATGCCAATGCCGGATTGCGGGGCGATGTCGTCGAATCCCTTGCCGCTGGCGCGATACAGGCCGATCATTTCATTGTCGAAGTTGGTGATGGCGACGCCGGGCGATCCGGAATTCTCGAAGTCGGCAACATCGATGCCCATGCCGGCGCGTGCTTTGCCTTCGCTGCTGAAGGCGAGGCCCGCTTCGACGGCGACATCTTTGAAAGTTCCGTTGCGCTGGTTGCGATAGAGCTTGTTGGGTTGCGTATCGTTGGCCACGAGCAGGTCGGGCCAGCCGTCGCGGTCGTCGTCAATGAGCGCGACGCCGAGCGATTTGGAGCTACTGTCGAAGATTCCGCTGGCGGCGGTCACATCTTCGAAAGTTCCATTGCCGCGATTGTGAAAGAGCCAGCAGGTCGCGCCGCGATACGCTTCGGGCGTGCAATAGGATTTGTGCTTGCCATCGAGGCTGCAAAAGACATCGTGCTCGGGCGACCACTTCACGTAATTGCAGACGAAAAGGTCGAGCAGGCCATCGCGGTCATAGTCAAACCACAGAGCGGATGTGCTGAAGCCCTCACGCTTGCCCAGGCCGCTCGCGTTGGTCACATCCACAAACGTGCCTTTGCCGGTGTTGCGAAAGAGGCGATTCTGGCCGACGCACGTCAGGAGGATGTCAGGGAAGCCGTCGTTGTTATAGTCACCTACGGCAACGCCCATGCCGTAGAGTTCGACATCGAGGCCGGCACTCGTGGTCACGTCGGTGAACGTGCCGTTGCCGTTATTGTGGTAAAGGCGCATGGTGGAGCGCCGCTTTTTGTGGCCAGGCCAATCTGAACCGTTGATGAGAAGGATGTCTTGCCAGCCGTCCCGATCGTAGTCGAGGAAGGCGCAGCCGGAGCCGAGAGTTTCGGGCAGGAATTTACCGCCGAAGGCGCCGCTATTGTGCTCGAACTGAATTCCGGCAGTGCTGGTGACATCGGTGAAACGGAATTCGGGAGAGGCCGCTGCAGGTTTTCCGAATGAATCGAGACGAAGGAGTTGCGAATTAAAGGCCAGGCCCGCCATTCCTTGAAGAAAAGACCGACGTTTCACGGAACAAATCACGGAACATTCACCAGCCCGGCACGGATCGCGTAGACCACCAACTCGGCGGTTTTGTGAATGCCCAGCGTGTTCATGATGTTGGCGCGATGAACGGCAACGGTGTTCGCGCTCAGGTCAAGCGCGGTTGCGATTTCCTTGTTGGATTTGCCGTCGACGATCATCTGCAGGACTTCGAGTTCGCGCGGCGTGAGCGCGGTGCGCTCGCCTTTCAGGGGTGTTCGCTGCTCGACTTGGGGATCGAAAACAGTCTCACCGGCGGCGACCTTGCGGATGGCAGAGCCGAGATCAAGATCGAGGGCGTTCTTGAGGACGTAGCCTTTCGCACCGGAATCGATCGCCTGCCGCACCCATGTGCTCTCGCTGTGCATGCTGAGCATGAGAACGGAGGTGTCAGGATGCTCTTCGGTGATTTCGCGTGTGGCCTGCAGGCCATTCATACCGGGCAGAGCGCAATCCATCACGACGACTTTGGGATGCAACGACTTCGCAAGTTTGATGGCTTCCTCGCCGTCGCCGGCTTCGCCCACGACTTCCATGTCTCTTTCGTCTTCGAGCATGCGACGAAAGCCGCGCCGCACCAGACTGTGGTCATCCACGAGCAAGACTGTGATCTTCTTTTCCATGGGACTCCGCCCTCTCCCGGGGAACAACAAGATGCACGCGCGTTCCGCCCTCGGGCGGACGCAAAACGACAATCTGTCCTCCCATTAGTTCGGAGCGTTCGCGCATCGCTACCAGGCCGATGCCGCGCCGATTGGGAGGTTCGGTGAATCCGGATCCGTGGTCCTCCACGTCGAGTTCGAAGCTCTCGGGCAAAAATCTCAGGCGGACCCATGCCTGACGCGCGCCCGAGTGCCGCGCAACGTTATTCAGCGCTTCCTGCACGATGCGATAAATATGTACACCGGCGCCGCCGTCGACGGGATACACCGTTCCTAGCTTCTCATAGATTATGGCAATTCCCGTTTGCCTTTCCACGGTGGGAATATACCAGTCGAGGGTGCTCTCGAGTCCGGCCTCATCAAGCATCACGGGATGCAAGGCCTGCGAGAGGCTGCGGACGCTATCGAGCGTGGTCTGGACGGTCTGGAGAACTTCCTGTAAGTCGGCTCTTAGAGACGAGCCCTCGGGCGCGTGCATTCCTGCGCGGCGCAGCATGGATCCGACAGCGGTGAGAATCTGTCCGAACTCGTCGTGCAGTTCGCGGGAGATGTAACGCAGCGTGGACTCCTGCGTGGAGATGAGCTTTTGCGCTAGTTCGCTGCGGCGCTCTGAAATTTCGGCCAGGCGCGCGAAGAGCCGGCGGTTCCAGCGCAGCAGAGAAAAACTGGTCAGGAGAATGGCAAGCAGCGTAGCCGCGAGGAAAAAATAAACCTGGCGCTGCACGCGGTCATAAATTTGCACGATGCGCTGGCCGGCTTGCTCTTCATTGTCGCTGTTTTGCACCAGGAGCCGGGCGACGGTGCTACTGAGCGTGGCCTGGCGCTCCTGGAGCGAGATCTGAATCTGATCGCGCGCCTCTTTCTGCTTGCCTTCGCGAGCCAGGGCGAAGATGCGGTCGGCGGCATCCCAAAACTGAGTGAAGGAACTGGCCAGGAATGCGCTCTGTTCGGGAGTCCGGCCGGCGGCAAATTCGGCCTCGCGGCGGAGGGCGTCATCCAGATCAGTGCGAATGCGCTGGAGTTGCGGCGACCAGGCGGTGAGCGGATAGGGCTCGTCGTTGCTGACCATGTCGCGCAGGTCGACGGCGAGCAGATTGAGATCGTTCTGGATTCGCAGCAACTGCAGCGAATCCTTACGGTTGCGGTCGACCAGTTCGGTCTGCAGCTTGCGCAGCCCCGTGACCTGCCAGGTCATGTAGGCGCAATCGGCCAGCACCGCCGAGAGGATGATCAGCATTCCCAACAGCAACCCTGGGGTCGGGGAGCGCTCTGACGGTCGACTCGAAGAAGCTGCGAGTGGCACGCCCCGAGCATACAACGCCAGACCCGGCGCTGTCACAGGCGGGGCGCGGCGCTGAATGCGCGGATGTGTGACAATTGCAGACATAGCAATAATGAAGCGAAAGCTGTTATCGCGGAGTCAAACGAGAGATTGAGTTCTCCAGCCAAAGAGGCTCCCAAGCCCCCGAAGGTCCAACGGCTGAAGGCAGTTCTGCCTGAAGTCTGGAAACTGATGCGCCCGCGGCGCGGCCTGTTGGCGCTCGGTTTTGTGTTGATGGTGATTAACCGGGTTGCCGGCTTTGTGCTGCCTTACTCCTCGCGGTTTCTGATCGACAATGTGGTGACCAAGAATCAGACGTGGATGTTGCGGCCTCTGGTTTTTGCAGTGCTGCTCGCCACGCTCATTCAAGGCGTGACCTCGTTTTCTCTCACGCAGTTATTGTCGAAGGCGGCGCAGCGACTTATTGCGGAGCTTCGCGAGCAGGTGCAGAAACACATCTCGCGGCTGCCGGTCGCGTTTTATGACGCGAATAAGGCCGGGGCGCTGGTCTCGCGCATCATGAGCGATGTGGAAGGCGTGCGGAATCTTCTGGGCACGGGCCTGGTCGAGTTTGCCGGAGGACTTGTCGCCGCGGGCATTGCGATTGTTCTTCTTTTGAAGACGAGCACTCCGCTGACTTTGATTGCCGTGGGATCGTTGAGCTGCTTTGTCGTCGTGTTAAAGAGTGCGTTTGCGACGATACGTCCGATTTTCCGCGAGCGCGGAAAGATCAATGCGGAAGTCACGGGACGCCTGACAGAGTCGCTGGGCGGCGTGCGTGTGGTCAAGGGCTATCACGCGGAAGAGCGCGAAGAAAATGTCTTTGCCGTTGGCGTGCGGCGGCTTCTTGATAACGTGATGCGGACGCTCACTGCGACTTCGCTGATGAGTCTTTCTGCCAGCGTGCTGCTGGGGTTGGTCGGGGCGGCGACGATGTACGTGGGCGGGCGGCAGATGGTGGGACACACGCTGACTCCCGGCGGCTACATTTCTTACAACTTGTATCTGGTGTTTCTTGTGGCTCCGATCCTGCAGGTGGTTGCGATTGGAACGCAGATCACGGAAGCGCTGGCGGGCCTGGAGCGCACGCACGAGATTATGCGCGAGCGGCCGGAAGATCAGGATCCGCGGCGCACGGTTTCGTTGCACGACATTGTGGGACAGATCGAGTTCCGTGACGTGAGCTTCAGCTATGACGGCACGCACGAGGTTCTTCACGACGTGGCTTTCCGCTCCGAGCCGGGGACGGTGACGGCGCTGGTGGGTTCGTCGGGATCGGGCAAGTCCACGACGATCGGCCTGATCTCGGCATTTTACGTGCCGACAAAGGGGACGATTTCTGTCGATGGCACGGATCTGAGCACGGTTCGGCTGGATTCGTTTCGCACGCGGCTGGGCGTTGTGTTGCAGGAGTCTTTTTTGTTCGACGGGACTATTCGCGAGAATGTGGCGTTCTCGCGGCCGGAGGCGAGTGACGAGGAACTCATGCGTGCCTGCCGCATCGCGCGGGTCGACGAATTCGCCGAAACGTTTGTCGACAAGTACGACACGGTTGTCGGCGAACGCGGCGTCAAGCTTTCCGGAGGACAGCGGCAGCGAATCTCGATTGCTCGCGCCATTCTTGCCGAGCCGCGCATTCTGATTCTCGACGAAGCCACGTCGAGCCTGGATTCCGAGTCGGAGCAGTTGATTCAGCAGGGGCTTTCTTACCTGATGCAGGGCAGGACGACTTTCGTGATCGCGCACCGGCTGTCGACGATTCGCCGCGCCGATCAGATTCTGGTGATGGAGCAAGGGCGAATTCTGGAGCGGGGCACGCACGCTGAACTTTATGCGGCTCGCGGCCGTTACTACGATTTGTATACGCGGCAGCATGGCGTGGAAAACAATATGTTCTTGGCTCCGGGAGAAGGCGATGCGATGTTCGCAAACGGCGATGGGGCGAATGGGAAGACCGGGGAAATAAAAGAAGGAGATGCGTTGAAGGTCCTGCGAGGTGAAATTCGTTAGCGCTATGGCGGTGATTACGGCGGTTCCGTTGAAAACGGGCAGTATCGCGATTCGGGGCGAGAATCTGTGCCGGCACTATCGCATGGGCGAAACCCTGATACGAGCGGTGGATGGCGTATCGCTGGAAGTTCGTGCCGGAGAATTTGTGGCATTGCTGGGCAGCTCCGGGTCGGGTAAATCTTCACTGTTGAACTTATTTGCCGGCCTCGATCGACCGACCTCGGGCAGCGTTGTGGTCGAGGATCGCGATCTGGCGAAGCTTTCTCGCGAGGAATTGGCGAAGTACAGGCTGCATGTAGTGGGAATGGTTTTTCAGTCGTTCAACCTGATCGCTAGCATGACGGTCGCTGAGAATGTCGAGTTGCCTTTGCGTTTCGCCGAAGTCGACCGCAGCCAGCGCGACTCACTTTCGCGCGAAGCGCTGGAGCGGGTGGGATTGCAATCGCGCACGAATCATCGTCCAAGCGAACTTTCCGGAGGGGAACAACAGCGAGTGGCGCTGGCGCGCGCGCTGATTAATCGTCCCAAACTGTTGCTTGCCGACGAGCCCACCGGAAACCTGGACAGCCATACGGGTACCGAGATCATGAATATGGTGCGGCAGTTCAATCAGGAACTCGGGATGACCGTGGTGATGGTGACGCACGAGCGGGCATTGGCGGAGCGGTATGCCCAGCGCATGATTTTTCTGGCCGACGGGAGACTCGTCGCTGACCAGGCCAACACTGCTCAACACGGGGTGTTGCAGGGAGGACAGTCGTGAAGGCGCCAGATCTTGCCGAACTTGCGGTGCGCAATCTGCGCGAATCCGTGCTGCGCAACTCGCTGACTACGATTGGCATCTCGGTTGGCGTGGCTTCGCTGGTGGCGATGCTCTCGCTGGGAATCGGCCTGCAGCAGCTGGCGTCGCGCCGACTGGTGAAGTCCGGGCTTTTCGATACGATCTTCGTGACATCGCGGCGCGACATGCGCAACATGGATCGCAATGAGGACCGAGGCGGCCCGACTCCGGGTGAAAGCCGTGTGCTCGATGAGTCGGCGCGACTGGAGATCGAGCGGCTCCCGAATGTGCAAGAGGCCTATCCGGACATTCGATTCGTGACGGAATTGCGCTTCGACGACAAGCCGCACATGACGACGATATCCGCGTTGCCGGAATCGGCGAAGTCCAACGACGGATTCGAGGGCATGGAGGGGCAGTTTTTTTCGTCCGAGAGGGCTGCGGAAGCGATTTTGCAAAAACAATTTGCCGAGGAGTTGCTGGGGAAGACTCCGCCTCGGGGCGCTGCTGAACCGAGCGTCAATGAACTGGCAGGTCCGCTGCTTGGCAAAGAGTTGACGATGGTCTATGCAGAACGGGCGCCGACTCCGCCTGGTCCGGTGCAGGCGAGTCCGCAGCGCACACCGGATGCGCTCGCGGCGGCATCGTATTCCGTTATTTCGCGCGAGCGGAAGTTGAAGATCGTTGGAGTTTCCAACCTCGATCCGGAGAGCATGCGCGGGCCGATGCGCGGGCGAGTTTTCATCCCATTGAAGCTGGCCGAAGGCTTGCACGTCATGCAGGCGACCGACATTCGGGAAATCTCGACATCAGCCAGCGGCCAGGCTGTGTACTCGTCGGTGAGCGCGCGCGTGAAGAGCCCGGCACAAATTCAGGCGGTCGAAGACGCGATAAAGAAGATGGGCTTTACGACATTCTCGCTGCTCGATGCCAGCCAGAGCCTGCGAACTTTTTTTAAAGTGCTCGATTTGTTTCTGGGGATTTTTGGCAGCCTCGCTCTCGCCGTTGCTTCGATTGGAATCGTGAACACGCTGGTGATGGCGATTCTGGAACGGCGCCGTGAAATCGGAATCATGAAAGCCATTGGCGCCAGTGATCGCGACGTGGAGAAACTGTTTTTCGCCGAAGCTGGAGCGATGGGAATTCTTGGCGGCCTGGCCGGGGTCGGTCTGGGATGGGCGATTGGCCGCGTGATCAACATCGGCACGAATTTCTATTTAAAGAGCCAGTCTCTACCGCCGGACAACTTCTGGGCGGTGCCGTGGTGGCTGGTGGGCGGCGCGATTGGATTCTCTGTGATCGTGAGCTTGCTTTCCGGTTTATATCCCGCGGGACGTGCGGCCCGGCTCGATCCCGTTCAGGCGTTGCGCTACGAATAAACCTTCTTGTATGACGCGCAATCGCCGCAGCGTTCTCTTGCTGTCGCTCATTGTGGGGGCCATTCTGTATGTTGGGGGCAGCGCCGCTGCGCAGAGCCGGATCGACTGCACGGCTTTGAACAGCCGAATTCTGAAGCAAGTCGTACGCTACTGCGTCTATCTGCCTTCGGGCTACGATGCGGCAGGAGCGCAACATCCGCTGGGGCGCTATCCGGTTCTCTACTTTCTTCACGGCCTGGGAGACAACGAACAGACGCTGTTTAACAGCGGCGGCTGGACGTTGCTCGACGATCTGCGCAAGCAGCACAAGATGGGCGACTTCCTGATCGTTGCTCCGGAGGGCCGCCGAAGTTTTTATGTCAACTCGGCCGATGGCTCGGTTCGCTACAACGATTTCTTCGTGCAGGAATTCATGCCGGCGATTGAGTCGAAGTACAGGATCCGGCCAGGGCGCAGCGGGCGCGCAATCAGCGGTGTCTCGATGGGCGGCTACGGAGCGCTGAGGATGGCGTTCGCGCATCCCGAATTATTTTCGGCCGCTAGCGCGCAAAGCGCGGCTCTCATTACCGAAACCCCGCACCAATTAGATTCCGCGTCACAGGCCGGGCTGCCCATCGCCGGAGTGCTTGGGCCCGTGTTCGGAAGGCCAATCGACGTTCGACAGTGGAACGAAAACAGCCCGTTTGTTTTGGCCGAGCGAAATGCTGCCGCGCTGCGAAGAATGGCGATCTACTTCAACTGCGGGCAGAGTGACAATTACGGATTCGAGAAGGGCGCAGCCGCACTGCACTCCGAACTGGAAAAATTGCATGTTCCGCATGAGTACCATCTTTATGCGGGCGACCACAGTCTCGCATATTTCCTGGGGCACTTTGACGAGGTGATGGAATTTCACTCCAAAGCGTATGGGCTGTTGGGCAGCGGAGCGTCGGGGAAGACGCGTAAGTAGCGAATCGGCGAAAGGGTCCGCTGTCCGAGTTAGCGGCGCGGACCGGTGTTGTAAACTATGGTTAACTCTGCCTGTTCACCGCGGAGGGATGTGTGAGTGGTTGAAACAGGCGGTCTTGAAAACCGCTGTACGGGAAACCGTACCGGGGGTTCGAATCCCTCTCCCTCCGCCAATTCAGTTCGGACTGCCGAGAAAGCCCGTAGCCTCTTACCCGAAAGACCCGAAGCGCGCCAGTATTTTCGCAATGCGTTTACGCTGAAACGGTCACCTACCGAAGCTAGTCTTTATCGGTGTATTCCTCAGGAACATCGTCCTCCGGCAACTCGTGCGTGTGCACTTCTTGCTCATCTTCGTCATCCGCCTCCTGAACGCCGGCTACAACTCCAGCCTCAAATACATTGCCTTCCTCGACCAAGTCAGCAACACTTTCAGAATCTGCCTGCTCGGCCCGCGACAGACCTTCGAAATCCTCCGAGCGGCGACCCGAGATTACTCCCGAGCCAGTCAGCTTTCGTTTCTGCAGTTCGCGCTTGAGCTCTTTTTCAGCAGTTACGGACGGTGCCTTTTTACGGCGACGAGCACTTGGCCTGGAAGCAAGTGGTCTTGGAGTTGCTTTTCTCTTGGCCGGTTTTTTGCTGGTTTTGGTCTTGCTGCCGCGCTGGCTTGGTTTCTTCGCTGGTTTCGGGGTGGATCTTTTTGGGCTCTTTTTCTTCGAGGACATGGGCGAAAGTGTATCACCATGAAATGCAGGGTAAAGATAGCAATTCTCTCATCCCGTTCCACAATAATTTGGACGCGAGCTTGGGCGTTCGCATCGAGATGAACAATACGGGGGACGAGGATGCGCGCATTCTTGGCGGGCCGAGGGATCTGCGGAATTTGTCGGTCGCGCCTGTGACACTCGGTGAATGGGGCCTTCGTTTGGATTCGCCCGCTTCGCGGACAGCTCCGCTGCCTCAGGATGACAAGAGTTCGGGATAACGAGGAAGCGCAATAAAAAACCCTCTACCCGACGATCGGGAAGAGGGTCGTTGCTTTTGGAACGTTGTTCTAGTCGTCGTCGTCCACTTTGGTGGGCGCCGGGTTGTTGAATTCACTCGGCGGACGAACCGTCTTCTCGCCGGGATACGGCTGCGTGAAGCCGGTGGACATGTACCAGTTGAAATGGTTGACGGTATCCGGATCTTCGGAGTCAGGTCTGGTCAGCTTGCCGGCGAAGACTTCCGCCTTCTTCTTGAGCCATGCCTGCTTCAGTTCCTTAATCCGTCCTTTGAGCGCCGGATTGTCGGAACTCGGAGTTACGCCTTCATCCAGCGCAACCTGGTTCGCGACGTGGCTCCAGGGTTTGAAGTTGCTCTTGGGAGCGTCGCCGCTCACAAAGTCCGTACGCATCGGAGAAGCTACGAGGTCGAACTGATTCATCGGCGGCAGACCGAGAATCTGCTCGATCGTCCGCGTCATGTTAACCTGCGTGTAGTAAGTGTGATCGGTCGGTCCTTCCTGCACCGCATACGGACTCACGATATAGCCAGGGCTGCGGTGACCATCGACGTGGTCGACGCCGTTCTGCGCGTCGTCCTCTTCGATGAAGATCGCCGAAGTATCCCACGCCTTACTGTGGGTGATGTAGTCGACGATGCGGCCAACGGCCAGATCGTTATCGGCCTGTTCGGCGTCGGGCGTTGGCGGGCCGCCGGTGTGATCGTCCATAATCCACAGGAGGCTCAACGCAGGCACCGTCCCGTTCTTATCGTCGTTCTGGAAATCCTGAACCCAGAGGTCGACGCGGAACTGGTCAGGAATGTTCAGATCGAAGATCGGGAAGTTCGGGATGAGGTGGAGATACACAGCCGGAACAGAAGAGTGTGCCTGGACCGTGTTCTGATATTTGAGCGTTGTTTCCGTCCCAGCTTCAAAGGCCTGCGAGTCGGCGTAAAAATCACTCCAGCTCGGCTCGTTGGTCGTGCCGTCAGGGTTAGTGAACGTATCGTACTCGACGTATTCGCCGTAGATCTTCACCGGCAAACCGGCGTCTGCCGCTTCTGAGAACACGAAGCCCTTGTTCTGATACGCGAGCGAATCGCCAGCATTTCCACCCGGATAGCTGCGCACCCAGTCCGGCGACTGGATGTCGTCGGCGTAGGGCGCCATGCCTTCCGTGATCCACTGGTGACCGTCAGCCGACTGGCGGCTTGGGTCGTAGAAGTTATCCAGCAGCGGGAAGCGCTTCACCAGCTTGTGCGCGTTGGGCGTGTCCTTGCCGCCGAACACTGCCAATGACGGATCGCCGTTGCCAGCCTTCACGTCGCCCAGAATCTGATCGTACGTGCGGTTCTCACGAATGATCACGAACACGTGTTTGATCAGCGATGGATCGCCGATCCTCGCCGGGATTGCGACTGGCTTGGTTGTCGGGCTGCCGCCGCTGGCCGAAGTGATGTTCGCCACCAGGTCCCAGTGGTTGTTGGTGAAAACCTGAGCCGTCATCGACGCCAGGGTTACGCTATCCGGCACTGGAACGATGCTGATGGTGCCGTTGTCCTGGTGTGTATTGTAGCTGGTAACGCCGTAGTCGGTCTCGAACG
Organism: Candidatus Solibacter sp.; assembly: GCA_035501655.1. GTDB lineage: Bacteria > Acidobacteriota > Terriglobia > Terriglobales > Acidobacteriaceae > Sulfotelmatobacter. The sequence goes on from DATJVU010000038.1 coordinate 279,438, forward strand.
AGTAACGTGTTCCGATGCCTTTGTCATTGGCAACGAGGATCACGCCATCTTTCAAGTCCAGTGCCACCGAGCACGGTGCATAAGCTACTGGAATCATGCCGAGGACAGGATTCGTCGCCCCTTTGGTGAGGTCGACCACCGCGACTGCGTTTGCGTTGTAAAGCGCGACGTAGGCGATGTTTTTCTTGGAGTCGACGGCGATCGAGTTGGGCGCAGCGCCATAGGCTGGGGAACTGGCGCCGGGAATTCCGATCGGCAACCCGAGGTTGATTGTTCGCGACACTTGGTTCTTGGAGGTGTCGACCACTGAGATGGTGTCGCTGTAGGTGTTGGCCACCAGCAGTGACTTTCCATAGAGCGCCATCCCGGTCGGGTGCAGCCCGGTCGAAATGGTGGCAGTCACCTTCATCGTGCTGAGGTCAACCACCGAAACGGTTCCAGTGACCGCAGCGCCAACCACGGGATCGGCAACGATTTCAGTGCCGGCGGAGTAAATCTGGAAGTCCGCTGCGGTAGCAGCACGGCCTCCTTCGTTGCTGATGTAGGCGGTCGTACCGTCGCTGGAAAGCACGATGCTGTGCGGGGCGTTGCCGACGCGAATCTCTTTTTTCAGCTTCGGCTTCTTGGCGCTCAGATCGATCTTGGCCAGCGTGTCATTCTGGTTCAGCAGAGCATAAGCGGTCGTGCCATCGCTCGAAACCGCGACGCCGCCGGGATACGAAGTGCTCGGACTGTAGAATGTGCCGCAAGGTCTGCCATAAGCGCCTAGCGGGCTGTTCGGGAAGCAAGCGATCCAGGAGTTGTCAGGCGGAACGCTCACCTGAGCGTTGTCTTCGAGCAGGCCGTTGTCATCCACGTTGGCGATGGTGACGTTGCTGCTGTCCTGGCTGAAAATCAGATGGCTGCCGTCCGCCGAGTAGGTGATGCCGCTGTAGCTGCCGCTCGGATCCTGACCAAACGCGATGTAGTCCTGCAGGACAACGCCGGTGGTGGTGTCGAACACCTCGACGGCTTGTGTCGATCCTAACGTGAGCACCGCCGCGGTGTGAGTCTTGGAGTTGGGGTTCAGCGCGATCGCCTTCGCTCGGACACGGATGCCGAGGTCAACTTGCGTGCCGGCCGGATTGATGACCTGGCCGTTGCTGACGACCCACGAGCCGTCAGGCTGCGGGCCGGTGACGTACGTCGGGTAGAGCTGAGACTGTGCTGCGGCAATTCCTGGCAGGGTCAGTCCGGCCGCGAGCAGGCTGGTAAGTGGATTCACACGGTTGAGCCGAGATTTGTTTCGGGTCTTGTTCCGGAACATCCTTCGAAACGAGTTTTTTTTGCGAGACATGTACCGTTTCCTCCTGGGTTTTTCGCTTACGCCTCACCCATATCCGTGGTCGCAAACTAACAGGCAACCCGTAACGGCACCATGACGGCGAGATTACATTTCTGTCATCTTTGAATTGGCGGGCTGTGGATCGTCTGGATTTAGATTGGGGCTGTTGCCGGATTTGGCCGGATCAGGCTGCGGGAGACAAGGGCACGCGGAGAGTTACCTGCGTCCCCTGCCCGAGCGTGCTCGCGATTTCCACATCGCCGCCGTGCAGCAGCATGATGCTCTGAACGATAGCCAGCCCCAGCCCGGTTCCACCCGAAGCCTGAGAGCGCGACGCATCCACTCGGAAAAAGCGGTCGAAGACTCGCGGCAGGGCGTCCGGAGGAATGCCCACTCCCGCGTCAGACACGTCAATGCGGACGGCCGCGGGTTCAACGCAGGCGCCGAGCACCACGGATTTTCCCGGAGGCGTGTGCGCTAAGGCGTTCGAAACAAGGTTGCCCACAGCCCTCTGAAGAAGAGTGCGGTCCAGATGCGCAATCACCGGTTCATCGGGCACCGCTGTGGACAGAGAGACGCCCCGGTCGGCTGCGGGAGCTTCGTAATATTCGCGAATCCCGGAGAGCAGCTCGCCGACATTGATACTCTCGCGGTGCAAGTGGGCAAGCGGACTTTCAGCGCGGGCAAGGAAGAGGAGATCGCCAATGAGGTCGGATAGCCGCACGGCTTCTTCCAGACACGAGCCCAGGACGTCGCGGTATTCCTCGACCGTCCGCGCACGAGCCAGAGCCACTTCCGCCTCGCCGCGGATATTGTTTACGGGGGTACGCAGATCGTGGGCAATATCGGCGGAGAATCTGGAAATCCGCTCGAAAGACTCTTCCAGGCCGTCCAGCATGGTATTGAAAGTGGTGGCCAGAGACGCGAGTTCCGAAGGATATCCTTCGGGATCGATACGCTCGTGCAGGTTCGTGGAACTGATGTGGCGAGCGGTCTTTGCAACTTCTTTCAGCGGGCGAATGCCGCGGCGCGCGATCTGATATCCGACCAGCGGAAAGATGGCCAGCGTGCCCAGCAGAATTACCCAAAATCGCTGCCTATAACGCGCCAGCAATTCATCCTGCTGCGAAACATCGATGGCGATCTGCACGGTGTCGATTTGAGCGGAACGGCCTACAGCCCCCGCAGCGCTAAGCACAAGAAACGATCGGCCGCTCCTGCCCTTCATTCCTTCAGCGCGCTCTGGGCGGTTTTGGGATTGAGTGGTCAATTGTTGGAGATCAAGTTGCTCCGCCATGCCTGGAGTCATCAAGAGTGGGCGGTTCTGTTGGTCCAGAAGGCGAATATAGAATTGTTCGTACCGCCTCGCGGCCGACTCCAGTTCAATCTCCTCGCGCAGCGCATCCCAGTCGTCAGGGCGCTCCCGCAGCATGGTACGCAGCACGTTCAATTTGTCGGCGAGAAACAAGTCCGTGCTCTTTTGCAGCTCCGTGACCAGACCGATATACAGACTGGCACTGGCGAGGACGACCAGAGCCAAGCCCGCGAGCACATACCAAGTGGTCACACGAAAGGCGAGAGTCCCTACGAAACGCGACCCCTGCTCGAATCTACGCCTGAGATTCCATGACATAGCCCGCGCCCCGAACGGTATGGATTAACTTGAGAGGAAAGGGATCGTCCACTTTGCTGCGCAGTCTCCGCACGTTCACGTCGACGACGTTGGTGTCGCTGTCGAAGTTCATGTCCCAGACGGACTCGGCAATCAAAGTGCGTGACAGGACTTCGCCCATGCGGCGCGCGAGCACCGAGAGAAGAAGGAATTCCTTGGACGTCAACTCCAGTCGCTGGCCGGCTCGCGTGGCACGCTGACGCAGCAGATCGATCTCCAGGTCGGCAAGGCGGATGGTCTCCTGTACGCGAGTCGGACCGCGGCGCAGCAGTGAGCGAACGCGCGCCAGCAGTTCGGAAAAGGCGAAGGGTTTCACCAGGTAGTCGTCAGCGCCCAGCTCGAACCCCCGGACCCGCTCGTGAATCGCGTCGCGCGCGGTCAAAAAGAGCACTGGCATCTGACGCCCTGACTTGCGCAATCGGGTGAGAACCTGCCAGCCATCCAGGGTGGGAATCATAACGTCCTGGATGATGAGGTCGAACTCGCCTTCTTGCGCCATGTGGAGGCCGTCCAACCCGTCATCGGCAACGTCGACAACGAAGCCGGCTTCGCCAAGTCCTTTTTGAAGGAACTTAGCGGTCTTGGTTTCATCTTCGATAACCAGAATTCTCATATGCTCGGTTGGCGACCGCAGTGATCAACGCAGGGTGATCAGCTCAGAATGTAAAGCGGAGAGAGTTGGTTAACCTTAGCAGACGGAATGTGAACTCTTTATTACGATCGGGTGAAAATTGCGTTACAAGGGTTGAACCTCTTCTTGAAGGTTGTGGCTTGCAGCTGGATGGCATTCTTTGTAACCCGCTTAATACAGTATGTTCGGTGTTGATTCTCGCCAGCATTCGGCCTAGGGTGGGCGAACATCCAGAAGAACTAGTTGGCACATTTTGACTGCGATCAAAGCAAGTCAAACCAAGCCGGCGAAGTCGTCGTGCTGAGGCCGCTGCACTCCGATACTGGCGTCGCGTCTGACCGGTTATGAATTCTGTTTATCATCGACGAGCGCGCTTAGGGGACCCAGCCAGGGTTCGTAGCGTCGCCAGCGCGCGACGGAGGTGCGATAGATCGGCTGTCGGGTCTGCCATTTGCTGGGTGTTCGCACCGCCCTTGGATTGCGTTCGGGGTGCAGGCATGCATCGTGCCAGGCCAATCCACTGGCCGCGATAATCCGGCGAATGATCGGTTCCGGCTCGCCGGTCAACTCCTCGTAATCGACCTCGATGAAGCGATCCGCCGGCAGTACCCTCCGCCAGTGGGCCATAAGCCGCTGGTAGTCGTGGAAATACGCGACCAGCTCGACGCCTCCAGTGGGAAAAGCCAGGGTCGGGTGGAAGTGCGTTTGATGGATCGACAACGCCGTGTCGACTGCAGCGCGGCGGCAATGGATGATCAGTGCGCGAGGGAATGCTAGGTGGATGAGCCCGGCCCAGAGAAAATTGAATGGCATCTTGTCGGTCACGCGCGCCGCTTTCGCTGAGATCGTGCGCAGCAAGCCGAGATAATCTGCCCCCGCCTTGGCCAGAAACGGCTTTTCGCTCCCGGCCGCGCCCAAACGATGCCATTCTGCGCCGCGCTCATTCCAGAAATGCAACTCGTCTCCAGCGCCGACGTCAGGATGCGAGGAGACGATCTGCTCAACCAGCGTTGTGCCTGACCGCGGCATCCCAAGAATCAGCACGGGCGTCGCGTCGCCGCTGCCGAGTTGGGGCGCGCGCGCCATCAACTCCGGCGTGCAGCGGGAAATGATGCGATCGATCTCGTTGGAGAATGCCGCGGAATCAAACGAGGCAGCCGCACGGCGGACGGCGTCCGCGGCATCAAAATGCTTCATGGCCAACGCATAATCGCCAAGATCGTCCGCCGCCTTGCCGATCGCGAGATGCAACCGCAGGCGGTGCGCCGCTTCCAGCCCCGGAGTAGAGAGAGCAGCTTCCATTCGTTGCAGCAGACTGTCATCGTTGCTCGTGACGGGCCGGCACCGGACCAGATCGTAATAGCATCCTGCCAGCAGCGGGGCGATCGCGATCGCGCGCTGGAAGCATTCGCGGGCCTCGTCGAAACGGCCGAACTCCGAGAGCAGGTTCCCTAGCAGATCATGCGCCATGGCGTTCTTCGGATCGTGCGCCACCGTCTGTCGCAACACTTGTTCGGCTTCCTGATTGCGCTCCTCAGTCAGCAGCGCCCGTGCCTTGCCAAGGCGGCCAAAGCTGGTCTTGCCTCCGGTCGCTGCGGCGCGCCGGAAGCAGCCGATTGCTTCGTCCCGATGGCCCATCTCGCAGACCAGCGCGCCGGCGCGAAACCACGCCTCGGTCAACGATGGATTCAGTTGCGTGGCGCGGTCGTATGCCACGAGTGCACCGCGGACGTCGCCCGTCTTTTCCAAGGCGATTCCTAGCCGGAAATACGCATCGCCGTAGCGAGGGTTACTGGCCACAGCCCACCGCAATGCTGCGATGGCATCCGAGATGCTGCCGATCTCCAGGTAGGCGAGGCCGAGATCGTGCTGGATGGTGGCATTGAGCGGCTCGAGCAGCGCTGCATCGCGCAACGGCGCGATTGCATCGGCTGGTCGCCCGGCACTGAGCAACTTGGTGGCTAACGCAAGCAGAGGCGCTACCTCCTGCGGCGCAACTGGATTTCGAGACTCGGACATGGCACGAACCTTGCGCGGAAGCTGCAGTGTGGCAATCGGAATCGCCAGCGCAATTGTCACCCGAGCGGCCCTGATCTGCCAACCGGACTTGCTAGCAGTTCTCAGCGCTTAGGGTTCCGGGAGTTCTCCTGCACAAGTTTTACTGCGAGGCCGGTCTTCAGATTGCGGCTTGCGTTCGAGCATGAAATGAAAAATAATCGCGACTGCCGCATAGAGCATGTCATTCGCGGCAGGAGGCCACCCTGAAGCAAGCGCTCACAGCTTCAACGTTAACCATCGCGTTGGCAACACTCTTTCTCTCTGATCCGACGACACTGAACGCGCAAGCTGCTGTAGGGGTCTCGGTCGACATGGTGATTCAGCATGACGTGCCCATGAAAACGCGCGATGGAGTTACGCTCTATGCGGATATTTATCGCCCGAACTCGGCGGGAAAATTCCCCACCGTTCTTATGCGGACGCCCTATGACAAGAGCGTGAGTTGGGCGGTCTCGCCGGTTTTCAAGATGGTGCCGCGTGGTTACGTCGTGATCATTCAGGATGTGCGCGGCCGGTACCAATCGGAAGGGGAATGGTATCCGTTCAAGCACGAACAGATGGACGGCTTTGACACGGTCGAGTGGGTCGCTTCGCTTCCTTATTCTGACGGCAAAGTCGGCATGATGGGTGCATCGTATGTGGGTGCGACTCAGTTGCTCGCTGCCATCGCGCATCCGCCGCACCTGGGCGGTATTGCGCCGAACATGACGGCGAGCAACTATCACGACGGCTGGACGTACCAGGGCGGGGCCTTCGAACAATGGTTCGACCAGAACTGGACCTCGCAACTGGCGCAAAACACGCTGCAGCGGCTGATCGAGCAGAACACGAATGCGCTGGTCGGTTCGACGACGCTGCCGCTGGCGAACTATCCGGTATTTAACTTCGGGCAGTTGCCGGCTGACGCGCAGCTGACCTCTTCCGTTGCTCCTTATTATTTCGATTGGCTGGCTCATCCGAACTACGACGACTATTGGAAGGAATGGTCGATCGAGGAACATTTTTCTGCGGTGACTGTGCCAGCGCTACATGTGGGCGCATGGTATGACATCTTCAATGGAGGAACGCTGCGAAGTTACATGGGCATTAAGGCTCACGGAGCCAGCGAGGCAGCGCGCACGCAGCAGCGTCTGCTGGTTGAGATCGGAGGCCACGCCGGATTTGGACGCCGGATCGGCGACGTTGATTTTGGGCCGCATGCGATCGAGAACGTGTATACGGACGTAATTCTCGATTGGTACGACTTTCTCTTCAAAGGCGCGAACAACCGATTTGCTACGGAGAAACCGGTCACTGTCTTCACGATGGGCGCGAATGAATACCGCCAAGAAGACGACTGGCCGCCCCCACAGGCTCGGCTGACGAAATACTTTCTGCACTCGGGAGGTAGGGCGAATTCGTTGCGGGGCGACGGGTCTCTGTCTACGGCTGCCCCCAAGGTCGAGCCGGCAGACTCCTACAAATATGACCCGCTTTCGCCGGCGCCGACTGTCGGCGGACCACTCTGCTGCGACGAACACCACATGGAGCCAGGGCCGCGCGATCAGCGCTCGGTTGAGAATCGCGACGACGTGCTGGTGTTTTCGACCGGGCCAATGGAGACCGATCTTGAAGTCACTGGCCCAGTGACAGCCGATCTGTTCGTCAAGTCATCGGCGGTCGACACCGACTTCACGGCAAAGCTTGTGGACGTTGGGCCCGAAGGATTTGCGCAGGACCTGACGGAAGGCATTTTGCGGATGCGTTACGCTACTTCGCAGGAACATTCGACGCTCATCAAGCCCGGGCAGATTTACGAGATTACAGTCGACCTTTGGGCTACCAGCAACGTCTTTCTGCGCGGCCACTCCCTGCGACTGGAAATTTCGAGCAGCAATTTCCCCCGCTTCGATCGAAACTTGAACACGGGAGAAGAAATCAGGTTCGCGAAGAAATCGATTGTGGCAACGAATACTGTGCTTCACGATGCCGAGCATCCCTCGGCGCTGATTCTTCCGGTGATGCCGTCGAGATAGATTAACCGCAGACTGCGGGGAAATAATTGAGGGCAGTCGTGAGGGTCGAATGTCGGAATCTTTCCCGGCGCTAACCCATGACTGCCCTAAGCTCTTTCGCCTTACTTCAGTCAGGTTAACCGCACGCGCATTGACGGGCAATACTTGAAATCCCTTAGTCGCCTAAGTCATGCGTAGTCGCCGCGTATGTCATTAGTTGTTCTTGACTTATAGAAGAGTGACCGCGGCCTTAATCCTGCAAGCGCGCCTTCTGCTAGTCCACCGTGCTTCTGTAGAGTTTTGTAATCGCAACTTTTCGCGACAAAAGCCTCTCTAAGCAATCTGGAAACATAATCCTTGGACACTTTGGCCGAGACCTTACGTCGTTTCGAGGGTTCTTGCTGAAGTGCTCCGCGTCCGGCGTATCCGCGCAGCCCGCCGTAGGAACTGCCTTACCGGGTAAGCGAAGGAAGGTCGGCAAGGAGAATTTCAAATGCAAAGACTCTCTGCACGTGCGGCCTTGATCGGTTTTGTCATGCTGATCTTTATCGTGCCGATCTTGTCCTCTACTTCTTTCGGACAACTCCGCATTTCAGTTTCATTCGGACCACCTCCGATACCCGTTTACGAACAACCTTTATGTCCGGGCGACGGATATATATGGACGCCGGGCTACTGGGCATGGAGCGACGACGATGGGGACTACTACTGGGTGCCGGGGACATGGGTTTTGGCGCCGGAAGTTGGCGTTTTCTGGACTCCGCCATATTGGGCCTGGCTCGACGGCGCTTTTGTTTTCTATGACGGATATTGGGGGCCGCACGTGGGCTTCTATGGCGGCATCGATTATGGCTTCGGATATTTCGGAGATGGATTCGTGGGCGGCCGCTGGGATGGCGGTCACTTTTTCTACAACCGGTCCGTCACCAACGTGAACGTGACCGTGATCCACAACGTCTACAACACGACCATTGTTCACAACGACGTCAGTCGCGTCAGCTACAACGGTGGGAATGGCGGCGTGGTTGCACATGCAAGCGCAGAGCAAGAGTCATGGGCGCGGGAGCGTCACATTCCACCGGCAGTGGCGCAGGTGCAGCATGTGCAGGAGGCGCGCGGTGATCGTGAGTTGAGAGCCTCCGCCAATCACGGCAAGCCGCCGGTTGCAGCGACGGCAAGGCCCGGAGAGTTTCGCGGCGAAGCGGTCCCGGCGCGAGAGGCGGGTGGGGCTTACAATCCACCGGCTAACCGTGGAGGCGGGCAGCCACGCGCGGAAGAAGGTAATCGTCCATCGACGCCGATCCATGCCAAGGACTTGCCGCCGATGGAGCGTTCGGCTGCACCCAACACCGGTGACGCAAAGCTCGACAAGAAATATCAGCAGCAACAGGATAAGCTGCAGAAGAAGCAGGATCAGGAGCGGGCGAAACTGCAACAGCAGCAGGAAAAGGAAGACCAGCGCATGAGCCAGCAAGAGGCCGATGACGCTCGCAAGCAGCAGACTGAACAGCGGCACCAGCAGCAAACGCAGCAGTTGCAGCAACGACACACGCAACAGCGTGAGCAGATGCAACAGCGGCAGGCGCCGCCGAGCCGTCCTGCCGGCAGGCCTGAAGGCGGCAAGCCTCCGCGGGGATGAGGTTCGTGTAATCCCAATGGCGGGCGTCAGCAAATGACGCCGCCGCAGCTTTGCAAGAGTGAAAGTGCCTGATTTTCCTACGAATTGGGCGGGTTGCATCCTTTCGTCGGCCTTCTATACAGGAAATACCTTAGAGCCTCCCTCGGGCTGATCATGGTACGAATTGCAGCAAGGCTTGTGCGAAAAAAGCCGCCAAGATCAGGGGACATCTTTGCCCCGAAGTGGGTGTCTCCGCTACAGAAATTTCACGACGTTCAAGCCAGCCAATGGGGGACTGGTCGCGGGCCTACGCGCCAAATCCATACCTTGAGGGCTGGTAGCTGCCTCCGAGGGCGAGGATGAAACGAGCCAGTGTCAACCTAATGGACCCAGCCACCACTGAAGCCCTGCAACCGATTGCCAAGAACAATGGAAAAACGAAGGCCTCCGACGGTTCGCTCGATCTGACGGTCATCCTTGCGAGCCTGCAGACCATGCGTAATGGCGACTTTACCGTGCGTCTGCCCGGTACCTGGACAGGCCTTGCCGGAAAGATTGCCGACACGTTTAACGACATTGTCACCGCCAACCAGCACATGGCGCAGGAACTCAAGCGCGTGGGCAACGTCGTTGGCAAAGAAGGCAAGACGCGCGAGCGCACGCGCTTTCATGAGTCGCGCGGTTCGTGGGGCGAGATGGAAACCTCGGTCAATACGCTGGTCGAGGATTTGCTGCGTCCGACGGCCGAAGTGACGCGCGCGATCGGCGCGGTGGCGCAAGGAGATTTGACGCAGACGGTTAGGCTCGACGTGGATGGGCGTCCGCTGGAAGGCGAGTTTTTGCGTTCTGCCAGCATCGTCAACACGATGATTCAGCAGCTGGGCGTCTTTACCAACGAAGTGACGCGCGTGGCGCGCGAAGTGGGCACGGAAGGCAAACTCGGCGGCCAGGCGCAGGTACCTGACGTGGCCGGCACGTGGAAAGATCTCACCGATAACGTGAACCTGATGGCCAGCAACTTGACTGGACAGGTGCGTAACATCGCCGAAGTTGCGACGGCTGTCGCGAGCGGCGATTTGTCGCGCAAGATCACGGTCGATGTGCGCGGCGAAATCCTGCAGCTGAAAGAAGCCATCAACACGATGGTCGATCAGCTGCGCTCGTTCGCGTCGGAAGTGACGCGCGTGGCACGCGAAGTGGGCACCGACGGAAAACTTGGTGGACAGGCCGTGGTTCCTGGTGTTGCCGGAACGTGGAAGGATCTTACGGACTCGGTAAACGCGATGGCCGGAAACTTGACGGCCCAGGTACGAAACATCGCGGAAGTCACGACGGCCGTGGCGCGCGGCGACTTGTCGCGCAAAATTACGGTCGACGTGAAGGGCGAAATTCTGGAGCTGAAAGACACGATCAACACGATGGTGGACCAGCTCAATGCGTTCGCTGGCGAAGTGACGCGCGTGGCCCGCGAAGTCGGCACCGAAGGCAAGCTGGGTGGACAGGCGCAGGTGCCCGGAGTCGGCGGCACGTGGAAGGATTTGACCGACAACGTGAACTTCATGGCCAGCAACCTGACTGGCCAGGTGCGAAACATCGCGGAAGTTGCGACCGCAATTGCCAGTGGCGACTTGTCTCGAAAGATCACGGTCGATGTCCGCGGCGAGATCCTGCAGCTGAAAGAAACGCTGAACACGATGGTCGACCAGTTGAACCGTTTCGCCGGCGAAGTCACGCGTGTGGCGCGAGAAGTAGGAACGGAAGGCCGACTTGGTGGACAGGCGAACGTGCCGGGTGTAGCCGGTACGTGGAAGGATTTGACGGACTCCGTTAACTCGATGGCTGGAAACCTCACCGGCCAGGTGCGAAACATCGCAGAAGTTACGACGGCTGTGGCGCGCGGCGATTTGTCACGCAAGATCACGGTTGATGTGAAAGGCGAAATTCTCGAACTCAAGAACACCATCAACACGATGGTGGATCAGCTCAACGCGTTCGCGGGCGAAGTGACGCGCGTGGCTCGCGAAGTGGGCACCGAAGGCAAACTTGGTGGACAGGCGCAGGTGCCCGGCGTAGCCGGTACATGGAAAGATCTTACGGACAACGTGAACTTCATGGCCAGCAACCTGACCGGCCAGGTGCGAAATATCGCAGAAGTTGCAACGGCTGTGGCGCGCGGCGACTTGTCGCGCAAGATCACTGTCGACGTGAAGGGCGAAATTCTCGAGCTCAAAGATACGCTGAATACGATGGTCGACCAGCTGCGCGCGTTTGCGTCGGAAGTGACGCGCGTAGCGCGCGAAGTCGGAACCGACGGAAAGCTCGGCGGACAGGCGCAGGTGTTGGGCATCGCCGGAACGTGGAAAGATTTGACGGATTCGGTGAACTCCATGGCCAGCAACCTGACCGGCCAGGTTCGAAACATCGCAGAAGTCTCGACCGCGATCGCCAGCGGCGACTTGTCGAAGAAAATTACAGTGAACGTCAGCGGCGAAATCCTGCTCCTGAAAGAGACCATCAACACGATGGTCGACCAGCTCAACGCGTTCGCCGGCGAGGTGACGCGTGTGGCGCGCGAAGTGGGAACAGAAGGCCGCCTGGGTGGACAGGCCAGCGTTCCGGGCGTAGCTGGAACGTGGAAGGACTTGACCGACTCTGTCAACTCGATGGCCGGAAACCTAACGGGGCAGGTGCGTAACATCGCGGAAGTGACCACGGCTGTGGCGCGCGGCGACTTGTCGCGCAAAATCACGGTCGACGTGAAGGGCGAAATTCTGGAGCTGAAGAACACCATCAACACGATGGTTGACCAGCTCAACGCGTTCGCCGGCGAAGTCACTCGCGTGGCGCGCGAAGTCGGAACCGACGGCAAACTGGGTGGCCAGGCGCAGGTCCCCGGAGTCGCGGGAACCTGGAAGGATCTCACGGACAACGTAAACTTCATGGCCAGCAACTTGACTGGCCAAGTCAGGAACATTGCCGAAGTCGCGACGGCGATCGCGAACGGCGATCTCTCCAAGAAAATCACCGTCGACGTTCGCGGCGAAATCCTGCAGCTGAAAGAAACGCTGAACACGATGGTCGAGCAGTTGCGTTCGTTCGCTGCGGAAGTGACGCGTGTGGCGCGCGAAGTCGGCAGCGAAGGGCGCCTGGGCGGACAAGCCAACGTGCCCGGCGTCGCGGGAACGTGGAAAGATCTCACAGACTCGGTGAACGCCATGGCCGGCAATCTCACGGCCCAGGTGCGAAACATCGCGGAAGTCACGACGGCAGTGGCGCGCGGCGATTTGTCGCGCAAGATCACCGTCGACGTGAAAGGCGAAATTCTGGAATTGAAGAACACCATCAATACGATGGTCGATCAGCTCAACGCATTCGCCGCCGAAGTGACGCGCGTGGCTCGCGAAGTGGGCACCGAAGGCAAACTTGGTGGACAGGCGCAGGTGCCCGGCGTAGCCGGAACCTGGAAGGATCTTACGGACAACGTCAACGTCATGGCTGCCAACCTTACCGAACAGGTGCGGGGCATCGTGAAAGTCGTAACAGCTGTGGCCAACGGCGAGCTCACGCAGAAGCTCACGGTCAACGCCAAAGGCGAGGTGGCTGCGCTGGCCGAGACGATCAACAACATGACGGGCACGCTAGCAACGTTTGCCGACCAAGTGACGACGGTGGCTCGCGAAGTCGGCGTGGAAGGACGGCTTGGCGGCCAGGCGAACGTCCCAGGTGCTGCTGGAACGTGGAAAGATCTCACCGGCAACGTGAACTTGCTTGCCGACAACCTGACGAACCAGGTGCGCGCCATCGCCGAAGTCGCGACCGCCGTGACCAAGGGCGACCTGACGCGATCGATTCAGGTGGAGGCCAGCGGCGAGGTCGCGGAGTTGAAAGACAACATCAACACGATGATCGACAACTTGCGGTTGACCACCGACCGCAATACCGAGCAGGACTGGCTCAAGACGAACCTGGCCCGCTTCACTGGAATGTTGCAGGGCCAGCGCGATCTGGCGACGGTAGGACGCATGTTGCTCTCGGAACTGGCGCCTCTCGTCAATGCGCAGCAAGGCGTCATTTACCAGATGGAGACAGAAGAGTCCGCAGGAATGGTGCTGCTCTCGGCCTTCGCCGACAATGGCGAGAACGGCCATTTGCGCCGCCTGAAAATTGGCGAAGGATTGGTCGGGCAGGTCGCCTCAGCAAAACGGCGCATGCTGATTTCGAACCTGCCGGAAAACACGGTTCCGATCCGCTCCGGATTGTTTGAATCGGTGCCGCGCAATGTGATTGTTCTCCCGGTGCTTTTTGAAGATCGCGTGAAAGCGGTGATCGAACTCGCCTCGCTAAGCGCATTCACCGCGTCGCATCTTGCATTCCTTGAGCAACTCACCGCCAGCATCGGCATCGTGCTCAACAGTATTGAAGCGACGATGCAGACGGAAGGCCTGCTCAAGCAGTCGCAGCAGCTCGCGACCGAATTGCAGACGCAGCAGAAAGAGTTGCAGCAAACCAATGAGCAGCTCGCGCAAAAGGCGCAACAGTTGGCCGAGCAGAACGTCGAAGTCGAACGCAAGAACCAGGAAATCGAGCAGGCGCGGCGCGCCTTGGAAGAGAAGGCAAAGGAACTGGCGCTTACTTCCAAGTACAAGTCGGAATTTCTCGCGAACATGTCCCACGAGTTGCGGACGCCGCTGAATAGCATTCTCGTGCTGGGCCAGCAGCTCAGCGAAAATCCCGATCACAACCTGACGCCAAAGCAGGTCGAATTTGCGCGTACGATTCACGGCGCCGGAACCGACTTGCTTAATCTGATCAGCGACATTCTCGATCTGTCGAAAATCGAGTCGGGAACGGTTTCGGTGGAGGCAGAAGACATCTTCTTCGCGAACCTTCTCGAGATGGTTGCCCGACCATTCCGGCACGAGGCAGAAAACCGCAAACTCGCATTCGAGGTTCGTACCGATGCTCAACTTCCTCGCAGCCTGGTTACCGACTCCAAGCGCCTGCAGCAGGTGTTGAAAAACCTGCTGTCGAATGCGTTCAAATTCACCGAGCACGGTTCGGTGCGGCTATCGGTTTCGGTCGCAAAGCATGGCTGGAGCGAGGATCATCCGGTGCTAAGCGGGGCCGCGTCGGTCGTCGCATTCGAGGTTACCGACTCCGGAATCGGCATTGCGCCGGACAAGCAGCGCATCATCTTCGAGGCGTTCCAGCAGGCGGACGCCAGCACGAGCCGGAAATACGGCGGCACCGGATTGGGTCTCGCGATCAGCCGCGAGCTGGCCAGCTTGTTGGGCGGCGAGATTCAGCTACGCAGCGTGCCTGGCCAAGGCAGCACGTTCACACTTATGCTGCCATTGACATACGTCGGACCGTCGGGTGCCAAGGCCACAATGGCGGATTTGGCGGCAACGCCACTGCAACGGTCGAACATGACAGTGTCGGAGCGTCCGCTGGAGCACATCGCAGACGATCGCGACAATCTGCAGCCCGACGACGCGGTCTTGCTCATCGTTGAGGATGATCCTCACTATGCGCGCGTTCTCTGCGATCTTTCTCGCGATAAGGGATTCAAAGTCTTAGTCGCACTGCGCGGATCGGAGGCTCTCGCTCTTGCCCGCGAGTTTCATCCCACGGCTGTCTCGCTCGACGTGTTCCTTCCCGACATGTTGGGCTGGACCGTGCTGAATCACCTCAAACAGGATCCGGCCACGCGGCATATACCGGTCCAGATGCTCACGCTGGACGAAGACCGGCATCATGGGCTGGCGCGCGGCGCCTTTGCATTCGTGACCAAGCCCACGAGTCCCGAAGAGCTGAATTCGGCTTTGTCCCGAATCAAGGAATATGCAGCGCCACGCCGAAAGCGGCTCCTCATCGTGGAAGATAATCCAGCCGAGCAGATGAGCATTCGCGAGCTGTTGGGATACGACGATATCGATGTCACCGTGGCGGCGACCGGAGCCGACGCTCTCGAAATGGTGCAGTGCGAGTCGTTCGATTGCGTAGTTCTGGACTTGCGACTGCCCGACATGAGCGGGTTCGACATTCTTGAGCGCATGCGGGACAACCCGGTGATCAAGGATCTCCCGGTCGTAGTCTTCACGGGAAAGGAGCTATCACCGGAGGAAGACGCGCGCCTGCACACTCTGGCGCGCAGCGTGGTGGTGAAGGGCGTGGAGTCGCCGGAGCGCCTGCTCGACGAGACGGCGCTTTTCCTGCACCGGGTTGTGTCCGACCTTCCTCAGGAAAAGCAAAAGATGCTTGACCGCTTGCATCGTTCGGACGAGGCGCTGGTAGGCAAGAAGGTGCTCGTCGTGGACGATGATATGCGCAACATCTTCGCGCTCAGCAGCGTGCTGGAGCGCCGCGGCATGGCGGTGCTGACAGCCGGGACAGGCCGCGAAGCGATCGAAATGCTGGACTCGACGCCTAGTGTCGCGATCGTGCTCATGGACATCATGATGCCGGAAATGGACGGATATGCGACCATGCAAGTGATCCGGCAGAATCCTTCGTTCCGCAGGCTGCCGATTATTGCCCTCACAGCTAAGGCGATGAAAGGCGACCGAGAAAAATGCCTGGAAGCTGGAGCCTCGGAATATCTTGCGAAGCCAGTCAATACCGAGCAGTTGCTATCGGCGTTGCGAGTGTGGCTGCATCGATGAGATTACGAGGAATTGGATCTGCCGGGAGTGATCGCGCGCGGTTGAGTGACCGATAAGATGGCGAGCGCTGAAGAAAAAGTCAACATTCTGATGGTTGACGACCAACCGGGAAAGCTTCTGAGCTACGAAGCGATCCTGGCTGAGCTGGGGGAGAACCTCATTCAAGCGACCTCAGCGAAAGAGGCGCTGGAGAAGCTGCTCACGACCGACGTAGCCATCGTGCTGATGGACGTCAGCATGCCCGAGATCGACGGCTTCGAACTCGCGGAGATTATCCGGCAACATCCGCGCTTCCAGAAAACTGCGATCATCTTTGTCTCGGCTGTGCATCTCACGGATTTCGACCGCCTGAAAGGTTATCACCACGGAGCGGCGGACTATCTTTCCGTGCCGATTGTCCCGGAGGTGCTTCGGGCCAAGGTAAAAGTATTCGCGGAATTGCATCGCAAGAACAGGCAACTGGAGCGACTAAACATTGAGCTCGAGCAGCGCGTGGTGGAGCGTACGCAGGAACTGGAAAGAAAGGCCGTCGCTCTCGAGCAGCTCAACAACGATCTGGCGCAGAAAAATCAGGAACTGGACGCGATCGTTCACACCGCTCCGGACATTATTTTCAGCCGTCAGTCCGACGGAAGCCGCGACTATATCAGCAGCCGATTCTACGAATACACTGGTGCCCCACCCGGTTCGGCTGTTGGACTTGGCTGGCTGGAATACATGCACGCCGACGATCGTGGGCCGAGCCTGGAAAGCTGGCTGGCTTGCGTGAAATCCGGAGAAGTGTACGAGAGTGAGTACCGTCTTCGAGGCGCCGATGGAGTGTACCGCTGGTTTCGTGCGCGTGCCGTGCCATTGCGCGACTCGCAGGGAACGATTGTGAAGTGGTATGGGACCTGCTCCGACATTCATGACCGCAAGCTGCTCGAGCAATCGATGCGCGACAGCGCCGCGGAGCTGGAAAAGATGGTCGATCTCCGGACGGTTGAGCTGCGGCGGCTTTCCACCCGCCTGATGACCCTGCAGGACGAAGAGCGCCGCCGGATTGCCCGCGAAATTCACGACGGGCTTGGCCAGGAGCTCGCTGCGGCCAAGATGATTCTTGACGGAATTCTTTCTAAGGACTTCTCACCTCAGCTACGCCGAGCTTCCGTCGACGCCAGTCAGCTGGTGGATCGCGCGATCAAGCAGGTGCGCACGATCTCTCACCTCCTTCATCCACCGCTTCTCGATGAGGTCGGATTGGTCTCGGCGCTGCGCTGGTTTCTCGAAGGGCTCTCCGAGCGTAGCGGCATACAGGTTCAGCTCGAGGTTGACCCTCATGACCTCGACCGCCTCAAGCCCGAACTGGAGACGGCGATCTTCCGCATTATCCAGGAGGCCTTGACGAACATGTTCCGTCATTCGGGAGCAAGCAACGGCCTGGTCAGCCTGAAGGAGAAAGAAGGACAGATAGAGGTGATCGTGCGCGATGACGGCAAAGGGGTGGATGAACAAATCATTCAACTGCGCCCGGAGAGTGTCGGAGTCGGTATCGGCGGCATGCGTCAGCGTGTCACGGAACTCGGTGGGCGCTTGCGCCTGGCAAATGCCAACCCGGGTACGATCGTCGAAGTCGTCGTTCCTTCGCGCCGGCAGGCTCGCCTGGTACCAGTTACAGTCTGACCCGCCGTTCTTACGTGAACGCCGGAGTTTCGCTACAGGTTCCTGCTGATGTCCGCGCCTTCACGACATCACATATGTCAAAAATGAAAAGGGGCCTCGAGTTCTGGGCCCCGAATGAGAAATAGCAGACCCTAGCCGACTGGTCTCCGCCCGCTTGCGAGGTGGGCGACGAGCGAAACCAGGAACAGCACCAGGAAGATCACGAACAGAATCTTCGCAATGCCGGCTGCCGCTACTGCTACGCCTGTAAATCCGAGCACCGCAGCGATCAAGGCCACCACGAAAAATACCACCGCCCAATAAAGCATAGATCCTCCAAGAACGACCGTTTTAATCGGTGACACTCAAGATAGTCGACGGCATCTTTTCGCCGTATCCCACGTCTTGTGTATTTAGGATGGTCATTTCCTGTACGTCGGGCGCCAATTCCGAGCCTCAGAAGGAGGCAGGTGCCGGTCGCTCCCAGTTGGACCGGCACCCGCTTGGGGGCGTTGTGTCGAGTAGGTTTGCAGGATAAGCGGCCAGACTATGGTTCGCCATACCTCAGACACTGTAGATGGCGGGAGAAGATGGACTGGCTTTCCTTAAATATCAATTGCCGGCTCAAGGATGTTTCTCCTGTTGCTTACGTACTCTTCTGGATAGGACAGCCAACTTTAAGAGAATAAGCTTCACGGAAGTCGTGACACAAATCGCGGTGCTCGCGTGGAGCACGGAAGAAGAGGAAACAATCCATGAAATCAATTTCTGCTGCAGTGTCCAGATCTTTCCTGGCGCTAGCTATTTGTTCCCTTCTCGTCGGAATGAGTTTTGCCGCCGATAAGGATGACTCCGATATCGCCAAGCGAATCGACAATTCAGCCAAAGTGCTGAACGAGATCATGGCGACCCCTGACAAGGCAATTCCAGACAAAGTCATGAGTGATGCGAAATGCATCGCTGTGATTCCATCGATGGTGAAGATCGCCGTCGGATTCGGCGGCAATCACGGCAAAGGCGTGGCGACCTGTCGCACAGGCTCGGGCTGGAGCGCTCCTGCTCCGATCACGATTACCGGTGGAAGCTGGGGCCTGCAACTGGGTGGCCAGGCTGTCGATCTGGTCATGATCGTGACGAACGAGAACGGCATGCAGCATTTGCTCTCGAGCAAATTCAAGCTCGGAGCTGATGCGTCCGCGGCCGCCGGTCCCGTCGGCCGCGATGCGGCCGCTGACACTGACGTGAAGATGCGGGCCGAGGTGCTGACGTATTCGCGTGCTCGTGGCTTGTTCGCCGGAATCGACTTGAGCGGAGCAGCTCTCACGCAGGACAAGGATGAGACCCGCTTGCTCTACGGCAAATTCGTTCCTTTCGCCGACATTCTCAGCGGAAAGGTCGAGGCCACTTCTGTGAGCGAGCCGTTCTTGACAGCGGTCCGTAAGTACTCAATGCAGAGCAAGGCATCCAGCAAGAATGAGGCTGGTTCGCCTTCTATGAATTCGTCCAACTGAAGCTGAGGTCTTTTCGTGAGGCCCGGCACGCCGGGCCTTACTTGTCGAAGGCCGGTTTCCGGTTTAGCGAACAATCTCTAGCAGCAAGGAGAGTCTAAAATGTCGACCATTCTGCTGATCGTTTTGGTTGTGCTCCTGCTCGGTGCGCTTCCGACCTGGCCGTACAGCCGCTCATGGGGATATTACCCGAGTGGCGGGCTCGGGCTGGTGGTTGTAGTTCTTCTGGTTTTGCTTCTCGCGGGACGCCTTTAACGGTTGAAGAAAACTGGAGCATAGATGGAGGAATAATTTGCAGCCGCCATCTATGACTCCAGACTGAGTAACACAATAACCTCCCGTTTCAAGCGGTAATAGAGAAACGGATTGGGAATCGAGTAAATACCGTAGAAGCCCGCTCGAAAATGTTAGCGCGATGTTTGCACAAAAAGATTGTTGTCGAAGTCGTGAACGACCGCGTCCACAAACCCCGATTCCTTTATTGGCATCTATTCGCATAGCAGTTCATTTTTCGGAGTAGTCATGTCGAGTTACCAGAATTCTGCCTTTCACGACAATGCAGTGCTTGACCGGTTGCGGCGGCCGCAATCCCGAAACGCGTATGCGAATTCAGCTGCGGGTCGTTCTCAATCCATGCGAACTCGCACTTGCCCGAGCGACGTAATCTGGGGTAACTACAACAATTATCGCAGTAACGGAGTTGCCATTTCGGCGGCTCTGCATGTGGTCTTGATTGTGCTGCTGCTCAGCGGAATTTTCGTGAGCCATCAGATCGTCGAAAAGGCTCAGCCCCGGCAGGTCGTCACTCTGATTGCGCCCTCGCCGGATTCCTATGCTTTGCCCACCGCCAAGAAAGTTGTGAGTGGCGGCGGCGGTGGCGGAGATCGCGATGTGATTCCAGCGCCTAAAGGGCGCATGCCTAAAGTCGCCCTGCAGCAAATCACGCCGCCGGCGATCGTAGTCCGCAATGAGAAACCCAAGCTGACGGTCGAACCGACTGTCGTTGTTCCTCCGCAAGTACATCTTGCCGACAATCACATGCCGAACCTTGGCGTAGCATCAGCGCCGGTTATGCCCTCTGCTCCGCCATCGAATGGAACCGGCTCGGGCGGAGGCATTGGATCTGGTTCAGGTGGTGGCGCGGGCGCCGGCCACGGACCCGGAGTTGGAGCTGGCAGCGGCGGGGGAATCGGAGGCGGAGTGTATCACGTCGGCGGCGGAATCTCTGCGCCGCAGGCAATTTCAACTCCCGATCCGGAGTACACCGAAGAAGCCCGTCGTGCCAAGACGCAGGGGACTTGCGTGCTGTGGCTCATCGTTGACTCACAAGGGCGGCCTCGCGATGTGAAAGTGGTTCGTGGCCTGGGCTATGGACTCGATGCGAAGGCGCTCGAGGCCGTGCGGCAATGGCGCTTCCAGCCGTCAATGAAAGATGGCAAGCCAGTTGATGTGCAGATCAGCGTGGAAGTCGTGTTCCATCTGTACTAATCACTAAACAATTATTGTCACGACTATGCGCGCTCCCTGGCGGGAGTGCGCATGTTCTTTAGGAAGAATGAGTTTCCTGTAGTCCTAAACCCTTACGTTCATCTCAAAGAACGCAACGAAAGTCTTACAGTCTCACCAGCAATCATTTACAGATGTGACCCGATAGAAGAAGTTGGTCGGTTTTCCTACCCTGTGAAGCATGTTCGCGAGGAGTCTCCGCGAATAAAACGTTCCAAGCACCTGGAGGAAGACCACCATGGCGACTTGCACGATTTCAACGAGCAACACGAACCTTATTCCCACAGCCAAGAGCAAGGGGCGCGACGAGTCTCAACTGAGCCTCGTGAGACGCGCACAAGGTGGCGACGAACAAGCCTTCGCAACTTTGTTTCAGCAGCACAAGAGCCGCGTCTATTCCGTCTGCTTGCTCATGACGAAAGACGTGGCTGAAGCTGAGGACCTTACTCAGGAAGCCTTTCTCCAGGTTTTTCGTACCGTCGGCTCCTTCCGTGGAGACGCCGCATTCTCGACCTGGCTGTACCGTGTCGCGGTGAATACGGTGCTCATGAAACTGCGACGGCGCAAAGCTCCGCCGACTCTTTCTCTCGATGAGCCAGTCAGCGCCGAGTCTCCATCGTTGCATCGGGATCTCGGTAAGAATGACCCGGAGCTGATCGGGGTCGTCGACCGCATCGCACTGCGGCGCGCGATCGAAGAACTGCCCGAGGGTTGCCGCACGATCTTCGCGCTGCACGAGGTCGAGGGATATCAGCATCACGAAATCGCCGAACTGCTCGATTGCTCTATCGGAAACTCGAAATCGCAGCTGCACAAAGCGAAGCTGAAACTGCGCGATCTTCTCTTTCCGAAGCGGAGAATCCTGCGACGGCGGGTGCTGAAACGATTGACCGAAACTTCGCTTACCAACCTGTCGAAGGCCCCAGCCAGCGCGTCGACGACTACGCGTGCGCTGAGAGCGGACAAGCTGACGGCGTAGCGCGCAACGCAAGGATTCATTCCAGCCAGACGGATTGCTCTGGTGATCTGATTCGAAACGTAGTTCGAGACAAGTTCGAAAGGCGGTCTCTGCAGTGTTAGGCGCAATCGTTCTGGTGACCGGAGGCTCGGAAGACCCGCGGCAGGCATTCACTGCCGCGGAATCTGGAGCTTCCAGCATCGGAACGACGGATCGTCCTCACGAACTGCCGATGGCGTGCATTGAAGTTCTGGGTTCTTCGATTCTGGCGAGGATGACTTCTGAGTTTCGGCGAATTGGTGTCGATGAGGTTTCGTTGCTGATCGATGAGATGTTTTCGTCCAGGCGCGATGAGATTGAGCAATCGGTTCCAGAACTCGCGCCAGTCTGGACCAGCGATGTGTCGCGCGCCGTGGCGCAAACGCTGGCCGCCTATAAGGAATCCGGGATCGAAACCTGCATCTTGACGCTCGCCAGTGTCTATGCCGAATTTGATCTAAGCGATACGCTGCAATTTCATCGCGCTCACCAGCAACCGGTCACGCGAGTGCTTGATGGCAAAGGCTTGCTCGATTTCTGGGTCGTGAAAGTGGATGGCATCAGTGAAGTCGCAGATATCTTCGCGTCGTTACAGGGCCTGCAGGCAAGCTCCTATATCGTCAGCGGGTACGTCAGGCGGCTCGAGCATCTTCGCGACCTGCGCTGCCTGGTCGTCGATAGCCTGACTTCGCGATGCAGAATGCGTCCACAAGGCTTTGAAGTTCGACCGGGCGTGTGGCTGGCCGAAGGCGCCCAAGTGCACAGGCGGGCGCGAATCGTCGCTCCAGCGTTTCTTGGCAGTGCGACAAAGATCGAAGAACAGTGTTTGATTACGCGGTGCAGCAATGTCGAAAGCAATTCGCAGGTTGATTTCGGCACTGTGGTGGAGGATAGCTCGGTATTGTCGAACAGCTACATTGGAATGGGACTCGATCTCACACACTCTGTGGTCGATGGCAGCCGCCTTCTGAATTTGAGGCGAGATGTAACGCTAGAGATCAAAGACCCTGGGCTGATCGGGCCGAACAAGTCTTCAGGGATGGACGCGAATTCCCGCTCCCTCCTTTCGTTTGGAATGGATTCAATCAGCGCCAGACGCGAACGGCGCTCTTTCAATAGTGAAACAGAGAGTACTTACTCTTTACTTTAGGGGTGATGAGAATGTCAGTCAGTCGTCCAGTGGTCGTCATGCAGTTGCCGGAAGAGTTTAACGCGGAAACTTCGCAGGCCTTTTGCAAGGAAATCGAGCCGCTGCTTGAAGCTCATCGCCCGCGGATCGTTCTCGACTGCTCGCTCGTGCGCTCGATCGACGGCGCCGGCGTAGAAATGCTGCTGCATTGCCTGGAAGAGGCGATGAAGCGCGATGGCGACTTGAAGTTGTGCTGCTTATCGGCCCAGTCGGAAGTTGTCCTGGAACTCTTGCGCGTAGATCGCGTCTTCGAGATCTTCGCGAGCGCAGAAGAAGGAGTTCGCAGCTTCAATGCGCTGCCAGTGGATGTAATCCCGCAGGACGCGCCCTGGTATTCAGCGGTGTTCGGCGAGTTGGGTGTTCTCAAGCAAGCCAGCTAGCGAAAAATTACGAGTGCGGAGAAAACACGAATGCGACGGTTCTGCCAACGTCTCTTGTGCGCTACTCTTAGCATGCTTGCGCTGAACTCACCCGAAATCTGGGCGCAGAGTGCAGACCAGGCTAGCCATCCTGTTCCGACGGCATCGATTCAGCAAGTCGCGTCCGCAGAGCTGCCCGACAGTCCAAGCGCGGTATGGGCCCAGGCTGAACAAGCCCAGTCGCAAAGCTCAACGCAGCCATCATCAACCAGTGCACTGCCATCTTCATCGCAGACAGATTCGCAGCCCGCCAATCCTCAATCCGTCAGTCCTGTGCAGCAACAATCCGCGAGTCCGGCGCAATCCCAGCCTTCACCTCCACAACGTCCGGTCGGTACAGCTGCGGCCGAGGCGCCCGTAGTGAGCGGTATAACCGCGGCGCAGCCCTCTGGAGTCGCAGTCGCACCGGCGAAGCAGCGGCGCGTTCGCACCATTGTTTTGCGGGTGGGCGCGATTGCCGCTGCCGGTGTTGCGCTGGGAGCAACAATTGCACTGACCGAGGGCACGTCGAGCAAGCCTCCGGGCGCGCACTGATCCCGATTTGACCTAGGCCCGGTTTGATTTGAGTTAAAGAAAGCAGCGCAGAGTGAAGATAGCCACATTTTCGGGCATCGACGGCGCCGGCAAGAGCACACAGATCGCGGCGCTAAAGAGCTATCTAGAGGAACGCGGATTGCGCGTTTCCATTCTCACATTCTGGGACGATGTCGTTGCTTTTTCCCGGCTGCGCGAGTTTCTTAGTCACACCGCATTCAAAGGCGATAAAGGCGTCGGCAGCCCTGAAAAGCCCATTGAGCGCCGCGACAAGAATGTCCACGCGTGGCACGTCAGCGCCGCGCGTCTCATTTTGTATTTGTGCGATGCGCTGAAACTTCGCTGGACAGTCTCGAGAATGTGGCACACGGCGGATGTGGTTATCTTCGACCGCTACATCTATGACGAAATTGCAAACTTATCTTTGGATCGGCGTTTCGTTCAATGGTATGTAAGGCTGCTGCTGTGGCTGAGCCCCCGACCGCACGTCGCGTATCTACTTGATGCTGACGCGAACGAAGCATTCCGCCGCAAGCCCGAATATCCGCTGGAATTCTTGCGGCGAAATCGCGAAGCCTACTTGGCGTTGAGCAATTTTGTTCCGATGCATGTTATTGAGCCGTCGGCCCCGGATGCCGCTGCCGCAAAAATCGCCAGTCTGTTTGCATCCTACTCTCCAGCTTTCAGCACGGACTCATCTCACGTCCCCGAATATTCCTGGCGCTCCGCCTATCGCGAGAAAGGCTGAAAGTAAGGCAAGAGATCACTACCAACATCTGTTGTAGAAAGCACATCGAACCTCTCGGGCGATCATGAGGCGGGAGGCGAATGAAGATTTGTCTGGTCACGAGCTTTCCCCCAAGCACCGGGGGATTAAGTGAATACGGCTTTAACATTGCGCAGGAACTCAAACGCAATCCTTTTCTTAGCCTCACCGTTCTGGCCGACCGGCTCGGCCACGATCACGCGGAGCCGGAGGGCTTCTCTGTAAAGCGCTGCTGGTCGTTCGACGATCCATCCAGCTCTTTTCATATCGTCAGAGAACTGCATCGCCTGAAGCCCGATGTGGTCTGGTTCAATCTGCTATTCAGCACGTTCGGTCGCAGCCCGGTGGTGGCATTCGGTGGCCTGATGACCCCGCTGCTCGCGCGCCTCAGCGGCCGCTACACGCATGTGACTCTGCATCACCTGATGGACACCGTCGATTTGAAGGACGTCGGTGTTCGCCACGAATGGCTTTACCGGTTCGCAGGCGCGGTGGCTACGCGAATGCTGTTGCTGGCGAATTCTGTTTCGGTGCTGATGCCGGGCTATCGCGAAATTCTGAACGATAAATACGGCGGCGATAACGTTCACTTGCGTGCCCATGGCATTCTGGCGGGCCGCCCCGAGTCTCCCGATTTCTCGCGCCGCCGTCCGATCAAGCGCATTCTCGCGTTTGGAAAATGGGGAACGTACAAGCGCCTCGAGCTCATGATCGAGGCTTTCGACCTTGTTGCCGCCAAGCTCCCTGACACGCGGCTCGTGATTGCCGGAGGAGACCATCCGCAAGCCGCGGGCTACACTGACTTGATGCGCCAACTCTGCGCCGACCGGAACCAAGTCGAATTTCGCGGCTATGTTCCGGAAGACGCCCTGCCCGATTTGTTTCAAAGCTCGAGCGTGGCCGTCATGCCGTACACCTCTTCCACCGGATGCAGCGGCGTCGCGCACTTGGCGTGTGCTTACGGAGTGCCGATCGTCTGCGCCGATCTCGCCGACTTCCGGCAAATGGCGCAGGGAGAAGATCTTGCGATCCAGTTCTATCCGCCCGGCGACGCGCAGGGATTGGCCGATTGCCTGGTTGAATTGTTGCAGAACGAAGAGAAGCAACAGTCGATGGCGGCGCAGAATTTCTCCGCAGCATTATGCATGACCATGCCCAATGTCGTGCAGAAATATCTGCGGCATTTTGAGCTGCAGCAGCGAACCCGCGTGCTGCGCTACGTTTCGCGCACGCGGCGCCTGCCGCGATGGGTACCGTCGAAATCACTGTTGCTGCGCTTTATGAACCGAAACTCGGCGAACTGGTCGCGCCGTTCCGCGATTCTGCATACCTCGTGGAACGGGCGCGACGATTTTCGCTCACTGCACGGTAACGGCGACAGTCGTGGACAGCTGGACCGACGTGGCGCTGCCGTTGACAGTGACGATGTAATTGGCCGGGGGATTCTTAGCGGCCGCGACAGATTGAGTACTGCTTCCGCCACACGAGATCGAACCAACGGTCGTAGTAGCGAGCAGACAAGTTCCGAGAACAACCAGAAGGCGCTTGCGCTCGATCTTGCCAAGCTCGACCTTGCCAATGAGGGTACATCCAACGGCGCCGAACCCAACCAGCCAAATGGCGAAGAACATATGCGCCCCGGGCCCGCTCTCTCGCATCGAGGCGACGGGCCTATCGGAGATAGTCAGGACGGAACTCACGGCCTGACTACCGGGCGTAACGGACGGCGGATCGAAGGAGCAGGTCAGGGTGGAGGGCAAGCCGGCGCAGCTTAGTTGGATTGCGCTGTTGAACGATCCCGATTGTGGCGTAGTTGTCACCGCGACCTTTCCCGAACCCCCGTAGCTGATGGTCAACGATGTGGGATTTGTCCCGAGCGTCAGAGTTGGACCAGTCGAAGTGCCCTGGCAACTCGAAGTGAACGTGACGGGCCCTGAAATCTGATTCGTAAGGCTGGGTTTTCCTACGGCCTGCACGTACAGCGTGTATTGTCCGTTGGGAATTCCGTAACTGCAAAGGTTGATCGAACTCGCGCCTGCGCTCTGCTGCGAGAGCGCCATCAGATTCTGCCCATCGGTGCTGATGTAGGCCACGTAGTGGTCGATCGTGCTGCTGTCGCCGGAAGGGCTCCACTGCAGGCTTCCGCTCTTGACGGATGCCGAAACCGAAAAACAATTGCTGATGCCGGATTCGATTTCGGTCGCTTCCTCGTAGTCATTCCACGTGACGAGTTGGAGCCAGGGCAACTGCTTCCCCGAGTTGTACAAGCCGTTGACTTCGGAAAATGTATGAAGCCAAGTTTGGCCGCACTGCTGGCCCATGATGCGGTTTGAGCCCCACGAGGCCAGCGTGTCATTGAAGCCTTTGTACGTAGCGCCGACAGTTTGCTCGGTGGTTAATGGAATTCCCGTGTCGTAAAAACTGGTGAGGTAGCTCATCCCATAGTCGTTGGTCGTGGGCATGACCCACGAATAGCTGCCGTCGCTGAGCACGTGAGTGAATCCGTCGTTGTTCTGAAAAATGAAAAGAGGATTGCTCGACAGCGCGGCATTCACCGCGTTCCAATCCACGCTGTAAGACTGATCGATATTGAAGTTGGTCACGACCGGCCGCCCCTGCTGCGTCATGTAGGCGGGTGACGTGAAGTAAGTTTGCTCAATGTATTGCAGTTGATTGATGAGCGCATCCTGCGGCGAGCAGCCGCTGCAGGAATCCCATTCGATCGCACCCTGATCAACCATGATCGCGAAGGTGAAGCCGGGATGAGTCTCGGCTTCAGCCATGACGAGCTTTGTTGCCTGATCGATGCTGTTGTTGGGCCCGTACCAATCGACGATCACGCCATCGATGCCGCGGCTGATCATGTCTTCGATCTGGCGATGAACCTGTGCGGCATCAGTAGAACTGTAGCCGACGTTCATGTGGTTGGAGCCGCCGAACCAGAGCAGAAGGTGGGCGTAAATCTTCGTGCTAGCGCCCGCGTACAAGAGCGAGTGCGCGTCGACTTTGCTGACGCTGCCGGCTCCGGAATTCCCGTTGGTCTGGCTGGTGAAGCCGCTGGCGGCGCTGGTGTTATTCGCCTGTTGCGCCGCCAGGGTCGTCGTGGGTTTTACAAAACTTGTGTCCGCATACGCACCTGCGGCACACAGCAGCAGAACTGCAGCACACCAATACTTACGACACATCTGCCCTCAGGAGCGGAGGAAACCGAGGAACATGCGCACACTTCAACGGTCAGAGGGAGGCCGCCCGAGCCTGTAGATTCCTCGGAACCGTTGCCGTTCTCTTGCGCTTGCTGGGAGCTACTGGGACTTTCTGGGAACGCGCTAAGCATACAACATCCAGTCAAGAGCTAGAAGATCACCGTGGGCTAGGAACTAACGTGGGATGTACCTCAGTGCGATTGCATTCCACGCATCACCCTCAATCCAGCCCAAATCAGGGCCATTTGCACCCAGATTCCACCCAACGTCCTGCCCCTAAAACTCATCCAATCTGGGCTTCAAAATGCCCGGTTGGAAGCTAATCAACATCAAAGGTGATACCAATGGATGCGACACAGAAGGTGCGTTTTTATTGGGGAATCGCGACACTTGCCCTTTGCGCGTTTTGCGGTTGTCAGGGGGTTAAGCCAACTGGTGGTGGGGGCGGTACAGGCGACATCACTTCCGTCAACCACATCATCTTCATGGCCCAGGAAAACCGGTCGCTCGACACATATTTCGGTCAGCTTCCCGCCTACTGGGCTGCCAATGGATTTCCTGCTCAGCAATTTGACGGAATGCCCGCGGGAGCCTCGAATCCCGGCTTCAACGGAGCCCCGCCCGTATCTGCTTTTCACCTGGCCACCGAGTGCATCGAAAACCTGACGCCCTCCTGGGATGAAAGCCACCTCGACTGGAATCTCAACGATCCAACCTCAGGCACCGCGACCATGGACGGCTTCGTCTACAACGCCGCCAAGTTCGGACAGGATGAAGGCTACTTCGATACGGCCGGAATTCGCGCCATGGGCTACTACGATGACACCGACCTGAACTACTACTACTTCATGGCGTCGAACTTCGCGACCTCAGACCGATGGTTTGCGCCAGCTCTCGATCGCACTCAGGTCAACCGCATGTATCTGTTCGCAGCTACGTCGCAGGGCTACGCCTATCCGCCGGGAACCGACGCAGCCGACAACGCCCCGCTGACTGCCCCGACGATCTTCGACGCACTGAATAAGGCGGGCATCAGCTGGAAGGTCTACTACAGCGATGACACCTGTTCGACCGTTCCGCCCGATGGCAAGTCCCCGACTCCACGAGGCGGCCTCCTGCACAATGCCTCGCAGAACGCTACGGCGCAGGATGCTTCAAACGCGGGAGCATGCACCTATCTCACGCAGTTCGCCGGCTACGCGCCGCCGAACACGCTGCCGAGCAATGTCGTTCCTATCTCGACATATCTGACCGACGTTCAGGCCGGAACATTGCCTGCGGTGTCGTTCATCGAAGCCGGGTACGAATCCGGACGCGATGAGCACCCCAGCTCCGGCACGAACGCTCAAACCGGTGCCGCCTATGTGCAGACCCTGATCGATCCCCTGATGAATAGCGTCTCCTGGAAGGATTCGGTGTTCATTCTCACTTATGACGAGCCGGGTGGCCTCTACGATCACGTCCCGCCGGCCCCGTCGATCAATCCCGACGGCATTGCGCCCATCGACCTTCTCCCCGGTGACATCTGCTCCACGCCGGGTGGCGCAAACTGCGACTTCGAGACGACCGGCTTCCGGCTGCCACTGATCGTCGTGTCGCCGTTTACCAAGAAGAATTACGTGTCACACACTCCCGCCGACTACACGGCGATCCTGAAATTCATCGAGACGCGGTTCAACATCCCTTCGTTGACCAAGCGTGACGCGGCTCAGATGGATATGACCGAGTTCTTCGACTTCAACAACGTGCCCTGGGCAACACCGCCGACAACGCCTCAACAGTCGACCGCCGGAGCGTGTAACGCACAGGCATTGCAGTAAAGCACGGAAATGCCGTAAAGAAGGAGCCCCGCGGGCCCGCGCAATCGGCGCGGGCTCGCGGCCAGCTCTCAGACGTCAGCTCATAAATCGATCCTGGAATTGATCAGGCAAGGGAATGGCCTCAGTGGCTGCAGTAAAAGCCTGATTCTGCGTTGTTTTGAAGGGGCGCGGCTTCAAGCCGCGCCGTAATTCGTGTTAATCAACACCCGGCTTTAGCCGCTGAGGGGAACTCGGGCAATCAGCAAGCACGCGGGGACCGTTTTTTCCTACCTATCAAGGCGATGAATAAGCTACTTCGCCGGAGAAATGACCGTAACATTGCGCGCCACGTAACGCGACCCTTCGAAATTGGCTACAACAGTCACCGTGGCTCCCACCTGAAGATTCTCATCCTGCCCAAAACGCGAGGAAGATGGATCCAGCCGGATTTCATAAGTCTTCCGGTCGGTAGACGAATTCAGAACCAGTAAGCCCGAACTCAAATCCAAATGCGCAATCTGTCCCGCGAACGTATATCGCGCTCCCGGCACGGCGAGAATTGAAATCTCGCGCGCCACATCGCTACCCGGCTGAGAATCGAAGCGCACGCCGATAAGACAACCATCAGAAAAACTGTCGGCCGATACGCTGCGTCCGTCTTTGGTGAACTGAGTCGACGCGTTCAGACGAATGCGAATGGGCGACGGTGAAATCGCATCGCGCAAGGTCAATTCGCCCCGATCCGCTCTGTATCTGAGAACCACTCCCTGGCTCTCGCCCAGATTCGATTCTCTTTTCACGCGAATGCTGCGCGCAAACACTGTTGAACCGTCAAGAATCGTGTCGAGATAAACGCGCTCTCCCTCGTGCAGATCGGCCGCGGAACCGTCGGCCCCTTTCAGGTAAACATGCGTCCGGGGATCGAACAAAACCTTCATTTTTCCGCCGCCAAATAGGCCGATGGTCAACTGATCGCGTACGCGATCCAGTTTCTCGATCCGCCCGCCAATCAACGTGGCGTTCTTGCGAGGCACCACCGGCAAATCCGGAAGCAAACTGGCCGGGTCAGCCACGATGTTCGCGTCCCCATCCGCATCGTTGCCCACGTCGCTGGAAGCCGGCGGCGCAGGCTTGATGCTGCTTTCGCCGTGCTCGTCAGTGGTCGTCTCAGAAATCATGGGAGCAGCATTCTGCTGAACAGCGCTTTGCTGAACTACGCCCTGCTGAGTCATCTGCGCCGATGCCGTTCCAGTGGCCAACACGCCCAAAATAAATCCTGGCAGAAAACGATTCATCTCGAGTCTCGTGAAACAAGAATTTGCCGCTGCATTTGGATGCAAATTGCCGCCCCAGGGTTGAGCAAATCCGGCGCCAAATGACACATTTCACGGCAAACAAAGGGGGTCCCACGGCATCCAAGTAGAGCCGTATCTGTCGACTTCTGCCCGCTGGAACGGAGCGTACATGTTCGCAAAACGCTACTTTTTCGCGACGATTGCGATTGGCCTATGCGTAGCGACCGCCATCCCTTCGTTCGCTGGCGACCTAAAAATCACGATTCCCCGCCACACCAAGTACACGCCGGTTCAGTTGCTCAACCGAGAAGGCGTCGAGGCTGTGCGCAAGCGCGACTACGGCAAGGCCGAGAAGCTGTTTTACAAAGCCTATCTCTTCGATCCCGACGACCCGTTCACGCTCAACAATCTCGGCTACATTTCCGAGTTGCAAGGTCAACTGGATCGTGCGCAGCGCTTCTACGCCCTCGCTGCGGAAGAGTCCAGCGACGCCATCGTCGACCGTGCAAGTTCCAAGCGCGCCGAGGGCCGCACGCTCCGGGCCGCAATTGCCGGCGGCGACGCGTCCATCGAAGTCACTCACGCGAACGTAGAAGCAGTGCGCCTGCTATCGCAAGGTCGCGCGCCGGAAGCCGATGCCATTCTTCAAACCGCCCTGAAAAGCGATCCTAAAAATATATTCACGCTGAACAATCTTGGCGTAGCCAAGGAGATGCAAGGCGAAGAGCAAGAGGCGCTGAAGTTCTACGACGAATCCGCAGCCGCGCACTCAGACGCAACCGCCGTAGTCACCGCCAACCGTTCCCGGCGCGGCCGTCAGGTCAGCCAGATGGCAGCCGAAAGCGCCAACGCCCTTCGCGCCCGCCTGGCGCAGGCCTACACCGTGGAAGAACAAGTCGCCGAGTTCAACCTGCGGGGAGTTTCAGCCGTTAATCGCAACGACCTTCGCACTGCAGAAGACAATTTTAGAAAAGCCTACGCGCTCGATCCCGGCAATGCCTTCACGTTGAATAACATCGCCTACGTGGCGGAACTCGACGGCGACCGCGAGACCGCGCAGTTCTTTTACGAGCGAGCGCAAAGCGCGACCGGCGCCAATGCTCCGGTAGCAGTAGCGACGAACAGCACCGCGCAAGGCAGAACATTGTTCGCGGTCGCCGGCGATAACAACGGCAAAGTTGAAGCCAAGGTCAATCAGGACCACGAGGCCGTTCGCCGCCAGAATGAACCGGTAGTCCTGCGGCATCGCGACAACAGCATTGTCGATGAATCTGTTCAGCCGGAGCCTGATCGTCAGAGCCCGCCGTCAATTCAGCCGCAGTAAACCGACGCGGGAGCGTCGAATGCAGGCGTAGCTTACGAGTCTATTTCCTGGTAGCGGCCGATATCGCTCTCTGGATCGTAGAAAATATGGCGCAGTAGATTGGCGAGGTAGCGCGAAAGCGTGTTGACGTTGGTGCGATACCAGCAGCAGTGCGTCATCTCCGGAGAGAGCCCGCAAATAAACTCAAAATTGTCGAGTGAAGCCGGCGGCTGAGCTAGCATCGCCGCGGCCACGCGATGATTGCCGTCCAGAATGGTGAGCGGACCGCGGCTGTCCACTCCGATCAGCAGCACCGTAGGATTCACCAGCACGTCCTGCACCGAGACGGTCAACCGCCCCAACTTGCGGAAGAATTCGTCATCCGCTGACTCCTGCCACCGCGTCCGCAGGCTGTTGACGATATCAAAAAGATAAAAGCTTCCTTGCGAGACACGGTGCCACTGCGCGCGCGGAAAAAAACGAATTCGCCTCAGATCCTCGGCGCTGATCGTCACCTGGAACCATCGCGTATTTTCCGGCAACTCCCGCCACATCGCCCCACGGCGCAGAAACAGCAGCGCTCGACGCAGAGCGTTTTCCCGCTGGTTATCAAGATCGGGCTTGAGTACTACCTGGCGAAATTCCTGGTAGTCCTTGAACTCCGGATGGTGAAATTCGCTGCGGAGAAACGACGCGATCACCTCATGTTCATCCAGCGCCCGCACAATGCGCAGGCTGGGATAACGGATAGCCGGCTCGACTGTAGAAACCTCGCGGCGCAGCAGGGGAAGCGCAACTAACACCAGCATCACAAGAACGAGCACCAGCTGAACCAGAATGACCTGGCGCAGCGCCTCGTGAAAAATGCAGATGCCGAGGATGATCCCGCCGCTGAAGGCAAGCTGGACCCAGCTCGTATTCGCGATCTTGCGCGACATTTCGTAGGTGATGATCACCGAACTCAGCGAGTAGATTCCGGTGGCCACCGCGTAAAGAACGAGTAGCATAGTCAGCCCGCCAAAGTTGCCTTGGCCCAGGTGCGCGCCAAAAATGATCTTCCACAGGAAACTGGGGATGGTTGACAGGCCTCCGATCAAGACTGACAGAATTCCAAACACCATGAACAGTGAAGTCAAAAGCACGCGTCTCACGTCGCGGTCACTCGATCGGATTGCCGCCGAAACCGGGAACATGGTATTCACCACCGACCAAGCGCACATATTAACTAGCCGGCCCACCAGCGAAACCGCAGCGTAGACGCCCGCCTGGTCCGACGGAAAGAAGTGCTTGACCAGCAGGATGTCAAAATTATTGATCACCACCTGCCCGGCAAAGAACACAATCGCCTGCAGCCCTTCCAGGAACGGAATCCGCGCCCGGGCAGACTCGCCTTTAACAAACCCCGGGCCGAGCCTCGCGGCAAAATAAGAAACGATCACCGCGGCAACGCTCGCCAGAACGGCACCTGTCACCCCCATGCCGCCGCGGATCAGCACGACCGCTCCACCCAACCGCACCGCCGCTTCCAGCGTGAAATTCACGGCAAGCCGCTGGAATGCATGCGTGCCCTGAATGTACCCGCGGCGCACTCCGAGCGGAATGTAGAACGCAGCGCCGATCCCGAGCAGCAGAATCAGAGACGTCCCAGGCAAATTGAGATACGCGTTCAGCGCGGAACTGAAAAGCGCGAGCACCAGCGCGAGGCCAATTCCAGCGAGCCATGCCTTGCGATGCAGACTCGTGAAGACCGCAGATTTTTCCGCCGGCGCTTCACTCTTGGCCACATACTTCGCGCACACCACCTGAAAAGTGAGAGTGATCGCCGACATCAGCATCAGCAGCGTGTAGACCGTGGTCGCATGCGCGAAGCCGGCCGGGCCCAGCATTCGGGCAGTCGCAACGTTGTAGAGAAAGTTTGTAATTCCGACGAGTCCCGAGCCGGCAAGCAACGTCAGACTGCCGCCAAGCAGTTTGGACTTGCTCGCGCTCGACCACAGAGATCGAGTGCGAATCTTTACCTCGCCGAAGATGTCACTCATGATCGAAGAAGAAGACATCGACGGACTCAGAAGAGCGTGAAATGGATGACCGGCAGAACGGTGGTTCGGCTTGACCCGGGAAAGTCATAAAACGTCTGCTGCTGCACGCCGATCGAAAACCGCATGGGATACGAGACCGGCACATCGGCCATGCCGTCTTTCAAGCTTCCGCGCAGCGGACGAACATAAGAAACCAAAAACTCGCTCTGCGCGTTGTCATACGCGTGATATCCAGCGCCGCGCGAAAGCACGAATGAACCCTGCACGCTCCACCGCGAGCTAGCCCGAAAATCAAACCGTCCGCCAGGCAAGAGGGCCTGTGCAATGGCGAATTGAGTGTTGTGCACACGCCACGAGCGCAACTCCTCGGCCAGCGCAGCAACCGTCAGCCGATCACCAAACTTATGCTGCAAGCCCGCGTACGACGAAGTGTTGAAGTACTCTTCGCTCATCGGATGGAACAGAAGATCGCGAACCGAGTATCCAGTAATCAGCGACGTTCTTCCCCACGGCCGTCCCACCGTGAACTCAATATTGGCCGACAGATCGCGCGAGTGCAGATCCTGATCGGTAAACGGTCCGGCCTCATGGATGGCGCTGCCCGTCACCGACACCCAATTGAAAAAAGAATTCGTCGACAGATACAAAAACTGCCGGAAGAGATTCTGGCTCATCTGCACCGGCGAAATCGTATCGCGGCGAATAGTGAACTGCAGGCCGCCGTTGAACGTGATCGAGTTCGATCCGAAGCGCAGCACCGGCGTCACGCCGCCATTGAAAATCGTGTCGTAGGTATTGCGGTCCTGAATCACTCCCACGCTGGGAAACAGAAATTTACCGGCAGTCATGCCTTCGCCCACAAAACCCGTAATGGCGGGAAGATTTCCGGCTTTCACCCGGTAATGCGAAAGACCGAGACTCTGAAACGAATGCCGCGGAGGCGGAAGCAGCGCCGGATTCGTCACGCGCAGAATTTTCGCATCCAGCGTGTAGACGTTGATGTCTTCAAGTGCGGGCGCGAACGACGCCTCCGGAGCGAAGCTCAGGCCTTTATTAATCTGTCGGCCCTGCGCTTCAGCCTCAGTAAACTGAGCCGTCTCCGCGATCCCATGATCCTGCTGGCCCGCAACCGTGCTCGCCTGCGCGAACGCAGAAAGCGCATGCAACGGATCCTGACGCTGCCGGTACAAATTGGCCGACGCCATCATGTAGTCGTAATCGTCGCGGTAATCTGCCGCAGAACCCAGACTCGCCAGCGCCACTTCAGCTTTCTGCGTCTGGCCTTCCGCCAGATAAGTATTGGTAAGGCCAATCGCGACGGAGCGATTGTTAGCGCCGGCCAGTTTTGCCTTATCGAAATAAGTTTCGGCGAGATCGAAATCGTGCATCGCGAGAAAAAGACTCGCGGCTTGCGACAAGTCTTCCGCTGTAACGCTGGAATCGGAATCCATGCGCGCCTCGGCGAAGCCAAGCGCGATCTGTCGCCGAGCCTCGTCAAAATGTCCCTGCCGCAAGAAAATCTGCGCTACCGCGAGCCGAACTCCAATGCGGTCTCCGCCCGGCACATCCAGCGCGCGGGAGAATCGCTCCATCCCAGCATTCCGGTCGCCCAGAGTCAGCAGAGCGTCGCCGGTTGCGTTGAGAATCTCCACGCGGTTGCCGCCCAGCCGTTCAGCATTCTGAATGTCGTTCAGTGTCTGCGCGCGGTCTCCCTGCTTGGCGTGGACCTGTGCGCTCAACGCAAAAATCTGCGGATCCGACGGAGACAACTTCGCAGCCGCCGCCAGAGCCGCAGCCGCCTGCGGATATCGCCGCATGCGGTACAGCACATCGGCATCGGCGAGCTGAGTTGTCAGATCGTCCGGCGTCTCCGCCAGCGCTGCACGATACTCCGCATCCGCGTGCGGAAAATCCTGCCCCTGGCGGAACGCTTCAGCCCGAGCCAGATGCAGCGCATGTGATTTTCCCAGCAGCTTCTGCGCCGTCTCAAGCTGCGCTAGAGCGGGCTTCGGCCGGTGAAGCTGAAGGTCGGCATAGGCCAAGCCAAGATGAGCTTCGCCATAGTTATTCTGCAGCCGCAGCGCCATTTGAAAATCCGGGACGGCTTTGGCAGCTTCATGCAGATCGTTCAAAACGAAGCCGCGGTTCACATAGCCCGCAGCCATCTTCGGATCGCGCTCCAGAGCCTGCGTGAAACTCTTCAATGCCGCCTGCAGTTCTCCGTTATGAACTTCAATGTTTCCCGCGATCAGCGGCAGGTCTTTGTCCTTCGGCAAAATCGGCTCGTACCTATTCACCAGCGCCATCGCGTCGTCGTAGCGCTTGAGGTAGTACAAGTCATAAGCGAGATAGACAATGCCCTCACGATCCTTCGGAAGTTTTTCGATCACTTGAAATCCCAGCCTCGCCGACTCAGCGTAGTCGCCTTTGAACGTAAGATAGCGCTCGCGTTCCCGCATCAGCTGCGGGTTTTCGTTCATCTTGCCCTTGCCGCGGTCCAGCCATCGTTGCGCCAGGTCAAGCTTGTGAGCCTCCAACGCGGCATTCGTGCCGCCGGCAACGATGAGCGCATTGTCAGGCATGTGCTGATAGGCGCTTTCATAGTTTGTTTCGGCCGAGCGAAAATTTCCTCCGGCTGTGTACAGATCGCCGAGAGCCAGGTAAGGCGCGTAGTCCTTGGGATGCGCCGCCGCCGCACGCGAGAAGTAAGTCTCAGCAAGTTTGTTGTCTCCGCCGTCCCGCGCGAGATAACCCAGCGACGAAAGCGCCTGCCGGTTGTTGCGATCAAGATCCAGAACTTTCAAGAACGTCTGCCGCGCCGCATCTTTTTGTCTCAGCTTCCACTGCAGCGTCCCGTAGTTCATCAGCGAATTCACGTTCGATGGCGCCAAACTCAGCGCCTCTTTCAAATCGCGGTTCGCGCCATCGAGATCGCCCGAGGCCGTCTCCACGACCGCGCGCAAGCGCAGCATCTCCGGACGCGAGACGCCAGAACTCTCGACCTGACGCAACCCGGCGCTCGCCGCATCTAGATTCTCTTTCGCAGCAGCCGAGTCATCCTGCCGCACCGCGATCTCATAAAGATTCAGCCGCAACTCAACCGGATAAAGCATTCCCTCCGGCGGCCGCGCCGGAAGATTGCTGACCGCAAGTTTGTATTCCGCGGCCGCGTCGGCGAGGCGATCCTGCGACTCGGCAATGCCGCCGAGAATCGCGTGCAGCCGATAGTTGTTGCCGTCGATCTGCCGCGCCGCTTCAAGAAACGGAGTCGCCGCATCCGCCTGGCCCGCGTTGACCAGAGCCTGCGCCGCACTCAGATTCAACCCGATATTCCCCTTCGCAGCCTTCGCCAACCGCGTGTAGAGCGAGGCCGCCTCCTGCGGCTTCCCCGCGAGTTGGTACGTATAAGCCATTTCCGCCATGATGTCCGGCGACTTCGACGGAATCGACTGCAGGGTAGAAATCGCCTGATCAAATTCCCCCTGGTCGCGATATTCGCCCGCGACCGCGCGCAGTACTTCAGGATCATGCGGCGCCCGGCTCTTGGCGCGATTCAGATAGCGAATCGAATCCTCGCGCTGCCCAAGATGTTCGTAGCCATGCGCCAAAAGCAAGTCAGTGTGCGCCGTCGGCGCCAACGCTTCCGCGCGCTTAAGCAGTTCGATCGATTGATGTGGATCTGAATTCAGCAGCAACTCCCCGGCAAGCTGAAGGCTGCCGGCATCTTTCGGATTCGCGTCGACAACTTTACGCAAAAGTTGCTCGGCCTCTTGATCGCGCCCCATCTTCGCGTAAGTTTGCGCCAGGCCAGCCAGGCCCCGAACTGAATTCGGCTGCCGCTGCAGGCCTCGGTTATAGGCATCGATCGACAACGGATAACGCTCTGCCAAACGCGCCGAATAGCCCAGCAAGAACCACAACTCGGCATTCTGCGGAGCCGACTTCGCCGCCTGCTGCGCGTAGTTGACCGCGGCGACATAGTCGTTTCTTTTGAGCGCATCCTGCGCGGCGCGGGCTTGCCGAGCGACATCAATTCCAGAGCCCCAACTCAAATCAGAGCTGCTCTGCTGCGTTTCAGAGTTTTTAGGTTCGTGTCTGCTGGGCGTCTTTGAAGTCTGATTAGAAGCCTGCCCGTTGACCTCAAACGTCTGGGCAGGCGATCGCCCCAGCGACGCGAAGACCATGACAATGCAAAAGCTCGCGAGCGGAAGTCGGCTTTTCACGGTGTCACCACTGCCTTCTTTTAAGAGTTCAAATGCCTCCGCAACAGGATTTCTGCGGTCCAGTTCAGATGCCGCTGAGGGGTACAGGTTTGCTTTGCAGGTTTGTCCTGAATCAAGAATGGCGATTCGTGTGCTACGCGCTTGCGCGGCCCGAAAGTCGGGGTAAACCCCTTAGGGGGTTTTTGAATCCAATGTGGTCGCTAAGGGAACTGGAGTAATGCAATGACCTCTGCCGAGAGCTACTCTCGTCCCATTCCGCTACTAGCGATCGTTTTGGTCGCACTGGCCGTTCACGGCCCGCTGCTGCTTATGCAGCTGCCGGCGGGATCGTTCGACGCGAACTTTCACATTTTTCTCGCCTCGCACTACGCCCATCACTGGTTCAATCCGTGGAACGAAAAATGGTTTGCCGGATTCTCGCAGACCACGTATCCGCCCCTCACGCACCAGTGGATCGCTCTTCTTTCCACGCTTGCCGGTCTGAAGATGGGCTACATGCTCGTGCAACTGGTAGCAGTGCTGCTGCTGCCGGTGGGCGTCTTCCGCTTCGCAAGAATCTGGGTGAATGATCGCGCTGCCAGCTACGCGGCCTTAGGCAGCATTTTTTTAGGGGCTCTCGCGTTTCTGGTCTACCAGGCCGGGCAGCTCGCCACCGTCGCCTCCGCAGCCCTGTATCTGAATGCGCTGCCGTATTTTTACGAATGGTCGACGCAGGCTTCGGTGCGTTCGCTGATCAAAGGCATAGCAGTCGCCTTGACCGCAGCCGCGGCGCACCACGTCACCTTGATCTTCGGCATTCCGCTCTTCGCCGGACCTGTGCTGTGGATCGCCTGCCAGGATGCGCACGCAGAACGTGTCAGCGGTTCGCTCGCAGGAGTTTTGTCGCGTGCTGCAATATTCGCGATTCTGGTAGCGGCAGGTGTCGGCATCGTCCTGCTGCCCTACTGGATGGCCCTGATTCAGCATCCCATCCACCAGATTCCGATTCCGCACGACAGCCGCGCGAACTTCCTGCTGAATTCCATCACCGCCATCAACTATTTCGTCATTCCCTACGGCGCGTTGATTCTGGCGTTGCCGTTTATCGTGATTCGCGGTTCATCAGCGCCGCGCCTCCGGCCTCTGCTCGTTGGATTCTGGCTGACGCTGATCCTCGGAATCGGCGGCACCACTCCGCTGCCGAGACTGCTCCTCGGTAGAGCCTACGAGATTCTCACCTTCGAGCGCTTTACCTTCTGGGCCACTTTGATGGCGATGCCAATCGTCGGTCTGCTCGCGATCGAACTGCTCGAACGTTTTCGCATCAAAGCCGCTGTCGGACTGTCCCTTGCCGCGGTCGCAACCATCGGCGCGGCGCTGTGGTGGCTGAACGCCAATCCGTATCGCCCAACCGCAGCCATGGATGTGCGTCCGGTAATCGATTTTCTCAACCGCGACGGGCACGATTCCTACCGCTATCTCACGTTAGGCTTCGGCAGCGAGCTGGCGCAGGTGTCCACATACACCAACGCCGGTAGCGTCGACGGCGACTACAACTCCGCCCGCCTGCTGCCTGAAATGACGCATTACGGCTCGGCGCAGCTAACGAATGCAAAGTTCTACGGAACCGCCGGCATGGCCTCGTTACGCGCGATGCTCGAGCACGCCAACCGCTACGGATTGAAATATATCTTCGTGCACGACTCCTATTACGAGCCGTTGCTGACTTTCGTCGGCTGGCGAAAAACGGAGAGCTTCAACAACGGCGAGATTACCGCGTGGTCCAAAGAAGACGTGCCTCCCGCGCACAGAATCGAATCCGATGCCATCCCCCCGGCATGGATGGGCCTGCTATGGGGCACCGTGCCCATCGGCATAAGCATTCTCGCCATGTTTATCGAACTGCTCCTGCCCGCCGACCGCCGCGTTTCGATGGTGGTCGAAAGGCCGGTGCGAGTCGGAGAGCGCGAGCACCATTATGTTGCGTGAGGAATCCCGATGAAATTTACTCTGCCAATCGTGATCTTCGTCGTGACCGCAGTACTCATTGTCGCTGGACTGGCGGTCAGGTCGAATTCCGCCGGTACCGTTGGCATCGCGCAACGCTCGTCGGTGCTGGGTTCGCACCAGGCCGCGACGCCGGAGCAGGCCCTCGGCAGCTTTCTTGCCGACATCCAGCGCCGTAACTGGGACCGCGCTTTCTCTGAAGTGGAGCGGCCGACTGACAGCCTGAGCAAGCAGGATTTCATTCAGGAGTGGATGGGATCGAATGGCGACCTGCGCGCCTTCTCGAATCTCGAAGGCTATGATTCGCGCCCGCTCCACGCCACGGACTCCGAAGCGCAAATGCGCGTTCATCTGCACTGGACCACGCCCGTCGGTCCGGTCGAAGACGTCCGCGACTTCCGCCTCACGCATCGCGACGACAATTGGCGAGTGGTCTGGGATGCAACTCCACCGCCGAATATTCCCGCTCAGGTAATTCCAGTGAATTACCTGCGTTGGGATCTCGTCACCGGCGGCAGTGGAGATGAGTGGGGCTCGCGCAACGTCGACGCGCCGCACGTGCGCATCGTGTCCATGAACGCAGTCGACTCCGCCGATGGCTCCGTGGTGATGGGCGAAGTCGTCAACGAAGATACAGTTCCAGCCTTCGTCAACGTGAACGCGACTCTGGTGAATGCGTCCGGTGGTTCGATCGACGACGAGTCCAGCTTCGACAAGATTCTTCACGTCCTCCTTCCCAAGCAGGTCTCGCCCTACCGCATCGATTTCCCGCGCATCAATCTCAGCAAGGTAAAGAACGTCCGTATGGATGTGAAGGCGACGCTGGTGCCCGCCTCTTCCGATCCGGTAATCGGCGTGATGAATCAGAAAATCGACACCGATGCGCAAGGCCGCGCCGTGCTTCACGGTGATCTGCTGAACCAAAGCGGCGTAACCGTGAACATCCCGCACGTGATCGCGAGCTTCTACGACAACACGGGCAAAGTAGTGTGGGTCTCCGACGGATATGTCGAGCGCGCCCTGCTCCCGCAATCCACGCAGCCCT
This sequence comes from Candidatus Solibacter sp., assembly GCA_035501655.1. GTDB lineage: Bacteria > Acidobacteriota > Terriglobia > Terriglobales > Acidobacteriaceae > Sulfotelmatobacter. The sequence continues at coordinate 320,853 of DATJVU010000038.1, forward strand.
TTGCGGTCGAGTTGCCGAAATCTGTCTCCGGCAAAGTGCAGAACTTCCACGTGGTCGTGAATCAATACAGCCTGGGGAAGGCCTAACGTGCGCAAAGCAATCTGCAAATACATTGCGTTTGCAATTTGCGCCACGGCAATCTCGGCCGCGCAAACCCTGCGCCCGCCAACCGGCGCAGTTGCAGGAACCGCCTCTTCCATCTCGACCTCCGGTTCCGGCAGCGCAACTTTCTATCTCGTGGGTCCCGCGAACAACTCGAAGCGGCAAATCCAGTTGGGCGAGGCGATCAATCTTCCAGCAAATGAATTGCAAACTTCCGGAAGATACATCGCCGTAGTCTGCGCCGACACCTGCCAGAGCGCCGAATTCTTTGTCGCCCCCGCGAATCCGGCGAGCTTGACCTTTCTCGTCCATCCCTCGCGCGCGCCAGTAGGAGAGAACGACGTGATCAGCGGAGTGGCGCTGCCGTTCGACCAGTTCAAAAATCTCGTAGTCTCGCCGGTCAACGTCAACTTCCAACTCGCATCCGAAGGCAAGTCGACAGCAAATCACGCTGCCGCAACCCGCGAAGGCATTGCCTGGTTTCGCACCGGTTCTGGCCGATCCGCCGGAGCCGTAACAATCTCCGCTTCAGTCAACGACGTTTCCGCGCGCCGCGTAGTGCAACAGGTCGCCTCCGATCCCTGCAGGTTGCGCATCAAGGGCGAGCTCTCGACCAAAGGAATCGTAGTAGAAACCGAGCCGGTCAAAGACTGCGCGGGAAATCCCGTCCCAGACGGAACAATCGTGACGTTCACCGCCAAAGACGGCAAAGACACCGACACCGTCGATGCGCCCATCAAGAAAGGCATCGCGCGCGCGCAAATGATCGCAGCCGGACCGGTTGTCATCTCGGCCGCATCCGGAGTCGTCATGGGCAACGAGTTGCGTCTGGGGGGTGAGCAGAGAGGAGAACAGAAATGACCCCACGCAGCGCATTCTTCGCCCGCTTTCTCGCCGCCGCCATTCTCACGCTGATCGTGGCAATGTACTCACGCGCCGCCGATCTCTCGGTGCGAGTCGAACTCAACTCCGGCAAAGCGGGCCCGCGCAGCGTAGAAGCACTCACCCAGCGCAGCATCGTGCGCGATTACAAGTTTGCGTGGGCGAGCCTCGCACAAGCTCTCGAGTCGAACACCACGTCACCGCTCAACGGCCTGTTCGCCGGAAATGCCAACGAATTGATCAACGCGGAAGTGAAAAATCAGCAGCGCACCGGACTGATCTCCCGCTACCTCCACCAGAATCACAACGTCGAAGTTGTCTTCTACGCCCCCGAAGGCGACATGATGCAACTTCACGACACCGCTGACTACGACTTGCAACTCCTCGACGGAAACAAAACCATCCACCAGGAGCACGTCACCGTGCGCTTTGTTGTGCTGATCACCCCAGCCGCCGATCGCTGGGTCATCCGCCAACTGCAATCCGTCCCGCAGTTCTAAAGGGCCACAAAAATCTCCAATTACGAATTCCTTGGAAAAACACGAATTCCAGGAACGACTAGAGAAAATCGAAGTCGAAAGTTTTCGGGAAGGGCACGAGTTCCACTCGTGCCGCTAAGGCGCTCCATAGGCCCGCGCTTTAGCGCCTGAGGGCCGCGCTTTCGCGCCGATGCTCCCTCGTCCGCGACAACCCATTCCTCCAGCATCAGCATCGAATCTCCACCCGAACGGCGGGGTACATGGAGACTTTCTTTGTCGAAAACGCTGCTGATATTGGCGATCGTCTGTTTCCTCGTAGGCAGCGGATGCACCACGCCCGGTAAGCATCTCTCTCAGTCGCAAAACCTGCAGGCTCCGCAACCATCTCCTAAACTGCTCGCCGTCTACATGCCATGGTTTGGCGATCACGTCCACATGGATGTCGGCTACTCCAGCGAAGATACGGCCGTCCTGCGCCGCCAGATTCATCAGGCGCGCCACATGGGCATCGCTGCGTTCGTCGTCGATTGGTACGGCGAGAGCAAGCCCTTCAACGATCACAATTTTGCGCTGCTCGAAGAGACCGCCGACGAAAGCCACTTCCAGGTCGCGCTTCTCTACAACGAAGCCGAAGACGACGACGGCCAGGCAACTGAAGAAGCCATCGCGTCGCTCGACCGCGCATACAAGATATACATCGGGCCCGCGGCGCCTCACCGAGATGCCTACCTGACCTATCAAGGGCATCCGATGATTTTCATCTTTCCAAAGCACAGCCGCGTCGACTGGAACCGCGTTCTCCAGCACTGCCAGCAGTGGGAAACGTCCCCAATGTTTTTCTACAAAGACGAACCGCCCGCTCAATACGCCTCAGACTTCGCCGGCATGTATGCCTGGGTGCAGCCGGGAAGCAAAGGCTGGACGCCCGACGGCAGCAACTGGGGCGAGCAGTATCTCGACGATTTCTACAAGAACATGCGCAGCAAGCATCCCGACAAGCTAACAGTCGGCGCCGCATGGCCGGGCTTCGACGATTCCTCCGCCAAGTGGGGACTCAACCGCCACATGCAGGAGCGATGCGGAAAGACCTTCGACGACACCCTGCGCTTTTACGAGAAGTATTACGACGCCGCCAGCCCGCTGCCTTTTCTCCTGATCGAAACCTGGAACGATTACGAAGAAGGAACGGCCGTCGAGCGGCTCAACTTTACGCAGTGCAGTGAGCGAGCCGCCTCGGCAGCCTCCAAGTGAGGCATGCCGCGCAGTCAGCACAACTAGAGGACTCTAAAACATGAAACCCGAGCGCAACTCGTCAAATCACTTCGAACTTCTAGCCGAGCTCACTCTGAATCCGCCATCAACGGAAGCGGCGTCAAGCAACGAGAACTGGGTGCCCGACGTCTCGCCGAAGTTGCGAGACGTGGAAAACCGAGTCGTGGCAAGCGAAGAAACACAGCTCTACTCGTCCCGAGCAACCGAACTGATCTCCACGCTGAAAAAAGAAGATCTCGAGAATCTCAAATCGCTAGCCATGACCAATCACGTCATCGTGCGCGCCTTCCATCCGCTGCACAAGATCTTCGAGGCAAAAGGAAATATCGAAGCCGCAGAGTGGACGGACGACGCCATACAGCAAGAGCACAGCCGCATCGACAACGCCCTCGCCTCTCTCGATCTAATATGCACAGCTCTCGAAGAAGGCGGCTGCCCAGCCATGGTCATCAAATCGCTCGATCATTGGCCGGACTTAGGCAACGACCTTGATCTATACACCCATGCCGACAGCTCCGCGGTCGTCAATATCATGCGCGCTCGCTTTAATGCGCATGTCGAAGAGCGAAGCTGGGGCGACCGTCTCGCCAACAAGTGGAACTTCAGCATCCCCGGATTAACGGAGCCGGTGGAAGTCCACATCGGCCGCCTCGGGCAAACCGGCGAGCAGATTGCGCTCACACGTTCCCTCACCGGGCGTGCCCGCAACTTAACTTTCGGCCAGCGATCCTTTCGAGTCGCCGCCCCAGAAGATCGCATCGTAATCAGCACGCTGCAGAGAATGTACCGGCATTTTTACATGCGGCTCTGCGACGTCATGGACAACGCGCAACTCGTCGAATCCGGCGTAGTCGATTTTCCCTATCTGCGAGAGCTTGGCTTACGCGCTGGGCTCTGGGAAGGCATCGCAACCTATCTGGCAATCGTTTCCGAACTGGTCGAATCGTATCGAGGCCATGGGCTGTTGTTGCCAGCGTTCGTGCCTCAAGCAGCGCGCTTTGGATCGGAGCAAGTTTCGTTCCGGCGCGATTTCTTGCGAGTCTCCATCGTGCCCCATTCGGTTCACTTGTATGCGGCGGAGTTCAAAAAGCTTCTTCTCGACGGCGATCTTAAAAACAGCTTTCGCTTGAGCCTGCTGCCTTGCCTTGCCACAGCCGCTGCCATCGGGCAGAAGGTTACGGGCAGCGACAAGGGCATCTGGTGACTCTTGGGAGGGTCGCACGCGATATCTTCGACATCGATGCTACAGCCTTCACTGGATGGTGATGGTAGCTACTCCTTCCTAGTCTTTCTTGAATGAGGTAACTGATTGCTTGAAACAGGTAAGTAATTGCAGACGATTTAGGGTTCCCCGGAGGGGTTCGGAGTTGCCAGTACCGAGAATGGGATCGAGTCGGGGGAAGGAGGTCGCGTGGTTCGCATTCTTCTGGTCGATGACAATCCTTCGGTGAGGCACTATTTAAGGGCCATCTTAGAGCAACAGTCCGCCTGGCACGTTTGTGGCGAAGCCCGTACCGGAGCGGAGGCTTTGCAGAAAGTCGTCGAAGCTCCGCCCGACCTGGTTTTGCTCGATTACCAGATGCCTGACCTGAACGGAGTCGACATCGCGCGCCAGATCTCACAGCTTTGTCCCAACGTCTCGATTCTCATGGTTACGCTTCACCTCTCCCGGCAGCTAGTCGAAGCCGCGCGTACCGCCGGAGTTCGGGGCGCGTGTGCCAAGCAGGATATTGGCTCTGTAGTCGAGGCTGTCGAGGTGCTCTTGCGACAGCAGACCTATTTCCCCGCGGTCGGACCAGAGTAGAACCGGCAAAATGGGAAGCACGACTCTCCCTGGCCGAATACAGGATTCCCTGTATTGGGTGGCTCTCAGTGAATCAGTAGTCTCAGAAAGGGACTCAGGGGTTGGTGTTGCAGGAGTGTCCTCGCTAGGCACGATTCGGGATTTCCAAGAGACTGCATACAGGGTCGAGATAAAATGTTGCGAATGGTCGGGTCCTTCCTCCCGCGAGGAGCTGAAAGAATATGACGATTCGCATACTTCTAGTCGATGACCACCCGATTGTCCGGCAGGGGCTGAAAACTATTTTGGAAGGCCACCGCGACTGGGAAGTAATCGGGGAAGCTTCCGATGGCGCCGAGGCTGTAGAGAAAGCTAAGGTATTGAGCCCAGACGTCATGGTCCTCGATGTGACCATGCCGGTGATGAATGGACTGGAGGCCTGCCGGGTACTCAGGAGACAGGCTCCTGACCTCGAGATTCTTTTCGTTACACAACACGATTCCCCGCAAATGATGCGCGAAGCCTTGGACGCGGGGGCAAGAGGTTATGTGGTGAAGTCAAATGCGGCGCGGGACCTGCTGGAAGCAGTGGAAGCGGTCAGTCAGCATAGAGTCTTTACCGCCTTGAACGGGCGCGATGTCGCCGGAATGCATTAAACATTTTTTTACGAAATTTGAACTTGGGGTCCACCTTTTGAACTGTGGGGGTGAATCATGAAGTTAAGAATTTTGTTAGCCGATGACCATGAGATCGTTCGGCGCGGCTTGCGCGCTCTGCTCGAAAAGCACGAAGGCTGGGAAGTCTGCGGCGAGGCCAGCGATGGACGCGAAGCCCTCGACAAGGCTCTCCAACTCAAGCCCGACGTTGTCATTGTCGACATCGGCATGCCGAGCCTCAACGGCCTCGATACCACGCGCCAGCTTCTGCAGCACGACCCTCACTTCAAGGTCATTGTTCTCACCATCACGGATTCCGATCAGGTCATTCGCGAAGCGCTGGACGCCGGTGCGCGTGGCTTTGTCCTGAAGTCCGACGCGGCGCGCGATCTGGTTTCTGCCGTCGAAGCCCTGCAGAACAAACGCATGTTCTTCACGCCGCGCGTGAATGACCTCGTTCTGGCTGGATTCCTCGAGAAGGGACACACCGTTTCCCGGAACGAGGCTCCCAAGCTTCCCACCCTCACGGCGCGCGAGCGAGAAATTACGCAGCTCTTGGCTGAGGGAAACAGCTCCAAAGAAGTTGCGTCTCTGCTGAACCTGAGCACCAAGACAGTCGAGACTCACCGCAGCAACATCATGCGGAAGCTGAGTTTTCACTCCATTCGTGATCTCGTCGTGTACGCGATCAAGAACAACCTCATACAGATTGAGATTCCAACCGGACCAAAGGCACCAACGGGTCCCACTGCTGCATGAAGCGATTAGCTCATCTCATTACGTAGCCCTGTCATACTGAGCGAAGCCGTTTTGGTAGACCCCCGGCTTCAGCCGGGGGCGAGCGAAGCGAGGCGTAGCGAAGGATCTCATTCTTAGCCGGCCCAGCGCGTCAGCCAAACTGCACATCGCCCCAAACGCACGTGCCGCGCCCACAGTTTGACAGTATCCCTCCAACCCCCTAACCTTGATTTTCTTCACTTATGAAAGTCTTAGTGCTAGGCGGGGGCGGGCGGGAACACGCGCTGGTGTGGGCGCTGCGCCGTTCGCCGCGAATTTCACAACTTTACTGCGCGCCGGGCAATGGCGGCATCGCCGACGAAGCGGAGTGCCTGCCCGTCGATCTTAAGAATCTTGAATCGATCACGGCTCTGGCCTCGCGGCTGGCGCCCGATTTGACCGTCGTGGGTCCGGAGTTACCGCTGACGCTGGGCGTCGTAGACGAGTTTACGCGCCGCGGGTGGAGGGTGTTCGGTCCGACTCAGGCTGCGGCGCAGCTGGAATCGAGCAAGAGTTTTGCCAAGGAATTCCTGCAGCGCCATCACATCCCGACCGCGCCCTTCGCCATTTGCGATTCGATCGAGCAGGTGCGCTCGGCGCTTTCGCACTTTCATTTGCCGGTTGTAGTGAAAGCCGATGGTTTGGCTGCGGGCAAGGGCGTCGTAATCGCCAAGACGAAAGAAGAAGCAGCCAGCGTTGCCGCCGAAATGTTGAGCGGCCGAATGGTGGGCGAAGCCGGCGCACGGGTTGTTCTGGAAGAGTGCCTTAAGGGCGACGAACTGTCGTTCCTGGTCTTCAGCGACGGTGAACGCGTAGTTCCATTGGTAGGAGCGCAGGATCACAAGCGCGTCGGCGATGGCGATACCGGCCCGAACACCGGCGGCATGGGCGCGTATTCCACGCCGGAGATTGTCGACGACCAGATGCGTGACTGGCTAATACATCACATCGCGCAACCGGTGGTCGCAGGAATGAAGGCCGAGGGCGCGGAGTTTAGGGGCGTCCTCTATTGCGGCCTCATGATGACGGCGCGCGGGCCCATGGTGCTCGAGTTCAATTGCCGCTTCGGCGATCCAGAAACCCAGCCGATCCTGATGCGTTTGGAGAGCGACCTTGTCGAGGCCCTCGAGGCTTCGATCGAAGGCCGCGTGAGCGATGGAGATTTTCGCTGGTCGCAGGATGCCTCGGTGTGCGTGGTGATGTCATCCGGAGGCTATCCGGGAACCTTCGAAGTCGGAAAACGAATCGATGGCTTAGAAGATGCCGCGGCAGTAGAAGGCGTCAAAGTCTTTCATGCGGGCACTTCGAAGCGCGACGGAGTTTACTACACGTCTGGCGGACGCGTGCTGGGAGTAACGGCGCGGGCGGCGAACCTGGAGACAGCAGTCGCCCGAGCCTACGGGGCGTGCGCGAAAATCGACTTCGCCGGCGCGCACTACCGCAAAGACATTGCTGCGCGGGCATTAAAGCGCTGGTAAGAAAACTTCTTTCCCGCGGATGAACGCGGATTCCGCGGATTCTTAAAAAATTTATCCGCGTTCATCCGCGTAATCAGCGGAAAAGAAGTTCATCGAAAAACAAGAAGGAGTGCAATGAGCAATCCACTGGTCTCGATTGTGATGGGGAGTGATTCAGATCTTGAGATCATGCGCGAAGCAGCCAAGGCCCTCGACGACTTCGGTATAGCCTACGAAATGGATGTGACCTCGGCGCACCGCTCGCCCGACCGTTCTGCGGACTTCGCGAAAAAGGCCGCGGACCGCGGCATAAAAGTGATCATCGCTGCAGCCGGCGGCGCGGCGCACCTAGCGGGAGTGATCGCGGCGCATACGATTCTGCCGGTGATCGGCGTACCGATCCCATCGACCTCTTTGAACGGCATGGACTCGCTTCTCTCCACAGTGCAAATGCCTCCAGGCATTCCGGTCGCGACCGTCGCCATCGGCAAGTGGGGTGCGACGAATGCCGGAATCCTTGCGGCTCAGATGCTCGCAATCGCCGACGCCGGAATGGCGAAAAAGCTGGTGGGCCACAAAGAAAAGCTAGCGAAAGGCGTGGAGGAGAAGTCGAAAAAGATGCGCGGCGCTTAGCTCAAACGCTCCGTTATTTCGAACTGCTGCCACCGCTCAACAAAAACCCTGTCATTCCGAGCGAAGCGAGGAACCTGCTTTTTCCCTGGGAGCAAGAGGCGGTCGATCCCTGATGTCGCTCTCACACCCTACGTGAGCTTCAACTCCTTTAAATATTCCCGAAACGGCCCGCCCAAATCAGCGCGCTTCAGCGCGAATTCCACAGTCGCCTTCAGAAATCCCAGCTTGTCCCCAGTGTCGTAGCGCCTGCCCTCGTACACATACGCATACATTTTTTCCTGTTTGAGCAGCATGCGCATGCCGTCGGTGAGCTGGAGTTCGCCCCCAGTGCCGGTCGGCGTCTTAGCAAGGCAATCGAAAATTGCGGGCGTGAGAATATACCGCCCGATGATCGCCAGATTCGACGGCGCTTCTTCGGGCTTCGGTTTCTCCACCATGTTGCGAATTTCAAACAGGCGGCCGTCGTGTCCCGGAGCAGGCGTGGCATCGAACACGCCATACGACGAAATCATTCTGCCTTCGATGACCTGTGCAGCGATGACCGAGCATTGCTTCTCGTTGAAAATGTCAGCCATCTGCTTGAGCGCTGGAATGGGATGGTCGATCACGTCGTCGGCAAGCAGAACAGCGAAGGGTTCATTGCCCACCAGTTCGCGCGCCATCAACACGGCGTGTCCCAGCCCGAGTGCCTCTTTCTGCCGGACGTATGCAACGTGAATCATGTCGGAGATCGACCGCACAATCTTGAGCAGGTCTGTCTTGCGCCGCTCCTCAAGCATCTTTTCCAGTTCGTAGCTGACGTCGAAGTGATCTTCAATCGCCTGCTTGCCGCGTCCTGTGATGATAAGAATCTGGTCGCAGCCCGAAGCCATCGCTTCTTCCACGCCATATTGAATGATGGGCTTGTCGACCAGCGGAAGCATCTCTTTAGGCTGGGCTTTGGTGGCGGGAAGAAAGCGAGTGCCGAGTCCAGCGGCGGGAAAAACGGCTTTGCGGAGTTTCATCATGAATTTGGTGTTGGGCGTTAGGTCTTAGGCAATTGGACCAATCATTGTAAATGTTGCGGCATCGCAGACGAGATGACCGTGTCTCAACGTGGCAAAGTGCCAAAGTGCCAAAGTGGCAAGGTCTCAAAGCCCACTGAAGCGAGATAACCTCTCAACTTTGGAACCTTGAACCGTAAACTTTGAAGCCTTGAAGCTTTGCCACCTTGCCACCTTGAAACCTTGAAACTTTGAAACCTTGAAACCTTGAAACTTCGCTTTCAATCCTTCTTCCCGCTCACACTCGAATCAAGAAGAGATGCCACATCAATCGTCGCCAGTTGCTCTAAAACTGTGCGTAGCGCTCGCAGCACTTCGTCTGGCGCCGTGGCCTTCAGTGCAAACTTCAGCATTCCATCCGGTGTAAACTGCGCGCCCTTCTGCGCGGAGACGAACCGGGCGAGTTGCTCGGGATCGACGGCGGCGTTCTGGCGGAACTTGAATGTCACCTGGTCGCGCTTGCGCTCGATGGCGTTCACACCGATGCGCATGCACAGCAACTTAAGGCTGGCGTAATCGAGCAGGTTGCGAACAGCCTGCGGCGCAGGCCCATAGCGGTCTTCGATCTCCGAAGCAACGTCGGTGAGCTGAGAATCCGTTTCCACGCGGGCCACACGCTTATACATCTGCAAGCGCTGATTTTCTTCCGGAATGTATTCGCCCGGGATACGGATGTTGAGCCCGAGATTGAGCTGAGTTTCCGCTTCCTCAGTTCCGGCCTCGCCCTTCATTTCGCGGACGGCGCGCTCCAGCATCTGCGTGTAGAGCTCGAAGCCGACAGCCTCAATATGCCCGCTCTGCTCACCGCCCAGCAGGTTGCCCGCGCCGCGCAGCTCGAGATCAAGCGCAGCAATCTTGAATCCCGCGCCGAGGTCGGAGAATTCTTTCAACGCAGCCAAGCGCCGCCGTGCAACCGGCGTGAGTTCGACCTCACGCGGAACCATCAAATACGCATAAGCGCGGCGATTCGAACGTCCGACGCGCCCGCGCAACTGATACAACTCTGACAATCCCAAACGGTCGGCACGATTAATCAGAATCGTGTTGCAGAGCGGGATGTCGAGGCCGTTCTCAATGATCGTGGTGGCGACAAGAATGTCGGCTTCATGATGCATAAACTGCAGCATCACTTTTTCCAGCTCGCCTTCTGACATCTGTCCGTGACCCACGGCAATCTTCGCCTTCGGCACCAATTCCTGCAGTTTCGCCGCAATCTCCCAGATCGTGTCGACGCGGTTGTGCACGAAGTAAATCTGCCCGCCGCGCTCCAGTTCCTGCTCAATCGCGGACTGGATCAACTTGTCTTCCCAACTGGCGACGACGGTCTGAATCGCCATCCGGTCTTTCGGAGGCGTCTCGATCACGCTCATGTCGCGCAAACCAACCAGGGACATATGCAGCGTGCGCGGAATCGGCGTGGCCGACATGGTGAGCACGTCCACCTGCTTGCGCATCTGCTTAATGCGCTCTTTGTGGCGTACCCCAAAGCGCTGCTCTTCGTCGACGATGAGCAGTCCAAGATCGGAGAATTTCAAATCTTTAGAAAGCAATCGGTGCGTACCGATGAGGATGTCGATCTTGCCCGCTTCAAGCTTCTGCAGAATTTCCTTCTGCTGCTTCGGATTGCGGAACCGGCTGATCATCTCGATCGTCACCGGAAATGGCCCGAAGCGCTGCTTGAAAGTTTCATAGTGCTGAAAAGCGAGAACCGTCGTCGGCGCCAGCACTGCGACCTGTTTGTTGTCGCTCACGGCCTTGAAGGCCGCGCGCATCGCCACTTCCGTCTTGCCATAACCAACGTCGCCGCAAAGCAGCCGATCCATCGGCTGCGTCGATTCCATGTCCCGCATCACGTCGGTGATCGCCTGCGCCTGGTCCTCAGTCTCGGAAAACTCAAACGCGTCTTCAAACTCGCGAACAAATTCCGTACCTGCAGGAAACGAATGTCCCTGCGCCATCTTGCGCTCGGCGTAAAGCTTGAGCAGTTCGTCGGCCATGTCTTTCATGGCCTTGCGCACGCGGGCCTTGGTCTTGGCCCAGGCTTGCGTGCCCAGATGATTCAGCGCCGGCTTGGCTCCTTCTGAAGACCGGTATTTCTGAATCAAGTCCAGCCGCGTGAGCGGCACATAAAGCCGCGCGCCCTCGGCATATTCGAGCAGCATGAACTCGGCGTTGCCATCGCCCTGATTGATTTCTTTCAATCCCTGGTATTGCCCAATCCCGTGCTCGACGTGAACGACGTAGTCGCCGACCTGCAGGTCGCGAAAGTCTGAGAGAAATGCGGAAACCTTCGATTTCTGGCGTCCGGGCCGCGAGGCCACGGTGTCGGATTCGTCAAAGAGATCGCGCGCGCCAAAGATAGCGAGATGCGCCTCGGGAAAAATGACGCCGTCGGGAACATAAGCCTTGGCGAGCGTGGTAGTGAGCACTTCTCCAGCAAAGTAACTCGTCTCGTCCGCGTAGCTTTCGCCGCCACGCGTGCGGCTGCCGAGCCGGAAGCTAACGTTATATTCGGTGAAGATATCGGCAAGGCGCTCCACTTCTCCGGTGTTGGGCACAGAAAAGAGAACCTGGTTGCCAGACGCTGTGAGTTTCTGAACTTCTTCCAGCATCGCCGGAACCGCGCCGTGGAAGCGCGTTGTGGGCTGCGTGAGGAACGAAACGACGTCTTCGTTCTCGCCGCGCGTCAGGCCCAGATGCTCAACGTCGGCTCCGGCCAATGTGCCGACTTTCTGCCACCACTTCTCGGGAGCCTCATACAGATCTTTGGGGCGAACCAGATTGCCGACACCGCTGCGCTCATGAGCTTCAGTGACGCGCGTCCAGAAGCGATCAAATTCTTCGCGCAGCAGGTCGGGTTCGTCGAGCAGAACGGCGGCGTGTGGCAGAAGATCGAAAACAGTTCGGTCCGCGCCTGCGACTGGCGCGTAAAACTCCCATCCGGGAAAGACAGTGACGCCGCCCGATTTCACTGCCGCTTCAACGATCTCTTCCGTCGTGCCGGCGATGCGCTTGCCGCTTAGCCGAGTATGGATTGCTCCGAGAAGTTGATCGCTGACTGGAGTCTCTGTCAGAGGCAGCAACAGCGCTTCGTCCAACGGATTCGATGATCGCTGCGAAGCAGGATCGAAGCGCCGAATGGAGTCGACTTCGTCGCCGAAGAATTCGACACGCACTGGCCGCTCAGCCTCGGGCGAGTAAACGTCAAGAATGCCGCCGCGCAGCGCATATTGCCCAGGCATTTCGACCACATCGGCGGTCGAATAGCCGACCGTGTTGAGGTGAGCCAGAAGATTATCCACATCAAACGACTCGCCGCGGCGCAGAGTGCGGGCGAGATCGGAATAATATTCTGCGGACCGCAGACGGATCGCAGTCGACGCAATCGGCGAGACAACGATGTTCGCCTTGCCCGTCGCAATCTTCCAGAGTGCGGTGGCGCGCTCCTCCTGCAGTTCAGGATGCGGCGAGAGATTCTGGAACGGAAGCACGTCGCGCGCGGGAAAGGCGACAACCGAGTCGGCATCGCACGCTGCGGTGAGCTCGCAGAATCCCTGCAAAATGGGAACGAGATCTTCGACGGCGCGATTATCGTTGACGACCAGGATCAGCGGACGTTCCGCGGCGCGCCGCAAAAGCACGAGCAGCAAGGCTTTTGCGGTGGGTGATAGTCCGGATACACAAATCCGCCCCGTGCCCTCTTTTAGGTGGGAGGATACACGCGCGAAGCCGGAAAGCGATTCCACGTCCGCAAAGAGCTCGCGGACGAAGGGAAGAAGCATGCTCTTTGATTTTAGCAGGAGCGAAGCAGAGAAGCAGAACCACTAGCTGTATTCAAGCAGCCGGCGTTTTGTCAGATAATACGTTCAGCCGCCACTGCATGTGCTGATTTCGTCGTCCTGTGTCTTGTCTAGGTTTCCTACCTTGATCCGGTATGAATGACGAAAACAACGAGGGCCCAAACCCTGACCTCCGAGAGCGGATCGCACGCCAGATTCGGGCGATGCAGGCCCGCAGAAGTCCTATGGAGGAGGAAGAACGTCAGAAGCTCAAGTCTGCGGCGCGCCGCCTTGATCAGTTGTTAGAAGCTGCTGCGAACGCAGAGGCGCAATCTCTTAAAAATGCCGCTGCGCGCCTCGACCAATTCCTGACCGATATTCGCAAAGGGAAGGACATCGTTGGGGGCGTTAAACGGAGGAAAGATTGGATCAAGGATAGTTGAGCGGTGAGCAAACGGCAGGCTCGCTCCCTGCCCATGGCACATAACCTTGCCACGTTGTTCACTTTGCCATTTTGAAACTTCGAACTGGCACTTGGGTATACCCCCCTCCCCCCGATCTATTGGAATCTTTGGTTTAGCGGGAAAGCCGCATTTTAAACAACTATCCCCTTCACTGAGGATGAAAGGAGTTGCATGAAATTTTGCACTTGGGACCTATTGGAACAAGACGCAAGTATGCGCGAAAAAATCCGGCGAATGGACGTGTCTCTTATGTCAATTCAGTCCGATACAATTCCACAAACCAGCAAGATAAACACGAATACACCATTACCGGAATTCCAGCATCAGTAGATATTTTTGGTTCCCCTCTGATATCTATCGCTGGCATCATGACGACGGTTTTGTTCAGAACCATGTCAGTTGAACACTTCGGGCAACGCCGCGTAGCGGGAGCAGGAGACGACATATGGCTCGCTTTCTGGGGGAAGAAAACGGCTGTAGAATAAGAGTATGGCTGAAGATTTGAAGGTTGATAAGAGCAAGTTTGATGCTCTGCTGGCGCAGATGCTCAAGACTCCACCGCTACCAAAAAACGAAGTAAAGACCCCTAGATCGCGAAAGAAAAAGCCCGCAGCCTAAAAGATGTTACATGCTTTTCTCTAGGGCCCCCGGAGGAAAGTGCGCGGTTTTCTGCTCGCCATCATCGAACCATGAGCAAAATACTGTCAATTCTCCGTTTACGGTGGTGACTCTAATGACCGTCATCATCGGACTTCCTGGGAACCTCGCGTAGATTTATTTCAGTTGAGTTTTATCGTACGACGGGTTGGCTGGCGGGAAAGAGTGAGAAGGGCAAGAACCGGTTCAGTTCCTTCTACTCCGATCGCATACGGTTGTGGCGATTGCAGGGATCCCTTCGACAAGCTCAGGGCAGGCTCTTCGCCCGGGGTTGTGCTCCGGCTTTGCCCGAGCATAATCCTCGCCAGGATGACAACGGGCTTTGGTGGGCAATCGCAATTGATTGTGAGTCGCCACGAACGTCGCTCACTGCGTTCGCAAGAGCGGCCTAGTCAGGCAGGTGGGGCCGCCGCTGCCGTTGATGCACAACTCGCTGCCGGGGAAGGTGCGCACGTCGAAGCCGGCATTGCGAAGTTTGGCGTTGGTCTTCTGATTCTCTTCGATGGCTAGCAGGCGCTTTTCTCCCAGCGATAAAACATTGCAGGCGAGCGTGTCGCGTTCGGAGTAATCGATCTCGATCAGCGTGAAGCTGCGGGATTGAAGCAACTGCACCGTCTCCACGGCGAGCCACGGGAGATCGACAATCGCGGTTGTTTCGTCGAGTAGGCTGATGAGCGACATCAGGTGGAGGCACGCCGAGGGCCCCGGTCCATAGGGCAGCGGCGCCGAGAGGACTTGCACTCCCTTGGGCGCGAGAAGGCTGCGCATCTGTTCGATACCGACGGCGTTGGTGCGGTATCCGTGGCCGATGAGGAGGGTGTGAGAATCGAGCCAGAGAATGTCTCCAGCTTCGGTGGCGCCAGGGTCGACGATTTTGGCTAGCGTGGGGATTCCGAGTTGCGTGCAGAACAGTCCGTGATTTTTTCCTTCGGAGAGGCGGTTGGTTTTGCCCGGACGCATCACGATCAGGCCAAAGTCTGTTGCTAGCGAAGCGTCGTGCGTGTAGACGGCGTCGAGCGAAATGTCGTTGGCGGGCGGAGCTTCGATGACTTCTGCGCCGGCGGTTTCAAGTTCTCTTGTGAGCGCGTCGTGTTGCGATTGGGCTTGCTCGAAGTTGGGTGCGTGATGGAATCCTAGGTCTTGCCAGCGGGCGGCGCGCTCGGGTTGGTTCCAGCCCGCGGTTCGGGGCGAGCACACCAGAACGCGATCGAGGCGTCCCACCATGGAGTGGCCGTTGAAGCTGTGACCGGTGAGTGTTTGTGTGGACATGGATTCAGAGTGAGAATCCATTTTAGACCATGCATTAAGAGCGCCGACCCCGAGTTCCCTCAGCGGCTAAAGCCGGGTTGATTCAATACGACTTATGGCGCGGCTTGAAGCCGCGCCCCTTCAAAACAGCGCGCCCCTTCAAAACAGCGCGGCTCTTCACCGCTAGTTCTATTCAGTGCGGAGCGCGTTCATCGGCTCAATGCCGGCGGCCCGACGCGCTGGGATCAGGCCGGCGATCAGAGCAAAAACGGCCAAGATCATCACGGAAGATGCAATCGCTAGGGGGTTGTAAATTTTGACGCCGTAGAGTTGGCTGGACATGAGTCGCCCGCCGAGCAGTGCGATGGGTACACCGAGAATCAGGCCGATCGCGACCAGCAGCAGTGCGCCGCGCAATACAAGCGTGACGACGTTGCCGCGATTGGCACCGAGAGCCATACGGAGTCCGATTTCGTTGGTTCGGCGGGCGACGGAGTACGCCGTGATGCCGTAAAGCCCGACCGAAGCGAGAATCAATGCCAGCAAACCAAATAGCGTTGTGAGCCGGGTGATCAGGCGCTCCTGATTGAAATTGCCGGCGACCTGGTAGTCGAGGGATTTGAAATCGACCACGGTGAGATCGGGATTGATGCTCGACAGCGTACGCCGGGCCAACGCCTCGATCGCCGAGGCGTCGCCGGTGAATTGAACAGTGATTGAATTGGGGAACAGGGAGGCGCTTTCGCCGTCAATGGCCGACGCTTTCTTCAGGTTGGGGTTCTGTTGGCTGAGTGGCCGGAAGTACATGGGCCGAACTGGCTCGCGCGGATTGTTGTACTTCGCGTCGGAGACGACGCCGACGATTTCGTAGTCTCCGGAACTTTCCTGGCCCAACGTGCCAAAGTGGCGGCCAATGGGGTCTTCATTGGGAAAGAACTTTCGCACGAATGTCTGATTCACGACGGCGATCATGCGGGAGGTCGCAGTGTCCTGGTCGGTGATGCCGCGGCCGTGAACGATGGTCTGGCCGACGGTTTTGAAGAATCGAGGGCTGATGCGATCCCATGACGAGCCGGAGTTTTCTCCCGCGTGCGGCGCGGGATGGCCCTGCACCCAGACGCCTTCGCCCCAGTTATCGCCCTCGAGAGTGCTGTAGAGTGCCAGGCCGACGCTGCGCACGCCGGGAAGAGCGGAGAATTCGCGATCGAGTTGCTCATCGAGAGTGCGAATCGTCTCGGGCTTATAGCCGGCTCCCTCAGGATCAAAATGGACGACATAGCGGTTGGCGGTCTGGAGGCCGAAATTCTGGTGCTCAAGATTGCGTAAGGTTTCCGTCATCAGTCCTGCGCTGACGAGCAGCACGACCGAGAGCGCAGCCTGCAGCACAATCAGCGACTTCTGCGGCAGCATGGCGCGATCGCGGGTGGTGCGGTTCAAACCGCGAAGGGCCTCGGCGGGATCGGAATGAGAAGAGATCCAGGCAGGAACAATCCCGAAGAAGACTCCGGTGAGCAGCGAAAGACCTACTGCGAACGCCAGTACAAGTGGGGACGGCGTGGCGTGAATGGGATTCTGGACGGCTTCGGGGAAGGCTAAGGCGATGATCATGCGCACGCCGGCGTAGGCGATCGCGATTCCGATTAGTCCTCCGGCAGCGCTGAGGAGCAAAGATTCCACTAACGATTGGCGGATCAGAAGCGAGCGGGAGGCGCCGAGAGCGCTGCGGATAGAAGTTTCCGCCTTGCGAGTGGTGCCGCGTGCCAGCAGCAGGTTGGCAATGTTGGCGCAAGCGACGATCAGGACGAGCGCAGAGATCGCCGATAGCAGCCGCAGACCGTTCGATACGTGTTGCTGAAGATTCTGCACGCCGCCTCCCGCCGGAACAATGACTACGTGCTGGCGGGGGATGAGCGTGTCTGCGCCGTTGTTGGTATAGGCAGGCTGCGCGGCCAGAAACTGGCGAAGTGTGTTTGAAACCTTGTCCTGCAGGGCTTTTGGGCTGACGCCGGGGTTTAAGCGGCCGAGAAGATAGAGCCAGGCAACGTCCGGTAGTTTGAGGTTACTTGTTAACTGAATCACGGGTCCGATGTTGAGCGGTAACCAGTAGGCGGGTGGCGTGTCGTCGAGGCGGTCGCCGAAAAATTTCGGTGGAGCAATGCCGACGATGGTTACTGGATGGTTCTGAAAATAGAAAATCGATCCTATCACGTGAGGATCGGCGGCGTGGTCCGCTTGCCAGGCGCCATAGCTGAGAACTGCGACCGGCGCGGCGCCGGGAACGTCATCAGAGGGCTGGAGCATACGGCCGGAAAATGCCTGCACGCCGAAAGTCGAGAAGTAGTTGCCGGAAACGAACTCGGTCCGCTCAGCCTTAGCGGCACCGGGACCGCTGCGGATGTTGTACGTGCTCTGGCCGGACTGGAAGGCGGCTAGCTGTTGGAACTCGGGCGTGGTCGACTGGATCTGGCGGTAGAGTTCGTACGAGAAAAGGTCGAAGTCGCCGTCGTCGTTCTGGAATCCGCCTTCGACGCAGCAGTCATCGCGGTCGCCGATGCGGTAGAGAGACGTGGGATCGGAAACGGGGAGAGAACTTAGCAGGATCGCGTGGACTAGGGTGAAGATGGCGACGTTAGCGCCAATGCCGAGCGAGATGGTGAGAATGACGGTGAGGGCGAAGGCTGGGGACTTACGGAACTGGCGCAGCGCTAGCTTGATGTCGTTCATAGGGGATGGACGCTAGGCTGGAGGAACTGTAAGCGCCCGCGCGGGAAAAAGCCCGGCAAAATTAAAGCCCCTCGCTAACGCGAGGGGCTCTCGGGGGAGGATCCGGGCGCGAGGCCCGGACGATTTCAGTTATTTCGGCTGCTGAGCCTGGTCGGCGCTCATGGCAGGCGCTCCGGTGTTCGAGGAGAGCTGCTCGAGGTCGTTCTTCAGCAGGCTGATTTCGACGCGGCCGCCGCTGGTGCGCTTCGCCTTCGGATCATCCGAGGGCGTGGGGGTGTTGCCCATGCCGACGAGGTAGATGCGATAAACCGGAATCTCGTGGTTAAGAACGAGATAGCGGACAACGGACTCGGCCATCTTCTGTGAGTTGGTGATGGCGGTCTGGCCCTTGCCGGACGAGAAGCCCTGCACTTCGATGATGTAGCCGCGCTGACCCTTCACGGAGCCCGCCATCGTGTCGAGAGCGTCTTTGGCGTTCTTGCTCAGGACGGTCTGGCCGGGGCGGAAGCGGATTTCGGTCTGGTTCGAGGCCTTGTACTGGTCGATGTTGCTGACGACGGTCTCGACAGTCTGGACGCGCGTGGTGACCTGCTGCGCCGACTGCTGGGCGGCGGTCGCCTTGTTGCCGGCGTCGATGGCGTGCTGATCGGCTTCAGTGGCCTTGTCGGAGGCGAGCTTGATGCCAGCCTGGGCGCGCTGATCGGTGTCCTTGATCTGCTTGCTGTTGGCCGAGGTCAGCTCATCGAGTTCGTTCACGCGGTCGCGGATGGGCTCGGTCTGGCGCTTCACATAGTTCTTGCGGGCGAAGGGGTTGATGCGTCCCCAGAAGCCTTCACGCGACGGAGGAGCCAGAGGCGCCTTGCCGG
This sequence comes from Candidatus Solibacter sp., assembly GCA_035501655.1. GTDB lineage: Bacteria > Acidobacteriota > Terriglobia > Terriglobales > Acidobacteriaceae > Sulfotelmatobacter. The sequence continues at coordinate 339,675 of DATJVU010000038.1, forward strand.
TGGCATTGGTGCTGTCGGTTGCGGCCGGTTGGGCCTGGGCCGAAGAAGTCGAGGACGAGGTGGTCTGCGCCAGGGCCGGAACTGCGAGCACGGCCGCCAGTGGCAGGGCGATGAGTAGACGGTTGTTCATAATGACTTCCTCCAAGTTTGGGGGAGTTGTTGCTCCACCCAGGCACGTCGTTGCGTGCTTGAATTTAAGTGCGTCCCCTGAACCATTAAAGAAAGCCAGCGGAATCGCTGAGCCAGCCGGCGCTGACGCAACGCCGGACTTTTCAACTTCAAGTCTGAACTTTAACGCTCCGAACCTGGGCACCCTGATACGCTGGCGCCACCCAGCTCTATTACAAGTTGGATGCCAAAGCAGGCCCTCGGGTTGAGGCCGTAAGCTATTGATCCCTAAAGACATTATAGTGGATGAAGGGGGTGCAAGAAAGTGCGAGGCATGGCACTACAGGTAATTTTGGCAGAACTGATATAAAAACTGCATTTTGGTGTAAGGTCTTGGGTTTTGCGTGTTTGGTGTTGGGACTTGGGTATCTGGATACGGGCGCGGCAGTTGGCGAAAGCTCTTGGGAGGGATTGAAAAATTGGGCGAAGCGCGTGGCGGGGAGTTGATCTGTAGGCCGCATGGACTTGGCATCGTTTTGGCGCGTTTTTTGTTGGTCTTTCTTCTTGTTTCGGCGTTTTCATGGGCGGCTGCCGAGCCGCAGGGCGAGACGGCTTCGGCGCGAATTCCTGCTGACCACATGCAGCAATACGGCGATTTGGCCGTCACCTGGATGCAGGAATATCTGCGCGTAGATACGACGAATCCGCCGGGGAACGAAGCGAAGTCGGTCGCATTCTTTAAAAAGATCTTCGACGCCGAGGGGATTGAGAATCGCGCATTCGAATATGCGCCGGGACGCGGCGACTTGTGGGCGCGGATTCCGGCTAATTCAGAGAATCGGCACCCTTCCGACCAATATGCGACGACTATGGGTCGCCCCCGGCCGATCATTCTTCTCAATCACATGGATGTGGTCACCAGCGACGCGTCGCACTGGCGCGTACCTCCGTTCAGCGGGGAGATTCGCGATGGTTACATCTGGGGCCGCGGCGCGCAGGACATGAAAGACGAAGGCCTGGCGCAACTGATGGTGATGGTGATGCTTAAGCGCGAGAAAGTCGCGCTCGACCGCGACGTGATTTTTCTTGCAGTGAGCGATGAAGAGGCGGACGGGACGGGGACGGATTGGTTCATCAAGAATCAAAGCGCATTGCTGGGGAACGCCGAATATCTGATCAACGAGGGCGGCGAGAATCTGCTCGACAACGGCAAGGTGAAGTACGTCGGCGTCGATGTAGGCGAAAAGACGACATATTGGCTGCATGTCGTGGCGCATGGGCGGCCGGGGCATGGATCGCGGCCCAATGCGGACTCGGCGCCGAACCGGCTGGTGCGGGCGCTGAATCGCATTCTTGCCTACAAGACTCCGATGCGGGTGTTGCCGGTCGTCGATGAATTCCTTCGCGACATGGCGCCGTATGAAACGACGGAGCGCGCGGCATACTACCGTAATGTGAAGAAGGCGATCGAAGACAAGAAATTTCAGGACATCGTCGAGCACGACGAGTCGCTGAATTTTCTGCTGCGCGACACGATCTCGCTGACCATGATGGGCGGATCGGAGCAGACGAACGTCATTCCTCCGGAGGCGTGGGCCAATCTGGATGTGCGTATTCTGCCGGGAGGCGACCCGAAGGCGCTGCTGGAGGCGGTGCGGCGGGTCGTGAACGATCCGAATGTGACGGTCGAGCCGCAGAATCCGGAGTTTCGCGTGGCGAATTATTCGGATACGAATAATGCTTTGTACGCGGCGATCAAAGAAGTGTCGGGCAAGTATTTTCCGGGCACGCCTGTGGTCCCGCACATCACCAGCGGATACACGGAGAATCAGCGCTACCGGCCGCTGGGGATTATTTCGTATGGATTCAATCCGTATACGGCGACCGATGAAGAGGGAAATACCGAGCACGGCAATGACGAGCGGATTCGGGTGGAGGAAGTGCGGCGTGGGCCGCGGGTGCTGTTTGATGTGGTCGCGAAGGTGGCGGGAGAATAGTGTTCTTAGGAGTGTATGGACACTCGCGAGAATCCGTTCAAAATTGGCGATAGAGTGGTCTTCGCCCCAAGCGAGCACACAATCGGCTGGACTTGGTCGAGCTTTGATCGACTTCGAATTCGTCCTGGCGATGAGGGAGTGGTTACAAAGATCGTCAAGGACTGCATATTCATAGATGACGACCGAGGTGGATTTCATTGGGAATGCTTTCGAAAGGCCTGAGAATCCCCAAGAGAGTCCTCTGAGGCAGGGATCCTTCGACTGCGGTTTTGCTCCGGCCTTGCCGGAGCAAAATCCTCGCTCAGGATGACAGATCGTCTGGATTTCCTTGGTTCCCCGCGGTGTACCGAGTAGCTCTTCGCACTTAAGTTCCCGAAAATCTTGCCGATGAAATGTGTTGGTCAAGGCAAGAGTCACGACCCGGGAGCAGTTGGCGGATGGCTGGGGAGATCAAGCGCCTGCTCGATCAGATTATCCAGCAAAGGGCGAGGGGCGATGAACTCATCGTTCAGACTACGCAAGCGAAGTTGATTTTCAAGGGCATCAATCCATCGCGCTTTACCAGCGACTCGCCGGATGAGCCCATCATAATCGCCAAAATCAAAGCCATTGCTGCCGACCTGGGAGTGAACTTGTAGGCTCGTGGGAGCAGTGGGATGTCCTTAAAAACCGCACACTCATCGAAATTGCTGCCTGAGGCAGTAGCCGACCTGAAGCGAGGCTGCGGGAATTTGGCGCCTCGAGCGATTCTATGTTTTGCGTCTACCAAATACGATCCGGCTGCACTTAGCGCGCAGATGCAGGGGGCTTTTCCGGATGCCTGCCTTGTCGGTTGCACAACGGCGGGTGAGATTGCAGGCGGAACGATGATGAACGGCTCGGTGGTGGCCATGTTTCTTGATGAGGACATCGTTGAGGACGCGGGTGCGGCGGTTGTGCATAACCTGCGGGGTGCGATTAGCGTGCGCGAGGCTTTTGTAGAGCTGGAGAATCACTTCCGAAGACCGATTTCGTCCATGGACATCAGAAAGCATGTTGGAGTTGTTCTGGCCGATGGCCTGAGCGGGGCAGAAGAAAAGCTGATGGAAAGGATCGGGGACTGTACCGACTTAACTTTTGTGGGCGGTTCCGCGGGCGACGATCTCAAGTTCAAGCAGACGCACGTGCTGGCCAAGGGGCAGGCACATACCGACGCTGCAGTGTTGCTATTGCTGCGCTTGAAGCGAGGGTTCGAGATTATCAAGACGCAGAGCTTTAAAGTCACAGGAAAACAATTAGTCGCGACAAAAGTTGATGAGGCGTCCCGCACGGTGCTCGAGTTCGACGGAGTTCCGGCAGTCGAAGCCTACGCGAAGACGCTGGGCGTCGTCCCGGAGGAGATTCAGTCTCATTTCAGGGACCATCCGCTGGGATTGATGATTGATGGAGAACCGTTCGTGCGCAGCCCGCAGCGGCGCGATGGCGGCAGTATCGTGTTTTACTGCCAGATCAAAGAGGGCATGGAACTGCAGCTGCTGGAAGCCACCGACATCGTTGCCGCCACGCGCTCTGCCGTCGAGGGACGAAAGAAGGCACTTGGACGCGTGGCGGGAGTGATCGATTTCCAATGCATTCTGCGCGCGCAGCAGTTGCGCGCTGAGGGAAGATGCGACCAGTACGGCGCTGTGTTTTCGGGCTTTCCTAGTGTTGGGTTCAGCACCTACGGAGAGGAATATCTCGGCCACATCAACCAGACCTCGACCATGCTTGTGTTCCGCTAGGCGGGAACAGCCACGGCTAGGGGATGGCCGATCCATTCCGAATCAAAAATCCCAGCCGGGTTGCCCCACCCTTCCCGCGTTTTGTGCGGGAGGGTGGGCCTTCGATTTTGCCGGAAACCGAGATGAACCTGGGTGCAGTCCTGCCGACAGCTTCGAGTTGGAATCCGCCGAAAATCTCACGGCTCAAGCAGCATCGTAAAAATCATCGAGCGCCGGATTCCGAGGCCCAGTTGCTCTCCTCCGACTGTAAAGGATGTCTAGGGACAAAATGTAAAGCATGTCCCGGGACTCGACAAAATCGCGAAGGGTGGGGCAGCCATTACTGAGGAGATTACGGCGTGATTCTGAAGATAGTGCCGCTATCGTTGGCTCCGCCGCTGAGGGTGGTGCCGTAGAGGTTGCCGGCGGAATCCATGATGGGGGCACCGAAGGGAGTAGCTCCGTCGGAGGGTGAGCCGGTGAACTCGTGCAGAATCATCTCAGTGCGAGCAGCGGTGATTTCGAAGACGACCCCGGCACCGCTCGTGCCTCCATACTCTGTGGTGCCGTAGAGATTGCCGGCGGAATCGAGCAGGAGTTCGCCGTACGGGTGCTGGCCGTCGCTCGTATTCGGCGTGAAGCTGTGCAGCACAAACTCGTCGCCGTTGGGGCTGAGTTTGAACACGGTACCGACGCGAAATGCCCCACCCAAATTCGTCGTGCCGTAAAGGTCACCATTCTTTGCCAGAACAACTCCGGCGTATGGAGTTCGCCCGTCACTGTTGAGGCCGAAGCTGTGGAGGGTGGTCTCAGTGCCATCGAGGTTGAGGCGGTAGACCGTGCCGTAGCCATAAGCGCCGCCATATGAGGTGGTGCCGTAAAGGTTACCGCGAGTATCGGAGACCAGTGCGCCATTGGGATAACCGCCATCTCCATTCGAATTGGTGAAGCTGTGGAGAATGGATTCGGTGCCGTTGGGGGCGATTTTGTAGACCGCCCCGAATTTGGCGGTGCCACCGGATCCAGCGACGCCATAGAGGTTGCCTTGGCGGTCGAGAACGAGGGGGCCTTCGGGCGTGCGCGCATCCTGGCGGCCAAAGGTGTAGAGAATGGTCTCGGTCAGGCTGGGGCTGAGCATGAAAACAATACCGCCCTCATAGACGCCACCCCCCGTGGTGGTGCCATATATGTTGCCGTTCTTGTCGCGGATGATCCCGGCGTTGGGGCAAATCCCGTCCCTGCCTGTAGAATCCTCGAACGAATATAGGACGGTTTCCGCTCCTTCGGCGCTGAGCTTGAAAACCGTACCTTCCTCCAGGGCGCCTCCTATGCAGGTCGTGCCGTAGAGATTGCCGGCGGAATCGCGCACGAGCGTACCTATGGGACTGGCGCCGTCGCCGCAATTCTGTTGGACCGAGCAGAAGTTGTAGAGGATGGATTCGGTTTGAGCGACGGCGGGCAACGTGGCGAGCGAAGCCAGCATGGCGATGCCGGCGAGCACGAGAATGAAGCGATTTATGATTTGGCGGGTAGCTTGGGGAATTGGGAAAGCGGTGGTGTCCATAATTTTTCTCGGCAACAAAATGGAATGCAAACACGATAGGCGTCTAGTAGGGAGGATATCCGTCAAAGACAGGGTACTGAGACGGGAACGCAAGTAAGCAAAGCCTGCCGGAAGATTTTCTATGGATTCGGGCTTGGGGTCAAGCGCGAAGATTTAAGGGTCGTGGGCGGGTGGCTCAGCCTTTGAAACCCGACGCCACCACCACAGTGGGTGCCGGGTTGCCCCACCCTTCCCGCGTTTGTACAAACGGTGCCGGAGAGCTGCCCTGAGCGCTCGAGCGAAGCGAGGAGTCGAACGGGCACCACCGAAAGTAGCCCGCCAGTTCACTGGCGGGACGCCGCGAAAAAAGGAACCACGTGCCGTAGGCACGATTGAAACACCCAAGGCTGCGGAAGAAACTCGCGCCCGAACGGTTCGGAAAACTCGCGCCCGAACGGTCCGGGGAAGGGCACGAGTTCCACTCGTGCCGCTAAGCCGCTCAAAATAGACCCGCGCTTTAGCGCCTGAGGGAATGCCGTCGCGGCGTGAACCGCGGCAGCGCAGTTTGTTCGGCGAGGAGCCGCATCATTGCGCCTTTTGGCAGGAGCGTTTCTATGACTTCAATGTATGGACGACGAAGAAACGAGTAGAGAAGTTATGATACATGCATCGCAATCCGGTCAAGCGGGGACTGGTGGACTCTCCCGAACAATGGCGTTGGAGCAGTTATCGTTATTATGCTTTCGGCGAAATCGGGAAGGTGCAGATCAACGAGGGATGGACTAAGATTTCGTTTCGCGACCGGGCTGCGTGAGCTTGACGCCGAAAAACATCACTTTCGGCGTTCGTACTACCCGCCCTTGCGAAAAGCGCGCAAGAGCCTGCCCTGAGCGAAGTCGAAGGGACGGGGCACCCACCGTTGTGGTGGCGGCGGCCTTCAAAGGCCGGGCCACCCGCCCTTTTCCCGTTCCCCAATTCTCTTTTTGAAACTGGCAAGACCCTTTTTCACCGCATCGAATCTTTGAAAGCCAGATTGCGCTTCAATCACGGCTTACCCTCTTCAATCGGCTGCATCCAAAGGCTGTGATTATGTTCCCACTGAACACGAACTTTTAATCGTCGCAGAATGCGACCGGAGCCTATGACACTCGCTTCGATAGTTCCCTTTGCCCACATAGGGAAACTTCTCGAATAGTCCAGCATTACTGCATCACACGGGCCTGTCCTTTTATTTGTCACCATCCTCCAGTCGTGAATCCAATCGACCCCGACTGCCAGAATCAAACGCCGCGTATCGCCTACATCCAGACGAGCCGAGCTGTACGGCTCATCAAGCCATGCGCCGGGAGCAATCTCATATGTCCCCTGTGCAAGCACGAACTTCAGTTGCGCTTTGACATCCCCTGCGGATGCGATGGGATTCCCGTCCACGGCGTGGTTTCTGACCTCCACTGTTAAAGCGGGCATGAACTTGGCCTTTTCGTCAGGCACAAGTAATCTGAAACGGCCTGCATCTTCCACGATTTTCTGGATTGAAATTTTTGCGTCATCGAATGTGACATTTGCCTCTGCAACACCCGCCGCGCCCACCTCCTTTTTGTTCTCCATCCCCGGACTCAGTTTCGTAATCGTTATCGTCAGTCCTGGGTTCAACTTCGCGTCCGGCAAAATCGTCGAATTGGGAACCAGCGGCGTTGCGCGTGGCCTGTCCTCTCTATGCGCCCACGCGTATGCCGCGTCCCTGAACTGAACGGCCAACTCCTTGCTCTGGTAAATCGTTTCAAGTGCCCCTTTCTGCGCGAGCGAGAAACCCTCGTAATAAATGAAGATTCGTTTTGAAAACACCATGTCCTTGAGGTGAGTCGGCGCGGTGTCGTCAGGAGATTGCCCCTCAATGTCCACCTCCGAATTTGGTGAATCGATGAAGTGCCCGTACTGATCCGCGATTGCTTCACATGCTTTGAACGCATCGCCTGCTTTTGTCGCAGGATCGATGAGAATGGCGAGAAACTTCGAACGTCCAACAAAGTCGCCGTTAACACGCCATGCTACTTTCACCGCGCCAGCATCTAATGCTTGGCCACTGAGAACGCACTCATGGTAGAAAGCAGGAAGATTCGGCCAATCGATTTCAAATAACTGTTTCAGGGTTGTGGGCGGGCCTGCCTTGACGATGGCCTTTGCCCCGCTCTCAGGCTGCGTAGGCTCAAATACCAATGCGGGAGTATCGTATACGAGCCGTCCATCACCAGACAGAATTGTGAATCCACCTTTCCCTTCGAGGGGCGCACAATTATCTGAAATGAATGATACGGTTACATCCCAATGTCCAGCGGTTAACTCCTCCTTACACCCCGTTCGAAGATCAGCCACAAACCACTTGTTCGGCGCGGATTGCACTTGGGCCAACAACACCACTTTCTCGGTGGTATTTGGGTTGATCGATACTCGCGACGGAAACTGATTGGCTCCATTGGGTGCCCGAAATCTCCACATCGCCTCGTCTACCACAAATACATTCCTACCGTTGGCGTGCCTATAGCTAATTCTCGCCCGAACATTGTGAGCCGTGAGCGGATTTGCTGTTTCAGTATTTGAAATGTTAACTAGTTGCAGGAAGGCGCTCCCGAAAGACAACTGGAACCATCCATCACCGTCGATGTGTACATACGACAGGACGCGAGGCAGCGAGGAAGCCAGTGGTAGCTCCGACAGTCCCTCCTTTTCCCTCGCGGGTTCCGGCTCTGATTGTGCATTCTTTCTTCCCGGTCCGAGCCATTTAGTCACGTGCGGCCAAGCACACGCGACCATACCGACGAGACCGCCGACTATCATCGCCACTCCCCCCACTTCTCCTGCACGGCTTTGACTTCCGTAAATCTCGTATGTGCCTGTTCCGAAGAGTGTGAGGAAAACCCAGAACAGCATGTCTCGAAGTGACATTGAATCGGCGGCCATGAAGCTAATCGTAGAGCCTTCAGAGCGAGGGAGTCGATGTAAATTTCGCTCCAATCTAGGCCCACCTCTGGGAACCAAAGCTCAGCCGCTGTTTTTCCAAAGCTGTTTTTCCATATCCTGTGACGTACAACCTTGACCGAGGCCACGAAAATGCGGGGACGGACGAGCCGTTGACTGTTTCAACAAAAGCAAGGCGGCCGTCTATCGTCCCGCTGGAAAGGAGGGGCGCATCCCGAAATAATTTCACTTTTCCACAGCCCATTGTGACGCGTGTCCTAGCGTTCCACAGGCAAACTCAGCAATCATGGTTGAGGCCGTGACACTCGCGAAACGCAGAACACGAAATTCTGCGCCGCTAAGTCCTTTGTTTGACGGATTTTAGTATCTAAGTCCTTTAAACAACGGATTTTGCCGGGAATTTCGTGCTAACTCGCTGATTTCAAAGATTCGGGGGGGAGGGGGGATACCCCAAAAAAAACGGACTAGGCATAACATCGCGAGGCGACAAAGCTCAGCTCGCACCGCAGTATTTTTCGTATTGCTCGAAGATGAAGTTGTCGGTCATGCCGGCGATGTAGTCGCAGATGACTCGGGGCAACGACTCTTCTTTGGCCTTTTCCTGGTAGTTGTGGGGCAGGGCCTGCGGATTTTCCATCCAGAAATTGAAGAGTTCGGTGACGATGCGCTCGGCGTCGTCTTTTTCGTCGGACAGCGACGGGCTGAAGTAAAGATTCTCGTAAAGAAATTCTTTGCTCTGCTTGCGCTCGGCTTCTACCGCGGGGCTGAAGGCTGCCAAACGCCCCGCGTGATTGCGAACGTCTTCGAGCGTTTGAATGTTGGCCTGCGATAGGCGCGTGCGCGTATTGGTGATCAGGTCGTCGACGAAGCGGTTGAGCACGCGCTTGAGGGTCTCATTGAATTTCAGTTTTTCCGGGACCTCGGGATAAATCTGATCGACTGCGGGATAGAAACGGTCGAATATCGGCACGCCTTCGCGAATTTCATCCAGCGATAAGAGGTGTGCTTCGTAGCCGTCGTCGAGGTCGGCAGTGTTATAGGCGATCTCGTCGGTCAGGTCGATGAGCTGGGCTTCGAGCGGCGGGCGGAGATCGAGGAGATATTCGGCCAGTTCTGGATGCTCTTCGGCACTGTAATCGTGCGAGTGCTTGATGATGCCTTCGCGGACTTCAAAAGTTAAATTCAGGCCGCGGAAGGCGGCGTAGCGCTGCTCGAAATCTTCGACGATGCGCAGTGCGTGCAGGTTATGGTCGAAGAAAAGTCCGTGGCGCCGCATGGCGGCGTCGAGCGCTTTTTCTCCGGCGTGGCCGAAGGGAGGATGGCCGATGTCGTGAACCAGGGCCAGCGCTTCCGCAAGGTCGGAGTTGAGGGCCAGTGCTCCGGCGATGGTGCGGGAGATTTGCGTGACTTCGAGCGTGTGGGTGAGGCGATTGCGGAAGTGGTCGGAGTAACGGCGGGTGAAAACCTGCGTCTTGGCCTCGAGGCGGCGGAAGGCGCGGGCATGGATGACGCGGTCGCGGTCGCGCTGAAAATCGTTGCGGTAGGGATGCTGCGGCTCGATGAAGCGGCGTCCGCGGGAGTGCTCGACGTGGACCGCGTAGGCGGCCAGCATGCGGGAAGGATAGCAGAAGGCGATTGTTGATTGATGATTTTTGATTGTTGATTGAAAGGGGCTCACTCGATCCGGCGGTTATTCAACAATCATCAATCACCAATCAACAATTTTTTCTACCGCAACTTCAGCTTCATTTCATTGCTGGTCTCGAATCCCAGCGATTCGTAGAGATGGCGTCCATCGTCGCTGGCGTGGAGTGTGACGCGGGCCAGGCCTTGTTGTTTGCACCACGCGATCATTGTGTGCATCAGTGTGCGAGCGATTCCTTGGCGGCGGAATTCGGGATCGGTGTACACGTTGAGAATGGTGGCGCGGCGGCATACGAGATCGTAGGGATGAGCTGGCCACGGCGTGATCAGGACTGCGCCTCCCGCGATGGGCTTCTCGTTTGAGTTTTGAAGACAGGCTATCCACGCGTGGAATGTTTTGGTTAGGGATTGGGTCAGGTATTGCTTTGTGAGTTTCGCCATCTCGTCTAGCGGTGCTGCGTCCGTGTAACGCATGTCTTCGTACATGCGGCGGCGCTGGCGGAGGATTTCGGAGATGTCGTGGAGAGTGGCGGGACGGATGGAGATTTCCGGGGACATGGCGGGAGTGTACTCCCACTTTTCGCAACGGCGGCGAGAAGTGGGGCACCCGTTTTCGCTGACAATCAGGGTTGCCTACTCACGCAAAAGTCAAAGTCCCCACCCTGTCTCGCATAAAACGCGAGACAAGGGTGGGGCACCCGCTTGTTATTTTTCAGGAACTACTGCTGCTTTTCTGATTCTTCTTTGGCCAGTTTCACTTTGGCGGCGTCTAGTTTTTGCTGGACCTTGGCGAAGGCGTCGCCGTCTACTTCGGCTGGGACGGTTTTGTTCCATTCCTGTACGGCGCGGTCCCAGTGAATGGCGGCCTGCTTGAGGCGTCCGGTTTTTTGGTAGAGGTCGCCTAAGTGCTCCTGTACGGTTGGGTCGGAGCCCATGTGAACTGCGGCCTTGGTTAGGCTCTCTTCTGCGAGATCGTACTTTCCGAGCTTGAAATAAACCCAGCCGAGCGAGTCGAGGTAGGCGCCGTTATTGGGCTCGAAGCTGAGCGCCTGCTTGATCAAGTTGAGCGATTCATCGAGCTTTACGCCACGGTCGGCATTCATGTAGCCAAGATAATTGAGGGTGGCGGCATTCGAGGGATCGGTGGGCGACGTGGAAGCTAGAACTTTGCGGAACTCGGCGTCGGCCTGGTCGAACATCTTCTGCCGCTGATAGAGGTCTCCGCGCAAGAAGGAGACGTAAGCCTTGTCTTCGGCCTTGGTGGATTTCTCGGCGGCGGCGTTGAGCGCGTCTTCGGCTTCTTTGTAGCGCTTCACACGCGTGTACATGATTCCGAGGCGGAGATAAACTTCACGATCTTCGGGCCCGCCTTTCAGCATGGAGCGGGCATCGGCCAGAGCCTTGTCGGCCTCGCCCGTATCGGCGAGTTGCGAGTCGAGCACCATGCGCATGTCGCGATCATTGGGCAGCTTTTGCACGGCCTCTTTCGCGACTGCTGTGGCTTGCGGCCACTGCTTGGCTTCGCGGTAGGTATCGATGATTTCCTGGTAGCCGGAGCGAGTGTTGTCGTCGCCCAGGGTGAGCATCTTGCGGAAGGTCTCGACGGCAGCGGAGTAGTTTTCCTGCTCGCGGTAGACCATGCCGAGACGCTCGATGAAGATGGCGCGATTGTTGCGGTCGGCCTGACTGGAACTGGAGTCTGACTTTTCGGTTTTCTTCAGCAGGTCCTGCAAGAGCTTGATGGCATCGTCGTAACGGCCCTGCGCCTGGTAGACGGCCGCCATGTTGTAGGGGACTTCCATGGAATCCGGCACCATGGTGTCGGCTTTTTTCAGATTTTCGAGAGCCTGATCGTACTTGCCCTGGCGGCGATAGATTTCCGACATGCGCAAGTAGGTTTGCGCGTCCTCGGGATTAGCGTCGGCGATGACTTTGTATTGATCGAGCGCTGCGTCCATCTGGCCGTCGTTCATGTAGTTTTCTGCCAGGCCGCGGATGGCATCGAGGTTGTCGCGATCTAAAACGATCGCATGCTTGTAGGCGTCGATAGCGCTCTTGTATTCCTTGCGCTGCTCATACGCTGCGCCGAGTGCTGAATAGAGCTTGGCCGAACGTGCAGCATCCGGGACGGAAGCCAGAACTTGCAACGCGTGAGACGTATCGCCCTCGTCGGTGTAGAGCATGGCCAGCGTGGTTACGGCCTCTTCGGAGCTGGGATCGAGCTTGACCGCAGTCTTGAGTTCGCTTTCGGCTTTTTGCAGGTCGCTGTTCAGGCGGTAGAGACGGCCCAGCAGGAGATGGTCGTCGACACTGTCGGGTTCAATCTTGACAATCTGCTCATACTGCTCGATGGCGAGTTTTAGAACGTTTTCAGAGCCGTTGCCGCCCGGCATATCGCCGAGCGAGCGCAGATAAATGCGACCGAGAAGTTTGTGGGCTTCGAGGTTGTTGGGATCGCGCTTGATGATGTCCTGTGCTTCGAGGACGGCGTCGCGAATGCGGCCGGTTTTGACGTAGAGTTCGGCGAGGCCGGAGGTCAGGAATTCGGAGGAGGGGTCGGCATCGATGGCGAGGCGGTATTCCTCAATCGATTTGTTCGCGAGGTCGCTGCGGCCATAGGCCGTAACCATCTCTTCGTACATGTGCGCCAACGCGTAATGGTAATAGGCGGCGGCTTTGTCAACCTTGCGCGGGGATGATTGCGCCGGTTTGGACTCGGGCTGGCTGGAGCTGGGCGAAGAGGACTGGCTGGTTTGGCCGACGGCGGCCGCGGCCACCAAAATCGTTAAAAAGAGGCGAAAAATTCTGTTCATTAATACTCTCTTAAATTGCGCTTGCTAACTGCATTTATTTATTGAAACAACGCAGTTTGCGTGTCGCGGCTGACTGCGCGTTCGTCACCGGAGTTCGGCGTATTTCCGCAACCTCAGCTTGTTGGATGCAAAGCCGTCGGGGGAAAGGTGCTTTTATTCTACCTTGAGGAACGGCGAGGGCGGAGAAAATTGCAGGCGACCGGAAGGACAGGGACTGCCGGTGACGCGGGCGTCGGGCGCCGGGCGTCGGCCCTCGGGTCCTCAGCCTCAGACATCGGCATCAGATGTGGTGTTATTTGTTGAGGGTGTCACGTTGTGTAAATCATCGTTGGAAAAGCTAAGGGCAACTTCTTTTAGGGATGAAGTTGGTCGAGGTGTTTTTGAGGGCCGAGGTCTGCGGTCCGGTTTTAATGCCTAAAGTGACGGACTCCTGTGAAGAGCATCGCCAGGCCCAGGCGATCGGCGGCTTCGATGACTTCGGCGTCGCGCTGCGAGCCGCCGGGCTGGATGATTGCGGTGGCTCCTGCTTTGGCGATTTCTTCCACACCGTCGGGGAAGGGGAAGAAGGCGTCGGAGGCGGCAACCGTACCCTTTAGGGGAAGCTGCGCCTTCATGGCGCCGATTTTGGCGGCGTCCACGCGGGACATTTGTCCGGCACCTACGCCGACGGTCTGGCCGTCGCGGGCGTAGACGATGGCATTGGATTTGACGTGCTTGCAGACCTTCCAGGCGAAAAGCAGAGCGCGAGTTTCTTCAGGCGTGGGCGGGCGTTTGGTGACGACTTTGAGGTCGGCGTCCTGTAATTGGCGCATATCGACCTCCTGCACGAGCATGCCGCCGGAGACGTTCTTGAGAACCCACTTCTGATTCGCGCCGGTCACTTCTACCAGGCGCAGATTTTTCTTCGAGGAGAATTTCGCTTTCGCGGCTTCGTCGAAAGCGGGGGCGGCGATGACTTCAAGAAAAAGCTTGTGCATTTCTTCCGCGGCTTCGGCGTCGATGGGACGATTCACCCCGATTACGCCGCCGAAGGCGGAGACGGGATCGCATTCCAAGGCGCGCTTGTAGGCTTCGGCCAGCGTTTTGCCGGTGGCGGTGCCACACGGGTTGGTGTGCTTGATGATGGCGACGACTGGCTGCTCAAACTCTTGGGCAAGATCCCAGGCGGCTTGCAGATCGACGATGTTGTTGTAGGAGAGTTCTTTGCCCTGCAATTGGCGCGCGTTGGCCACTCCGGCGCCGGAGCCGTCGGAGTACATGGCTGCTTTCTGGTGAGGGTTTTCGCCGTAGCGCAGGTCGAGAGTCTTGTGGAACTGAAAGCGCAGGGTGTTGGGGAATCCGGCTTCTGCCTGCAAATCGACCTTTTCCGGGCTGATGCGCTCCAGCGTGCTGGCTATGGCGGAATCGTAGGCGGCGGTGATGGCGAAAGCTTTTTGGGCCAGACGCCACTTGGTTTCTTGCGAAAGGCCGGCGTTGCTTTGCTCGAGTTCGGCCGCAATCGAGTCGTAGTCGGCGGGCGAGGTGACGATGGCAACGTCATGAAAATTCTTGGCGGCTGAGCGGATCATCGACGGGCCCCCGATGTCGATGTTCTCGATGAGTTCTTCGAATTTCACGTCGGGTTTGGCGGCGGTTTTTTCGAAGGCGTAGAGATTCACTACCACCATGTCGATGGGCTGAATGCCGTGCTGTTGGACGGCGGCGACGTGTTGGGGGTCTTCGCGGCGATGGAGGATGCCTCCGTGGACCTTGGGGTGAAGCGTTTTGACGCGGCCGTCGAGCATTTCGGGGAATCCGGTGAGTTCGGAGATGTCTTTGACGGCGATGCCGGAGTCGCGAAGAAGTTTGGCGGTACCGCCGGTGGAGATGAGTTCGATGTTGAGGGCGGAGAGCTTTTTGGCGAAGTCGACCAGGCCGGTTTTGTCGGTAACGGAGAGAATGGCGCGCTGAATTTTAGGAATGGCTGACATGAGGGGCGACCGGAAATTCTATCAGCAGGGTGAGTTCGAGTGGCGGAGGATTGACCAACACGATCAAAATCATTCACCACGAAGGACACGAAGGTACACGAAGGAAATCTTGTCGCCAGCTCGGGTCGCTACCAGCGATAGGGCTTGGGCTACGTTTTCGCTTTGGCCTTCAGCTTCACTCCGCCGTCGGTGAGTTCGACGGAGTATTCCACGTTTTCGCATTTGTACTGCTTGCGAATCTGCTCGGTTTTTTTCTGCACGAAGGCGGTGAAGGAGTCGATGCCGCCGGAGACGTTCTCTCCGGCTTTTTTCTTAGCGGCGACCAGCGTGTTGTAAAGGCGTTCGACCTGCTCGCGCTCGCCCTGATCGACATTGTGCAGGGTGAAGGGCTGCGAGGCCGGGGCGGCGGCCGTGGCCGCGGCTGCGTGGTTCACGCCGTAGACCGGGTGATGTTGCGCCTTGTGCTCATCCTCAGCGGTGCGAACTCCCTGCACGGACAACAATGCGTCCTGAGGACGGCGGTAGCCTTCTTCGCGGATGCGGGATTTCTTGCGCCAGAGGTCACTGTAAATCGCGTAGCGCTGCGCCATTTCGTTGTAGCGGTAGCGTTGGGAGAAGTTCATGCGGCCGCCGTCGGAGAATTTGCGCAGCATGCTCAGTACCTTCCACTCGATATCGGTGGGCGGGCGCTTGCTCGGATTGCTGAAAAAAATCTCGTACTCGATTTTCAGCCGGCGCAGCTGCGAGTCGAGAAGATTCAGTTCCTCGTCGGTGGTCACAAGTCTCTCCATGCACAGTTTAGTGATGGAGAGAAGCGAGGGCGAGGTACCGGCTGGTCACCGATGGGCATGGTACGAAAGTAAGTAGTCCTGAGTCCTGAGCCCCGAGTCCTGAGTCCTGAGCTTTTAGCGCCGAATTTCTCTGCGGAGAAACACGCCCCGGTTTCACCAGCGAAAAGAGAATCGCGAGTTGCTAGCGGGTCAGAAGTGTTTTGGCTCGGGACTCGCGACTCGGGGCTCGGGACTATTTCGAATTCGACGCCATCTTCTTGACCATGGCGAGGACCAGCTTGCGGTCGCTGTCGTTGAGGTTGGTGGCGTAGCGGCGGATCTGGCTGAGGAAGCGGACTTCGTCGTCGGAGAGTTGCGGCAGACCTTTGCTTCCGTTGCTGTGACCGGGTTCGGCAAAAAATTGCGAGAGTGGCAGTTCCATGGCGCCGGCGATTTTCGAAAGCGTATCGAGCGACGGAATGGTGTGGCCGTTTTCGACGCGCGACAGGTAGCAGCGCAGAAGGCCGGTGCGCTTTTCGATGTCGCCCTGAGACATACCTTTTTGCAGCCGGTAGTTGCGTATCGTCTCGCCGATGTTCATTGTGGGGAGCATTTCAGGATGGGTCATAGTAACCAGAGCGGTAACTTCTGGCAAGTGGGAAATTCGTGCTATTCGAGGGAAGAACGTGCCATACGGTTGAATGGGGCGGCTGGCAAGGGTTCTCGCGGGGATTACGGATTAGTTATACGTTGTATAAGTAAAAATCGTAAAAGATTTCCACTGTGGGAGTGATGGGCGCGGCGGGTTACCACGCGGTAGAGATTCCCACGTCTCGCAAAATCGGCGAGACGTGGGGCACCCCATTTCTTTTTGGTCCAAGCTGCTATTTCTTCAGATTCGCCACTAGAAACTCTTTGGTCCGCTTCCAGGCGTCGGATGCGTCGGCGGCGCGGTAGCCGTCTTTGTTGTTGGGATTCTCGAAGGCGTGGCCGGCGTCGTCGTAGATTTTTACGTCGATCTTCTTGCCCAGTTGTTTCATGCTGGCTTCGAACTTGTGCACATCGTCGGGGGTGATGCCGCGATCCTGCGCGCCGAACAAGCCGAGGATTGGCGCGTTGATCTTTTTCAGTGCATCGTTGTCGGTCGCGAGGTGGCCGTAGTTGATTACGGTCGCGGCAAGATCGGGTTCCTGCAGGGCGACGTCGAGCGAGTAGCCGCCGCCCATGCACCACCCGATGGAGCCGATGCGGTCCTTTTTCACATTCGACTGAGACTTGAGAAAATCAACCGCCGCATGCAGGTCGCGCTTGGCGCGGTCTTCCGGCACGCCGCGCATAATCTCGTGTGCTTCGTCTGGCGTCTTGGCGACTTTGCCGCGATAGAGATCGACAGCCAGCGTCACATAGCCTTCGTCAGAGAACTTCGAGGCTTGATCTTTTACCCAGTCGTTTAGTCCCCACCATTCGTGAATTACGACCAGCGCCGGGAACGGACCTTTTCCTGAGGGCGTGTAGAGGACGCCCTGCACGGTTTCGTCGCCACTTTTGTAAGAGACGGATTTGCCGTCGGCGGCGAGGGCGGAGGCGCCGAGAAGAAGCGTCAGCGCGATGATCAGGAGTTTTTTCATGATATTCCTCGTCGTGAGGTTATCGTCTCCCACATCTCGCAAAATTGGCGAGACGTGGGGCACCCATTGTGATTGAGATGACAACCGATTTACAACTCTAGTTCCATGTAGAGAGTGCCGGCCATCGGGTTGGGACGGTAGGGAGGAATTTCGCGGAAGCCGATTTTGCGGTACATGGCGACTGCGTCTTTCATGACGGGACCGACTGTGTCGAGGCGCATGCGCTTGTAGCCGATCCCGCGAGCTTCGCTGATGATGCGGTCGGCGAGTGCGCGGCCGAGGCCTTTTCCACGTAATTGAGGACGAAGATAGAGGCGCTTCATCTCGCAAGTTTCGGCGTCGAGCTTGTGCAGTGCGACGCAGGCCGCGAGTTGGCCTTCGAGTTCGCCTAGCAACAGGCGGCCGGATGGAGGAGCGTACTCGCCAGGCAGGTTAGCGAGTTCTTGATCGAAATTCTGGAAGCAGAGGCTGAAGCCTAGCGACTTCGCGTATTCGAGGAAAAGTTTGCGGGCCTGGGCGATTTGGGCTGGGGATTCGGCTTGGGTGAAAACCAAACCTTTTACCACAGAGGGCACAGAGGTCACAGAGGAAATTCGAGCTTCATTCACTTCAGATTTCATTTTTTCTCCGTGGCTCTGTGCCTCCGTGGTGAGTAGGCTCTATCCCATCAGCATGCCGCCGTTGACGCTCAGCACGTGGCCGGTGATGTAGGACGCATCGTCGGAGGCCAGGAACGCTACGGCTCCGGCTATGTCTTCTGAGGCTCCGACGCGGCCTAGTGGAATTTGCTTGACGGCAGCCTGCTTGAATTCGTCGCCTAGCGTGGCGGTCATAGCGGTTTCGATGAAGCCCGGGGCGACGGCGTTACAAGTAATGTTGCGCGAGCCGACTTCACGCGCGATGGCCATGGTTAGGCCAATCAGTCCGGCCTTGGAGGCTGCATAGTTCGCCTGCCCGGCCTGGCCCATCTGGCCGAAGACGCTGGTGATGTTGATGATGCGTCCCCAGCGCTGCTTGAGCATGGAGCCGATGACTTGCTGCGTGAGCAGGTAGGCGGAGGTGAGGTTGGTTTGCAGGACGGCATCCCAGTCGGCACGCTTCATGCGCATGACGAGTTGGTCGCGGGTGATGCCGGCGTTGTTGACCAGGATGTCGATTTTGCCGAACTGGGCGATGGCGGCTTTGACGGTGGACTTGACTTGTTCTTCGTCTGCAACGTCGAGCGGGAAGGCTGCGGCCTTTCCGCCTGCGGCGGTGATTTCGGCGACGAGTTCGTTCAGTTTGTCCTGATTGCGGGCGGCGGCGGCGATGGTTGCGCCTTCTTTGGCGAGGCGAAGGGCGCAGGTGCGGCCGATGCCTTGCGAGGCGCCGGTGACCATCGCGACGTGAGATGTGAGGGACATTCGGATCTCCCTAGTATTTTTTGAGTTCGAAACGCCAGATTATACGCGCCGTGAGAATTTGTTCGTCGAGAGGTAAGATCGTGGGCGTGACGGAGCGGCAAATCGATCAGATCAAGAAAGCGGAAGAAGCAATGCGGGAGCTTCTTGCCATTGCGGCTCAACTCCGGAGTGAAGTAGAGAAGGCGGCGGACAAGAGTCCGAGTGCGCTCAGCGAATTGCGCGAGGCGGCGGAGAAATTCGAGAAAGAAGCACAAGCTATTCGCGATGCGTTGGGCAAGTGGAGGCGGGGAATCCAGTAAAAAGACAACAATGTTTGGAGCGCTCGACGAATCGCATTGCTAATCCACAAGCGTGCCGAGTAACATTCCAGCACTCATGGCACAGACTGCGAACGATGTGATCTCCATGCCGGACCCTTCCGACAAGAATTCTTCCAACGTGGTGCCGATTTCGGGTGCGGGACACCGATCGACTGCGCGGGCATCAGCTGGAGAGAAACCGCCGCTTGGCGACCATGAGACCGCTTCGCCTTCGGCAGTCGCGGGCGAGGGCGCCCGCGCCACATCGGCTACTTCTCCACAGGTAGAGCCATCGACTGAAGTATTCGCCGTTTTCGGCGTCGAGCCGGAGATTCAGGCTTACGCGATGGCGAAGTATTCGCGTTCGGCGTTGTCGATGAAGGACGCACTGCGCGAGATCAGTTCACAGAAGGCTGAGAAGTTTCTCAACACTTTTTATTTTCAGTACGGTCACCGGTCGATTGCCGACCTGGCACATATTGCGCTGGCGATCGAGCGGCTTTCGATTCTGGCCGCCATTGAACTTGCTGACGAGCAGCGCTGGGACGGGCAGGAGCGCTCAACGCGCTACCAGGATTTCAAGAAGAGCGGATACTACACGCCGGATTTCGGCGCTGACGACGAGGCGCGGAAGCTTTATCGGGAGACTTTGGATTTTCTCTTCGCCGAGTATGAAGCGATGTCGGCGGTGATGACGGATTATTTGATCAGCATCACGCCCAAGCCCGCGGACATGAAGCTGGAGACGTATGAGCGGACGCTGAAGGCACGAGCTTTTGACATCACCCGCTACCTGCTGCCGCTGGCTACGAACACGTCGCTGGGCGAGATTGTGAATGCGCGGACGCTGGAAACGCAGGTGGCGCATCTGCTATCGCACACGCATCGTGAAGTGCGAGTGCTGGGCGAGTCGCTGAAGAAGGCCGCGACGGGCGCGGCCTACAACGTGAATGCGGAGTCGCTGCAGGATCTGGTTTCACAGATTCATGCCGTGAGCCCGGAATTAGGCGCCCGGGCGCAGCGGGAGTTGCTGCGTGAAGTAAAAGCAGCTCCGACGCTGGTGAAGTATGCCGATCCGAATGAGTACGAGATGGCGACACGGCGGGAACTGCGCCAGGCGGCGCGCGAACTGATGGAACATGAACAGCTGGCTCCCTCGAAGGCCATTGTCGATTTGCTGGACGAAGAGCCCCTCGAGGTGGAGATCGCGACGACGCTGCTCTATGAACACAGCCATCATTCTTACCGGCAGATTCGGCAGGCGGTGCAGGTGGCTGGGGAGCGTCGGCGGAGGGAGATTATCGATCTGGGGCTACGGCACCGTGGCAAGCATGACGAGATGCTGCGCGGATTCCGCGCGGGCCAGCAGTTTCGCTTCGACATCCTAATGGATACGGGCGGCTTCCGCGACATGCATCGTCACCGGCGCTGCATCCAGGTAATGCAGGCGGCGACCACGCAGCACGGCTACGAGATGCTGCTCGACATGGAAGATGCCGGCGTGCGTCCGCGGTTTGAGGCGGCGATGCGGCGGGTGCAATCGGCGGTCGATAATCTCGCTGGACGCCACACTGCTGAGGCGGAAGAGAATTCGCAGTACGCGATTCCGCTGGCGTTCAAGAAGCGGGCGCTGTTCAAGATGGATTTCGCCGAAGCGGCCTATATCTCAGAACTGCGTACTACTCCGGCGGGCCACGTTTCTTATCGCAATGTTGCCTATGCCATGTATGAGGCGGTAGCGCGGAAGTATCCGGTGCTGGCAAAGTATTTTCGCGTGCATGATGTGACCGCGCCGGTGGATTTGCTGCAACGCTAGGCTTGAGTTCAAAGATGCTGCGTCGCGTGCTCTTAGTCATTGTGGCAGTAGTCGCAAGCTTCGCGCTGACTGCATTGAGTGGTTATCTCATCTACCGCATTTCGGACTGCTCTAGTGAGCACCGGCTATCTCTAGTTGTTCGATACATTTGCAACCCCGGCATTGCGCTCATCGTTGGCGCGCTTGTAGGTTTGTTCGCTAAAAAGCATGCCGTGCCTACGGCGATTGTGGGCCTTGTGCCATGGATGGTGACACTCAATGGCCCGCGCGCCGGCAATTCGACTTTTGCTTGGCTTGCAGGGTTTTTTATCGTGGCACTCATGAACGGTACTGTGGCAGCGCTGGCAGCGCATTTCGTGTCGCGAGTGACTCAGGGTCGCGGGAGTAGAATGCCGAATTAATTCGCGGGCGGGGGCGCCCGCGCCCACATCGTTCTTGCCCATTTCGGAACATATCCACAACAAAATCCTTAAATTCGCCTTTTCTTCGCTTCGATTCGAATATATAATCCTGCCCATACTTAGAACGAACTTAAGATTGCATCCCACGAGGAGTCAGTCTTACAAGGATCACCAAAGGAGCACCCATGGCGGACGAGCGCGGCAAGGCTATTGATCTGGCGGTTTCGCAAATTGAAAAGCAGTTCGGCAAGGGCTCGATCATGCGGTTGGGGTCGAAGGATGCGATTCTGCCAATTTCGGTGATTCCGACCGGGTCGATCTCCTTTGACGCGGCGCTGGGTGTGGGCGGCTTTCCGCGCGGGCGTGTGATTGAAGTGTTCGGGCCCGAGTCGTCGGGCAAAACCACGATTACGTTGCAGGTCATTGCCGAGGCGCAGAAGACCGGCGGCATGGCGGGATTCGTAGACGCCGAACATGCGCTCGATCCTGGGTATGCCAAGAAACTGGGCGTCGATGTGGACAACCTGTTGGTGTCGCAGCCGGATTATGGCGAGCAGGCGCTGGAGATCACCGAGGCGCTGGTGCGGTCCAATGCAATTGATGTGCTGGTGGTCGACTCGGTGGCGGCGCTGGTGCCCAAGGCCGAACTCGACGGCGAAATGGGCGACAGCCATATGGGATTGCAGGCGCGTCTGATGTCGCAGGCGCTGCGCAAGTTGACTGGTACGGTGTCGAAATCGCGGACTTGCCTGATCTTCATTAATCAGATCCGAGAAAAAATCGGTGTAATGTTCGGAAATCCGGAAACGACCACGGGTGGCAAGGCGTTGAAGTTCTACTCGTCGGTGCGAATCGACATTCGGCGCATTGCGGCGGTGAAGGAAGGCGACGTGGTGATCGGGTCGCGGACGAAGGTGAAAGTTGTGAAGAACAAGGTGGCGCCGCCGTTCCGCGAAGCCGAGTTTGACATTCTCTATGGTGAAGGCATTTCGCGCGAGGGCGACCTGCTTGATCTGGCTTCGAACCATAACATCGTCGAGAAATCCGGCTCCTGGTACAGCTACAAAGGCGAACGCATCGGCCAGGGGCGCGAGAATGCCCGCCAGTTCCTGAAAGACAATAAGGACGTTATGGCCAAGCTCGATACCGAGGTACGGAAGGCTCTGGGGCTGATTGCGACGCCTCCGGCAGCCGCAGCAGCTGCTCCGGTGGCTGGGGCGAAGGTCGCCACGATGCCGACCGGCAGTGAGACTGCGAAGGCGCCTATTGTGGCGGCGAGACGATAGGCATGATCTAACAGGCTGTCATTTTCTTTTCTGGATCGTTGCGTTGCTGGCCGCTTCCCACGTCTCGCAAAAGCTGCGAGATGTGGGGCACTCCCAATTCAATAGAAACTCTGATGAGTCAGTTGAATCCCTTCTTCCGGCAAATCCTTGATTGCCATTCTCTCTCCCACCCGCATAAAATCAACTGTCGCTGCAAATTTGTAGGACCATCTGTTAGACCACGCTATTTGCCTGCGAGGGTGATTGAATAAGGGCATCGCTGTCTATCCCGGGTCGTTTGATCCGCCTACCAACGGGCACCTCGATCTGATTGAGCGAGGCAGCAAGATGTTCGAACAGCTGGTGGTGGCGGTGCTGCGCAACTCGGAGAAGACCCCAATGTTCAGCCTGGCCGAGCGGCTCGATATGCTGCGCCAGCTCACGGCCGAGTTGAGCAACGTTCGCATCGACACGTTCGATGGCCTGATGGTGGAATACGCGAAGTCGATTGACGCGATGTGCGTGCTGCGCGGCATTCGCGCCATCAGCGATTACGAATACGAACTGCAGATGGCGCTGATGAACCGGAAGCTTGAGCCCACGCTCGAGACAGTTTTCATGATGCCTGCGGTCAAGTATTCCTACGTAAGTTCGCGGCTGGTGCGGGAAGTGGCGCAGGCCGGGGGGCCGGTCAAAGATCTCGTCCCCGAGGCGGTGGAGAAAAAACTGCTTGAAAAGCTGGATCCCGCATACAAGCTGCGGGACCCGCAACTGATCGAAGTTCCGAAGAGAAGGAAAAAGAAGGCATGACTCCGGCAACGATGGAAGCTCTCAAACTGACTGACAGGATCAATCGCATCGAACCCTCCGCGACTATGGCGGTGGTGGCAGAAGCCGACAAACTGCGTTCGCAGGGAATCGACGTGGTTGACTTTGGCGCGGGCGAGCCGCATTTTGCCACGCCGCAGCACATTAAAGAGGCGGCCATTGCCGCGATTCAAGGAAACTTCACGAAATATACGGCTGTCGCCGGCACCGCTGAACTGCGCGACGCGATCGTGCACCGCCACGCGGTTGATTTCGACTCTGACTACCGGCGCGAAGAAGTCATCGCTTCGACCGGTGGAAAGCATGCGCTGTTCAACGCGATACAGGTTCTGGTTGACCACGGCGACGAGGTCATTCTACCGGTTCCGTATTGGGTTTCGTTCAAAGACATCGTGCGCTACGCGGGCGGCAACTGCGTCCTGCTCGAATCGGACGAATCGCAGGGATTCCGCGTGACGTCGGACATGGTCGCGAGTTTGATCACCCCGCGCACCAAGGCGATCATTCTGAATTCGCCATCGAATCCTTCGGGCGCAGTGATGAGCGCCGGGGATATGACAGAAGTTGTGCGGCTGGCGCACCAGCGCGGCATCTGGGTGCTCTCGGATGAGTGCTATGTCTACCTGAATTACACCGGCAAGAATTTTTCCGTGGGATCGTTGCGCGAATACAAAGAGCGCATGGTCGTGCTCGGATCGCTTTCCAAGACCTACGCCATGACCGGCTGGCGTTTGGGATACGCTCTGGCGCCGGCAGCGGTGACCGGTGCGATGGCAAAGCTGCAGAGCCAGTCGACGTCGAATCCGACCTCGATTGTGCAGAAAGCGGCGGTCGCTGCGCTGAAGGGACCACAGGACTGCGTCGAACAGATGCGCCGCGAGTACATTCAGTTGCGCGATCACGTAGTGAAAGGCTTGCGAGCGATTCCGGGCGTGGCCTGCACGATGCCCGAGGGCGCTTTCTATGCTTACCCCAATATCTCCTCTTTTCTCGGGCGGAGCGGGCTGAAGTCCGCGTCAGACGTGGCTGGGCGCTTGCTACGCGAGGCTCACGTGGCTACAGTTCCGGGCGAGGGCTTCGGTACCGGTGAGCACATCCGAGTCTCGTATGCGACCTCGAAGGCGGAACTGGATCGCGGGCTAGAGCGCATGCGGAAATTCTTCGGCGCGCTGTAGGTCAGAATTGAATCCGACCATTGCGAGAGAAACAGCGGACGCTGCAGCTCCGATACAACATCCACGGTGAATCCAGATGATTTTTAAACGTTTGGTGTTGGCTTATCTGCTTGTGGCTGGAGGATGCTTGACGGTTGCTCAAGCTTCAGGGCAGAGCAATTCCGGCGATGCCTACCGTCAACGATTCGTGGGCGCATGGAAGTTGATCAGCGTGGAAACTATAAAAGCCAACGGCGAAGTGATCTATCCGTTTTATGGAAAGAAACCAGAAGGGCTGCTCGCTTACGACGCGAGCGGTTGGATGACCGTTCAGATTGTTTCAGATCCTCGTCCGTCCGTGCCGAAGACGGATTCGCGGGAAGGCTTCATGGCTGCGCCGCCAGGAGAAAAATTGACTGCAGTCGAAGGTTACTACGCGTACTACGGCACCTGGACCGCGGACGCCGGAAATCAAACGGTGATTCATCACATCGTTCAATCTCTTTACCCTGGGGAGCGCGGAGAGGACGGGACGCGTCACGTTGTTTTTGAAGGCAATCGACTGATCTTGACGGCTAAGACGCATGAAATGGGAGAAGAACATCAACGGAAGCTTGTGTGGGAACGCGTTTCTCCCGACACCCGAAACTGATTTCCGGAAATTGCAATAAGCGTCGTTGCCATTCGAGAACATGGGCCAACTTTATCCATTCCTGATGCTTCCTGGGTTCGATCCGCGTCCGTGGGGGACGCACGATCTTTCGCCGATCTATCCCAATCACAAATTCAACGAGAAGATCGGCGAAGCCTGGCTTAGCGGCGATGATTGCAAGGTTAGCAACGGGCCTTTGGCCGGAAAAACTCTGGCGCAGTTGAGCGAGCAGTATCAGCGCGAATTGGTTGGGGACGCGGCGCGCGATCCGAAAAGATTCCCGCTCTTGCTGAAATTCCTTTTTCCGCACGAAAAACTTTCGGTGCAGGTGCATCCGGATGACACGCAGGCTTTGCGAGCGGGGCAGCCTTGGGGCAAGACCGAGTGCTGGTACGTGGCCCATGCCAAGCCGGGCTCGCAGATTGCGCTGGGACTGAAGGCGGGCGCGACTGCACAACAACTGGAAGAGGCGATTCATCAGAAGCGGGCAGAGGAACTGCTGAACTGGATCGATGTCTACACTGGAGACATGATCTATGTCGCCGGCGGAACGGTGCACACGCTGGGTCCGGGATCGGTGATCGTGGAGACGCAGCAGCAATCGGATACGACGTACCGCTTGTATGACTATGGGCGTCCGCGTGAACTGCACTTGAAAGATGGCATGGCCGCGGTGAAAGAGAAAGTGAGTTCGGGAAAAGTCGTGCGGGCGGCGCCGGCGCAGATTGGCGGGGGGAAGAGCCGGCGTTCGCCGCTGGTGGCCGCGCCTTATTTTGTTGTCGACATGTTTGAGGGCAAGGAACCTCTGGAACTTGCAACGCACGACGACTCTGGAAAGAGTTCGGCGCAAATTCTGGTGGCGATTGAAGGCTGTGGAGTGGTTGAGGTTGACGGCATGGAGCCAGTCACGTTGGCCAAAGGGGATGCAGTGGTCGTGCCGGCGAGCGTGGGTGGTTTTCGCGTGCGTCCGCAGTGGGCGGTGGAATTCTTGCGATCGTATGTGCCGGGAAAGGCGTTGCCTGAGCCGGAGACGAGGATGTAGAAAAAGCTATGAGCTGTGAGCCACGAACTATCGGCGGTGGAATCGAGAGCTGAAATAGGGTCATGTCAAAAACATCCAATTTTTATCCTGTGATTCTGGCTGGCGGACGTGGGACACGATTCTGGCCGCTAAGCCGGAGGAAGCGCGCCAAACAACTGCTTGCGCTCGATGGCAAGCAGACCATGATCCAGCAGACCGTAGCGCGTCTGCTCCCGCTGGCGCCTGCGAAAAAAATTTGGATCATCACGAACGAGGACTTACGGCCGGCGATCGTGAAGGAATTGCCTAAGCTAACCAAAGCGCAGATTCTGGCCGAACCGGTGGGGCGAAATACCGCGCCTGCGATCGGGCTGGCGGCATTCCTGTTGTTGCGGGAGAATCCCGAGGCGGTGCTGGGCTTATTTCCGTCGGATCACGTGATCGGCGACGAGAGGCGTTATCGCGAAACGCTCGAACGCGGAATCGGGATTGCGGCCTCGGGAGCGAACATTGTTGTCCTCGGCATCCGGCCGAATCGCGCGGAAACTGGCTATGGATACATCGAGGCAGGGAGCGCCTTTCGCGGCGAATCGTTGCGCGTGCGGCATTTTACCGAAAAACCCGACGCCGATAAAGCAGCGCAGTTTGTGGCCGCAGGAAATTATTTCTGGAACAGCGGAATGTTTTTGTGGAGCGCGCGCACGCTCGCGGACGCCTTGAAGGAGCACCTGCCGAAAACGGCTCCGATTCTGGAAGAGATCGCGGCGGCTTTCGGCACGCGAAAATTTGCCGCAACATTTAGCAAGCTGTATCCCAAATGCGAAAACATTAGTGTCGACTATGCCGTGCTGGAGCCGCGGTCGGCCAAGGGCGAGCAGGTGGCCAATATTTTTTGTTTGCCGGCGGATTTCGGGTGGAATGATCTGGGTTCGTGGACTGCGCTGCATGAACACCATAATGCGAAAAGCAGGCCGCTGCAGGGCAATCTGATCGAGGGATGTGGAATGTTTTTGCTCAATGCGAGCGGCAATTACATTCATGCGCCGGGTAAGTTCGTGGCGGCAGTCGGTGTTAATGATCTGGTGGTGGTTGAAACCCCGGACGCAATCTTGATCACGACTCTTCAACATGCCCAGGACGTGGGCAAAGTGGTGAAGCATCTCGACGAAAAGAAGCTGCACAAATTGACCTAGAATTCCAACCATGGCGCAAGAAATCAAATTTGGAACTGACGGCTGGCGCGGCATTATCGCCGACGACTTCACCTTCGATAATGTCCGGCGTGTGGCGGGCGCAATCGCGTCGTACGTGCTCAAGTATGAGGACGCGCAACGCGGCGTGTTTGTGGGATACGATGCGCGCTTCGCTTCGCCGCGTGCGGCGCAGATCGTAGCGGAAGTCATCGCCGCCGCTGGAGTTCCGGTGAAACTTTCCAACGATTACACGCCGACGCCTGCGGTTTCGTTTGCGGTGAAGCAACACGGCGCGGCTGGCGGAGTCATGGTGACATCGAGCCACAACCCGTGGAATTGGAACGGAGTGAAGTTCAAGGGAAAGTTTGGCGGATCGGCGACGCCGGCGATCATGAAGAAGATTGAAGAGGAGATGGCGGCCGGTGCTGCACCCAAAGGAAACAAGGCCGCGGTCGAAGAGGTTGACCTGAAGAAGGATTATGTTGCCGCCGTCTGCCGCTTCGCGGATATGGAACTGATCGCGAAGACGAAGTTCAAGTTTGCGGTCGATGCCATGTATGGCTCAGGGCGCGGAGTGTTAACCGGAATCTTTGCCGAACGCGGCGTGAAGTGTGTGGCGATTCGCCAGGAATTGAATCCGCTGTTTCCCGGCATTAATCCAGAGCCGATTCAGCCGCACACGGCCATGCTGCAGGAGACCGTCGTGCGCGAAAAGTGCGACGCAGGACTGGCGACGGATGGAGACGCCGATCGAATCGGCGCCGTGGCAGAAGACGGAACATTTGTCGATTCGCACAAGATCTTCAGCGTCCTGCTGCGCTGGCTGCTGGAGCGCAAAAAGTGGCCGGGAGACGTGGTTCGTGCATTCAACACCACGCGCATGCTCGATCGCATCGCTGCCAAGCACGGGCGCAAGCTGCATGAGACGTCGATTGGGTTTAAGTACATTGCCGATCTGATGATGGAGAACGAAATCCTGATCGGCGGAGAAGAATCGGGCGGCATCGGATATTCGCGGTTCTTGCCTGAACGCGATGGCGTGCTCAACTGCCTGCTACTTGCCAACGTGATGGCGGAGGAAGGCAAGCCGCTAGGGCAACTTGTCGCAGACTTGCAGCACGAGTTCGGCCCGCACTACTACGGGCGCAAGGATCTCCACATTTCCGAAGAAGTAAAGCATGGCGCGATTCAACGCGCTCGCGCAGAAAGCACTAACAGTCTTGGCCGGTATCGGGTCCAGAAGAAGGAACACATGGACGGAGTGAAATTCTTTCTCGATGCCCCGACCAATGGAAACGGGGCGGAGGCGTGGCTTTTGTTTCGTGCATCGGGTACCGAACCGCTGCTTCGCCTGTACACCGAGGCGTCATCGGCGGAGTTGGTGAACGAAATCCTGACAGTGGGCGAGAGTTTTGTGAAGAATGGCTAACCTCTTCAAATAGGCAGACTCTCCAGCGTCATCTCGGTCGGAATCTCGCCGACCAATTCAGCGGCGTTGATGCGATACTTCTACTAACGATGTCAGACGAACCCATTAGGGCTCAGGCGGATTCGCCGGAAGCGCAGCGCTACAATCGCGTTCGGCGATGGCTGGGCATTGCAGATTTTGCGATTGGGTTCGCGCTGCTGGTTGTATTGCTGGCCACCGGGTGGACGGGCTGGCTGCGCGATCTCGCATACCGCTGGGGATTCCAGAATTACTCATTCTCAGTATTCATTTACTTGCTGCTCCTGCTTGTGATCAGCAAGGCTTTGGGCATTGGCCTTGACTATTATGGGTTCCGCCTGGAACGAAGATACAAGCTGTCGACGCAGAGAATGCGTTCGTGGATTTGGGATGAATGTAAAGGATTTCTCGTCGGGTTAGTAATGGGCGGCATCGTGGTCGAACTGCTTTACTTTACGATCCGGCAGTGGCCACAGCACTGGTGGGTGCTGGCGTGGGCATTTTTCATGGGATTGTTTGTGCTTTTGGCGCAGCTTGCCCCAGTGGTGCTGTTTCCGATCTTCTACAAATTTGAGCCGCTTGATAACGAGGAACTGCGGCGTCGGTTGGTTGTCTTGGGTGAGCGCGCGGGAACGCGGGTGCGGGGAGTGTATCGCTGGAAGCTTTCGGAGAAGAGCAAGAAGGCGAACGCGGCGCTGACGGGGCTGGGAGCTACACGGCGCATCATTCTGGCGGACACGCTGCTCGACAATTACACTCCCGACGAAATCGAGGCCGTGCTTGCGCACGAACTCGGCCATCATGTGCACCGCCATATCCTGAAGAGCATTTTCGTGCAGGCGGGTATTACGCTGGCGGGATTTTGGGCCGCGAACTGGGTCTTACACTATGCTGTCGATCATCACATGTTTGAGCAACTCTCGGACTTTGCGGATCTGCCGCTGCTGGTTCTGGTTTCGATTGTTCTGTCCGTCGTGCTGATGCCCGCTTTGAATGCGTACTCACGATACAACGAGCGACAGGCGGACCGCTACGCGTTTGAATCGATCGCCAGTGTCGAACCATTTATTTCTTCCATGAACAAGCTTGCAGAGCAGAATCTGGCGGAGCGGACGCCATCGAAGTGGGTCGAGGCGCTATTCCATTCGCATCCATCGATTTCGCGGAGACTGGCTGCAGCCGAGGCGTGGGGCAAGAAGCAGGAGGAGCATTCCCAGGTTTGAGTTCACTTCGCTTCCAACGATTCTTGTCTTCCCTCTTGGTATCGAGCGCACTTGCTTTTGCGCAGGGGCAGGCCGCTTCCTCGTGCCGGCAATGCGCGGAGTGGAACCAGCCGCAGAAGCCGTTTCAGATCTTTGGGAATACCTACTACGTTGGCCCTCATGGCCTAAGCTCCATCCTCATTACTTCCGCCTCGGGACACATCCTAATTGACGGAGCGTTGCCGGAGTCAGCGCAACTGATCACAAAGAATATTCGTTCGATTGGGTTTCGGGTCGAGGATGTGAAGATCATTTTGAACTCGCACGTTCATTACGATCATGCTGGAGGAATCGCGGAGCTGCAGAGGCTGACGGGAGCGCGCGTTATGGCAAGTCATTGGAGCGCCGACGTACTGCGAAATGGCGGTATGGGGCGTGGCGATCCGCAGTATGGCTCCGTCAAGGGGATTGCCGCCGTCAAGAATGTGACTGAGTTGAAAGACGGAGATACCGTGCGCGTTGGGACGATTGCACTCACCGTACATCTCACGCCCGGGCACACTCCGGGCGGAACAAGTTGGACATGGACCTCGTGTGAGGGCCAAATCTGTCAATCGATGGTTTACGCCGACAGCATTTCTCCGATCTCTGCTGATGGATTCAAGTTCAGCAACAACCACGAGTACCCGAATGTACTTGACGATTTCCAGAAGAGTTTTGCTTTCCTCGAATCGACGCCGTGCGATGTTCTCCTGACAGCCCACCCCGAGCTTTCAGGATTGTGGGAGCGGTTGGAGTCTCGGCAACGAGGCGCTACGCCCGATCCGATAGTGGACTCGGGAGCCTGCCGTCGACTCGCGGAGCGTGGACGCCAAGCGCTTGCCGACAGGATCGCGGAAGAAAAGAACCGTTACGACCAAACAAAATGACGGCAATGCAAGGCTATTTCTGTCGCAGGATTTCGGCGACACGCTGCAAATCCTCCTCTGTGTCCACGCCGATGCTGTCATAAGGCGTCTCGCCAACGTAGATGGGAATTCCGTTCTCAAGAAATCGCAACTGCTCCAGACGTTCGCTTCGTTCCAGCGGGGATTCGGGCAAGTTTACGAAACGCTCAAGCGCTGCCTTGCGATAGGCATAGAAGCCCAAATGCTTGAAGTACTGAGGCTGGGTTTCGTCGCGATCGAAGGGAATTGTGGCTCGCGAAAAATAGAGCGCACGTCCATTGCGATCGACGACGACCTTAACGGCGTGCGGGTTTGGGATGTCGACTTCCGCCGCCGGGGTCATCAGCGTGCCGACGTCAGCCGCTGGGTTCTCCATTACACGCAGCAAGGTGGCGAGTTGCTCGGGGCGTGCTAGTGGTTCGTCCCCCTGCACATTGATGTAGGCATCGGCGGCTTCGCGGGTGGAGACTTCGTAAACGCGCTCGGTGCCGCTGCGATGGGTCTCCGCTGTCATCTGGGCTGTCCATCCGTGGCGGCGGCAGACGGAGAGAATCTCTTCCGAATCAGTGGCGACGATTACGTCGGCAAGCAGCGAGGAACGGCGCACCGCCTCATAGACAACGCCGATCAGCGGCTTGCCTCCGAGTTCGCGCAGCATTTTGCGCGGAAGGCGTGTCGAGGCGAGGCGAGCAGGAATGACGGCAATGGCTTTCATATTGTCGCCGGATTATTTTGACTTGAGATGCAGCGCCGTTTGATGCCGTGGCTGATACAACCCGATCTCGCCGCCACTGGGCAGAGGGATCGTGGTCTTACTGCCCCAGGGCGCTGATTCCACTTCGGAGCACTGCACGTTTTTCGTCTTTAGCGAAGCGATGGTTGCGTTGAGATCGTCGCACATCAAATACAAGACGGCGCCAAGTAACTTGTGTCCGGCATGGTCTTGGGAAAACTCTCCCTCGAGCGGATGAATACCTGCCTCGGCTGGAGACATTCCGAAGATGAGCCAACCCTCACCCACGTTGACGAATGGAAGTTCCAGAACGTCGCGGAAAAAAGCGCGATCCGCTTCGGCGGCTTTGCTGTAAAGAAGAAAATGAGTGCCGATGATCATCCGAAAAGTATAGTACCGAACGCTGCCACGGTTTGACCGAATCGACGGGCGATTCTAAAATCAGAGGTGTGGATGAGCAGCTTCTGCGCGGA
This sequence comes from Candidatus Solibacter sp., assembly GCA_035501655.1. Taxonomy (GTDB): domain Bacteria; phylum Acidobacteriota; class Terriglobia; order Terriglobales; family Acidobacteriaceae; genus Sulfotelmatobacter. The sequence continues at coordinate 371,697 of DATJVU010000038.1, forward strand.
GTTGATCATCCTTGCCGCGGTCAATTCAGGATTGTCAAAGGCCGAGGCATCCTTCGAAAGAGTCTCCCCGACTTGCACACCGTGGCGGTGTAGCTCAGGTGGTTAGAGCGACGGTCTCATAATCCGTAGGTCGTTGGTTCGAGTCCAACCGCCGCCACCAGATTCAAACTAAACACAAGCAACGATCTGGCGCTACTCGGCCGAAATGCATCTACTGGTTTGCTTCGTCGGCGGGGGTGGCGTCAAGGGTGAGGTTGACAGTGCTGCCTTCCTGCAGATGGATAGACTCGGCGCGGTCCTCGAATTGTTGCAGGAACTCGGGGTCCATCGCGGAACCGCGCTCAACTCCTAGCAGAGCGACTATCTTGTAGTCCCCGGGCACGATTCCCTTGATCAAGAAGCGACCGGATTGATCGGCCACAGAGCGCTTATAAAGGGCGCTATGGCTGCTGTGGGAGCCCTCGGGCAGCAGGGCGACTAAAGCTCCCGCCGCGGGCATTTCGTCATTCGAGACGGAGCCGCTGATCGCCGCCGAATTCTGGCTGAGAATGATGTCGAGTGGTGGCGGCGATGCACCTTGGGAAACGATCAAGCCGTTCTCTACGGGATCGGCAGCAGTGGACTTCACATAGTAGCCTTGCGGCAAAGAACTCAATTCGACCTGGTGCATTCCTTGCGGCACTGAGGGAAAGGCAAAGGCGCCATCGGCGCGAACCTGAGCGCTCATCACTTCGGGCATGAGCGCATCGGCGGACGGATTTCCGTCGGGCTGCAGATCGACCGTGATCTTCGTCAGGTCGACGTTCGATTTGTCGTCCACGTGAATACGGCCGCTTACCGGCACTCCAGAACCAACTGCAAAGTTTGCGTTGCGAACATTCACCTCGCCCACGTGCAGAGTGCGCTGGCCCCAGAGCATGGACGTTTTGGAATCGGGCGGTTCAACTCGCGCCACGAGAATGTAGTCGCGCGAGGGAATAGCTTGAAGTTCAAAATTGCCCTTCGCGTCGGTTGCGACTTCCACTTGCGAACTGGAGTCGTCACTGATCAGCGTGACGGCGGCGCCGGATGGCGGATTTGCGCTGGCAAGTTGCGTGATTTTGCCGGAGACTGTCACGGCGCGGACCGGAGTGATCGTAAGATCCATGCCGCTGAGATCTTGTCCGGGGCGAACCGAGAGAATTGACGCGGAAGAGATGTTGGTGCTGTTGGGATAGTACGTAGTCGGCAACGCTTCTTTCGACGCGCCTTTCGCGCTCGACGAGGGAGCGATGGCGCGAACGTAGTATTTTCCGGGAGCGAGTCCGCTGACGCGATAGTCTCCGTTGCTGTTGGTGAATGCCGGGCTGCCTACGGCGTGGATCTGCTTTTCATCGCCATTACGAAAATACTTCACCACTTCGAGCGAGACGCCGGACAGGGCTTTGCCGTCGAAGCTTTTGATGTGACCGGAGAGGGTAGCGCCGGGGATCAGTTCAATCACGAGATCATTTGTGTGTTGATCGGGCGAGACAGTCAGGGCGCGACCGTTCGAACCTCCGCCGGAGATGTGCTGCCCGACGTAGCCCTGACGCATGGCGGAAAAAAAATATCGTCCCGGAGCCATGACCTCGAGAGTGAAGTGACCTTCCGCATCGGTTGTGGCCGAACTGGATTGCGGAGAGCCGTGGCCGGGAGAGAAGCTTCGAGCGCGAACTTCGATGGACTTCAGGGGTTGGCCCGTCACAGAGTCGACGACGGTGCCGGATACTACTGCGGTGTTTTGTGAGGATGGATCTTGCGCACAGGCGCAAACAGCGAACGCGCAAACGAAGAGAATCCCTGCAAGAGCGAGGCCAGCCCTTGATTGGAACAACGATTGGAGCAACTGCGTCACGATCCCACCAATGCTAGTGTATATCGGACATTCCAGGAACACGGTAGGTGCAATAAATTGCAGGCCTGCTCTTCAGCGCGAGAATGTAGTAGACTAGCGTCCCCCACGAAATCGGCATCCTGCCGCCTGTAGGTTTCCATGAGTAATCCTCTCGCTAAGAAAGTTCTGCTTATCGGCTGGGATGCGGCCGATTGGAAAGTAATCAACCCGTTGCTCGATCAGGGGCTGATGCCCACGCTCGAAGACTTCGTGAATCACGGAGTGATGGGGAACATTGCGACACTGCGTCCCATTCTCTCTCCGATGCTGTGGAACTCGATTGCTACGGGCAAGCGCGCCGACAAGCACGGAATTTTGGGTTTCATGGAGCCCGATCCGCAGACCGGCGGGGTGCGGCCGGTGACGAGCACTTCACGCAAAGTAAAAGCAATCTGGAACATTCTTACGCAGCGCGGGTATAAGTCCCATGTGCTGGGATGGTTTGCAGGACATCCTGCCGAGCCGATCAACGGCATCTCGGTTTCTGATCTCTTCCCTTACGCGGTGGGGCCGCTTGAAAAGGAATGGCCGCTGCCGCCGGGAGCGGTGCATCCAGAAAGTATTCGGGACACGTTTGCAAAACTGCGCATGCATCCGGCCGAGGTGAGTGAGGCGGCGATTCTGCCGTGGATTCCGCGCGCAGCCGAGATCGACCAGGAAAAAGACAAGGGGCTGCAGTCGTTTGCCAAGATTTTGTCGGAGAACTGTTCGATCCACAATGCTGCCACGTGGATCTTGCAGAATGAGCAGTGGGATTTCCTGGCGGTTTATTACAACGGCATTGACCACTTCTGTCATGGCTTCATGCACTTCCATCCGCCACAAATGCCGGGGATTCCCGACGACAAGTTTGAGATCTACAAAGAAGTTGTGAACGGCGCCTACCGCTTTCACGACATGATGCTGGAAACGCTAGTGCAACTGGCCGGCTCCGATGCGACTGTCATTCTTGTGTCCGATCACGGTTTTCACTCGGATCACCTGCGACCCATGGGAATTCCAAACGAGCCCGCTGGTCCGGCGATTCAGCACAGGCCATTCGGAATCTTCTGCATGAAGGGTGAGCACATCAAGCGCGATGAGCGCATTTACGGAGCGACGCTGCTCGATGTGACGCCGACGGTGCTTACGTTATTCGGACTGCCGGTTGGCGAGGACATGGACGGACGTGTGCTGGTGCAGGCGTTCGAGCATCCGCCACAAATTACGCGCATTCCGAGTTGGGAAAATGAGCCGGGAGAGTGCGGGATGCACCCGTCGGATTTGCGCATGGATCCAGCCGCGGCGCAGGCGGTGCTGCAGCAGTTCGTTGCGCTGGGCTACATTCAGCCGCCTAGCGAAGATCAGAGCAAGGCAGTGGAAGTTGCGGTGCGCGAGCAGCAGTACAACCTGGCGTGCATGTATCTGGACTCGCGGCGCCCGCACGATGCGTTGCCTATCCTCGAAGAGCTCTGGAAGAAGTGGCCAGACCAGGCACGCTTCGCGCAATATCTGGCGCAATGTTATCTGGCGCTGCGGCGCCGTGCCGATGCAAAGGCGATTCTGGAGGAGTTGATCCGGAATCCACCGAAGCCCGCGCCTCGCAAGAAAAAGGGTGAGGAGGCTGCGGCCGAAAAGCCGGCGGAGGTCGCCCCTACGGCAGAAGTTGCGCCTGCACTGGAAGTTGCCAAGCAAGAAATCACGAAGCAAGACGTTGCTGCCGAAGCTCCGAAAGATGCACCGGCCACACCGCGGCCCTGGGCCGATTTGCTCATGGGCATCATTCACTTTGAAGAAAACGACATGGACGCCGCACTGGCGAGTCTTCTAAAAGCCGAAGGCGCCGATCCGCGGCTTCCCGATCTCCACTTGCGAATCGGCGAAGTATATTTGCGGCAGCGGCGCAGCGATGACGCCGAGCGTGCGTTTCTGCGAGCACTCGAGATCGACGGGGACAGCCCGGCAGCTCACCTCGGTCTGGCGATGGTGCACTTGCGCAAGCGGCGCAACGAAGAGGCCGCAGAGCAGGCATTGCAAGCCGTTGGGTTGCAACACTTCCTCCCCATGGGACATTTCTATCTCGGCGTGGCGCTGGCGAGATTGGGGCATCGTGAGCGCTCGGCGCTGGCATTCGAAACGGCGCTGACCATGCTTCCAGGATTGCTAGCTGCGCATCGCTGGCTGGCGGCGATTTATCAGCAAGCTGGCGGCGATCCGGAAAAAGCGGCGCGTCACCGCGAGATTTATCTGCAGATGCGCCGGCGGCGAGAGGTCAAAGCGCCGGCCTGAAGTGAGAAGACATTCTCTGGCCCGATCATCCTGTTAAGGGAGCTGGTGCTGCCGGAAAGTGTGTCTTGACTTCCCGCTACCGCAAGGAACAGAATTTCCTGCCTCTTCGTCCGGGTCGGCTCACGTGGTGTAGCCGGCTGCTATCGGCCTCTTCCGTCTTATTTCGAATTTCGAATCAGAAAGGAAGTTCCTTGCCCATGTCGTTCGCAAAGCCGCAAGCAGCCTGTGCACTCCGTCCCCTGCGCCAAATCAACCCCAACCTCGAAAAGAGGCTCACCACGTACATAGCGGCCGCAGGCGCAGCCGGTGTGAGCTTGATGGTGCTCTCGTCGACAGCTGAGGCCACGATCGTGTACACGCCGGTGAATGTACAGATTTTGGGCAATACTTTTGTCGCTGTTGATCTGAACAATGATGGAATTCCCGATATGCAGGTCGGGTATTCGGTCGGAGGATACAGCGGACGATTGATGGCCGCGCCCTATCCGGGCAATTCGTTGCGCCAGGCGAATAACTACAACAATCCCGGTTATGCCGCCGCAGTTTTTTTTGGCGTGCCGATCGGGCCCGGCGGGGTGTTTAAAGGCTATGACAACTTCCGCATGGCAACTTGTTTTGCGAAATCGAGTGTCAGCGGTTGCGCGGGTCCGTGGAACAACATTGGGACACGATATCTGGGAGTTCGCTTCAAGGTGGGCGCTGAGACGCATTATGGATGGGCGCGTGTGGATGTGACTACGGTTGGGCTTGGCTTCAAGGTATCTCTCACCGGATATGCTTATGAGACGACTCCCAGCACTCCAATCGACGCGGGCCACAATCACCCTGGAAAGAGGGGAACCGCGAGGCCGATACAGTTACAGCCGATCATGCATCCGCGGCAACAGAGCCTGGGAGCACTGTCGTTAGGCGCGCCGGGGCTTTCTCTCTGGAGACGCGAGTAGGACTCGTCGCGAACAATCGTCGTTCTTCGTGGTTCACTCTTACGCGATTAGATGATCAGCTCCACGTTAAGGTCGTAATTGAGTCCGGCGCTAGAGCCAGGTCGGCAATTCTATCCGCCTGCTGCAGCGTGGCTGAACTTGCCCGGCTGGCGTTCGTCACGACCAGCACCTTCTGTCCGTCCGGATTCTCAAATGCCACGTGGTCGATGCCGTGAATCTTGCTGCTGGATTCAATCCGGTGCGCGCCGCGACGAATGCTGCGCGAGAAGTGGGCAAAGGCCCAATATTGGCCGCTGCGCGTGATCTCGCGCGTTTGTGAGTCAATGGTGACCATTCCGCCGCAGGGAAAGGGACCGATGTTGGGCCGTCCTTTTTCATCGAGCGCGAGATTCCAGCCGGTGATGGATTGGCACCAGTTGCGGAGTGCTCCGGTATAGGTTTTTCCCCAGTTCGCCCAGTCCGTAGCGTAATCCGGCGCCGTATAGTCGGGGCCGCCCTCCGTCCAATACAGTTGCGCCTCGGGATGCGCCTCATGCACTTTGCTCATCATGTCGGGCGTGCCGACGTATCCGTGGAAGGCGACGGCGTTGCAGTACTTGCGTAGGTCCAGATCGTCGAGTTCGCAGATCGCGCGTCCCCACAGGTTGTAGTTGTGGTCGAGAATCCAAATCTTCGTTGAGACTCCATTTTTCTCGAGCAGCGGGCCGAGGTGATTCTTGACGAAGCCGATTTCATATTCCTGCGGCCAGAGGCAGGCGGGCATGCGCGCATCCTGATCGGTGTCGACTTCGTTCTGCACGGTGACGGCCTGGATGGGAACTCCGGCGGCCGAGTAGGCCTGCAGGAATTTCAGAAAATACTGCGCGTAGGGTGCGAAGAAGCGCTGCCGCATCGATCCGCCGAGCATCGAGCCTCCGGCTTTCATCCAGCCGGGAGGACTCCAGGGTGACGAGAACAAGAAGAGATCGGGATTCTGTTTGCGGGCAAGCTGCAACGCGGGAATCACGTAGGCTTCGTCGTGCTTGAGGGAGAAGCGCTTCATTTCGAGGTCGGGTTCACCCTCGTCGTAGCTGAAAACTTCGGTGGAATAGTCACTGGCTCCGATGCATGTACGGCAGACGCTGAGACCCATTTCGGAGGGATGGAAAAGCTCACGGAATAATTTCTCGCGATCCGGCTGCTGGAGGCGGTTGAAGGTGTAGCAGGCGGCGTCGGTGAAGGCGGCGCCGAAGCCGAGCATTGGCTGGAATTTTTGGCCGGCGTCGATGACGATTTTGTTTTCACCGGTGGCAGAGCCATTCCGCCACGTTAACGCTGGAGCGGATTCGTAATGCAGTTTGCCGCTCGTCACACGGACATTAATGCTTCCCTCTGCGGGGCTTGGCGCAGCGGTCACGAATGCGGAAGTGGTGCTGCCGGTGGCTGCGGCTGTGAGTCCCATTGCTGACAGCTTCAAGAAAGTACGTCTGCTTGATTCGTTAGACATGAGTTCTCCTGGCAAATTTATCGATGTGGTGAGTATAGTGCTGAATCATGCTGACTTTTGTGAGAACCGCCACAAAATCGAGATGGCAATGCGTTGCGTTGCTTGCATCGTTGTTTGTTTGCGCGTCCGCCGTTTCACAGACGACGCAGGCGCCCGCTCCCGCAGGCTGGACGCTGACATGGAGCGACGAATTCAATGGGACGAATGGATCGGCGGTCGATGCTTCAAAGTGGGTAGTGGAGACCGGAGGAAACGGCTGGGGCAACGACGAGCTTGAGTACTACACCAGCCGTCCGGAGAATGTTCACCTTGAGAACGGAAACCTGGTGATCAAGATTCTCGCCGAAAAATACACTGGAGCCGACGGCGTTTCAAGAAGCTACACCTCAGCGCGCTTGAAGACTCTGGGCAAGTTCTCACAGAAATATGGGCGCTTTGAATCGCACATCAAGATTTCGCGCGGCCAGGGAATTTGGCCGGCATTCTGGATGATGGGAGACAACATCGAGAAGGATGGCTGGCCAAACGGGGGCGAGATTGACGTGATGGAAAACATTGGCAAGGAGCCGTCGCTGGTGCATGGGACGATTCACGGCCCCGGATATTCCGGCGCCAACGGGATCGGTGCACCGTACGGCCTTGCCGGCGATAAGCCTTTCGCCGATGACTTTCATATTTACGCGGTCGAGTGGGAACCGGAGGTCATTCGATTCTACGTCGATGATCATCTCTATGAAACTCGAACGCCTGCCGATCTGCCAAAGGGAGCGAAGTGGGTGTACGACCATCCGTTCTTTATTCTGCTGAATTGCGCCGTCGGAGGAGGGTGGCCGGGGAGCCCCGACCAAACCACAGCTTTCCCGCAGGAAATGCTTGTGGATTACGTGCGGGTTTACAGCCGCGCCAGTTCACCTGCTGCGTCGACTACGCACTGACTGCGCGTGGTCAGGCTTCATCGCTCAGACGTGATTTAGAACACATTCGCCAGCCTGAGAAACTTATAGCATTCCACTTTGCGCACACACTGTTGGGACATTCCGCATTCGAAGATTCTTAGGAATCACTATTCCACGTCGAATTCCCAATTCCGGCGAGCGGGGATGCAAGCCCTACTTAAGTGCTCGCCGAGTGAGCATCACGGGTGTAGGCTGAATACGTTTAATCCCAGACGAGTGTCATTTTTTTACGTCCGCTCCATAAACAGGCGGCAATTTTTTGTTAATTTAGTTGCGGCTGAATTCATAAAGCGATCGAGAACGAAATGACGCCTTATCTAGCCAAACCAGTCCCTCCTACTCAGGACAAGCGATGGAAGCTGGTCGACGCCACCATCCGCAAGCAGGGCCAGCAGGCCCGTGGCCTGATCGAGACCTTGCATACCGTACAGGAAGCATTCGGATACCTGGACGAACAGGCGCTGCGCTATGTAGCCATGTCACTGCGTGTTCCCCTGAGCCGGGCCTACGGCGTCGCCACCTTCTATCACTTTTTTACTCTGAAGCCTGCGGGCGAACACACCTGCGTGATCTGCATGGGAACGGCGTGCTACATCAAGGGTGCTCCGTTGCTGCTGGATGCGGTGCAGCGTGAACTAGGTATTGTTCCCGGAGAGACGACTGCAGACAAGAAAGTTTCGTTATTGACGGCGCGCTGCCTTGGTTCCTGTGGGCTCGCTCCTGCGGTGGTTTACGACCAACAAGTGGCCGGCAAAGTCGGCGCCCAGGAGATCCACGAGCATATGGGGAAATGGATGCAGCCATGATGACCGAAGATCTCGATCAGATCGCCGAAACCGAACGCGCCGCGCAAAGTCGCTTCGGACAGTGCGTTCGCGTGTGCGTGGCCGCGGGATGTCTCTCTTGCCAGAGCCAGGAGGTAAAGACTGCGCTGGATGAAGAAGTCAAGCGCCGTGGGGCCGGTGATCTTTGCCAGGTAAAAGGTGTCGGCTGCATGGGGCTTTGCTCAGAAGGACCACTGGTGTCGACCAGTACAGGCGCGCTGTACAAAAAAGTTGAAGCAAGCGATAGCGCCGCTATCCTCGATAGTTTCAGCGGACCTACGGCGTCCCATCTCACGTGCCGCACCGATGTCCCGTTTTTTCAGAGGCAAAGAAAGATCGTGCTGGAGAACTCCGGAGTCATCGATCCGGAGCGAATTGAAGAGTACATCGCTACTGATGGATATACGGCTCTGATCAAGGCGCTGACCGAGATGAACCCGCGCGAGGTCATCGAGCAAGTCACCAGGAGCGGCTTGCGTGGACGGGGTGGCGCGGGGTACCCCACCGGACTGAAGTGGAGCACGGTGTCGAAGTCGGTGGGCACGCAAAAATATGTCATCTGCAACGCCGATGAGGGAGATCCCGGCGCGTTCATGGATCGCAGCGTCCTCGAAAGCGACCCGCACCGGGTTCTCGAAGGGATGCTGATTGCGGCGTTCGCGGTGGGCGCCTCAGAAGGCTACATCTACGTGCGGGCGGAGTATCCGCTGGCCATCAAGCGCCTGCGCACAGCGATTCGGCAAGCCGAGCGCGTGGGGTTGCTCGGGACAGGAATTTGCGGGACACGTTTCAACTTCCGCGTGGATCTGAGATTGGGAGCGGGCGCCTTCGTCTGCGGGGAGGAGACGGCGTTGATTGCCTCGATTGAAGGAAAGCGGGGCACGCCGCGGCCGCGGCCGCCATATCCCGCGATGGAGGGCCTGTTCGGGGAACCGACGCTGATCAACAACGTGGAGACCTACGCGAACATCGCCCCGATCATCCGCAACGGCGGCGACTGGTACGCAGAGATCGGAACGGAAAAAAGCAAGGGAACCAAAGTGTTCGCCTTGGCGGGCCGGGTCGCGAACACGGGCCTGGTGGAAGTGCCCATGGGGATTTCGTTGCGCGAGATGGTATTCGAGATTGGGGGAGGGATTCCGGAGGGCCGGAAGTTCAAAGCTGTGCAGACCGGCGGGCCTTCGGGCGGATGTCTTCCCCCGGAGTGCCTGGACATGCCCGTGGACTATGAGTCGCTGGCGCGAGCGGGATCCATCATGGGTTCCGGCGGCATGATTGTGATGGACGAAAGCTCGTGCATGGTGGACGTCGCCAAGTACTTCATGGATTTCTGCATGACCGAATCCTGCGGCAAATGCATTCCTTGCCGTGTAGGGACGTATCAGATGCACCGCATTTTAACCGCAATCTCGACCATGACGGCGACCCAGCAGGATATCAAGATGCTTGAGGAACTCTGCGACTTGCTCAAGCATACCAGCCTGTGCGGGCTGGGGCAGTCGGCGCCGAATCCGGTGGTGAGCACGCTGCGATCTTTTGCGGACGAATACCGGGCGCATATCGAAGAGCGCCGATGCCCGGCTGGAGTTTGCGGCGCGCAGCGCGCAGGAGGAGCCGCATGAGCCCTGCCGCGGTTAAGACGCTGAAGATTGACGGCAAAGACCTGAGCGGGCGCCAGGAAGAAACGATTCTCGACGTGGCGCGGCAGAATGGGATTTTTATTCCGCGCCTGTGCGAGTTGGACGGCCTGTCGGATGTGGGCGCGTGCCGCATGTGTCTGGTGGAGGTTAAGGGCCAGAACAAGTTGCTGCCGGCCTGTGTGACGGCCGTGGAAGAAGGGATGGAGGTCACGACGGACTCGGAGCGGCTGAACGGCTATCGCCGTATGATTCTCGAGTTGCTGTTCACGGAACGGAATCATATTTGCTCGGTGTGCGTCTCGAATGGGAATTGCGAACTGCAGATGCTGGCACAGCGGCTGGGCATCACCCACGTGCACTTCCCCTACCGATATCCCAAGGAGGAGGTCGACGCGTCGCATGACCGCTTTGTCATCGATCACAACCGTTGCATTCTGTGCACACGCTGTGTACGGGTGTGCGATGAGATTGAAGGCGCGCACACCTGGGACATTATGGGGCGGGGCATCCACGCCAAGGTCATTACCGATCTGAACCAGCCGTGGGGATCGTCGGACACGTGCACCAGTTGTGGCAAGTGCGTCCATGTCTGCCCGACGGGAGCGTTATTTGAGAAGGGGCGCTCCGTGGCGGAGATGATGAAGCGGCGCCAGTTCCTGCCTTACCTGACCCTGATGCGGGAAGGGAACAACGAGTGAGGCAGAACAAGGCGGCAGTTCGATGAAGAAGAGACTCGCGACCGTTTGGCTCGACGGCTGTTCCGGCTGTCACATGTCCTTCCTGGATATGGATGAGCGCCTGTTACTGATCGCGGAGATGGCCGATCTTGTTTACAGTCCGCTGGTGGACGCCAAAGAATTTCCGGCGGGCGTTGATGTGTCACTGGTCGAGGGAGCAGTGAGCAGCGAGGAGGATTTGCACAAGATCAAGCTGGTGCGGGAACGGACAACGACTCTGGTTTCTCTGGGAGACTGCGCCGTCACCGCGAATGTGCCTGGGATGCGCAACCCCTTTGGGACTACCGCCATCTGCGACCGCGCGTACCGCGAGAATGTGACCTTCGACCCGGGAACTCCGAATCAGATTGTGCCGGCGCTGCTTCCGACGTCGCGGCCGATCCACGAGTTCGTCCAAGTGGATGTCTTTGTGCCGGGCTGCCCACCGTCGGCTGACACTATCTTTTATGTGGTCAGCGAGCTACTGGCCGGGCGCGTGCCGGACGTGAGTCCGAAGAGCCGTTTTGGAGCCTAGTGACTTTGCAAAGTGAGGGGAAGTGAAGCAGGGTAATACCATCGTCATCGATCCGGTGACACGGATTGAGGGCCATTCGAAGATCACGCTTCATCTGGGCGAGGATGGCCGCGTGCAGGACGCGCGCTTCCATGTCACGCAGTTTCGCGGATTCGAGAAGCTTTGCGAAGGGCGCCCGTTTTACGAAATGCCCTCGCTGATGGCGCGCATTTGCGGCATCTGCCCGGTCAGCCATCTGATTGCCTCTGCCAAGGCTTGCGATTCTCTGCTGGCGGTGAGAATTCCGCCGACGGCGGACAAGTTGCGGCGCATCTTCGGACTCGCTCAAGTCGTGCAATCGCACGCACTGAGCCTGTTTCATCTTTCCTCGCCGGACCTTTTATTTGGTATGGATGCCGATCCTGGTCAAAGCAACATTTTCGGGGTAGCGCAGAAAAATCCGGAGCTCGCGCGAGACGGCATTCGGCTGCGTCAATTTGGACAGCTGATTATCGAACGGCTGGGCGGCAAACGGATTCATCCCGCGTGGGTTGTGCCCGGGGGCGTCAGCGAGCCGCTGACGGTGGCGAACCGCGACGCCATTCTCGATGCCCTACCCGACGCGCTGGCCATTGCCGAGAGAACACTGGAATGGCTCAAGAGCACGATGGAGCGCTTCCGGGAAGAGATTTCTGTGTTTGGAAACTTTCCCACGATGTTCATGGGCATCGTAAAGAAGGACAACGGGCTTACCTTTTACGATGGGACGCTGCGTATCGTTGATGCTGCCGGAAAGGTGGTCGCGGAGAATCTTGATCCGGCGCGCTACAACGACTACATCGGCGAAAAGGTCGAGCCGTGGAGCTATCTGAAATCGTCGTACTACAAACCCAAGGGTTTTCCAGATGGCGTCTACCGCGTCGGACCGCTGGCGCGATTAAATGTGGCGGACCGTTGCGGCACGCCTCGCGCAGACCAGGAACTGGCAGAGTTTCACGAACTGCAGCGCACCGCTGTGCTGAGCTCGTTCCACTATCACCATGCGCGTTTGGTCGAGATACTTTATTGCATCGAGCGCATGGAGCAGATCCTGAATGATCCGGAGATTCTCTCCACTCAGGTTCGTGCCGTCGCACAGCCCAATGCTTTCGAAGGCGTGGGTGCGGCCGAAGCGCCGCGCGGAACGTTATTCCATCACTACCGGATTGACGAACAAGGGCTCATCCGTTGGGCGAATCTGATCATCGCCACGGGACAGAACAATCTGGCCATGAACCGCAGCGTGCTGCAGGTAGCCAAGCATTTCGTGAATGGCAGGAACCTCCATCCGGGCATGCTCAATCGCGTAGAGGCGGTGATCCGTTGCTACGATCCGTGTCTGAGTTGTTCGACGCATGCGGATGGCTCGCTGGCGATGATTGTTCAGCTCTTCGACGCAGAAGGAAATTTGCTGGACGAGTTGGCGAACTAAACTCTTCTTTTACTCTGCTTCTCTCAGGAATTCTCCAAGTCTTGCCATCAGCGCCGGAATTGCGGCCACCACCGCGGGCGACAACGATTCTCCTGCCTCAAACGAGTCGCCTGTAATCGTCAGCAGATGGGCAGACGGCGCCCTGCCGTAGAGGTCTGCCGCAAGCTTCAGCACAGAGGATGGGGACACTTCATGCGTGTGCCTGGCGGTTGCTCCGCCAGAAATCGGCTCGCATGCAAGCGTGCCCGGTGGCCCGGCACGTCTCGCGTCGATGAAGAGCACATGTTTGGCGTGATTGGCAGCCTCGGCGATTTCCAGCGTCAGTTGCTGGGTTTGGATGACGCGAACGTCGGGAGCAGAGACCTCGTGGGAAAGACGCTGGGCGATGTGCCATCCGAGGCCGTCGTCGGAACGGAGCGGATTGCCATATCCGACGATGAGGAGTCGTATCATTGCGCCGACACATTCTACCTGTGCATGAGTGGTGCAGTGACTCTCGTGTCGTTTCTCGCTATTGCTTCGATGCTATCTTTAGATGGGTAAACGGGTACCCGCGTAGATCGGTGTAGCGGAAACTCAAACTTCATGGACGTACTCAAAGAACTATTCGAACGCCACTTTCACTCGCCGGTCGAGTGTGTGGAACCGGTGCAGGGAGAGCTCGGCGGCTCGGGAAGGAAGATCATCCGGCTATCCCGAAAAGGTGCCAGCGCGATCGGCATCCTGTACGGGGTGCGCGAGGAGAATGTCGCATTCCTTGAATTCTCGCGACATTTTCGAAAGCACGGTTTACCCGTTCCGGAGATTTACGGTGAAGCGCTGGATCAAGGTGCGTACCTCGAAGAGGATCTCGGCGATACGTCGCTCTTCGAGTTTCTCTCGGCGAATCGATCCGCAGTAAGCGTGGCCCCAGAGGTGGTGGAAGCCTATCGAACGGTGATCGAGGTCTTGCCTCGCTTTCAGGTGGAAGCGGGGCGCGACTTGAACTACAAAATCTGTTATCCGCGGGGAAGCTTCGATCGGCAATCAATCGCGTGGGATCTGAACTATTTCAAGTATTACTTTTTGCGGCTGGCCGGCATTCCATTTAGCGAACAGGCGTTGGAAGATGACTTCAGCCGGCTGACAAAATTCCTGCTGAGTGCGAACCGCGATTTTTTTCTTTATCGCGATTTTCAATCGCGCAACATCATGCTGCGCGAAGGGGAGCCTTATTTTCTCGACTATCAGGGCGGACGAAAAGGCGCGCTGCAATACGATGTCGCTTCGCTGCTATACGATGCGAAGGCGGATTTGCCACCCGAGTTGCGGCAGCAGCTTCTCGATCACTATTTGGTGACACTGACTAGGTACGCGGATATCAAGCCCGAGGTGTTCCTGCAGCATTACTACGCCTATGTCTACATTCGCATCATGCAGGCGCTGGGCGCATACGGATTTCGCGGTTTTTATGAACGCAAGGCGCACTTCCTGCAGAGCGTGCCCTACGCACTGAAGAATCTGCGCTGGTTGTTGCATCACGTAACTCTGCCGATCGCTTTGCCCACTCTTCTGGAAGCGTTTCACAGCATGTTGGCGTCGGAGAAATTGCAATGGCTGGCCTCGGAGGCCGATAACTTGGTCGTTCGCATTGTCAGTTTCTCGTTTCATCGCGGTTTGCCGACCGATGACAGCGGAAACGGCGGTGGTTTCATCTTCGATGGCCGCAGCCTTCCCAATCCCGGGCGCGAGGACCGCTTCAAAGCACTCACGGGCCGCGACGCCCCGGTGAGCGATTATCTGAACCAACAGGAGGGCGTGCATCAGTTTTTGGCGAGCGTGATGTCGCTGGTGGATGCCAGTGTGCGGAACTATCAGGAACGCGGATTCAAGCACTTGATGGTTTCGTTCGGCTGCACCGGCGGACAACACCGGTCCGTGTATTTGGCCGAGCAGTTGGCGAAACATCTAAAGGGCCGGAGCGGACTGGAAGTTGTCGTGCACCACCGCGAACTCGAAAGAATGAAACCGGAAAAGGCCGAGGCGGAGAAAGCCGGCCGATGAAGGCCATGATCTTGGCGGCAGGCCTGGGTACGCGCCTGCGTCCCCTTACAGACGACCGGCCCAAGGCTCTGGTGGAAGTCGCTGGCCGTACGCTGCTCGAGATTTCGCTACGGCGGCTGCGCGAGTTTGGCATTCGCGAAGTGATTGTCAATGTACATCACTTCGCGGACCTGGTTGTCGCCTATCTGAAAGCTCACGACAATTTTGGAATGTGCATCGAGATTTCCCGCGAAGGAATCTTGCTCGATACCGGCGGTGGCGTGAAAAAGGCAGCTTGGTTTTTTGAGGAGGGATCCACCGATTCAACAGAACCCTTCATTCTCCACAACGTCGATGTGATCAGCACAATCGATCTTTCTCAAATGGTGCGAGCGCACGGCGAAAAGGATGCCTTGGCCACTTTGGCAGTGAAGGATCGAACCACGTCGCGCTATCTCCTCTTTGACGAAAACGATCGGCTCTGCGGCAGACGAAGCGGAGAGACTGGAACGCCAGAGCAGATTGCCTCTCCGCTCGAGATGAAATCGTGGGCGTTTTGCGGCATCCATGTGATTTCTCCGAAGCTGTTGTCCCAGCTCACGGAAGAAGGTGTGTTCTCGATCATCACGGCGTATCTCAGACTTGCCCGTGGAGGCGAAAAGATCTGTGCCTTTCGAGCCGACGAATACTACTGGCGCGATCTCGGAAAACCCGAAAACATCAGGCAGGCCGCTGATGATGTGGAGCAGGGAGTGATCCGGCTCTAGAGCGAAACGACTATTCCGAAGGCCTGACAGCATGGTGAAAGGCCACAGCGGCACGTTCTGACCGAAAATGTCGATTCGCATGAGCCTGACTTTCCTCTTGCAGCGGGGCTTGCGCTCCGATACCATCATTGGCACCTTGTTGGTACGGCTATGAACGATCGCTACCTGCACCGAATTCGAGTTACCAGCCGCGGCGTACGACTTCTCGTACCCGTTTCGGTGTGGGGGGACGCAGCGAGCTGACAAACAAGAAATCCTGAAGGCTCCCGAATCCCGCCCCGCCAGAAACGCTGGCCCGGTGGGTTTTGTGTTTTGGGTGCTTTTAAACTCAGGAAGGATTTTATGAAGGATAAAGCAGCGGCATCCGGTGCAAGCATGACGGGAGCGGGAGTCCTGTGGGAGTGCATCGAGCGCGAAGGCGTGAAGCATGTCTTCGGATATCCCGGCGGAGCCATTCTGCCCGCCTACGACGCGCTGAAACACAGCTCGATTCACCACATCCTCGTCCGCCACGAGCAGGGCGCTACGCACATGGCAGACGGCTATGCGCGGGCCAGTGGACAAGTTGGCGTGGCAGTCGCGACTTCGGGGCCGGGCGCAACGAACATGGTGACCGGAATCGCCACGGCCATGCTCGATTCTTCGCCCATCGTCTGCATCACGGGCCAGGTTGGCAGCAAGCTGATTGGCTCGGATGCTTTTCAAGAAACCGACATCACGGGTGTAACCCTGCCCATTACTAAGCACAACTATCTGGTCACGCACGCCAGCGAGGTGGCGCGCACGATTCGCGAAGCATTTTATGTTGCGCGATCCGGTCGGCCAGGGCCCGTCCTGGTGGACATTACTAAGGACGCGCAGCAGAGCAGTTGCACTTTCGATTGGGAAGCGGCGAAGCCGCAGCTGCCGGGCTATCGGCCTGATTTATCACCGGCGCCGAAGGAGTATGACATGGCTCTGGAGTTGATTCACAACGCCAAGCGCCCCGTCATTCTCGCGGGGCACGGCATCATGATCTCGGGGGCGATGCGCGAGGTGCGGGATTTTGCGGAGCGTGCCGGAATTCCGGTGGCGCTGACTTTGCTTGGTATCGGCGCGTTTCCGGCGGCTCATCCCCTCAATCTCGGAATGATGGGCATGCACGGCGAGGCATGGGTCAACACTACGATCCAGGAGGCCGATCTGCTGTTGGCGTTCGGCATGCGTTTTGATGACCGCGTCACCGGTAACTTGAAGACTTACGCGCCCAATGCGAAGAAGATTCATATCGAGATCGATCCAGCGGAAATTAACAAGAACGTGAAAGTCGACGTCGCACTCGTCGGCGACTTGAAAGAAGTGCTGCATGAGCTTCTACCGCGCGTTGAATCACCTGATCGTAGTGAGTGGCTGGATTTCATCGACAAGCTCAAAGGCGACTCGGCGGTGCGAGATATTCAGAATCTGCCGGATAGTGGCCATCTCTATGCGGCGCACGTGATCAATGACCTGTGGCGCGAGACGCGCGACGGCGATGCGGTTGTGGTCACAGACGTGGGTCAGCACCAGATGTGGGAAGCGCAGTACTACAAACACGAGAAGGCGCGCAGCCTGATTACCTCCGGCGGCCTCGGGACCATGGGATTTGCCCTGCCCGCCGCGATCGGCGCGAAAGTGGCGCGTCCGGAGGCTGACGTTTGGGTCGTGGTTGGCGACGGCGGTTTTCAGATGACGATGGCGGAACTGGCGACGATCGTACAGGAAAAGCTAAAAGTGAATATTGCCATCATCAACAACGGATTTCTTGGGATGGTGCGTCAGTGGCAGGAATTTTTCTATGAGCGCAACTATGCCGCGACTCCGTTGCTGAATCCCGATTTTGCCAAACTGGGCGAGGCATACGGCATTCGCAGCATGACGGTGACCGAACGCTCGCAGGTGGTGCCATCGGTGCGAGATGCCAGGCAGCACGACGGCCCGGTGCTGATCGATTTCAAAGTCGAGCAGGAAGACACGGTTTATCCGATGGTTGCTGCGGGGGCTTCCTTGCACGATATGATCCGGCGGCCGAGCAAGATCGTCGAAACCGCGGCCGACGAATAAGAAGACGAATAGGAACAACATGCTCAATACCTATGTGGTTTACGTGGAGAACAAACCGGGCGTGCTGACGCGGGTTGCGTCGCTGTTTCGCCGGCGCGCGTTCAACATCGATTCTTTGACGGTCGGCAGAACAGAAAAACCAGAAGTTTCCCGCATGACGATCACCGTCGAGGCCGATCATGATCAAGCGCGCCGCATCGAAGCGAATCTCTACAAATTGGTGAACGTGCTGCTGGTAGAAAACATTACGAACGAACCGTCGATCGTGCGCGACCTGGCCATGATTAAAGTCGCGGCGACGCACGAAGCACGTTCGCATGTGCTCGAATTGGCCAGCGTTTTCCGGGCAAGGGTCGTCGATGTGGCGCCGGAATCGTTGACGATTGAAATCACCGGGGCGGAAGACAAGATCGACGGTCTCTTAGAAGTGCTGCGCCCTTACGGCGTACTAGAGATGGTGCGGACGGGAATTGTGGCAATGCGCCGGGGCAAGACGTCGAGCGTGACGGCTTCAGCAGTGAATGACGACCAGGATGTCGCGGAAGAAGATGTCTCCCACTCGGTGTAGTCAGTGCGGGTTTGCGCTGCGGGCCTGCGCATCCGCCCCTTGCTGCCGTGAGAGTTCGCGGATTTGATTGAGGTAACCCACATAAACCGGAATCGGAATATCGGGCGAGTCGCCGTCGTTCAGAAAGTGTGAAAGACGGATTTCCTGCGGAATCGAGCGAATGATCTCGCCGAACCGAGGCATTTCCAGATATTTCACCTTCCAGATTTCGAGCATCAGAGAACGAAACTCTTCGCTGATAAAACCCATCCTGCGGTCGTTCAGATAGATTCCGTCGAAGTGGTGGTCAGCTAAAGTCTTGCGCATCGGGTCATCCGCCGGCGAGAAGATGTAAACCAGATGGAACACATCGGCGAGATCTCCCCACAGCACTTTTTCTTCGAATGCGGTGAACCGGAATGGATTCTTGTTGCGTTGCTGAGCTCCGCGAGCGTGCTCGCCGGACTGAACGTGCTGGCGCTCGAGTTCCTCGCCAAACCAGCGCAGCCTTTCCTGCGAGAGGTTATAACGCAGGAACTCCACGGCGTAGGCGTTGGGCACGTAGATCTTCGGATCATCGTCAAGCTTCCTCAACCACGCAGTCCAATCCTTCCGCTTCATCGCAGTTAACAACTCAGTCAGGTCAGCAATTGTGACATCCGGGTGGTATTTCACCGCCTGCCAGAAATGTTCAGTGGAATCATAAGTAGCGCCGTAGAGGCGTATCCCTTCTTCGATCGGATACCAGTTCGAGAGCACGCGCGCTGGAATCGAAGGTGCCGCGCTCCAGCAGTTCAGAGAATGTTTCCATTTCTCCTGCACCGCGAGGAAGGCATCGGCATAGCCGGAAGGAGTCGGCTCCCTCACTCTCGCTAAGGCGTGGGTCAATTCATCCCGTGTATGCGTGATGAGCGTTTCCAATGGCCTTTCATCCGCCATCGACACCACTCGGCTTTCCACGCTGCCTCGCAGTAGACCGCGCAACATCGCCTGGCGCTCGCTGGCGGAAAAATCGGGGTTCCCTTTCCAGCGTTGCCTCTGAGATTCGATGTAAGCGAACGCCTCGGCCAGTGATTTGAATTCGATCAGACCATGAATTGCGAATGTGACCGCGTGGCCGTCTTTCTCGATAATCGTTGAAGGAGTTACAAGTGCCTGCAAAGAAAGGGGTTCCGCTAGCAATGATGCAGCCGGAAGAGTGAGAAGCCCGGCAAGTACAAAGGCACAAAGACGCAAACGTGTGGCCGGTATTTTCATTTTAGGCAAGCCTGTGCGAATCGAATGAGATCGCGAGAAATCATCCCATGCTTGTCAACCTCCGGCGGTTCGAAAACAGGTTACTGAAGTTTTCGCGAAAATCGACAAATCATTGTTTCTAAAAGCCTTAGCTGGTATTCATGGGATTGCCGGAACTCTTTATCGGTAAAGCCGCATGACTGGCGAAACGGCCATTGCTACAAGTCTGCCTGAACGCTCCCGTTCATGGGGAGGGCTGTCGCTCATCGCGAAACTCTTCATCAGTCTGGTCATCCTCGCGGGAACCGCGATTCTTGCCTACGGCGGCATCCATCAGAGCAGCAACAATATTGCGGAGTTCATCTGCTACCTGGGCATCGCGATCCTGGCCTCTCGGCTAAAGGTCAATCTGCCGGGCATTACCGGCACGCTGTCTGTGAACTTTCTATTCATCCTGATCGGCGTTCTGGAATTGAGCTTTACCGAGACGCTCATTCTGGGCGCGATTTCCATGCTCGCGCAGTGCATTTACCCGGATCGGCCAAACGCCATACAAGTGACGTTCAACGTCTGTGCGGGAGCAGTCTCTACCGCGCTGGCCTACTCGACGTACCACGATCCGCTGATACGGCGCTTCATTGATAATGGGCCGATCCTGCTGGGATTGTCGGCCTCGGTTTACTTCATCGCGAACGCCGGTTCTATTGCCGCCGTGATTTCTTTAACGGAAAGGCGGCCACTGACTCGGATTCTGGTGGATTGCTACTTCTGGTCATTTCCGTATTACCTGGTGGGGGCTGGGATTGCCGGCAGCATCGCTTGGCTGAATCATACTTTCAACTGGGAGACGTCGCTGCTTCTGGTGCCGGCGATCTATCTCATCTACCGTTCCTATCGCCTTTACCTCGGCAAACTGGAAGACGAGAAGCGCCATGTTGAGGAAATGGCGAATCTGCACCTGAGAACCATCGAAGCTTTAGCGCTTGCCATCGAAGCGAAAGATCACACCACGCACGAGCACCTCCAGCGTGTGCGTATCTACGCCATCGAGGTTGCAAAGGAGTTGGGCGTCAGCGGGGCGGAACTCGAGGCTCTACATGCCGCCGCGCTGTTGCACGACATCGGAAAACTCGCCGTTCCGGAGCACATCATTTCGAAACCCGGTCGCCTGACGCCGGAAGAATTCGAAAAGATGAAAATTCACACCCTTGTCGGCGCGGAAATTCTGGAGCGCGTGCGCTTTCCCTATCCGGTCGTTCCCATCGTGCGGGCTCACCACGAGAAATGGGATGGTTCGGGATATCCCCTGGGTTTGAAAGGCGCCGAGATTCCCATCGGGGCGCGCATTCTCTCGGCGGTCGACTACCTGGATGCGCTTGCCTCGGACCGCCAATACCGGCGCGCCTTGCCCCTCAACGATGTAATGCAGAAACTCGCGGCCGAATCGGGCAAGTCCTTTGATCCAAAGGTTGTCGACATCCTGCAGAAAAGGTACCAGAAGCTCGAGCGCATGGCCGTGGCGAAATCGGCGAATGATCCGAATGGGCCGCTTTCCACGTCGATCAAGATCGAGCGCGGACTCGAACCCGCCGCCGGATTCGAGAACGCGGCGGTCCACGACTACGTCGGACACGAGGCGACGTTCCTATCCTCAATTGCCGCCGCTCGGCAGGAAGCACAATCGTTGTTTGAGCTGAGTCAGGATCTCGGCGCCTCCCTGAGTCTTGGCGAAACCCTTTCCGTTTTCTCGGTCAAACTCAAGCCGATGGTACCTTATGATGCGATCGCCATTTACATTCGACGAGACGACGAACTGGTTCCTGAATATGTGAACGGTGACAACTACCGATTGTTTTCTTCCTTGCGAATTCCGCTCGGGCAAGGTCTTTCGGGCTGGGTGGCGCAAAACCGGAAGCCAATCGTGAATGGAAACCCATCGGTTGAGCCCGGATATCTGAACGAGCCCTCGAAGTTCAGCACTCTCCGGTCTGCCCTGGCTGTTCCCCTGGAAGGTGTTGCCGGCGTCATCGGCGTTCTGGCACTCTATCGTGGAGAACGCGACGCATTTACCTCCGACCATCTTCGCATTCTGCTGGCAGTCAGCAGCAAGATGGCGCTCTCCATCGAGAACGCGCTTAAGTATCAACAGGCCGAAAGCTCGGCTACAACAGACTATCTAACCGGCCTTCCCAATGCCCGGTCGCTGTTCCTGCAGCTTGATCGGGAATTGGCCCGCTGCAAGCGCGACAACTCAACGCTGACCGTGATGGTGTCTGACCTGGATGGTTTCAAGCAGATCAATGATCGCTTTGGCCATCTTGAAGGCAACCGCGTGCTACGACTTTTTGCGCAGGCGTTAAAGGATACCTGCCGCGAGTACGACTACGTGGCACGCATGGGTGGAGACGAGTTCGTGGTCATCGCACCCGGTCTGGCAGCCGACACTGCCGGGAAAAAAGTGGAGCAGATGCGCGCGCTCGCCCGTCAGGCGGGAAGCGAAGTCTGCGGAGAAGACATCTTGTCGCTGAGCATCGGTCGAGCCGTGTTTCCCGGTGACGGTAAGGATGCAGAGCAGCTTCTTGCCGAGGCGGATCGCCGGATGTACCTGGAGAAACAGAAACAGCTGACATACAAAGACCGGCGTTTGCATCCGCGGCTGAAATGCCGCGTCGCAATCGAATTGCAGACGGATCAAGGAAACGCCCCGGTGTTCGCGAATCTGACTGATATCAGCATTGGCGGGTGTTATGTAGAGACGAGCACGATCGTCTCTCCGGGCAACAAGCTCCGCTTGGTTTTCTCCATGGACGATGCCGGTCTTTCTGCCGAAGGCGTGGTGGCGCGACTCGATCCCGGTTGCGGCATCGCGGTTCAGTTCCGTGAAGTAAATCGCGAGGGCCGCGAGCGGATGTTCAAGATCATTGAATTCGTCCAGAAAACTACTACCTTCTATAACAACCGCTACCTCGACAGCCTTACCAAGAAATGACGGTGTGTTAAACGTGGGAGCGGGCGACCGCCTGAACGGCAACTGCCCGGGTGATCTCCCTTCCGATCTGATCGAGCGGCAGAACTTTGTCGGCAAGTCCGGCGCGAGCGACGAACCCAGGCATACCCCAGACGACGCTGCTGGCTTCATCCTGCACAAAGACCTGCGCTCCTAGTGCGCGCAACTCCTCGCATCCTTTAAATCCATCCTGACCCATGCCGGTTAGGATTACCGCCAGAGTGTTCGCTCCGTAGGTCGCGGCGACCGAGCGAAACATTACGTCGACGGAGGGCCGGCAGAAATTTTCCTTCGGCGCTTGATTAGTTCTCACTCGCATGACGCCATCTTCCTGATTGAGCACCATGTGATAGTCGCCGGGTGCAAGCAAGGCTGAGCCGGGAGCCACTGGATCCCCGGACACGCATTCCCGCACCGGAAGAGCAGATTTTGCACTGAGGCGTGCCGCCAGCAGCGACGTGAAAATAGCTGGCATGTGTTGCGTGATGACAATGGGTACGGGGAAGTCGCGAGGCAGTGTCGGCAACAGCCGTGCCAATGCGTCGGGACCGCCAGTCGACACGCCGATCGCTACGATCTTCACTGTCCTTAATGGGCGGGCGACGAGGGGTCGCTTTACAAAGGGAAGCACAAGAGGTGGAAGCTGAGCGGCATCGGCCGATGCTTCGGGCAGATGGCACAGGGCGTGAATCTTGGGGATCAGTTCGCGGGAGATAGCTTGGAGCGTGGTAGCGACATCGATGTTACTCGGCTTTGTGACGTAGTCTGTGGCGCCACTCGCCAGGGCTTCGAGAGTAATCGATGCGCCGCGCGCGGTCAGCGTGCTGAACATGATGATGGGGACGCGAGTATCAATCTTGCGCAACTCGCGGACGGTCTCGAGACCGTCCATTTCCGGCATCTCGAGATCCAGCAGAACAATGTCCGGCTTCAGGGAAGGAAACTTCGCCATGGCGATGCGGCCGTTGCTGGCCGTGCCGGCGACTTCCAGCTGCGGGTCCAAAGCGATGGCATCCGACAAGGTCTTGCGCACGACGACGGCGTCGTCGACGATCAGCACGCGCTTTTTCTGTCCTGATTCCAACGTTGTTGGTCACCGCAATGGCGTCGTTATCTTCCGGCCGCGGCTGCCATGTGGCGCATGGGCCGACTAATCGGGGCAGCCGTGCTCGAGCTGACTTTGAACTGGCCCACCAGCGCCCGCAGCTGTTCGGCCATTTCGGCCAGTTCCGTTGCGGCTTTCTGAGATTCCTGTGCGCTGTTGGAAGTCCCGCGCGCGGCCTGTGCCACTCCATCGATGTTGCGTGTGATCTCACTCGAGCCCTTGGCAGCGTCCGCCACGTTGCGAGTCATCTCATTGGTCGTTGCGCTTTGCTCTTCGACGGCGGTGGCGATTGTTCCGGAGATGTCGTTGATCTGGCCGATAACGCCAGTGATCGAGCCAATGGCATCGACCGCTCCTTTGGTGTCGGTTTGGATGGCGGTGATCTTGCGGCTGATGTCTTCGGTCGCCTTGGCGGTCTGCTTGGCGAGTTCTTTCACTTCGTTGGCGACGACAGCAAAGCCCTTGCCCGCCTCGCCGGCGCGCGCAGCCTCAATCGTGGCATTGAGCGCGAGCAGGTTCGTCTGCTGAGCGATGGAGGTGATGACCTTGATGACTTCACCGATCTCCGCACTCGAAGTTCCGAGTTTGGCGACGGTGGCATTGGCGGCCTGTGCCGTTTGTACGGCATTCGAAGCCACAGTGGCGGCCTCGTGCGCGTTGGAGGCGATCGACTGGATGGTGGATGTCATTTCCTCGGAGCCAGTCGAGACGCTCTGCAGGTTGGTGTTAACGTTCTGGGCGGCTTGACTGACGACGTTGGCCTGGGCCGAAGTTTCCTCAGAATTGGCCGTGATCTGCTGGCTCGTCGAGGAGAGTTCCTCGCTCGCGGTGGCGACATGCTCCGCATTCTCAGTGATCGCCACAATCATCTTCTTAAGACTGCCATTCATTTTGTTGATCGCGACCGTCAAGTCTCCCAATTCGTCGGCGCTGCGCACGTCGAGGTCGTCGCGCGTCAGGTCTCCTTCGGCAATCGCCTCGGCCTGAGTCAGAACTTCCTGCGTCGATGTCGATATGCGGCGGCTCAGAAACCACGCGACCAGCACTCCGATGAGCACGCTGGCCAGAGTGGAGAGCATGAACATCCAGACCATGGTGATGCTCTGAGAGGCTAGCTGCTCTTTGTCGGCCTTGTTCAGTTCTACAAGCGATTTGACCAGTTCATCGATCGTGGCCGCTGTGGCATCTCCGACGGGAGTAGCAACGTCTGCGAAATAGTTGCCACCTTTGACCACTCCGTCACTGCCGTGTCCTTCGGCGATATCCATGGATTCCTGTTGTGCCTGACGATACTTACGCAGGCCTTCCTTCGCCGAGGCTAGTCGGTCGCGGTTTTCCTGAAGGGTCCAACGTGCCGAGAGATCAGTTAGAGTTGTCAAGTTAGTGTCGATCGCGGCCCACGCCTTCTGGACACGATTCACGGCGTCAGCTCTGCGCTCGGGCTGGCTGCCGGCGAGAATTGCCTGACGAACTTTGTTGCCGGAAAGGTAGAGATCGCGTTGGAGCATGCGTCCCGCATCCAGCGTCGGCACACGAACTTCGAATAAGCGCTCCTGTAGAACGCGCATGTCGCGAATTTTCAGAACCGAGATCAGGCCACTGCAGAAGACCAGCGCCAAGATCGATCCAAACCCCAAGCTCAATTTCTTCCCCAGTGTCAGCTTCATGTATTTCTCCTGAATTCCACACTTGGATCCAGACTCAAAAGAGGAAGATCGGCCCAAATTCCTGGCGCCAATCATGTGCCTGGGTGACCGCCGTTCCCGCAAAGAGTTTGCTATTAGCGGTGGCCGCACGGGTAACGATGTAACTGGTCTCATTCACGAACGATACCCACGAGTTCATCTTGTACGTAACGGAGATCGTTTCGAGGTCGGTGCGGGCCAGGCCGTTGCCGGAGCGGGCGTCGGCGGCATTGGCGCGGTCCGTTCCATACTGCGCGTGCAAGATCCACCCCGCGTTATGACCTTCCGGAGCAGCATGGAAGATGCGCGACAAAGGGAAGCTCATCTCCACGAAGCCGCCAACGCTGCCCACCGGCTGCAGCTTGGCGATGAAGACCGGATTGCCATTGCAGTCCACCGTCCCGGCCACTGGGATGGTCCCGCCAAGGCAGCCGAAGCTGATGGCTCTCCCGCTGAATGAGTTTCCGGCTCCCACCGACGTGGCGCCGTTCAGGTTCGAATACACATCGTTGAGTTGTCCGGCAAAGAAGAATCGCAGATCGTCTCCTCGATAAAACTTGGTGACAAACGTGACCCAGGGCGTGGGCAGTTGCAGTTCGGTAGTCCACACGTTCTGCGGATTGCCGTCCTGGATGCCTTTGGGAAACAGAGTCAAAAGAGTGCAGCTTGCGGTCGGGCAATTGGTCGCCCCGATGATGGTCGTGGCGCTACTGCCACTAGGCAGGCCGATCGCCGGCAGCGTAGAACTGGCGGTGCTCATGGCCTGACCAGGAATGATTTCGTTCATCCTGGCGTGGTGCCCGCTCACGATGAATTGCGCAGGCGCCACCCGCTTCCAGGTATGCGAAAGCGGGAACTGGAACACGACTCTGGATTCCACTCCCGGCTCGTTCGAGTCCGATCCCGCACGGTCGCCAAATCGCGCCCTCTGATCGGTCGTGAGCCCGGACGAGCCCGCCACTGGCAGGACGATGGCGAACTCCGGCTGAATCTTCAAATCGCCGCTGTGAAACTGAACCCCGGTTCGGAATTCCGGGATCCGCTCATAGAGCGAACCCATCCCCACACCCAAGCCGGTGGTTTCAAACAGGCTTGGCAGCGAGGAAGAGAGCAGGCTGAAATCCTGGCCAAACTGGGCGAACCAGGGCAGAGCTCCGAGTTTGTGGTCCAGCCTCATGTACGCCATCCGAAGATCGAACTGGCTGGCACGAACGCTGCCGATGTTTCGGTTGCTGACATCGGTATAGTCGCCTTCGAAATCGGCCTCCACTTTGGCGGTAATGGTGAATCCGGAATTCTTCGGCACCCACTCGAACTGGCTGCCGATGCGAAAGCTGCGAGCTTTGAGATGGAATTGCGGATCAGCGGTAGGACCCGTATCGCCGCCGATCAGCAAGGGAAGTGGCCAATCCTGGTCGCCAAAGGTCGGGCCACCGCTTGATGCGGTGTCTTCAATGGCGCTGGCTTTGAAGAAGCCGTAAATTTTCATATTGGTGCCGCTTCCCAGCTTGATGTCGGGAATCAGGCCGCTTTGTTTGGGGACGTCAATCGGCAGCACCCGCACCGGAATAACTGCCGAAATTCCTTCGGGCCCCAATGTTGCCGGCGGCGCTCCTGTGGGATCCCTAGGATATTGCGGCTTGGCCCGCACTACTGGAGTCACGGGCGCAGCCTCCAGTTTTGCTGGTGCTACCGCGGCTTCATATTCCTGCTCGCTGATCAGCCCCTTCTGCGTCAGCAGCAGCGCCAGGCGCCGGTTGGCTTCCTCCGTTGTGGACGCCTCGTTGACGATTGCTACTTCTCTCGCCGATAAGATTCCCTTCGACTGAAGTAACAGCGCCAGAGCATTGCTGTTGGTCGTGGACTTCTCCTGCTGTGCCATGGCCAGCAAGGCGAGGACAACGAATAAGAATGGGACCAAACGCAAGATGCCTTGTTTCATTGGTAACCTCCAAGAGTGAAATGGAGAGGTTGGCCGATGCTGAGTGCGGTAGTGAAATGCTCCGAGTGTGACCATGCGGCGAGTCTCGTCGTTGCTTCCTCAGGGAGCGGACGCTCCAAGGGCTAAAGGAGACTTCGGCGGGGTGAGGTGAGACTTTAGGGAAAACGCCTGAGATATTGCTGGAAAGTTCTCGGTTGTAAGGATGGCAAAATGGGTACCGCAGGAAGACGCGCCCGCCCGGCCGTTTCCCGATCTGAATCTGCTAGGCGCCGCTACGCGCCGCATGGCTGAGCGCGGGCTGCTTGCGCGTCAGAGTCTTCTCCGCAGTCGCTTCAATCTTGAACTGTCCCACCAATCCTCGGAGCTGCACCGCCATCTCTGCTAAATCGCTGGCCGCCTTCTCTGACTCCTGGGCGCTGTTGGCGGTGCCGCGCGCGGACTCGGCGACTCCTTCGATGTTTCGCGTTATCTCACCTGAACCCTTTGCAGCGTCGGCGACGTTGCGGGTCATCTCGTTGGTGGTCGCATTCTGCTCTTCCACCGCCGTCGCGATCGTGCCGGAAATGTCGTTGATCTGACCAATCACGCCGGTGATTGAGGCGATGGCCTCGACCGCTCCTTTGGTGTCGGTTTGGATGGCGGTGATCTTGCGGCTGATGTCTTCGGTCGCCTTGGCGGTCTGCTTGGCGAGTTCTTTCACTTCGTTGGCGACGACAGCAAAGCCCTTGCCCGCCTCGCCGGCACGAGCGGCCTCAATGGTGGCATTAAGCGCCAGCAGATTCGTCTGCTGGGCGATGGAAGTGATGACCTTGATGACTTCGCCGATCTCAGCGCTGGAGTCGCCTAGCTTGGCAACAGTGGCGTTGGCTGCCTGTGCGGTTTGAACGGCGCTGGAAGCGATCGATGCGGCCTGATGGGCATTGGAGGCAATGCTCTGGATCGTTGAAGTCATTTCGCCCGCTCCGGTGGATACGCTTTGCAGGTTCTGGCTGATCTGCTGCGTGGCTTGCGAAACGACTCCAACCTGGGCGGAGGTTTCTGTGGAGTTGGCGGTGATCTGCTGGCTGGTCGCCGAAAGCTCCTCGCTCGCACTGGCCACATGTTGGGCGGTATCAGTGATCGACTGAACAACGGAGTGAAGATTGTTCTTCATCGAGTTGAGGGCAGTCATAGCCTCGCCGACCTCATCTGCGGATGCGACATCGAGGTCATCGACTGAGAGATTCTTCTCAGCGATGGTGTGGGCGAACTCGGCGCAGATGCTGACTGGCCGGATCACGACCTTGCGCAATACTAGGAACGTGACGACAATCGAGGCCATAACTGTAAGAAGCGTCGTCAAAAACGTGGCGATCATGTTCGACTGCGATTGCTGCACGAGCGTAGCCGTAGGCGCCGTCAGCACGAAAGCGGCGCGCAACTCGCCAACCTTCATTCCTTCCTTGGGATAACCGAACGCGTCCTTTTCGCCCGGAGGATCGCCATGGCATTGCAGGCAATCCTGCTCCACCCGAACCGGCTGGGCGTAGTGCATCACATCGCGGCCATCTTCATCCACCCGCTCCGTAAATTCGGTCAGGGATGGATCTTTTTCGAATGCCTCCAGGGCTCGCCTCTCAAATTCCGTCGCTTGATTCTTGGGATTGCGCGGATGTAACGACGGCGTGCGAAACGTCATGCCTTGCTTGCTGGCAAACTGCTCCGCGGTTCGCATGGCCACGACGACAGGCACTTGCTCGAGATGCTTGAAATCGTGATTGGGGACCATGATGTCAATGTTGGAAGCGAACCAGGTCCGCGTGGCCCCGGCCATTCCAGTAATTTGACTCAGCTTGTCTCGGAAAGCGTCTTCCTCTTGCTGGTTGATGCGCCGCTGAGTGAGCCAGAAGCTGATTCCGGACGTCACGGCGAGGACCAGGATGATCGAGCCTAGAATCTTCGTGGATAGCTTCATCTCACTGAGCATGGCGGCTCCCTCTATTTCCGAATGGCATGCGCATCAGGCTCCCGCGCCCGCGGCAATGGCCTTCGGCTGACTTACCGTGCCTCGCGCCGAGGATCCACGGTGTACTGTGGCAGTCTGCGGATTGACCCGGAATTGAGAAACCAGCCCACGCAACTCGACAGCGAGTTCCGCCAACTGATTCGCCGCCTTTTGGGACTCCTGGGCGCTGGCGGAAGTTCCCCGCGCCGCTTCTGCGACGCCCTCGATATTGCGGGAAATCTCGGCCGAACCTTTGGCTGCGTCCGATACGTTGCGCGTCATCTCGGTCGTGGTGGCGCTTTGCTCCTCGACCGCCGTAGCGATGGTGGCAGAGATGTCGCTGACCTGGTTGATCACGCCAGCGATCGATCCGATGGCATCGACCGCACCCTGCGTATCGGTCTGGATCGCGGTGATCTTGCGGCTGATGTCTTCCGTAGCTTTGGCTGTTTGCTTGGCGAGTTCCTTTACTTCGTTGGCGACTACGGCAAAGCCCTTGCCGGCCTCGCCCGCGCGAGCGGCCTCGATGGTGGCGTTGAGCGCGAGCAGGTTGGTCTGCTGGGCGATCGAAGTGATGACCTTGATGACTTCCCCAATCTCTGAGCTCGATACCCCCAGTTTGGCAACCGTGGTGTTCGCGGCTTGAGCCGTCTGAACAGCGTTCGTGGCCACAGTAGCGGCCTGATGGGCGTTCGAGGCGATCGACTGGATCGTAGAAGTCATTTCCTCGGCACCGGTAGAGACGCTTTGCAGATTGGTGTTGACCTGCTGAGCGGCCTCGGACACGACGTTGGCCTGGGCTGATGTCTCTTCCGAATTGGCGGTGATGTGTTGGCTGGTGGCGGAGAGTTGCTCCCCCGCGCTGGCCACATGCTGTGCAGTTTCCGCAATGGACTGGATCACTTCATGCAAGCTGTTTTTCATTTCATTTAACGCCGTGCCAGCCTTACCGATTTCGTCTTCGCTGGTAATCTCCATGTCTGCAGCCACGAGGTTCTTCTGGGCGAGCTCCTGAATCAGAGTAAGCATCCGCGAGATTGCTCCGGTGATCGACCGGATCACGACAATAGAGATGCCGATTCCAACAACGAGTCCAATGATCGTCAATCCGGCGAGGGTATGGTTCAGCGATGCTTGCGCTTCATTACCCGCGCGATCCGCGTCTTCTCGTAGCTTCTCGATCAAGTCGATCAGATCATCTGTTGCTTTTTCGGTTGTCGAGCGAGCCTGAATCGCGGCTGGAGTAAAAAGTGCGGCAGTGGCGTCGGCTATCTTCCCTTGCTTGCGGAGATCGATTGCCTGCTGCTGTACCTGGCGTACTTGCCTCGCCCCCTCCGAAATTTGCACCATCAGTGCCTTCCCGCGTTCCGTGACCAGCATTTTCTGCAATTCTCCCGATTGCTTGTCAAAGTCCCTCATTCCTTCTTCGCGTCTTTGCAGCGGCGCATCCGTTCCCGAGAGCACAAATCCTCGGGTTCCACTGGTCTGGAGTTCGAGATTGCTGTCGAGCGATGTTGCAAGGACCTCTTTTCTGAGCTGAGCAGCGACTTTATCGTCGAGTTCAGTGACACGGTTCACCGAGGTATAAGTAACGGTCGCCATCACAATGAGGATCAGGATCAGCAGGCCAAAGCCCGTGATTAGTTTTGCCTTCAGGCTGATTCGGTTCACGATCGTTCCTCCGGCCGAGGCTTGCCAATAGCTATGCTCGGGTTGGGACAAGTACCCCCGCGGACGCATCCACAGGGGCTACACGCTAAGACCTATCGGCGAGAACGGAGGTGGCTTTATGGCAGCCAGGGCACACACCGTGAAGGCTGCGCACCCTGGCGCACTCAAAAGGATATGACCAAACGGGGAGTGATCACCGGCGTGTCGGGATTCGCCCGAAGACCGCCGGGGTGGTGAAAATATTGAACATCTTGTACGAACGAAACGTGGCTGGTAAGTGTTGCTTTGTAATAGCCTTCGACAACCGTTTCGGAGGCGAAATCAAAACCGGCCTGAGGATAGGAAGTAAAGCGGATCCAGGTTGTTGCAATTCCCAACGAATCCTTGGCGCGCTTTCGGCATGGATTCTGAAGAATGGCTCCGCCGCCTACGTGATGCGTGAAGGGGCTGATGCGTCCCTCGGCAGTTCCCAGCTGCAGAAATCCCGAAACACCGCGCGAGGAACTTTTTGAGCGATACAAGGATTGTTCGACAACGGAATAAAATCCTTGCGCCCCAGAGGTTTGCTTGCCGTCGTACTGCGGGATCGTCCCGCCATCCAGGCGCCAGTAGCCAACGCTGACCCGGCCCGGCAAACTTTCGGATTCAACGTTCCAGTTCCGGCCCGGCTCAACGACGGTTAGCCTGCCTAGGCCGGCCGTCTGAAACACGCCCACACCGGCGGTGTAGGCGCTCTTCCCCCGATAGAACGCGTTAAAGCCCAGTTTCGGTTCTGGATACGTGGGGAAGGCAACGATCGTCGGACTGAATCCCATCGAGGAGTTCAAGAAATCACCCGCGTTCTGCACGACCGCAAATTCCGTGTTTGCGTCGATCTTTCCTGCCTTGAATCGCAGCTTGTCAGAGAGAATCTTCTGCTCGACCCACGCCTCATACAAAGTGGTGCGGGAGTTGGCATCGATGTTCGAGTAGAGTTGCGACTCTCCAACGCAGTCGTTCCCGAAATGGCGCATGTGGTGCTTGAGTCGCACCATTCCATCGCTACCCTTCCATCCCAACAGTTTTTCGCCATCGACCGGCATATACAAATCGTAGGAGTATCGCCCGAAACCACTCGACGGTGCTGAGTCGCTGAAGGCGCGGGACCAGTCGTAGATCAGCTGATTCTGAAGGGAGATGCCGTGCGATTTCAGGTCGCTAAGTGCAACATCTCCAGGACCAACGACCACAGGTGAGGGTGTAGTCACGGCTTGTTGGATTGCAGGTACAGCTTCGGTAGCTTGAGCGAAACAAAGATTAGAAGAATAAGAATTAGAAAAAATTAATGTGGCCACCACTAAGAGTGAGAATCCCCTAGACCAGCGTGGGTACAAAGACTTTGCCTCCACGTGAGGCGAAATCCAGTTCCCGCCTCACTAGTAGGCAATCGGTTCCCAGGGGCGCAAGCTTTACCTTTCGGCCATGTCCTTTGGGCCATTACTCTATGCCCCTTTAGTAACCCGGCATGGTAAGACCACGGCATCCGCAGCAGATGGAACTTTCGCTTCTGCTTTTCGAAAGGTGATTTTCGAAGAATCGGGCGACAGACACCGACCAGCTCGCTTCATGCAATGCCTGTTGCTTCGATTTGCAGCTCTGCTGAAGTTGAATCCGGCCCTGACCGTGGGCCGGTTATGGCTGAACTTTCGGCCCCTCTGGCGGGAAGCTAAATCGATTTACCTTCCGTTATTAAGTCATTTTAAATCAGTTACTTGCGGGGAATTTTTTGCACAGGGTCGGCTCGCAAAGAGCCTTTGGAATCATCAGCATACTAAGCCGACGCACTATTTTTGGTGCATGCGTTGCCCAGGTTGCCTGGGGGATGCGATTTAGTTCACAGTTAAGGGCCCGGGTCGTCACCGTGCAGCCGCGGCTTCCGCAGCGGGTGGCACCTGACAAGCTTTCTCCGTGTCAAGCACATGCAGGAGCTTTCCATCCAACTTGTGCACACCGAGAATCATGCCGCGCACGCCCTGGCTCACGGTTTCGGGCGGCTCCTCAAAAGTGGATGGATCCACTTCAATGACGTCTCCAATTTCATCGACGAGAAGACTGACCGCGCCCTCCACGGTGCGAACCACAACGTTCATGGGCGCCTCGGTGCGGTCGGGAAGCGACAGACGGCAGCGCAAGTCGATGGCGATCACAATTTGGCCACGAAGGTTGATCATGCCCTGGATCACATTCGGCGCCAGCGGAACATGCGTCATTTGCTGAAAGCGAATGACCTCCTGAACCTGAGGCACCGGAACGCCGAAGAGGTTGCCTTCGAGGAAGAACGTGCACAGTTGTTGCGCCGAATCCATAGCGTCTCTCTCCTAAACGGTGGCTACGTCCTGGTTAGTGGCGTCGATATTGTCTGTCTCAAAGAGTCCGGGCACGGCGTCATGCACGATTTTCGAAACGTCCAGTAAGTCCGTGACGTGCTGCTGGGTGACGAAGCTACCCACCACGCCAGCCCTTGGCGTCAGAGTTTCGGTCTGCTGCGCCTTTTCCTCGACGATATCCACGATACGATCGACAATCAGACCAACCGTGCGCTTGCCTTCGGAATAGACCACGACCTCGATCGTGTTTTTGTCGTTGTCGGCAGGCATACTGGGCGGCACCATCTGCGACAAGCGAACCAACGGGATGATCTGGCCGCGATACTGCATGACTTCCTGCGTGCCGGCATACTCCAGCACGCTCGATGGGAACTCCTCCAGGCGAGCGACGATCCGCAACGGGATGGCAACTCGTCCCGTGGAGCCATTCTCGGCAAGCAGAAGCGTGTTCTCGTCGTCGGTGATCGAGGGCAGCGCGGCGGCGCGTTTGTCGTCGCGGGTGGTTTCATGGGTTTGCGCCAGCAGATTTGCTCTCTTGGCCAGACCCATGATGTCGAGAATCAAGGCCACACTCCCATCGCCCATGATGGTTGCGCCGGAATAAACGTCGATGCCCTTCAGCTGTTTTCCGAGCGGCTTCACTACGATTTCTTCCGTATCCAGGATGTCGTCTACGACCACTCCAAACGCCTGGCTTTCTGCTTGTAGCACGACGATGTTGGCCCCTTGAGAGTTTTGGTTGGCGGACGAGTCACTGGCCATCCCATGTTTGGTTGCCTTTGCTCCGAGCACATGGCTCAGGTAGACGAGGGGCAGCAACTGTCCGCGCAGGCGATAGACCGGAGCTCCGTGCACATTTTCGATGCCTTTCATGGATTCGAGGCGGACTAGCTCCGTGAGACTCATCTGCGGAATGGCGAAGCGCTCCCCGAGGCATCGCACGACTAATGCCGGAATAATGGCGAGGGTCAGCGGAATCTTGATGCGGACCGTCGTGCCTTTGCCGGCTGCGGTATGCAGGTCGACCGTACCGCCGATCTTCTCCAGGTTCGTGCGCACCACATCCATGCCGACGCCGCGTCCGCTCACGTTAGTAACTTTTTCGGCGGTCGAGAACCCGGGCAGGAAGATCAGGTTGAAAATTTCGCGGTCGGGCATACGCGAAGCCTGATCGGCTGAGATTATCCCGCGTTCGATGGCCTTGCTCCGGATGCGCTCGAGATTCAGTCCCGCCCCGTCGTCTGCTATTTCAATGTTGACCTGGCCGCCCTCATGAAAGGCCCGCAAGGCCAGGCAGCCCGACGCTGGCTTGCCCATTCGAGCGCGCGTTGCAGGGATCTCGATACCATGGTCGATCGAGTTGCGTACCAGGTGCGTGAGTGGATCTTTCACGGCCTCAAGGATCGTGCGGTCCAGTTCAGTGTCCTGGCCTTCCATTTCGAGGCGGACCTCTTTCCCGCAATTCAGGGCCAGGTCGCGCACCGTGCGCGGGAATTTGTTCCAGACGTTTCCGATCGGCTGCATACGAGTCTTCATGACCTCTTCCTGCAACTCGCTGGCGATAAGATTCATGCGCTGGGAAATGGTGTGTAGTCCCGGGTCCTGATTGCTGTTGGAAAACTGCAGCAGTTGGTTGCGCGCCAGCACCAGCTCGCCGACCAGGTTCATGAGCTTGTCGAGCAGGTTCACGCCCACGCGTACTGTGTCCGTTCCTTGCTCGCGCCCGCGAGCCTCGATGATATGCTGCGCGGCCAGGACATCCTCTAATTTGCACAAACCGAGAGCGACCAGGATTTCGCCGACCCGGCGCTGGTCCCCTCGCTCTTGCTCCCCGAGTGCCACGGCGAGATTTTCGGAACTGATCTGGCCACGTTCGACCAGAAGTCCTCCAAGCTTCCCAGGAGCCGGACGATGTTGCGGCACGTTCTCGTGTGTGGGAGGTTCTTGCGGAACCTGCGGAGGTTCGGGTTGCGAATCGGGAGCAGCCGCCGTCGTTGTGGAGCTCTGCAGTTCCTGGACTTCGGAACCCCCGACCTCGCCATCCGCGGGCAGGATGCGGACTTCTTCGCTTTCGTTTTGGCTCTTGCCTGCGGTTTGGCCGGCGGTGAGTTGCTTCAGCCGTTCGAGCAGTTCAGGATAGCCGTTTTCTCCATCCGCTCCGGTAGTCTGAATCTCTGAAAGCATGCGGCGCACGGCGTCGACCATCGCCAGCAATCCGCTGGTCGACTCTTCCGTCAGCGAGAGTTCTCCATCACGCAGACGCGAGAGCAGGCTTTCGCCAGCATGCGCCACTTTTTCGAGTCTTGTGAACCCGAGGAAGCCGCAGCTGCCCTTGATGGTGTGGATCGTCCTGAAAATAGATGCCAGCAGGGGAGCCGATCGGGGGTCGGTCTCGAGTTGCACAAGCTCTTGATCGAGCCTGTCGAGGTTCTCTCCGCTTTCGATGAGAAAGTCTTTAACGATTTCGTCCATATCGATGCACCAGCCCGCTGATCTAAGAACAGTTCGTTTTGTCTGTGGTTCGGCGCACGCAGACAGTGGCCAGACCCTTCGCTTTTGGGGCACATCGGCGTCCCGGCACATGACTTGAGTAGTGGTTGACCGCGAAGGACCTGAAACGAGGCGCTGTCGCTTGGCTTGGAGAGCGCTGGACCGTACACTGAACCCATGCACGGGCACGTTCATGGCACGGGAAGTCCGACGCGCGTGTTGAAAATCTCGCTGGCGGTTACCGCAGCTTACATCGTGCTGTTGGTGGTTTCGGGGATTCGCGCCCACTCTCTGGCATTACTGTCCGAAGCAGGGCACAATCTTTCGGACTTTTTAGCGCTGTTGTTGTCGCTGGTCGCAGTGTATTTCCAGTCCCGTCCTGCGAATTCGAGCAAAACCTATGGCTACCAGAGGGCAGGAGTGTTGGCCGCACTGGTGAATGCGACTTCTCTAGTCGCTGTTTCGTTCTTTATTTTCTACGAGGCGATCCGCCGGCTGCAGCATCCTGAAGCCGTGAAGGCCGGGGTCATGATGTGGGTGGCGGCAACCGGCGTGCTGATGAATGGCGTAATTGCCCTGCTGCTGTATCGCTCCGGCGGGGACGTCAACATCCGCAGCGCATTGCTGCATGAAGTCGGCGATACGCTTTCCACTGCAGCCGTGATCGCCGGTGGCTGGGCCATCCTCGAAACCGGCAACTACTGGATTGATTCGGCCCTCTCGCTGGCGATAGGGGCGCTGATCCTGTGGTCGGGCTTGGGAATCGTGCGGGAGACATTGAACATTTTGCTTGAGGGCACGCCGCGCGGCATGAAGCTCGAACGGATTGAGTCCTGCATCCGGGCGGTGGAAGGCGTGAACGACGTGCACGATTTGCACGTCTGGAGCATCGGATCCGAGACCCACGCCCTTTCCTGCCATATTTCGATCGCGGATATTCCGCCGTCGGTGAGCGAGCGCATTCTGCGCGACGTGAAGGCACGACTGCTGCATGACTTCCGCATCGACCACACGACGATTCAGTTCGAGCACGCTGCCTGCGAAGTCGCCCATGGCTGCATCATTCCGGTCACCGAGAGCGAGCAGGAGCACGGTCACCATCATCACAGCATCTAGTGACCGCCTTTCGAAGCTTCGATTTCACTGCCGCGTTGTGATGGTAGAATTCCCGCGCTCGTCCAGACCCGCGGAGGAATCATGAGACGCTTCACCTCGTTCGTCGTGATGCTACTTCTTCTGTGCATCGGTGCATCCCCTAGCCTAGGGCAGTCGGTTATGAAATCGGCAGAAGCTGTGCGGAGTGCCGATCAGGAGTGGATGAAGGTTTTTGCGGCAAAGAATCTCGACAAATCCGTCGCCGCGCTGGATGAAAGTGGCGCAGTGCTGGCGTCGAATGCTCCAATTGCCAATGGCCGCGAGGCTGTAGCCAAACTGTTCACGGGATTCTTTGCGCTGCCCGATCTCAAGATCAGCTGGCATGTGGACCGCGCCGAAGTCGCCAAGTCCGGAGAGTTGGGCTATACCAGCGGCGCTTATGAAATGACGTTCAGCGATCCCTCAGGTAAAACCATTCCCGACAAAGGGAAGTATGTAACCATTTGGAAGAAGCAGAAAGATGGCAGCTGGAAAGTTCTGCTGGATATCTTCAATAGCGATCTGCCGCCCGCCGGAGCGTCTTAGTCACTACTGCGTATCCGGCGAATGTCCCTGTTGTGCGTAGATTTCTCGTGCGCGCTCGATGGTATCTGCGTCGGCCGCCGATTTGTCGGGTCGAAGCCGCACTATGCGCGGGAAGCGCAAGGCAAAGCCGCTTTCGTGACGATCTGACTTCATCATGTTGTTGAAGGTCACTTCGAGGACAATCTTCGGTTCGACTGCGAGTCTGAGTCCCTGATCTTCCAAAGTGTGCTGCAGGAACCACGGGGTCATTTCGGCGATCTCCACGTCCGTCAGTCCTGAATAGGCCTTGCCGATATTCAGCAACTGGTCTCCGCCCCAGACTGCGAACGTGTAGTCGCTGAGAACGCCGATGCGCTTGCCGTGGCCGTATTCGACCGCAGTAACCACCACGTCGAGTGTGGCCAATTCGCGTTTCATCTTCAGCCAGGATTTGCCGCGCTTGCCTGGCGTGTAGGAAGAATTGAGGTCCTTGATCATCAAACCTTCGTTGCCGCGGGCCTGTGATGCCTCAAACAGTGTTTCTATTTCGTCGGGAGATGTTGCCTGAAACACAGGAGCGCGAATCACCGCGGCAGGAATATCCTCCGCTTCCTCGCCGAAGTCCAAAGTGGCTTGCTGGCCTATCGCCGGTGCGCCTTGCCAGAGATTGGGGCTTCGTGGTGCCTGGAGCAAGGCAGCCAGAATCTCCGATCGCTCGCGCAAACTGCGATCGATCAATAACTCGCCGCGCGCGTACAGTATGTCGAACGCGAGAAACGCTACCGGGGTCTCCCGCAGCATCCGCTGACTTACTTTCTTTCTGCCCAGCCGTTGCTGCAGAACACTGAAGGGGCGCGCCCGCCCTGAATCCGACGCTCTGTCCTGGCTCTGGACGGCGTCTTCGTCTGTGATGTTTTCAGCCGGTCGCTTGTCAGGATACTCCCATGCAACGATCTCTCCATCAAGAACGACGGCTTCCGGCCCCAAACTCGCAAACGCGCCCGGCAACTCGGGGAACGACTCGGTTATCTCGTCGCGGGTCCGGGAGAAGATTCTCACCTCACCCTCTGAAATGTGTGCCTGCGCGCGAATGCCGTCGTACTTGTCTTCGATGCTAGCGTCGGTGAAGTAACTCAGAGCCTGTTCGGCTGAGTCGACGGGGCTCGCCAACATGAAGCCCAGGGGATGAAACAGTCGCATTTTTGCTTCATCCAGTTGCTTCTCTGTCGCAAGCCTGACCGTTTCTCCGATATCTCCCAGCAGCATGTTGGCACGCTGTACCGAAACCAAATCGGTGGCCCACGCCTTCGCGATCGCCCCTTCTACAAGGCTCTCCTTCAGGCCAATGCGAAGATCGCCAGTCATGATTTTCACGATGTACTTGCTCTCGACTGGAGTTGCGCGGCGGAGGAGATCTCGAACCAGCGCTGATTTCAGCGCTGGTCCGCGCGCGGCCGCGATTTGACGGAATGCTTTTTCGACCTCCAGCACGTTCAGTTCGGATGTTGTTTTCTGCGGAAGAACATCACCGGCAACCGCACCCAGGTCTCCATGGCGGCGATAGGCTTCGGTGAGTTCTTTCTCGTCCTTGCTGGCCAGTTCGGCCACGATCTGCCAGAGCGACCTGCCGCCGACCTGCAGCGTCGCCTCCTCCCAGGCGGCGAATGGGCGCCCGGAGAGAAAAACAGCCGAGACTGCCGCTTCCTCAGTTGTCCGAGAGTTTAGATAGTCAGCTACAATCTTTGTCTTCTCCAGCTTTTTTGTCGTAGCTGCGATGGCCTCGCAAGCGGTAGCCAGCTTTCTCATGCTGTCATGTCCATCTAGTTGGTTGACCTTACGATAGCAGCGCAATTCTCGGTAAGCGGCCGGCTGGCTCAACCGCACCTAAATCTCTGTTTTGATTCAACTTAGCGGCCATACATCACCATCCTAAACCACTGCGGCCTGTGGTAACCTAGAGGCTGCGCCCCATCTGCGCTCAGGAGCATCCAATCGTCGTGCGTTCTCTGCGAAACTATCTGCGATTTCTGGCTGCCGTGCAGCTTTTGCCCGCTCTTGAGAGCGGAGAAGAAACCCTTGTCGGCGGCCAGGCAGTGCTTGAAGGCGTGATGATGCGTTCGCCGCATGCCTGGGCGATTGCCTGCCGCAAGCCGTCCGGTGAAGTTGTCACCATGACGGAACCGCTTGAGCGACCTTCAGAGAAACACAAGTGGATGGGTTGGCCGATCGTGCGTGGCGTGATGACGCTCGGCTACGCCATGAGTCTGGGCTATCGCGCGCTAAGCTTTTCCGCCAATGTAGCTATTGAAGACGCCATGCAGGAGGAGCAGACAGCGGTCCCCGCCCTGGCGGCTGCCACAGTGGGAGGCAGTTCGGAGTCCGCGCATGCAGATACGCGCCAAAAAGCAGCCTCGATCAGCAGTTGGCTGGCGGCGGTTAATATCGTTATTTCATTGGCATTTTTTATCTTCATGTACAAGTACATTCCGTTGCTGGCTGCGACGGAATTGAAAAGAATCGATCCCGCGCTCGGCGGCCGCATCATCTTCAATTTGGTGGATGGCGCGATCCGCTTGATCCTCTTTCTCTTCTTCATTTGGGGCGTTTCGCTGTGGAAAGATATTCGCCGCGTGTACGAATACCACGGCGCCGAACATAAGACCGTGTTTGCCTTCGAAGACGGGAAACCTCTCGAAGCCGCCGAAGTGCAAAAGTACTCGACCTTCCATCCGCGCTGCGGTACCAGCTTTCTGATGACGGTGATGCTGATCTCGATCGGCTTCTACATGCTGATCCCGTTCACTACGTTCTGGGCGCGGTTTGCTTCGAGGATTGTTTTGCTGCCCATTATCGCGGGGGTGTCGTACGAAATCATTCGCTTCGCCGCGAAGCATCGCGGTTCGCTTTTCGCACTCATGACGGCGCCGGGCCTGTGGCTGCAGCGGATCACGACCAAGCCGCCATCCGATGAGCAAGCGCAGTGCGCAATTGTCGCCCTCGACCAGGCGATGGCTCTCGAAAAAGAACGCGGCGGCGAACTGGTGATTGCCTAGCGGTCCCACCGCGACACTTCCTCGTCTTTCCTTCTCAAAATACAATGTCGTACAAAGCGCAACGTCTCGCTTGTCCCGCTTATAGGGAACGGCGGACAGGCTGACCTTGCATGGCAGGTCCCTCTGGAGCCGAGTCTTATGTTCGAACGCCTAGATCAAATTGAAGCACGTTACGAAGAGCTGACGAACGCTCTTGCCTCGCCCGAGATCGTCAACGATTCTGCGAAATATCAGAAGACCGCGAAGGCTCACGCTGAGATCGCGCCCGTGGTCGAGAAGTACCGGGAGTACAAAGACCTGCGAAAGGGCATCAGTGACAGCAAAGCGCTGCTGGCAGACGAAAAAGATCAGGACATGCGCGCCTATGCTCAGGAGGAACTCGACAAACTCGATGCGCGCGTCGTGGCCGTAGAAGAAGAACTGAAGGTCTTACTGCTTCCCAAGGATCCGAACGACGAGAAGAACGTGATCCTCGAAATCCGCGCGGGCACGGGCGGCGATGAAGCCACGCTTTTTGCGGCCGAAATTTTCCGGATGTACACGCGATACGCCGAAATGCAGCGCTGGAAGGTAGAAGTTCTCTCTACCTCGGAGTCTTCGGTCGGCGGGCTAAAGGAAGTCATCGCCATCATCGAGGGCAATCGCGTTTACTCTCAGCTCAAATACGAAAGTGGAGTGCATCGCGTGCAGCGAGTTCCGGCGACCGAGCAGCAGGGGCGGGTGCATACTTCGGCGGTTACTGTTGCGGTGTTGCCCGAGGCGGAAGACGTCGACATCAAGATCGAAGCCAAAGATCTGCGCATCGATACTTTCTGTTCGTCGGGTCCCGGCGGCCAGTCGGTCAACACGACTTACTCCGCGGTCCGCATCACTCACCTCCCGACGAATACGGTGGTGAGCTGCCAGGACGAGAAATCGCAGATCAAGAACCGGGAGAAGGGCATGCGCGTGCTGCGCGCCCGTCTGTACGAAATCGAGATGGAAAAGCAGCAGGAGGCCTTAGCCAAAGAGCGTAAGGCGATGGTGAAATCAGGAGATCGCAGCGAGAAGATTCGTACCTACAACTTTCCGCAGAACCGGCTCACCGATCACCGGATCGGTTTCACCATTCATCAGCTCGACACAGTGATGGACGGCAAAATCCAGCCGCTGCTCGAAGCATTGGTTACGCATTACCAGGCGGAAAAACTCAAACAGGAGACCGCCAGCGTAGTTTAGGCGAGCGAATGAACATGTCAGATCTGTATTCGGCTTTGAGCGCTACGCTTGTCGATCGCTACACCAGCCACGCGGCGCGCGTGCGCGAACTCGCTGCCCCACTCACCGACGGGCAATTTTGGCGTAAGCCGTTTCCGTTTGGAAATAGCTTTGGGCATCTCGTATTGCATCTGACCGGCAACTTGAGCTACTACATCGGCGCGCAGATTGCGAACACGGGCTATGTCCGTGATCGCCCGCGCGAATTCTCCGACGCGAACCCTCCTTCAAAGGACGAAGCCCTGCGGCGATTTGACGATGCGGTCGCGATGGTCGCCCGAACCCTGGAATCGCAGTCGTCCGAGGACTGGCTTCGGGCATACACAGCCGTTGGAACGAAGTGCGAGACCAGGCTCGCCATCATCATGCTATGCGACGGGCATTTGCAGCAGCATGTTGGTCAAATGATCTATCTGAATTACCAGCTTCAGTGTGACGCTTCATAGACACGCCCCTTTCCTACATCCTTCTCTGTGTTGAAATAGATTCGTGCAGCTCAAACAAACTCTGATGATCGCGATCGAGCGGCTTACTGCGGAAAATGTCCCATCGCCGCGCATGAATGCAGAGCTGTTGCTCATGTTTACTCTCGGCTGCGATCGCGCCTATCTGTACGCTCATCCGGAACGCGAGCTAACGTCGGACGAGACCAGCCATTACCAAGCTGCGCTTGACGAGCGCATTCGCGGCGTGCCGGCGCAATACATTACCGGGCATCAAGAGTTCTGGGGAATGGACCTCATCGTTTCTCCGGCTGTCCTGATACCGCGGCCAGAGACTGAGCACGTGGTGGAGGCGGTCGTGCAGTTGGCAAACGGCCGCGAGTCTCTCCGTATCGTTGATGTTGGAACCGGGTCTGGGTGTATCGCGCTCGCACTTGCCAAAGAGTTGCCGTCAGCCGAGATTATTGCTACGGATATTTCTCCCGAGGCGCTGGAAGTTGCACGGGCGAATGCTGCGCGCCATGAACTCGAGAATCGAATCCGATTCCAGCGCTCGGATCTTTTGGAAGCTGTGATGACCTCTTTCGATATGGTCGTATCCAACCCGCCGTATGTGGGCGAGTCAGAAGCCGATTCCGTGCAACTCGAGGTTCGCAAGTTTGAGCCGCGCCGAGCAGTTTTTGCCGGCCCTGTGGGGGATGAAGTGATTGCGCGTCTGATTCCGCAGGCTCGGGAGTATCTGCGTCCAGGCGGATGGCTGATCATGGAGGTCAGCGGCACGATCGCCGACAGAACCAAAGCTCTTCTGAATTCTTGGGAGAACGTCTCTTTCGATCTTGATCTGCAATCGATTCCGCGCGTGGCGCGAGCGCAGAAACCTCGCTGAAAAATGAAACTCAAAATTCGCCGATCACAGGACCAGGCTAACGCCGCACCGCAGCCGGCTGAATCTCTTCGACGTCGATGATGTCGGTCGGATACTTGCCGGTATAGCAGGCGGAGCAATACGAAATGCCTTCTCCGTCGCCACAGGCTTTCTTCAGGCCTTCCAATGACAGGTACGCCAGCGAATCGGCACCGATGTAATCGCGGATTTCTTCCACAGATTTGTTCGCCGCGATCAACTGCCGCTTGGATGGAGTATCCACTCCGTAATAACAGGGAGAGATCGTGGGCGGGCAGGAAATTCGCATGTGGACTTCGGTAGCGCCCGCGCTGCGAATCATGCGGACGATTTTGCGGCTCGTGGTTCCGCGCACGATCGAGTCATCAATCAGGACGACGCGCTTGCCTTGCAGCAGCGACCTTACAGGGTTCAGCTTCAGCTTGACGCCGAAATCACGGACGCTCTGACTGGGCTCGATGAAGGTCCGGCCAACATAGTGATTGCGAATCAGCGCAAAACGAAACGGAATCCCGCTTTCGGCGGCATAGCCGACCGCCGCCGTTACGCCGGAGTCCGGCACGGGAACCACGAGATCGGCTTCAACGCCGGCCTCGCGCGCCAATTGCCGACCGAGTTGTTCCCGGCTTGTCTGAACAGCGCGGCCAAAGACCATACTGTCAGGACGGGCGAAGTAAACGTGTTCGAAGATACAGCTGGATTGGGGCGCCGCAGTCGAGTAGAAGCGGGAGCTGACCCCTTCGGGCCCAACAACCACTAGCTCGCCGGGTTTAACGTCGCGAATGTACTCCGCGCCGATCAGGTCAAAGGCGCAAGTTTCCGAGGCGAAGACGATGGTGTCGCGCTTCGCGCCTTCCACTGCGGGA
Organism: Candidatus Solibacter sp.; assembly: GCA_035501655.1. Lineage (GTDB taxonomy): Bacteria > Acidobacteriota > Terriglobia > Terriglobales > Acidobacteriaceae > Sulfotelmatobacter. Next base: position 415,517 of record DATJVU010000038.1, read on the forward strand.
ATCCGGCCCATGGCCAACGGGCGAAAACCGCGCGGGTCGCGCACGGCGAAGATGCGGTCGTTACTCATCATCACCAGGGAAAATGCGCCCTCGACGCGGCGCAAGGCGTCCGCCATGGCTTCAGGCAGCGTTTGCTCTTTCGAGAGAGCGATGAGATGAACGATCACTTCCGTGTCACTATTGGTTTGAAAAATCGACCCCTGGCTTTCCAGGCGAGAGCGAAGTTGGACCGCGTTGACCAGATTGCCGTTGTGCGCAACCGCAATCGACCCTTTGTTAGACTGCACAAGAATTGGCTGGGCATTCAGCAGGGCAGAATCGCCGGCGGTAGAGTACCGGGTGTGGCCAATCGCAAGTGAACCACGAATTTTCGAGAGAACATCCTCGGTGAAGATATCCGCCACCGAGCCCATGGCTTTATGCGCGCGTGAGGTCAGGCCGTCAGACGTGACGATCCCCGCCGACTCCTGGCCGCGATGCTGCAAGGCATGTAATCCCAGATAGGCCAACTTCTCGGCCTCCGGATGAGAAAAAATCGCCACAACGCCACATTCATCGCGGAATTTGTCAGCAGTCGGCATCTCGACGTTTAGGCCCCTTTTTTATCAACCTACGCTGTTGTGCTAGTTCACTTCAAAAGAAAAAGCAAAAGCAAAAGCTTTTAACCGCAGAGTTCGCCGAGGCAAAGCTCGCGGAGTTCGCTGAGAAATTCCAAAATTCAGGCACTACACCGCTACCAACTCCGTATCCGTTCGCAATGCGGCTTCCAGCGCAGATTCGTAGGCTTGGTTTAATTGTGAAATCTGAGCTGAGATCGCCACATTGCCGTCAACCGTGATCTCGAGCGACGCCGAGCCGGTTTCGCCGATCTGTTCTGCTTCGATTCCGTTCGACTTTGCCACTTCTTTGATTCGCTTTACCTGCTGCGGGTCGCAAGACAGCAGGATTCTGCCAGCATCCTCGCCAAAGAGAACGAATTCGGCAGGGAATCCATTTGCCGCAAGGTTTACCTTTGCGCCCACGCCCTTGGGGAATGCCTTCTCCGCAAGCGCGACCGCAAGCCCGCCATCGGAACAATCGTGCGCCGAGCGGATCAATCTCTGATCGATTAACTCGATCACTGTTTTTTGCAAGGCCGCTTCTTTTTCGAGGTCGAGATCCGGAGGGTAGCCCCAAACAGTGTTCAAAATCTCTTTGGCGTATTCTGACGATCCGAACTCACTCTCTGCATCGGTGATGTCGCCTGCAGGCGAAGACTTGAGCAGCAGAATGGAATCTCCGGGAGCTGCGAAGTGCATCTTCGCAGCTTTGTGAACATCTTCGAGTATTCCCACTACGCCGAGAACAGGAGTCGGATAAATGCCCTCGCCAAGCGTTTCATTGTAGAAACTGACGTTGCCGCCGGTCACCGGGATTTCGAGTTCCTCGCACGCTTTGGTGATTCCGTCGATCGTCTGCGAGAACTGCCACATCATGGGAGGTTTTTCGGGATTGCCAAAGTTCAGACAGTTGGTAGCTCCGACCGGCGTGGCTCCAGAGCAGGCTACCTTGCGTGCGGCCTCGGCGACGGCGTGCATCGCCCCCAGACGCGGGTCGAGGTAGCACCAGCGTCCATTCCCATCGAGAGCCATGGAGAGCCCTCGCTGCGAATCCTTGATGCGAATCACGCCCGCATCGGCCGCGCCAGGCGCCTCGACGGTGTTGGTCTGAACCATGTGATCGTATTGCTGCCAAACCCAGCGCTTGCCGCAGATGTTAGGGCTGGCTAGAAGTTTTTCCAGTTGGGACGTGAAATCTCGTGCCTGGCCCAATCTTATGTGCACGGGCATTTCCCGCGGTACCGCAGGCTCCCAGCGCGCCATTGGACGATGATAGACAGGTGCATCATCGGTCAGCGCACGATTGGGAATCTCGGCAACGATCTTGCCATGTTGCAGTACCCGTAGTGTGTTCTCTCCAACGACCTTGCCGATTTCAACTGCATCAAGGCCCCATTTTTCAAAGACACGGAAAACCTCATGCTCCCGGCCTTTTTGCGCTACGAGCAGCATGCGCTCCTGCGACTCGCTGAGCATGATCTCGTACGGAGTCATGCCGGTTTCACGCTGCGGCACAAGGTCCAATTCAATCTCAACGCCGACTCGGCCCCGGCCGCCCATTTCGCAGGTTGAGCAAGTCAGGCCCGCCGCACCCATGTCCTGAATGCCGACAATCGCTCCGGTTTGCATCGCCTCCAGGCAAGCCTCGAGCAGGAGTTTTTCAAGGAACGGATCGCCCACTTGAACATTGGGGCGCTTCGCCTCTGAGGCTTCGCTGAACTCCTCGCTGGCCATGGTTGCGCCGTGAATTCCATCGCGGCCTGTCTTCGCCCCGACGTAGATGACCGGATTGCCCTGTCCCGCGGCCCGTGCGTAAAAGATCTCGCTCCTGCGAACCAATCCCAGCGCGAACGCGTTCACCAGCGGGTTACCCGAATAGCAGGACTCGAATTTCGTCTCGCCGCCCAGGTTGGGCACGCCAAAGCAATTCCCATAGGAAGCGACGCCACCGACGACGCCATCCAAAATGGAGTGGTTCCTGTGGACTTCTTTATGATCGGCCCCGCGGCCAGCTTGTTCAGAAACAGTGATCGGTCCAAACCTCAACGAATCCATGACCGCGACTGGCCGGGCGCCCATGGTAAAGATGTCGCGCAGGATGCCTCCCACTCCGGTCGTCGCGCCTTGGAAGGGCTCGATAAACGAAGGGTGATTGTGGGACTCAATCTTGAAGGCGCAGGCCCATCCGTCGCCAATATCAACAATGCCAGCGTTTTCTCCCGGCCCCTGGACCACACGCTTGCTGCGGGTAGGCAGCCGCTTCAAGTGAACCCGCGATGATTTGTAGGAGCAGTGTTCGCTCCACATCACGCTAAAAATGCCAAGTTCAGTGATGGTGGGCTCGCGGCCGCCGAGGAGTTGCTTGATCTTCTCGTATTCGTCGGGCGTAAGGCCGTGCTGGCGGAGGGTTTCCGCCGAAAAACCTGAGGTCAATGAGGTCGCCATGGGAAGAGTCTCTATTGTCGCATTTCACGGCCAGACTGGGTAAGGCTTTTCAGGGCTGGGGACGGCGGGCGCTCTCCTGCTACGATTCTCTTGCATGAGATCGATGATCGTGGGCACAGCCGGGCACATTGACCACGGCAAGACTGCGCTGGTCAAAGCCCTGACGGGGATCGACGCCGACCGGCTTGCCGAAGAGAAACGGCGGGGCATTACCATCGATTTGGGTTTTGCGCATATGGAATTGCCCATGCCCAACGGGGAGATGCTTCGGATTGGATTTGTCGATGTCCCCGGGCATGAACGGTTCGTTCGCAACATGCTGGCTGGCGTGGGCGGAATTGACCTGGTTCTGCTGGTCATCGCCGCCGACGAGTCGATCAAGCCGCAGACGCGCGAGCACTTTGACATCCTGCAGCTGCTCGGCGTGAACCGCGGTATCACTGTGTTGACCAAGGCTGACGCGGTCGACGCTGAGACGCTGGATGTGGTCCGGATGGAAGTGGAAGACTTTGTCCGGGGCACGTTTCTGCAAGCTCCCAAGTCTCCCATCATCGCGGTCAGTTCGTTGCGGGGCACGGGCATTGCCGAACTCAAACAGGCTCTTGTGCAGGCGGCAATGGAAGCGCAGCCGCGCGATTCGCGTGCGCTTGCACGGTTGCCGATTGATCGTGTCTTCACCATCAAGGGTTTTGGAACGGTAGTGACTGGAACGCTGATTTCTGGAACCATCCGGCGCGAAGAAGAAATGCAGGTTTTTCCGATCGGGAATCGAGTCAGGGTGCGCGGCCTGCAGGTGCACGGGCAAGCCGCGGAATCGGCATCGGCTGGACAGAGACTGGCGCTGAATCTGGCGGGGGCGAGTAAGGAAGATCTCGCACGGGGAATGTCATTGGCGCACCCGGCTACCTTCGAAACGACCCGCCGCGTCGATGTGAACCTGCGACTGCTGCCTTCGGCTCCTCGCGCTCTCAAGCTGCGAACGTCGGTGCACTTCCACTCCGGCACGATGGAGGCCCTCGCCGACATCAGGCTTCACGGCGGCACAACGTTGCGCCCGGGACAGGAAGCCTTCGCTCAGATCAAGTTCCGCGGCGCTCATCTGCTTTCGCCCGGAGACCGATTTATCATTCGACAGTCCTCGCCGGTCATCACCATCGGTGGCGGAGTCGTGCTGGATGCCTCGCCGATAAGTCTCAAGCCCTCCGCCTCCGACCTGCTCAAATTTTCCAAGACCGACGAGCCTGAATCTATTCTGCTAACGCGAATCGCGAGACGCCGTTATCGAGGCCTGACGATTCGGCAGGTTGTTGCCGAGACAGGATGGCGCAGGGAGGGTATCGAATCTCTCCTGAAGTCGCCCGTGGCCAAGGGTGCAGTTCTGAGAGTCGACGATCTGTTACTCGATGCCGCCGTACAGCGCGAACTGGAGACTGCCTTGCATCTATCCATCGCGGAGTTTCACCAGCAGAACCCGCTGGTTCCCGGCGTGAGCCGAGAGACTTTGCGAGAAAAGCACGCATTAAGCGAAGAGGTTTTTGCCGCGGTCATCGGTGCCCTGCTGCGACAGAAGAAAGTTCAAGTCGACGGCGATCAAATCCGACTAACCGGACGCGGAGTCTTGCTCAAGGACGATGAAGCGGAATCCAAGGCCAAAATCGAAACGGCATTCGCGACAGCGGGACTAAAAGTTCCCTCACTGCATGAGGTATTGGCCGGGCTAAGGGTCGACAAGATTCGCGCGCAAAAAATCGTGACGCTTCTGTTGCGCGACCGGACGTTGGTCAAGCTGTCGGATGAACTGGTGTTTCACCGGGGAGCGCTGGAAGAACTGGTGCGACTGGTAAAGAATCGAAGATCAGTTTCGCCGAAGGTGGATGTCGCTACTTTCAAAGATTGGACTGGGGTGAGCAGAAAATATGCCATTCCTTTGCTCGAGTATCTCGACCGCGAACGTGTCACTAAGCGTGTGGGAGACGCACGAGAAATTCTGTAGCCCTCTTCGGCTGCTAAATAATACGCACCGTTCTCTTCGCGCTCGGAATGTCCGCCTGATCCGCAAGCCCGCAGCTATATCGCCACCTCCGGGAATTCAACTTCCAGCCCGAGCGGATCGGTAAACCGATTTGTCAAGTTGGCTAGCCCAGTCAGCAGGTGTATGTCAACGATCTCGGGCTCGGGGAAGTCTTTTTTCAACGCGGCGAAGTCGGCATCGTTGACCTCGTGTGGCGATCGGGTCAACTTGTCGATGTAAGCAAGCGCCGCCCGTTCTTTTTCGTTGTAACGTGCGTAATCTCCCGCTTTTAAGGCCACCCAATCCTCGGCAGTCAGTCCGACTCGCTTGGAAGAAGACACGTGGTGCTGCGTGCAGTAATGGCAGCCGTTGATGAGTGAGACGCGAATATAAATGAGTTCATAGAGTTTCCTGTCGAGGGAACGGCCGACGCTCGAGTAGAAGGGGATGAAGTTCTTCAGCATCTCGGGGCGGTGCGCCAGCGCCTTTTGCGCGTTCCCCGGTTTCCCACGAAGCGTTTTTTCGTAGAATTCCTTCACTTCAGGGGAAGCATCTTCGGGGGCAATCAACTTAATCCGTGCCATGCGGTTCTCCGTTGGAATTCAGCGTCTTATTCATAGTTGCGCGAATCATCGTTGCACAAGTCTTTCGCCTGGCGGCCAGAGCCTCCGCTCAAGCCGAACGCCAGATCGACCGATAAGCTGCCAAGACGGTGTCGCCATGAGAATAACAGTCTGGGTTGTTTTGCTGGTTGCCTCCGGAATTTTCTGTGGGCAAGGGCAGGATACCGTCGACGATGACGCGAAGGCGAAAGTGACGGCCCTGGAAGTCCTGTGGGGGCAAGCCGCCCAGATGCGTGACATCAAAGCAATGGAGACATTGTTTGACGACTCGCTTACCTACGTGGACGTCGCCGGTCGACTGATGACCAAGGCGCAGGTGTTGGCGTTTACACGAGCCGTCGCTCCAGTGGATATTGTGGTGCAGTCCACCGCCGCTCGGGCGCACGGAGAGACTGTGATTGTCACAGGTGTCTTGCGATTGAAGGGCGTCGATCGCCGCAAACCCTACTTGCAATACGCTCGTTTTGTTGATACCTGGATTCGCAAAGACGGCCGCTGGCTCTGCGTGGCCAGCATGTCGACTCCGATTGAGCATTGACTCTACTCATTGCTGCCTGCCATCGGGCTCCAGAATTCACTGCAGCAGTAGGAGATTTTGCCGATATCGAATCCATGAACCTTCGCGGGACGAACATCGTCCGCAGAATTGCCGTGCTGCTCGCTGCGGTTCCACTGGTTTGCTCCCAGAGTATCGACGTATCGGAAACCAGGTCGCGAATTCTCGCTTTGGAGCGCACTTGGAATAAGGCGGAGGCGACGCACGACATGAAGGTGCTCGATGGATTATTCGATCGCACGCTGGTGTATGTGGATTCCGACGGTAGCCTGATGACCAAATCCGAAATCCTGGCGCGCATAAAGTCTGCTTCGGTGGCCCAGATCAGCACAGAATCGATGAACGTCCAGGTTTTTGGCAAGACTGCGATCGTAGTTGGCGTCTACCGGGCGCTTGAACTGCAGAACGGCAAAGTGGTCACGCATAAAGGCCGATTTATCGACAGCTGGGTCTACGAGAACTCGACGTGGGTGTGTGTGGCGGCTCAGTCCACTTCCGCGTATCAGTAGGGAACATCTGACGGTTCCAGGAACTTGTTCTCCCCCCAACACCGGGGTGGTGGGTGTAGTTTGGCTCCCGCGTCAGGGCGTTTGAGAGAGATCCTTCGCGACGCCTGAAGAACGGCTCCGCTCAGGATGACAATATTGTGTATCGAGCCAAACTGAGCCACTACCCCGACGCCGAACTGAATCAGACACTTGTCACTTTCCGGTTTCGAACCTTAGAGTGCGGGCAGAGGCGATTGCGCGTGAGCGTGCGTACGCATTCGTACTTGGTGAGTTGCAAGTCGAAACGAAGCGACATCAGACGCAAAAGTAAAGAGGGATCATGAAAAGAGCCTGGGTCATCGCAGCGGTTATTAGCGCGACCATTGCTTGTGCTGCTCAAGATGCTGATTCGGCTAAATCGAAGATCGCAGCTCTCGAACAACTGTGGAATCAGGCATAGAAGGCTGGCGACACAAAGGCGCTCGATTCGATTCTCGACAACGCGATTGTGCTGGTGAACGACGACGGTTCAGTGCAGACCAAAGCAGAGTTCCTGGCGAGCGTGAAAGAAAATCCATCGCAACCCGCTTCACAGCAACAGCAGGTTTCGCCGGAGTCCCTGAGCGTGCACGTCTTCGGCACCGCAGCAATTGCCACTGGCGTGATGCGCGTCAAAGGGATCGAAGCCGGCAAGCCCTATACCCGCCGCGAACGTTTTATCGATACCTGGGTCTACAAGGGTGGCACCTGGGTTTGTGTCGGCACTGACGCTACTCCCGTTTTACACTGAGAACGGGGTCTGCCGGTTGTCCGAAGCCAATCTGCTGTCGATTCGTTCCGCGACCATCGATGATCTGGCGTTGTTGCACGCCATGATTCGCGAACTGGCTGACTTCGAAGGCGAGGCCGGCGCTGTCACGATTCGCGAAGAGGATCTGGCGCGCGACGGCTTTGGAGATAACCCGAAATTCCGCGCGTTGATCGCCGAGTGGAATGGAGAGGCTGCGGGCTACGCGGTGTTTTTCGAATATTATTCGACCTGGGCGGGTCGCGCGTTGTTCCTCGAAGATCTGTTCGTGCGCGAAGCCTTCCGCCGGCGCGGAGTTGGGACGGCCCTCCTTTCGGCAGTAGCCCGAATTGCCCTTGCGGAGAACTGTTACGGAATTCACTGGGAAGTGCTCGACTGGAATGAGACAGCGATCAACCTTTACAAGTCAATGGGAGCGGTATTCAGAGACTCATGGCGTCCTGTTCTATTGATGGACGAGGCGTTGCGACGGGTCGCGGAGAGATCGTGTTGAATACTAAATCGGACGAGGGCTTCTTGTCCGGATCAGCATGAAACAATTTGCGGTGTGCGCAAGCCGTGCGCACTCTATTTTCTGAAAAAGATGGCGAAAATCACGATCATAGGTGCGGGCCTGGCTGGATCGGAGGCCGCATGGCAATGCGCTCGCCGCGGGATCGATGTGGACCTGTACGAGATGCGTCCGCATCGGATGACTCCGGCGCATCAGACCGGCGATTTTGGAGAGTTGGTCTGCTCGAATTCTTTGAAGTCCGACAGCGAAAATACAGCGCCCTGGCTTCTGAAGGAAGAGATGCGCCGCGCTGGGTCGCTGCTGCTGGAAATTGCGCGCGAATGCGCTGTGCCGGCGGGCCACGCGCTCGCCGTCGATCGAACCAGGTTTGCGGCGCGAGTGACCGAGGTGATCTCCCGCGATCCAAGGGTCACGCTCCGAAGAGGAGAAGCCACGACGCTTGACCCGGATCGAGGTATCACGATCATCGCCAGCGGCCCCCTGACCTCGGATGCGCTGGCTAACGAGATTGCACGCCTTGCGGCGCCGATGGCGCAGGCAGAATCCCGAGACGAACGGTTAGCGACGGATTCCCAGCTTTATTTTTATGACTCTATCAGCCCCATCGTGGAAGCGGACTCCATTGACCGCTCGCGCGTGTACATGGCGGCACGTTATGACAAGGGCACGGCCGATTACATCAATTGTCCGATGACCCGCGAGGAATACGACTGCTTCTATGACGCCTTGCTGGCGGCGCAATCGGTAGAAGAGCGCGACTGGGAAAACCTGAACTATTTCGAGGGGTGCCTGCCCATCGAAGAGATCGCGCGGCGCGGACGCGACACGCTGCGCTTTGGCCCAATGAAGCCGGTTGGCCTACGCGATCCGAGCACTGGGAAGATGCCACATGCTGTCGTGCAGCTGAGGCAGGAAAATCTTCGCGCCGACTCTTACAATCTGGTCGGTTTTCAAAATCATCTCAAGTTCGCCGAACAGGCGCGCGTCCTGCGGCTCATTCCCGGGCTCGCTAACGCGAAGTTTCTGCGGTACGGGCAAATTCATCGCAACACCTACATTAATGGCCCGTCACTACTGCGAGAGACCCTTCAGATGAAGGCATATGCGCGAATTTTTTTCGCAGGACAGATTTGCGGGGTCGAGGGGTATGTCGAATCGATTGCCACCGGCTTGCTTGCCGGATTGCACGCGGCGGCACTGGAATCGAATGCCGAGATTGAACCTGCTCCGCGCGCCTCAGCCTTTGGTTCGCTGACCCACTATGTGACCCACGCCGATCCCAAAAACTTTCAGCCCGCGAACATTACCTTCGATCTTCTGCCACCTCTCGATCACAAGATTCGCGACCGCGCAGAACGGCATCGAAGGCAATGCCAAACAGCCCTGCAGGCATTCGACAAATGGTGGGCGGATGCCGCAGCCCTTGTAAAAGCCTGAATCTAGGGCCCTCTGCAAACCGCCGGAGCTCTCCCGGCGCTGGAAAGAAACTGCGAAACAAAAACGCCTGCGGCTTCGTACCTAATGCTAGGGAAGAGGGATTACTTTCCTTCCCCGGGCTCGTCCAACCTGTTGCAATGACAGTGCGCGATCTCATTTTCGATGTTCTCCGCACGTTGTGGTCCCACAAACTGCGTGCGTTCTTGACGATGTTCGGCATTGCCTGGGGAATTGTCTCGATTGTGCTGATGGTCGCGGCCGGCGAGGGGCTTCGCAAGGGGCAGGAGGAGCAGGCGCGGAACTTGGGCAAGGATGTAATGATCGTGTTTCACGGGCGCACCAGTTTGCAAGCCGGCGGAACTCACGCGGGGCGCATCGTGCATTGGGAAGATCCGGATGTTGCCGTAGTGCAGTCGGATTCGCCCGACTGTGAATATGCCATCCCGGAACTCGAACAGAACACAGTTCGCACGCATTCCAACTTCAACAACGCAGCCTTGACCGTAACGGGGTCGTATCCTGCCTTCGGCTATATCCGGAGCCTGGATGTTGGTTCGGGCCGCTTCTACGATTGGGATGACATGCGCGAAGAGCGCCGGGTTGCATTTCTGGGCTCCGACGCGGCGAAGCAGCTTTTCCCCGGACGCGATCCCGTAGGTGACACGGTTTATCTGAATGACTTCCCCTACACCGTGATCGGAGTCATGGAGAAGAAAAAACAGGATTCAAGCTACGACGGCTGGGACGTCAACAAAGTGTTCCTGCCATTCTCGGCCATGAGGCGGGATTTCCCGGACAAGCCTCCAGGAACGAACTCAACTTTCGACCAACTGCTCGTCACCCCTAAATCGGTTGCTCAACACGAGGCCTGCAAACATGAGGTTCGTGTCGCACTTGCCCGCATGCACAGATACGATCCTAACGATAAAGAAGCCTGTCCCATCTGGGACACAGTGCAGGAGGCGCAAGCCTTCAAGACCATGACCGACGGAATGAAATTTTTTCTGGGAGCGGTCGGAATCGTTACGCTCGTTCTCGGCGGTATCGGCGTGATGAACGTGATGTTAGTGGCGGTGCGCGAACGCACGCGCGAAATTGGCGTGCGCAAGGCGATTGGCGCGCCGGCGAGTACCATCCTGCGCCAATTTTTTATCGAAGCATTGATCATTGCTTTCCTCAGCGGCGGAATCGGCCTCGGCATCGCTTTCGGATTCTGTGCAGTAGTCAACATGCTGCCGATGCCTGATTTCTTTGCTGGCTTGTTACCCAGTTGGGGTTCGGGCTTGACGGCCGCGGGATTACTCGGCGCTATCGCTGTTGGCGCGGCGCTGTATCCCGCGCGTCGAGCCGCGTCGATCGATCCGATTGAAGCCCTGCGTTATGAAGCAGGTGGGTAAGCTCAGCATGAGTCTTGTTAACCGTAGTTAACATCGCCGCGCTTGTTTTATGTGGATAGAAATCATCCTCGAAGCCTGGATCGCGCTGAAGCGGAACATGACCCGCAGCATGCTCACGATGCTCGGCATTGTCTGGGGTATCGCGACAGTCACATTGCTGATTGCGTATGGCAGTAGCTTTCGCGGCGTTCTGGTTCATGGCTTCGATGCCTTTGGGAAAAGCGTCGTCATCTGCTGGCCGCAGCAAACCAGCGAGCAACCGGGTGGGCAGCGAGCCGGAAAGAAGGTTGTGCTCGAGCAAGCCGACATCGACATGGTGAAGGCGACGGCGCCGCTGGTGAAGCACGCGTGTCTCGAAACCGTGAACCGGCCCGGAATTGCTTATGGGGATCGCATGGTCGGAACGGCTCCCGTGCGCGGAGTCTGTCCCGAATACGGTGAGATGCGGAATGAGGTTCCATCGGAAGGGCGCTGGATCGATGCTGAAGATGAGATCGAGCGCCGCCGGGTGATATTTCTCGGCGGCCGGTTGAAAGAGCAGCTTTTCAGCGGGCGTCCGGCCGTTGGCGAGACTGTGCAGGTTGCCGGCGTGCGATTCACGGTAATCGGCGTGATGAAGCGCAAGATTCAGCTCAGTAATTATTTTTCGAGCGATGACGATTCGTCGTGGATTCCGTATTCCGCCGCCGGCGACCTATGGAACACGCGCTACGCCGCCGTGATGGTGTTCGAGCCCATCGCTCCGCAGTTCGAGAAAAAGGCGATGGCACAAGTGCTGGCGGCAGTCGCGACCCGGCAGAATTTCTCGCCGACCGATCCCAAGGCGTTCCAGATGTTCGGCCGTGACGAATTCCGGCCCGTGATCGACGCCTTGACGATTGGCCTCCAGGTGTTGCTCACCTTCATCGGGACACTCACGCTGGGCATCGGTGGTGTGGGTGTGATGAACATCATGCTTGTTTCGGTGGATGAGCGGATTCGCGAGATCGGCCTGCGTCGTGCGCTGGGCGCGAGAAAACGGCACATTAAGGTGCAATTTCTCGCGGAGACGCTGTTGATCATGCTCCTCGGCGGCTTCATCGGCGTGCTCCTGTCGTATGTCATCGCGTGGGCGGTTGGAACCCTGCCGATGATGGGGCCGCTATTTGAAGATGACTCTGGTCAGGGCGACATCCATCTCAAGATCTCCATGGTTACGGTCATGCTCTCCAGCGCCGTTCTACTGGTAGTCGGAGTGATCAGCGGCCTGGTTCCTGCCTTGCGCGCTTCGAAGCTCGATCCCGTCGAAGCGCTTCGATACGAGTAACTTCACCTTTTGATTTGCTCCAACTCCCCATTCGCAGTACGTTGCTCGTGAGGCCGTTCACAGAGGTGCAGCCTTGCGCATTTCCGCCGTCGACACGATCCAACTGGCTTTCCATCACACGAAGCGCCAACTCATCCAGCCATTTCGCGTTGGACAGTGGACTCGTTTGGCCGTGGTTGGTCTGCTGGCTGGCGAGGCAGGATCTGGCGGCCTTAACCTTCCCACAAACTTCAATGTCCCGCAAAATACTGGCTCCTCACGGCATTTGCTCTCGCAGCCTTTTCCGGACATCAATCCCGTCACGCTCACGGTGCTGATCGCGATCCTGGTGGCCGCGGTGTTTGTCTTTGCCATTGGCATGATGTACGTCAGCAGTGTCATGCGTTTCATTTTGTTTGACAGCATCTTGATGAAGGAGTGCCGCATACGGCAAGGCTGGGCACGGCGGCAAGGCATCGGGTGGCACTATTTTCTGTGGCAGTTGGGCTTCTCCCTGGCGACGCTGGTCGCACTGGCGATTCTGTTGGGACTTCCGGCCGGGTTTGCTTATGCGATGGGCTGGTTCAATCAGCCACGAGAACATCTGCTCCCGTTAATCGTGGGTGGAACCTTGCTGTTTTTCGCGTTGCTCGCGTTTTTCGTGGTGGTGTCGGTTGTCCACGTCATGACCAAGGATTTCGTCGTTCCGCAGATGGCGTTGGAAGGCATATCGGCGGTGGAAGGCTGGCGGCGACTCTGGCCGATGCTGCAGGGAGAGCAGAGCGGCTACGCAATCTACATCCTGATGAAGATTGTGCTGGCCATCGGCGCGGGGATCGTTGTTTGGATTGCGACTGTCATCATTTTGCTGATCATCCTCGTGCCAACGGTGGGGGTGGTCATTGCGGCTGTAATTGGTGGTAAAGCTGCGGGATTGACCTGGGATGTAGGGACCATCACGCTCGCGATCGTCGCAGGATGCGTCTTGCTGGTGGTGTTTGTCTATCTGGGCGCTCTGATTTCTGTGCCGGTGATCGTTTTCTTCCCGGCTTATTCGATATATTTTTTCGCTCCGCGATACCGGGCGCTGAGTCTAGTGCTCTACCCACCGCCCCCGCAACCTCCGGCCAGTTCGCCGCCAACGGAACCGCCTCCCCTGCCGCCATTACCTCAGCCTGCGTGAACTCATCTGCTGTTTTTTGAATGCGGCCAGGAAAAGCGGCGGCCGATGATGCATTTCACGATGAGGTGATCCGTCGAACGGGTTGCACCGACGCCCACGCCAAAGTTGAACTCCCACTGCGGGCCGAAGTCGATGTCGATCGATGGGAAGAATTGCTGTTCCTGATCGCGAAGTGCGTCGAATCCTGCGAGGGATCCATAGGCGGCGTAGTATTCAAGCCCTCCAGCAATTCTCTTGGTAAAGTCGTAGCTTACTTTTACGTTTGGAGAGAATTCGACTCCCTTGTTCACGCTTAGCCCGTGAAACGAGCGATCGAGCGAAGGGTTGAACGAGAGATACCAGGGGCCGATTTTCTTGTCGACGATGGGGCGAATTTCCCACGTCCAGGTATCGGGAGAGAAGGCGGCGCGCTGATAGCCGATCTCGGTCGACAAACTGACTCCGACCGGCCAGTGCCATTTCTCTGGAACGCGCACGCGCGGCCGGATGTGATCTCCCACCCACTGCCAGCCTCCGTCAGACTGAATGCTCGAGAAAACATAGAAGCCCACTTCAGACCAATCAGTGATGCCCTGAGTGATTTCGAGAGTCTCGTGCGCCGCGTGATTTGTAGGCAGCACGCCATACTCAACTGTTTTGCTGCCGTCCAAGGTGAAATTCGAATGAATCTCCACCATGGTCGATCGTAGAGCGACTGTCTCCGAACCGTAGACCTGGATTTCGTAGTTATCCTGCGATCGCGCTACTCCGCTAAGCGTTGCGACGGTGAGCAGCAAGGTCGTAATTGTTCGCTGGAGGGTGATGGAGAAGAAGGTCATCGAGAGGAAGAGCATCGAGAAGAGAGCGGGCCGTACTGCAGGATCGACCGTTTCTTTATCATGCACGGTTGCTCAGGCGTGATGCAACCGGAGCGGTGAAATTCCTGAGAGATCGAAATGGTTCGTTTAACTGTTACCGGCAGGAACTCCAGCCATGGAATGGGTGTCTGATGGTTGCAGACACGCGCGTGCCCGAGAGGAGCGTTTCACCATGGCTTTCTCAATGGCAGGCGGAGGTCCGTCCAGGGCGCAGATCAACGTGACACCGCTGATCGACGTGTTGCTGACGCTGATTGTGATGTTCATGCTAGTCGTTTCTATGGATAAGCAGTATCAGGAAAAGGCTCAGATTCCACAGCCGGCAAAAGACGGAAAGTCCACATCTCAGCCGGAGGGGACGATTGTGATCGAGGTGATCTGGACCACGAAAGACCAGCCGCCTACGGTGAGAATCAATCACGCGGATGTACGCTGGGTAGACCTAGATACGCAGCTGGCACAGATCTACCTGAAGCGCGCCGAAAAGGTTGCATTCGTGCGCGGCGATGCCGACGTGGACTTCCAGTACGTTGCCGATGTGATCGATGTGGCGCACCACGCCGGCGTTCAGCGGGTGGGATTACTCACGAAAGGCCAAGAGATCGCGGGAGAATAGGTTAACGTCGGGCTTTATTCTCTTGCCCTGCTCTTGATCCAGATGGGAGTTCCCAGAAATCCGAACGCAGCTCTGATCTGATTTTCCAAGAATCTCAAATAAGAAAAATGCAGTTTGACCGCGCGATTGGTGAAAAGGATAAAAGTCGGTGGCGCCACCGACGCCTGAGTCATGTACAGAATCTTCACGCGCTGGCGCACCGGTACCGACGCGCGCTCGAAATCGACGTGCTCGAGGAAGCGGTTCATCTCGGAGGTTGTGATGCGCTTGCGCCGTTCGCTCGCGACCTTTTCGATCAGCGGGAACAGCTGTTCAATTCCTTTGCCGTTCTGGGCCGAGACGAACACGACGGGCGCATAGCTCAGAAATTTCAGGTCGTAACGAAGACGTTGTTCGTAAGCTTCACGGTCGCCGGGCCGCTTGCTCTCGCGCATGCGCTCGGCTTTGGTCGGCCGCGCTGACTTGCTTTTTCCCGAAATCATCAGATCCCACTTGTTGACGACAACAATCATCGACCGGCCGCTTTCGTGAGCGTAGCCGGCAATCGCTGCATCGAGCTGGCTCACCCCTTCGGCGGCATCGATGACCAGCAGCGCAATATCGGCGGCCTCCAGATGCTTGCGCGCCATTACTACCGAAAGCTTCTCGGCCATAAGGTGGGTCTTGCCTTTGCGTCGAATTCCCGCAGTGTCGATAAAACGGAAGCGCTGCCCGTTGCGCTCCACGACTTCGTCGACCGCGTCGCGAGTCGTACCCGGTATGGGAGAAACGATCGCTCGGGCAGATGAAGTCAGACTATTCAGCAGTGTTGATTTGCCGACGTTCGGATGGCCAATGATGGCGATGTTTGCCTCGCGTGTTGGTTCTTCGGAAGGAATTGCTTCGTCAGATGGGGAAAGCTGGGCTTCGGGGGGCTCCTCTGGAAGAGTTGCGACGATCGCATCGAGCAGGTCATCGATGCCGCGAGAGTGCTCGGCCGAAATCGGAAACATCTCCGGCAGCCCGAGCCGATGAAAATCGTCGACCAAGCCAGACTGCTTTTCGCTGTCCACTTTGTTGACAGCGAGAAAAATTGGCTTGCCTTCCTTGCGAAGCAGGCGGGCGATTTCAAGGTCGGGAGCCGCGAGTTCGGACCGTCCATCGACAACCATCACGATGGCTGCCGCTTCATCGAGGGCCACGTGCGCCTGGCGAAAGATTTCGGCGGGGATCAGATCCTTCTCGTCGGGGAGGAGTCCTCCTGTATCCACTACGCGCAGGCGGCGGCCGTGCCATTCCGTTTGCCCGTAGAGTCGATCGCGGGTGATGCCGGGCTCATCTCCGACGATGGCTCGCCGCGAGCCCACCATACGATTGAACAGCGTCGACTTGCCCACATTGGGGCGGCCCACGATGGCCAGGAGTGGAGTCGCAGGGCCACTTGCGGCAAAAGTCGAGTTGGTCGAGCTGTAAGAAGGGCGTGGCAAGATTTGTCCATCGTCCGGGCAGCCATAAGTCCAAACGCTGCCGTCAGGAACTCGCTATTATAGAGACTTCTGTGTCTCTTCCTCCCCAGCCCGCATTTTCCGCTCCGCCCCATGGAGCGACCACCAGCGGCAAAGATCCCTCGATGCACCAATTTTTTGCTCCCGGCGGGGTGCTCTCTCGCACGCATCCTTCGTATGAATTCCGCCGCGGCCAGTTGCAGATGGCGCAGGCAGTCGAACAAGCTTTGCAGGAAAAACGCCATCTGATCGTCGAGGCGGGCACCGGGACAGGGAAGACTCTGGCGTACCTGGTGCCTGTCATTCGAGCGGGCAGGCGCGTCATTATCTCGACCGGCACCAAGAATCTGCAGGAGCAGCTCTTTTACAAGGATGTTCCTTTCCTTGAGCAGGCGCTTTTCGGCGATTCAGGTTCCGGTTCGAAAATTTCTGTCTGCTACATGAAAGGGCGCAACAACTATTTATGCCGCAAGAAGCTCTACGATTTGACCGATAAGCCCGTCCTCAGCGGTCTTGACGAAATCGAGCAGTACCGCGCCATCGCAGCCTGGGAGAAGACGACGGGTAGCGGCGACCGGGCCGAACTCGCCGAACTGCCGGAAGCGAGCCTGCTTTGGCACAAGCTCGACGCGCGAGCAGACACTTGCACCGGACAAAAATGCAGCCAATGGGAGCGGTGCTTCATCACCGAAATGCGGCGGCGGGCGATGGAGAGCGACATTGTGATCGTCAACCATCATCTGTTCTTCGCCGACCTCGCGATCAAATTGCAGGCGGAGGACGCGCCGGATGCCGGGATCCTGCCTGAAGCCGGTGCGGTGATTTTCGACGAAGCCCACGAACTCGAAGATGTGGCTGGCAACTATTTCGGGATTTCGGTGAGCAACCTTCGTGTGGAAGAACTGGCCCGCGACGTGGAGAACTCCCTTCAGCACAATCACATCCTTTCGCCGTCGCTGTCTGGCGCGTTAGCGAGCCTGAGGGAGCGCTCACAGCTCTTTTTCTCCGTGTTGCCACCCGGCGAGGGTCGGTTCGCGTTCGACTCGCGCCGCGAGTTCCTCGAAGAAAACGGAGACGAGTTCGTTTCTCTCGATCAAGCCCTGACGCGCCTGGCAGGAGAACTCGACGGAATTTCTCAAAAGCCGGAAGAACTGTTCAATTTCATCCGGCGGGCGCGGGAAATACAAATGCATCTTGACTTTACCCTCGAAGCAGATGACAGGAACACGGTGTTCTGGATCGAGAGGCGCGGAGGAGCTTTCTCGTCACGCAAAACCGACAAGCACTCGGATGCCGCGCTCAGTGGCCGAAGGAATGTGTTTCTTCAGGCGACTCCCATCGATGTCGGTCCCATCCTGCACGAGTGCCTCTGGGAGAAGCTGCAATCCGCCGTGCTGACTTCGGCCACATTGGCGGTAGGAGGAGGGTTCGAGTATATTCGCCGTCGTCTTGGCCTGGAGCATGCGCGCGAAGTGGTCTTGCCTTCACACTTCGACTATGCGAGCCAGGCGCTTTTTTATGTTCCGCCGGACCTGCCTGATCCGCGCACGCCTCAGTTCGCGGCCCAGGCCGCGGACCGCATTCGCCGGTTGCTCGAGATCACTCGCGGCCGTGCCTTCGTGCTGTTCACCAGCTACGCCCAAATGAATGACGTGTATCAGCGACTGCTTGGCATCATCGAATTTCCAATGCTGCGACAGGGCGACGCTCCCAAGAGCGCGCTCCTTGAAGAATTCCGGCTCACTCCTAATGCGGTTCTGTTCGCCACGTCCTCATTCTGGCAAGGTGTCGACGTTCAGGGCGAGCAACTCAGCTGCGTGATCATCGATCGGCTGCCCTTCGCCGTGCCCAGCGACCCGATCGTAGCTGCCCGGGTGAAGGCGATCGACGCCGACGGCGGCAATGCATTCTTTCAGTATCAGGTGCCGTCAGCCGTAATTACGCTCAAACAAGGTTTCGGACGCCTGATTCGCTCGCTACACGACCGGGGATTGCTGGTGCTGCTCGATAACCGCATTCTGAAGAAACAGTATGGTCGAGTGTTTGTGGAAAGCCTGCCCAACTACAAGAGGACGACTGAGATGCGCGCGGTGGAAGAATTTTTCGGGGTGTGAGTCGTGCTCGTGCATCTGGAACCGAGAATCTGCTTCCCTTAGCAAAGCCCCAATTCTCAAGACACAGCGTCCTGCGGTCTCGAACCTGTAAAATAACAAAGTAGCGCTGCGTGCGGACTTGACGCTGGCGCCGAGGAAAGAATGTTCGAAGTCACCGTGGAAGATTCGTTTGCTGCAGGACATTACCTGCGCAACTACAAAGGCAAGTGCGAAAATCCGCACGGCCATAACTACAAGATTCGCGTCACGCTGGCGGGAGAGGAACTCGACAAAGCCGGCCTGCTGCTCGATTTTAAAGACCTGCGCGAAGTGATGAAGCACGTCATCGAGCGCCTTGACCACCAGATGATCAACGATGTCGACCCATTTACGGTGATTAATCCCTCGGCGGAGAATCTCGCGAAGTACTTCTACGACGAGTCCAACCTGCGGCTGCAAAATGCAACCCATGGTCGCGTGCGCGTGAAAGATGTGACTGTGTTTGAGACGGATACGACCACCGCAAAGTACAGCGAGTAAGTCGGCCGTCAAATTTCATGTTGCTTGTGGATTGCCATGCAAGTCACCGAAATCTACAAGTCGTTGCAGGGAGAGTCCACCTATGCCGGCTTGCCTTGTGTCTTCGTGCGCTTGACCGGGTGCAATCTTCGGTGCACGTGGTGCGACAGCGAATATACCTTTCAGGGCGGACACAAGATGTCCGCGGACGAAATCATGCTGCAAGTAGCAGCTCTCAGTCCCGGCGGCGGCCTGGTAGAGATCACCGGCGGCGAACCGATGCTGCAAGAGCGTGAGGTGATCCCGCTCATGGGGCGCTTGCTGGATGAGGGCTACCGCGTTCTTTTGGAAACGAGTGGCGAGCGGCCACTGGAGAGCGTTCCGGCGGAGGTCGTGAAAATCGTCGACGTGAAGTGCCCAGGGTCGGATGAAGGCGGCACATTCCACATGGAGAACCTGGAGGTTCTCACTCCGCACGACGAAATCAAGTTCGTTCTCTCGAGCCGCGCCGACTACGATTTTGCGCGGAGTTTTATCAGCGAACACAGATTGGATGGGCGGGTAAATGCGATTCTGTTATCGCCCGCGTTCCGCAAGGACGCGACTGGATCTCGCGATAGTTCGCACTGTCTGCTGGATCCTCAGGAACTCGCGGAGTGGATGGTTGCCGACGACGTTTCTGCGCGGCTCGGACTTCAGCTGCACAAGTTCATTTGGGATCCAGCGGTGAAAGGCGTTTAGCGTTCATCGCGGGCCAAGTCTGCCTGACGACCTGAGGGTTGCAACCGAGTGTCCGATCAAGAGAAATCGCGTGCCGTTATACTGCTGAGCGGTGGCATGGACTCGTGCGTGTGCGCGGCTTTGGCGGTCCGTGACCACCTGGCAGCTGCCGTGCACGTGAGCTACGGGCAACGCACAGAGGAGCGCGAACGCAATTCGTTTCTTGCTATTTGCCGCCGGCTCGGCATTCGCGACCAGCTTCTCGTCAGGAACGAAGCTCTGCGTGCGATTGGCGGATCGGCACTGACCGACGAAGGAATTGCCGTTCCAGACGCGGAGTTGATCGGGCAGGACATTCCCGTGACGTACGTGCCATTTCGCAACGCGCACTTCCTGGCGGTTGCGGTGAGCTGGGCCGAAGTGCTGGGTGCGAGCCAGGTGTATATCGGCGCAGTTGAGCCCGACAGCTCCGGCTATCCGGATTGTCGGCCTGCGTACTACGAAGCCTTTAACCAGGTGGTCAAAGCGGGTACGAAGGACGGCAATATCCGGATTGTTACTCCGCTGATTGCCATGCGTAAGGTCGAGATTGTGCGCCTCGGCCTTGAACTGGGTGCGCCCTTCGATTTAACTTGGTCTTGTTACAGCCGTGAGGATCAGGCCTGCGGTGTGTGCGACAGTTGCTTGTTGCGCCTGCGCGCGTTTGAGGCGGCGGGAGTACAGGACCCGATCCCGTATGCGACGAGGTAAGAATTCTGAGCGGTTGAGTTTGGATTCGGTCGAATCCGGCGATTCTCACCGGGCTTGACCTGAAAAATAATTTGCCGGGAGGCAATATGAAAAAGCATTTTCCGTTTCTTTTGTTCTTAGTGCTGGCGCTGGGACTGTGTGTGCCTCCGGTCTTCGCTCAGGCTTCAGGAACAGTCAAAGGCGTGTGCAAGGATGCGCAGGGCAATCCTATTGCGGATGCAATCGTCGTCTGGACGAACACAGACAACGGCCAGAAGTACACCCTCAAGACCAACAAGAAGGGCGAGTATTTCTCTCTCGGCATTTCCGCCGGCAAGTACAACGTGTACCTGTACAAGAATGCCGACGATCAGAAGGCCGACAAGCCGCTGGATTTTCAGAAGGGATTCCCCGTTTCGCTTGACGAAAACGATCTGCCCTTCGACCTCAAGAAGGATCAGGAAGCTGCTGCCAAGGGCCAGGGACTTTCTCCTGAGCAGTTGAAGCAAATGCAGGAGCAGCAGGCCAAGCAGGCAAAAGAAACCAATACAGTCAAGGCCCTTAATGACAAGTTGAATGCCGCCAAGACCGCGGCGGATGCTGGCGACTACGACACCGCAATCGCGGCCTTGAACGAAGCCAACCAGATGGATCCGAGCCGTGACCTGATCTGGTTCAAGCTGGGTGATTACTATCGCCTGTCCGCACCCAAGCAGACCGATGCTGCCGAAAAACAGAAACGCCTGGACTCCGCAGTTGAGGCGTATCAGAAGGCCGTCGAACTCAAGAAAGGGACGGTCAACGACAAGGATCCCAATGCAGCCAAGAATCTCGCGGCGTACTACAACAATCTGGCAGACGCGTATTACAAAGACAAAAAAGTCGATGACGCGGTTAAGACCTATGAATTGGCGGCTCAGATCGATCCGTCTGCCGTCGCGCAGTCGTACTTCAACATCGGCGCCGTGCTCACTAATTCGGGCCGTGCCGATGAAGCCAACGCCGCCTTCGACAAGTGCATTGCGGCCGATCCGACTCGAGCCGAGGCCTATTACCAGAAGGGCCTGAACCTGCTAGGCAAAGCCACCTTGCAGGGAGACAAGACTGTCGCCCCCCCGGGAACCGCTGAAGCTTTCCAGAAGTATCTCGAGCTTGCGCCTACGGGACCGAATGCCGAGAGTGCCAAGGCTCTGTTGGCCAGCATCGGATCAACAGTTGAGACCAGTTTCGGCAAGAAAAAGGCGAGCACCAAGAAGTAACCGCAATCAGCAACTCATTGAAGGGGCGGCCCTTGCGGCCGCCCTTTTCCTTTGCGCGATCTTCCGGCGTTACCAAGGTCTATGCACTTGCTGTCACTTCGTTCCGGCGCCGGGACACGGTAGAGTTAGCCATTCTAACATCCCTGTCTGTGGTGCGTGCGATTCCGAAATATTCGAGGAGCGAATGGCAGCACCGACCATAGCACCAATTTCTGTCTCTTTAGAAGGCTTCTCGGGCAGCGGCAAAGTAGCCACGCCTGCCTTGTTGACCGCGATGTTGCGCGCGGCGGAGAAGATCAGCGATCTGATCTTTTCGCCGGGGCGGCCGCCGCAGGTACAAGTTTACGGACAGATGATTCCGGTGCAGGTTCCGGGCTTCACCATGCTCACGCCGGACGATACGCGCCACATCGCCGCCGATCTCATTGGAGATAACAAGCAGGCGATTACGACTTTGCGTGAGCACGGAGCGTGCGACATTTCTTTCGGACTGCCGGGTCTGGCGCGCTTTCGCGTGAACGTTTTTATTCAGAGAGGGAGTTGTGCCGTGGTTATGCGCGTGATTCCCACCACGATTCCCGACTTCGACTCACTTCGCTTACCAAAGCAACTGTCTGATGTAACACGACTCCGCGATGGGATTGTCCTGGTAACCGGAGCGACGGGATCCGGCAAGTCGTCGACGCTGGCAGTGCTCCTCGACTGCATCAATCGCGAAAAGTACTACCACATCATCACCATTGAGGATCCGATCGAGTTCCTGCACAACCACAAATGCTCGACGATTCATCAGCGCGAATTGCACAGTGATACGCCGAGTTTCGCGCATGCGCTTCGTTCCGCGATGCGGCAAGCGCCGAAGGTGATTCTGGTCGGCGAGATGCGCGATCGCGAAACCATCGAAATTGTTTTGGAAGCTGCGGAGACAGGCCATCTCGTTTTCTCCAGTCTCAACACCATGGATGCCTCGAAAACTGTCGAGCGCATCGTCACATCCTTTACGCCCGCCGAACAGCAGTCGGTTCGCGAGCGCTTCGCGAAATCGTTCCGCTACATCATTTGTCAGCGGTTGATCTCCAAAGTCAATCGCGGCGGGCGGGTCCCCGCCTTCGAAATCCTGAAGGCCAACGCCCGCACTCGCGAGTGCGTCGAAAAAGGCGAGCGGGAAGATCGCACACTTCTCGATGCGATGAAGGCTGGAGCCTCCGAAGGTATGCAATACTTTGACGGCGAAATTGCGCAACTGGTGCGGGATCGTGACGTCGATCTTGAGACTGGGCTCGCATTCGCCAGCAACCCCGCGCTCCTTGGACAGGAACTCGCCCGCTAGCGAATCATCCGCTGTTCCAACCCAGCGCTTACCTTGTCGTATGATCGTTTCATGTCGGCTCTGCCGGTCAACTCTGTCGTTCTGAGCTTCGAAGATGCGCGACAGCTGGTTGAATACCATGCTGCGAATCTTCCGCGGCCTGACACCGAGATCGTGGAGCTGGTGATGAGTGGCGGTCGCGTTCTCGCCGAACCTCTCGTCGCCGATCGCGATATCCCGCCTTTTCCACGAGCCACGCGCGATGGATACGCGGTTCGATCCCCTGATCTGCATGACATTCCTGCAAGAGTTGATTTGGTTGGTGAAATCAAAGCGGGAGAAGATCCAGACAAGCTTCCCGCCACAATCGGCGCCGGACAAGCGGTTTCGATTATGACCGGGGCGCCTGTGCCATCAGGCGCCGATGCAGTCGTGATGATCGAGCACACGGTGCTCCGGGGGAACGTCGTTGAGATCACCAGAACCGTAACCGCTGGGGAGAATGTTGTACCGCGCGGTGCCGAGGCCGCCTTCGGGAGCACACTTTGCCAACCGGGCACGAAGATGACGCAATCTGCCGTGGCGCTTGCCGCGTCGGTTGGCAAGGCTCGCCTTTGCGTCTACAAGCGGCCGAGAGTTGCCGTGCTGACGACCGGCGACGAAATCGTCGGGATAGAAGCGACTCCCGGGCCCACGCAGATTCGCAATTCCAACAGCTATTCGTTGGCGGTGCAGATTCAGCAGGCGGGCGGCGAGGTTCTTCTACTGCCCATTGCGCCTGACGATCCGGCGAAGCTTCGCCAATTAATCGAAGGCGGACTGCAGGCGGACTTACTGCTGATGACCGGTGGTGTCTCCATGGGACGCTACGATTTCGTCGAGCAAGTACTCTCGGAGATGAGCGCAGAATTTTTCTTTACGGGTGCCAAAATCCAGCCCGGCCGCCCCGTTGTTTTTGGCCGTTGCACCGCGAGCGGTGGCAATCGCTCGACGTACTTCTTTGGATTGCCGGGGAATCCGGTTTCGACAATGGTGACCTTCGAGCTTTTTTGCAAGCCGATTCTGGAAGCGCTGACGGGGCAGCTTCCCACCAAGCTCAGATTCCTTCATGCACGGGCGAAAACAGAAATCCATATCAAAACCGGCCTAACGCGCTTTCTGCCCGCGGTGCTCTCAGGAGAATTTGAAAACGTGGAAGTCGAATTGGCACGGTGGCAGGGTTCGGGAGACATCGCCGCCACTGCACGAGCCTCCTGTTACATCGTCATCTCGCCGGACCGAGCACATATTCCTGCCCATGAATGGGTTCCCGTGCTCATGCGCTGATGGACAGCTCTGCGATGGCAAATCCGCGAATAAGCGATCTGCCAATAGCGATTACGGTATCTCTACCCGTGTAAGATAAACACGTCGAGATTAGAAATCCATGGCCAAGCTTTCTCATTACGACGGAGCGGGGCGCGCGAAAATGGTCGACGTCTCGAAGAAATCTTCTTCCAGGCGAGAGGCCGAGGCGACCGCATTTGTGCAACTGACTCCTGCGGTTCTGCAGTCGATCCCGAAAAATCCCAAAGGAGATCCGCTCGAAGTGGCGCGACTGGCGGGCATTATGGCCGCTAAGCGGACGGCGGAACTGATCCCGATGTGCCATCCTTTACCGCTTGCCCTGATTGATGTCGATCTGCGGCTGTGCGAGAATGGCGTCGCGATCACCTCCAGAGTGGCAACCACCGCCCAAACTGGCGTAGAAATGGAAGCAATGATGGCGGCGAGCGTGTCGGCCCTTACGATCTACGACATGCTGAAAGGCGCGGACAAGGCCATCGAAATACGAGAGATCGTCCTCGCGCGTAAAAGCGGGGGCAAAAGCGGAGAATATCGCCGCGCGAAGCAGTAAAAATATTCATGGCGAACGACGTCAAGCTGCTGGTGGTCGATGATAATCCGATGGTGTTGGGGTTGTTGCAGCAGGCGTTGACTCCGCTAGCCCGAGTCACCACCGCGAGCGACGCCGCAGATGCTCTGCTCAAAGCCGTCGACGATACGCCAGACCTGCTGGTCTGCGACTACCGCATGCCCGGTATGGACGGGCGGCAGCTCCTCGAAAAGCTGAAAAGCCGTCCCGCGACCGCGGCCTTTTCCAGCGTTCTGATGGCCAGCAAGGCCGATATCGCAGAACGCCTCTCGCCGCAGGATGCCGCTGACGACTACCTCGAGAAACCATTTTTCCTGAAAGATGCCACGCGCCGCGTGAAGCGCATGATCGATCGCATCGCGCTCGAAAAAATGGCTAAGACAGCACCTTCGGATGGCGTGGTTCGCGGAAGCCTGGCGCAAATGAATGTGATCGATCTGATGCAGTCGCTCGAAATGGGACGCAAGAGCTGCAAGCTCTCACTCAGCAACCAGGGCGACAAGTGCGAGGTCTTCTTTGTTGAGGGCCAGGTGAAGCACGCGACCTATGGTTCCCTGGTCGGTGATGAAGCCGTGTTCAAAGTGCTCCGTTGGACCGGCGGCAGCTTCCAACTCGATTTCGAAGGCAAGACCGACAAGGAGACCACGCAACTCAATACTCAGGGGCTGCTGATGGAAGGTCTGCGCCTGCTGGATGAGTCGCAACGCGACGGGGGTGCCGAGCCTGAAGCAGCGGCGGCGGCAGCCCCTGCGGCAGGGACAACGCCAGCGCCGCCAAGTTCCAGTCGGCCAAAGACCGAAGAAGAGGAAGATGTCCTCCTCGATGGCTGACCGGACTGACTCTACCCTTACTGCCGCCGTCGTCACCGTCAGCGACTCATGTTCGCGCGGCGAGCGCGAAGATCTATCCGGACCGGCCGTCGCGCGTCTTCTCGAGCAGATTCATTTCTCCGTTACCGCCCGCGAGACTATTCCCGACAATCAGATCCAAATTCAGAACCTGTTGATTCGCCTGGCACGTGAGGTTTGCCTCATCGTCACCACTGGCGGAACGGGCATCGCGGCTCGCGATGTTACGCCGGAAGCGACCATCGCCGTTTGCGATCGCCTGCTCGACGGCGTGGCCGAGCGCATGCGAATCGAAGGCGCGAAAAAAACTCCGTACGCGGCACTCAGTCGCGGAGTCTGCGGTGTACGCGGTAAGTCGCTGATCCTGAATTTGCCGGGAAGCCCGGCAGGAGCGGTGGAGTCGCTGCAGGCAGTGTCAGTTCTGATTCCGCACGCCATCGAACTTTTGAGCGGGAAGACGGATC
Source organism: Candidatus Solibacter sp. (assembly GCA_035501655.1). Lineage (GTDB taxonomy): Bacteria > Acidobacteriota > Terriglobia > Terriglobales > Acidobacteriaceae > Sulfotelmatobacter. The sequence goes on from DATJVU010000038.1 coordinate 441,676, forward strand.
ACAAGTAAAGCCTGGGCCGCTGTTCAATTCTTGGTCTTTCCTGGACCCAGCAGAGCCCGCCCTGGATAAACGTTCGGCAACATCTTCCCGTCGTTAATCACGACCGTGCCTGCCACCACGAGAAAGTGCACGCCGGTGCTGGGCTCCATTGGCTTTGCAAATGTGGCGTTATCCTGAATGGTCTTCGGATCGAAGACTACAACGTCCGCGTCCGCGCCTTCCTGAATACGCCCTTTGCGTCGCCCCTCCGGCGTCGATCTCTCCAGCACCTCGGCCGGCATGAGTGTCATCTTGCGGATCGCCTCCATCAGCGAAAGAGTTTTCTGCTCGCGGACGTATTGAGCCAGCACGCGCGAATAACAGCCGGCGTTGCGTGGATGCCCCTCCGCCCCATCGCTCGCTATCATGATCAACGGATTCGGAATGATCTGATCCACCATCTCCTGCGTGTTGGCGAAAACCAGCACGGACTGCTGCACGCTCGAGTTGTGCAACTCTTCAAATCGTTCTTTGGTGAGATGTTCGCCCGTGTCCGGCATAACCAGATTGCCATAGTCGATCCCGACTTTCTCGCGCCACCCCGGATTGAACAGCGCCGAATTAACCGCCGTCATTCCGGCTATGTAGGGATACGCTTCCGTCGTCACGTCCAGGCCTCGGTCTCGCGCACCCTTGACCAAGGCTATGCACTCGACTGAGTTCAGCAGGCAAGTGCTGTTGATGTGGACGATGTGCAGTGACGCGCCTGTGATCGCGGCTGCACCAATCACTTCCTCGACCGATTCGATGTCCGATCCCGGCTCGGTCTTTCCAAAACTGCGCACATGCGTGTAGACAGGCAGCTTGCGCTCGGCGGCGACGCGGAACATTTCGATGATTTCAAGCCGTGTCGCGCCGGGCGTGTATTGGATTCCCATGCCCATGCCGAGTGCGCCGGCGTCGAGTTCCTCGCGCAGCCGTTGCTGAATCTTCTTTATCTGCTCAGGCGAGGCCGGATCGTTCGTAGCCGGCCCGCTCTTCGGCAAAATCTCCGGAATGCCTGCGCGAGGGTCGATAACCTCGGATTTCAACGGCGCACCAAAAATCAAGGCGCGCGCCGCGGCGTGGCTAGCCGTCGTGCCATAGTGAATGATCGACCGTCCTTCCTTCATCTTCAGAAACTGCTCGACGTCCGGCGCGCCAATCTCCATCTCGAGCGCGGTCGTGACCCCGTCGAACGCTTTCACCACCTGGCTTGCCGGCTCTTGCCCATGCTGATGCAGGTCGATAAAACCGGGAGCGACGACCAGGCCGGCAGCGTCGATGGTTCGTCGTCCCGTGAGTTGCTTCGTGGTGACGCGGACGATCTTTCCATCGCGAATGCCCACATTGCGCACGGCATCGAGCGCCGTCTCGGGATCGATAACGCGCCCGCCTTCGAGAACAAGGTCATACTGCTGAGCAATTGAGAATGTGGCTGAACACACCACGAAAAGAAGGAAAGAGATCAGCCTGTGCATGGGAACTCCAACGCAAATGATGATAGCAGGGCGGATGTCTTCGTCCGGACAAAGGCGTCTTGAATGTGAGCCTGTTGGCGTGTTCGGGAACGCAGCGGAAGTCAAATCGCACAACCAAAGAGCGATCACGTTACACTAACAGTTCTTGAAAACCATCGGACATCTTCTTGCCCGCTACACCGCGTGGATTTTCGGCCTGCTCAAAGTGCTCGGGATTTGGGGCCCATTTGTAATTGCCTTTGCCGACAGCGCTCTGCTTGGCATGCCCGTCGATGCGATCGTGGCCGCGTACGTCTACCAGGACCGCAGGCGATTTATCTTTTACGTCCTCATGGCGTCGCTCGGTTCTGCTCTGGGCAGCATCCCGTTGTATATCGTCGGATATCTTGGGGGTGAAAAAGTTCTCCGCAGGCGCATCTCTGAAGCACGCTTCCTCAAGATTCACCGCTCCTTCGAGCAGCATGAGTTTTGGGCGCTAATGTTCCCCGGCATGTTGCCCCCGCCCATGCCGTTCAAGATTTTTGTGCTTGGGGCGGCAGTTTTCGAAATGCGCTTTCGTGATTTTCTGGTGGCTGTATTTCTGGGAAGATGTGTTCGCTTCTTCGTGCTTTCGCTACTGGTGCTGCGGTTTGGCCCGCAAATCGTCGGCCTCTTAGGCGCACTCTTTAAGAGGCACTGGGGATGGCTAGTGGCGGCTGCAGTCGCTGCCGTTGCGGTCTGGCTGATGGTGCGATTGACAAAGCCGCGCGAGCAAAAATGAAACGCGACCAAGCTTTGGTCGCGTTCTGATTTTAGGGGTTTTCGTTACGCTGCGGCGATATGATCGTCAGGCCCTGGCATCCGCTCAACAATCGCCTGCACGAGCACAGGCGCTCCGAACATTGCGAGCGAGAAGAACAGATCGCTCTCCGCGGTTCCGCGGAAAAATGGAATCGCCGCCGTGTAGCACGCCGCTAGGCCCGCCAAAGTTCTGGGATACATGTTGTAGGCCAGCCACACCGCGAAGTTGCTGATCAGGAAAAATGATACAGAACTGGTGATGGCTGCGCCCACGATCCGCCAGAAGCCGGCTCTTTCGCGCAGGTTTGTGCCCAGCCACAGGATTCCGGCATACCACGCCCAGGTCACCAGCAGATCCCACGAAACCGGATATTTGTAGATGAACTTGTTCAGGGCCACATCGGTGGCCGCGAGCAAAACCAGCGGAACCCAAATCTGACGTCGCGCGCCGCGTGCGCCAAAAAACAGCAAAGACGCTGCAAGGGGTGTGAAGTGCCAGGCATGCGGCAGAAAGTTCAACGGGCCCGCAAAAGGCAGAAACCGAACCGCTATGGCCAGCAGGACGAACAAGTAAGCGAGCATAATCACCTCGATACCGAAAGGATATTCTGTGGGTTGCAACGCCTGGAGTCAAGCCGCACCAAGGTCTGCTGCAAAATTAACATTGTCATCGAGAGCCCGGCTCCGGCACGACGAACGCGCCTTTCCCCGAGTCGTAGACGTCGCCCAGCACCTTTGAATTCTTATCCAACTTCACGACTCGTCCCAACGGCCCCGGATGGCCGCTGGTTGGCCGCGAGAATCCACCCGAATAGCGCAGGTCCTGAAAAATCACAAGATAGCCTTCCTGTGAAGAGAGTTCCTGAACCTCCGCGATCGGATACTGCGCCCAATCAAGAAAAACACGTCCCGTATAACTTTGCTTCGCCGCAAGCGACACGGGCGTTTCTTCCGGCTTGTAGCGAATCTCAAGCTCCCCCTCTGGGTCCACTTCCGGAGTGAGAGAGTCGACCGGCGCAAGCGCAAAGAAAGCCGGCGTCTCTACGACTCCGTACCAATGAAAAGGGTCCGTCATGCGTGGGAATGCCGAAACACGCTGTGGATCGACTCCGTTGTAGGTGCGCGCCTCTAGAGCATTGACCGCCCGTCGATGTTCGAAGTCACGCACCGCCCACATCAGCGCGACTCCGGCGAGGGCCAAAGATGCCGCCAGTCGTCCGCGCGGGCCTCGCTGGCGCGATCCAATCTCTTTGTCGATCAGCGCAAACAACGACGGAACTACCAAACCAAGAATCAATAACACCAGCATGACCGGCTCGACGATGAAGACGATGTCCCACGAATACCATCGTTCGGAAAACGGCCAGAATGGCCGAATCCCGTAGTTGTTCGTGAAATCCAGCAAGATGTGGCTCAAGCCCGCGAGGCAGGCGTAAAGGAAGAGGAGTCCCCACCGCGGCGGCAGGTTGGGATTCTTGATCCTGCGGCCGCGCAGACGCCAGACAAGGTAGACAAACCCGACCACGACGACCGCATCGAGCGGCACGCCCAAGAATGAATGCGTGAACCCGCGATGATGGGCGAACCCAAAAATTCGACTGCGGAATCCACCCACGACATCGAGGTCAGGGGCCTCGGCGGCAAGGGTCATGGTGAGCGTGGCCAGAGCCGTCTTGCGATTGAGCCCGGCGCGTCCGAGACACGCCCCGAATAAGAAGTGTGTGAGAGGTTCCAAGGGTTTGAAGAATCAAGCTCTCGAAGAATCAGGATTCTAAGAATCAAAGCTTCGAAGAATTTTATTCTTCGTGGTGCGTCTCGCCAACGGGCACACGGCTGCCGGACTCACCGAAGTAAATTATTGGGCCGAGCCGCCTGGGGCGGCCGGATCGAACTGGCGCATTCACTGCGCCGGAGCCAGAAGGGTCAGAGCATCAGGGACCACGGTAATCTCCACGGGTAGCGTACCCAGCAACTCACCATCGGCCTCGACGTAAATTTTGCGTTGATCGCGATTGCCGTCGTTCGATTCGCGATGGCGGCACGAAACGCGGCTGGTAAATACGAGATCGATGCCGGGAACATTCCACTGCTGCCGCAACAGTCCGCGCGTTACGTAGGCAAGATACGCGAGCCTGCTCGCCGTGCGGCACACAACTACGCGCATATCGTCCCGATCCAGCGAAGCTCCGGGGGCGAGTTCGTGTACGACGCCCCCAAAATTGCGGATTCGCACGGCCATCAACTCCGTCACCTCAGCCTGTCTCGGTTCGCTGCTGTTCGTCTCCACACACTCCGCGAGAAATCGGGGCATCCGGTAGGTAAACCAGAGACTCCACGCCTTGGCGTAGTATGCGGCCATTCCGATGCTCTGCTTGGCGCCACTGTGCAGCTTGTAGAAAAGATGCGCGTCGACTCCAATGCCGGCAGCAATCACGAAATACCGCGTCCCTGGATTGCCCTGCAGGTCGGCGTATCTCACCGAACCCAGCGCAATGCGGCGTGTTCGTCCGGTCAGCGCGGCTCTCGTAGCTCCCACAATGCTGATCGGCAGCCCAAGGTCATGCGCGAGGGCGTTGGCCGTTCCCATGGGCAGAACGCCCAGTGTGATCGGCGTTTTCGCCAGCTTCTGGATGATGTTGTGAATGGTTCCGTCACCGCCGCAGGCGAAAATCGTGTCGCAGCCCGCAACCATGGATCGCCGAACTTCTTCGGCAGCGTGCGCCGGAGAATCCGTCGGAACCAGGTCAGCCTCAATCCCTGCTCCCCGCAAAATTCCGACGGCCGATTCCAGTTCACGCTGGCGTTTCTTGCTGCCGCCAGACGACGGGTTATAGAGCAGGGCAGCCTTGCGCATGGCTTGATCGAGGATTGTACCTGAGGCGGTGGCTCAGGCGGGACGGCGAGCTGCTGGAGATCTAGGAGCCTATCTTTGTCCCCACTCCCACATTCCAAACATCACTTTTTGCGGGATCGGACTTCCGAGTTGGCGAGCCAGCATCGTAATCTGTCCGCGGTGATGGGCATCGTGAGCGATCAGATAGGCGAGAAACCCGGCCACGTCCGGCCGAAAACCCTTAATGCGACCATCGGCTGCGATCGCCCGATCGAGCACCACGCTCAGCGCGTGCCGGCTGTTCTCCATTGCGCGGAGCGCCTGCGCCGGAGTAACGGTCGATTTGTCGAGCTGCGCTGGGATGTCGTCGGCCTTGGTTGCCTTCAGCCACATCACGCGTACGTTGTGCATGTGGGCAACAATTGCCGCGATGGTCCGCCCTTTGCCCTCGGGACGCTTCGCTTTCCAGACGCCGGGAGGCAGGCCGTCAATGAGATATTGGTTGATCCGGTTGTTGGTGTTGAACGCGTTTAATAAGGAGACCGGAATCTGCGCAATGTACGGTTGCGGAACTGCCACATCAGCGGACGAAGGGGGGACTTTCATGGCGCGCTTGCGAACTACTTGGCAAGGACCTCTAATTTGGCATAAGCTGGCGGCACTCGCAAGGGGCGCCATTACCCGGTAGTTCGTCCCCTCTATTGGCGCCGGGGCTCGAAGAACTTTACAAAATCAGGAGGACCACCAGATGAAGATTCTGGCGCATCTGTTCTGTGGTGCATTGTTCTGTCTGGGCGCGTTCGCCCAGGATCACGACATGCACGCGCAGTCCCACCCGGTCACGCTCGTCACCGGGATGAGCGACCTGCATCACCCTGTTTCCACACATAACCGGGAAGCCCAACAATTCTTCGATCAGGGGTTGCGCTTCATTTACGCCTTCAACCACGACGAAGCCGCTCGTTCCTTTCAACATGCCGGCGAGCTCGATCCCAAACTAGCCATGGCTTTTTGGGGCGTCGCCGAAGCCGTCGGCCCGAACTACAACGATCCTGCCGACCCCGATCGTTACAAGAAAGCGCACGACGCAGTTCAAAAGGCCGTCGATCTTGCGTCTTCAGCTTCGCCGAGCGAACAGGCCTACATTCAGGCGATGGCAAAGCGCTTTCCCGCCGACCCCAACTCCGATCTGAAAAAAGCGGCCGAAGATTATCGCGACGCCATGCGCCAGCTCGTTGCGCAATTCCCAGATGATCTCGACGCGGCCACGCTGTTCGCGGAAGCCGGGATGAATCTCCATCCGTGGGGATTGTGGCATCAGGACGGCACGCCTGAAGCTGGAACCGCGGAGATTGTGGCGACGCTGGAATCCGTGATTAAGCGTGACCCCAACCATCTCGGCGCGATTCACTACTACATTCACTCCGTCGAAGCCTCGAACGATCCCGGACGCGCCCTCGCCGGTGCCAACAAGTTGGCGGAACTCGCTCCCAACGCCGGACACATCGTGCACATGCCGGCCCACATTTACATCCGAACCGGTGACTACGACGCGGCGGTGAAGACGAACGAGAAGGCTGCCGAAGTAGACCGCGCCTACATCAAGAGCACCGGCGCGCAGGGTATTTACCCCATGATGTACTACAGCCACAATCTGCACTTCGTGGCCATGTGCGGAGCCATGAACGGCCGTTATGAAGAAGCGCGAAAGAATGCCGACCTGCTGGTCGCCAACGTGGGGCCGCATGTGAAAGAAATGCCGCCGCTTGAAGGTTTCATGACAATTCCCGTTGCGGTCGAGATCCGATTCCATCACTGGAACGAAATTTTGAAAATGCCTGCTCCCGATTCTTCAATGAAGACCGCCAGCGTGTTCTGGCACTTCGGCCGCGGCCTCGCGCTGGCGGGAACGGGCAAGATCGCGGAAGCCGAAGCGGAATATAAAATCGTAGCCGCCGCCGAGGCCGCTACGCCTCCCGATGTGATCTTCCAGATGCCGATCAATAACAAGGCGAAAGACATCATGAAGATCGCGCGAGACGTGCTAGACGCAAAAATCGCCATCGCCAAGAAAGACAATGCTGGCGCGATTGCCATGCTGCGCGAAGCCGTCGCCATTCAGGACACACTGAAATACGGCGAGCCGCCCGACTGGTTCTATCCGGTGCGCGAAAATCTTGGCGGAGCATTGCTGATGTCGGGCGACGCGGCTGGCGCAGAAAAAGTCTTCCGCGAAGACTTAGACCGCAACCCGCGCAATCCGCGCTCGCTATTCGGCCTGCAGCAATCGCTGCTGCAACAGAAGAAAGAGTACGATGCCGGCTTCGTCCAGAAGCAATTCGACGCTTCCTGGAAAGGCGGAGCCCAGGCACTGAAACTCGACGATCTGGTGTGAAACGCATCGTGGAGCGGCGGGCGCCCTTGCCCGCCGGCTTTACCAAGACACAATGAGTGCCCACGTCTCGCCACCTCTGCGAGACGTGGGAAAGTTCTAAGTTGAATATCCGACCGACTCATCCCGTCGGATTGCGTAAACAAGATGCAGCAGATCGTGCCAGTCGATCTCCTTCCAAATCGTCATCCCGTTCTTCTCAGCCACGCGACGTGAAGGCAAATTCTCCGGACGAATCAGCGAAATCAGCCGATCTACCTCCAGCCTCGCAAATCCATAATCCCGGCACGCACGCGCGGCCTCGGTAGCCAGACCCTGTCCCCACAAATCGCGCCGCACGTGATATCCAATCTCAATTTCGTCGATGCCCTCGATATTCTGTACGGTCAAGCCGCAATCGCCGATCACCTCGCCGCTCGTCTTGAGCAACATCGCCCACAAACCATAACCGTGCTCCGCGTAACGTCGCTGATTGCGCACGATCCACTGTTCGACCCCCGCCTTGTCAAAAGGCGCCGGATAAAACCGCATCGTCTCCGAATCAGAGAGCACGAGCGCCAGCGCATCCGCATCGCTGTTCTCAAACTCGCGAAGAGCCAATCGGGATGTTTCGAGAATCTGCATCGTGAGCCGATTCTACCGAACCACCACAGCTATAATCGCCTCGATGCCCTCCGCGAAAGACACCGAAAAGAAAATCGAATCTCTGCGTCAGAAAATCCGCCACCACGAATACCTCTATTACGTTCTCGACCAGCCCGAAGTCAGCGATCTCGACTTCGACAAGCTCATGCAGCAGCTACAAGCGCTCGAGGCAGAGCACCCGGAACTCATAACGCCGGACTCTCCCTCGCAGCGCGTCGGCGGCAAGCCTCGCGAGGGTTTTGTCAAGGTCGCGCACTCCTCGCCCATGCTTTCGCTCGACAACACTTACAGCGAGGAAGAACTTCGCAACTGGGAGCGCCGCGTCCACGAACTGAGCGGCCGCAAGGATGTCGACTACGTCTGCGAACTCAAACTCGACGGCATGTCGCTGGCCCTCACGTACGAGAACGGCCACCTCGTCCACGGCGTAACGCGCGGCGACGGCAGCGTCGGCGAAGATGTCACACTCAACGTCCGCACCGTTCGCTCTATCCCGCTCTCCATCGACAAAGATAAGCTGAAAAAAGCCGGCATCCCGCCAAACTTCGAAACTCGCGGCGAACTGCTCATGCCCACCGCTGCTTTTAGAAAACTCAACGAAGAGCGCGAGAAAGCCGGACTCGCCACCTTCGCCAATCCGCGAAACTTCACCGCCGGAACCGTTCGTCAACTCGACGCCAGCGTAACCGCCCAACGCCGCCTCGATTTTTTCCCCTACATCTTGCTGCAGAACGGCAGAACCTATTTCGATCGGCATGCCGAAACCTTGGCTGCGCTGGAGAAGGCGGGCTTCAAGGTGAATCCAAATCACAAGCTCGTCCATTCCATGGACGAAGTCTGGTCGTTCATCCAACAGTGGGAGGGCAAGCGAGAATCTCTGCCTTACGAAATCGATGGCATCGTAGTCAAAGTTGACCGCACCGGCTTGCAGGACGAACTCGGCTTCACCGGCAAAGCGCCGCGCTGGGCGATCGCCTACAAATACGCGGCCCGCGCAGGAATCACAAAACTCGAAAATGTACGCTGGCAAGTCGGTCGCACCGGCAAGCTCACCCCGGTCGCCGAACTCGCGCCAGTCGCCATCGGCGGCACGACCGTGCGCAATGCGACTCTCCACAATATGGACGAAATCGAACGCCTCGGCGTGAAAGTCGGCGACTTCGTACAGGTCGAGCGCGGCGGCGACGTCATCCCGAAAGTCGCCAAGGTCATCGATGACAAAGATCACCCACGAGGCGACGGCGAAATCGCCCCGCCAGAAAAATGCCCGGTCTGCGGCACGAAAGTTGTCCGCACTGAAGGCGAAGTCGATTACCGCTGCGTCAACGCCAATTGCCCGGCCAAGCTCATGGGCACGATTCTGCACTTCGCCTCTCGTGGCGTGATGAATATCGACGGTATGGGCGAATCGCTCGTGGCGCAGCTAATCGAAAAAGGCCTGGTCAAGAACGTTGCCGACATCTACTCGCTGACCAAGCAGGACTTGCTCAGCCTCGAGCGCTTCGCCGACAAATCCGCACAAAATATTCTCGACGAAATCGAGAATTCGAAGAAGCTTCCTCTCGAACGTGTCATCTACGGACTCGGTATTCGCATGGTGGGCGAGCGCACTGCGCAATTTCTGGCCGAGCACTTCGGCTCGATGGAAGCCATCGCCACCGCCAGCGTCGAAGAATTGCAAGGCGTGAACGAAGTCGGACCGAAGATCGCCGAAAGCATCGCCGAGTTTTTCGGCATCGCGGCCAATCGCAAGCTGATCGAGCGCCTCGGCGCCGCCGGCCTAGCATTCAAAGGCAAGAGAAAAGAACGCGGCACGAGGCTCGCCGGTAAGACTTTCGTGCTCACCGGAACTCTCTCCCACTTCACCCGCGACGAAGCCAAGAAAATGATCGAAGACGCCGGCGGCCGCGTCTCCGGCTCCGTCAGCAAAAAAACAGACTACGTCGTCGCCGGCTCCGACGCGGGGTCAAAGCTCGACAAAGCGAAAGAGCTCAGCGTGCCGGTGATCGACGAGAAAGAAATGGAGCAGTTGCTGAAATAAATCAGCGGGCTCGCGAATGCGCCAGCCCGAACGGATGCTCAAAGCTGAGATAAAAAATCACTCCCTTTTCTCCCGCGCAGGGGCCGACGCCGAGCGGCACCCCGACGCCGGGCACGATCTGCAAACCGTGACTTAGGTTATAGGCCCATCGAATTCCGGGACTCAGATACAGATCCTGCGAGCGCAGCGTCTTGTGCGGCGCGATCACGCTCTCGCTGGAAGTCCATAGCGTCTCCAGCAAGAAATTCACGCGCGGGCTCGCCAGCCATACCATCGATTGGCCGAGGTTAACGCCAATCGACCGTGCCACATCCTGCCGCTCGTCGAGCGCACGCGGAATCCACGTCGCGCCCGCGTTCCAGTGCGTCACGAAATGCGCCGAATGCTGGATGCTCACTGGAAGGTTCGTTTGCAATCCAATCCCCCCCGAGCCACGGCCAAACACATGGTCACCCGTTGGAAACAAGACCGTCAGCCGTGGAGCCATCGCCAGTTTCGTCTCGCCGCTGCCGATCAGTTGATACCGGTAATTCAGGGCGGTGTCTCCCCAGCCGGCGCCCGATCCCGCAAAGCTGCCCGCATGTGTTGCTGCTAGCGTCAAGCTAAGTTGATGCTTAATAGTCCGCAGCGGCCACTCGTCGGTCTGCGTATAAACCCAATCGTGGCTGTTGGTGAGCCTCTCAAATGTGCTGATGTGCTGGATCACGCCGTCTTCCTGGTTGTAGGCTTCCTCGATCAAAAAGCTGTTGTCCTGGATTGGGGCCGAAGCCTGCGACTCCTTCGCGAGTTGCGCTTCTTGCGCGGGCAGAAGAACTGAAAACGAGAGAAGGATCGAAAACAGCGGCATCAACACTGTATGAAGACGGGCACCCATCGCTTCTCCTAATTGAAAATGAAATTCAATTTCAATTAGGAGAATACGTATTTAGAGACCGTCCAAATGTGACCACCATCACTCGAAGGAGTGACTCGAGACGGGCATTCAAATGCTCTGCGCACCTCTAATAATTGGATTTACCGGCAACTGAAAGTTCTGGGCACGCCATCCCAACCGTCCAAAGTCTTCACGTACAGACACTACTCAGCCAATGCCTGGCGTAAGCGCTTCCACGTCACTTCCAGCGTCTCCGGCAAGATTCGCGTCTCGCCCACGACTGACAGAAAGTTCGCATCCGCCACCCAGCGGGGCAACGCATGCATATGGATATGCCCTGCGATTCCTGCTCCGGCCGCCTTTCCGATGTTCATCCCCAGATTGACCCCGTCGGGTCGGTACAACTCCCGCAGCACACCCTCCATTCGCTGCGAGAGCGCCATCATCTCGTTTGCAGCTTCACGCGGCAATTTCTGCAACTCATCCAGATGCGCGTAGGGCACGATCATCACGTGCCCCGGCGTATACGGATACCGATTGAGCACCACGAAACAGCGCTCGCCGCGGAACGTGATCAGCGCCTTCTCGTCGTCATTCTGTTTCACCAGGTTGCAAAAAACGCATCCATCAATCTTTTCGGTCGAAGAAACGTAGGTGTAACGCCACGGAGTCCACAAGTAATCCATGGCGGGCAGGGTAGCAGATGCAGCCAAAGCGAGAAACTGAATCCAGCAGGCAGCAGCAAGCTTTCAGAAGGAAAGTTAGACCGGCTGCAGATATGGCTGAATGCTGACTGCCGAGTGCTGTACGCTGTAACCTCGTCGGAGTTCCGGGCGACGACTTCTCCGCTCGCTTGAAACCTCCCCGTAACATTCGCCAGATTTGCGTTTGACACTGTTCGCAAGCCGTTGCTATAGTCGAATAGTTCCCATTGGACGCGGGTTCTCTGTAAAAACGTCCGACAGCTGGGATTGTCCAAGCTCACTCGCCAGGGTGGGCCCACCACAACCAAACGACTCGTCCAGCAGTCCGCAACGCAGGCCCCGCATCCCATCACCAGAGAGGCATGACCTTGTTCGACGACACCACCGCCCACAACTCCGAATCCACCTCCACCGTTGTAGAAGCCGAACCCACGACCGCAGAGCAGCAGCACTCTGCCGCCGAAGCCGTCTCCGCTGAGACGCACGCCGGTTCCGCTTCCGACGATAAACACGCGACTGCCGATGACTTCGCCGCCGCGCTTGAGACCTTCAACGCCGAAGCCGAAGAGGCGGTCAGCGACGACCGCGTCATCAAAGGAACGGTCCTTAAGCTGACCGGAACCCACGTCGTCGTGGATATCGGTGCAAAATCGGAGGGCATGCTGCCGCTTGCCGAGGTGCTTGATCACGAGGGAAAGCCCAAGTTCAAGCCCGGCGACGAGATCGACGTGATGCGCGAAAAGGGCGAGACGGAAGAAGGCTACATTAACCTCTCGCACCAAAAGGCTCAGCGCATTCACGCCTGGGAAGAGATCGATAAGGCCTACAACGAGAAGAAGCCGATCAAGGCAATCGTCATCGACCGCATCAAGGGCGGTCTCACGGTCGATATCCACGGCGCCCATGCCTTCCTGCCGGGCTCGCAGGTTGACCTGCGTCCCATCCGCAATCTTGACGGCATGAAGGGCCAGACTCTCGAAGTGGCCGTCATCAAGCTGAACAAGAAGCGCGGCAACATCGTCGTCTCACGCAAAGAACTGCTCGAAGGCGAGCAGCAGGAAAAGCGCTCCAAGACCCTGGAGCACCTCGAAGAAGGTTCGGTCCTGACTGGCGTCGTAAAGAATCTGACTGAGTACGGCGCATTCGTCGATCTGGGCGGCCTCGACGGCCTCCTCCACATTACCGACATGTCCTGGGGACGTTTGACTCACCCGAAGGATTTGGTGAACGTGGGCGATCAGATTCAAGTCAAGGTCCTGAAATACGACAAGGAAAAGCAGCGCGTTTCGCTGGGATTCAAGCAGCTCACCCCTGATCCCTGGCTCGATGCCGAGCACCGCTATCCCGAGGGCGCGCACGTCTCCGGCCGCGTCATCAGCGTCACCGACTACGGAGCGTTCGTCGAACTCGAACAGGGAATCGAAGGCCTGGTGCACGTCAGCGAGATGACGTGGTCCAAGCGCATGAAGCATCCGTCAAAGCTGGTGAATGTCAGCGATCAGGTCGAATGCGTTGTGCTCAACGTAAATCCGACTGAGCGCCGCATCTCGCTGGGCATGCGCCAGCTGGCCGCCAATCCGTGGGATTCTCTCCATGAGAAATTCCCAGTCGGAATGACGGTCGAAGGCCGCGTCCGCAACCTCACTGACTTCGGCGCATTCATCGAGATCGAAGACGGCATCGACGGCTTGGTTCACGTCAGCAATCTGAGCTGGACCAAGCGTGTGAAGCATCCGTCGGAAGTCTTGAAAAAGGGTGATCGCGTCAAAGCGATCGTGCTCGCTATTGAGCCCGACAAGCGTCGCCTCTCGCTAGGCATGAAGCAGCTGCAGCCCGACGTCTGGGAGTCGTTCTTCCAGACTCATCACATCGGCGACGTCGTCCACGGCAAGGTTCTACGCGTGGCGGCATTCGGTGCATTCGTCGAGATCGCAGAAGGCGTCGAGGGTCTGTGCCACAAGTCTGAAGCGACGGACGAAAATAACCAGCCGCTTCATCTTGAGCCAGGAGTCGAGCACGACTTCAAGATCATCAAGATGAGCCCCGAAGAGAAAAAAGTCGGCCTCAGCATTCGTGCGGTCGGCGAGGAAGCCTCGCGCTCCGAAGTCGAAGCCTACAAACAGCCCGTCTCCAGCACCAGTTCGACCATCGGCGAGCTGATCAGTTGGAAGCGCGCCAGCAACGAAGGCAATTAGTTCAGGTTGTCATCCTGAGCGAAGAAAAAGCCTCGCGAAAGCGAGGCTTTTTCGTAGTCGAAGGATCCCTACCGGAACTGAGTCGTTCAGCTAGTGCGTTTGCTGCTCCTTGCAGTTTTCCGCCCTTGTCTTTGGGAACAGCCAATACCACGCTGCGAGAACGGTCTTTGAGGGAAGCCAGGCACCCAGTTCATCTAGATCGCAGAAGAACTCTATGAGGTCATGCATAGACACCCAGTGTCAATTCTACGTTCTCCCGAATAAGTCAGCCAACGACATTCGTTCGTTAGAGTCGCTATTGAGCTTGCGTGTCGTGGTTAGGGCCTCTGTGCCCCTCGAGTTGGCCCATCTCTCCACCCTGTTCTAGAATCCTAAGTTTGCCCTAACTCATCTCTTCCTACAGAGGACGACCTTGCCTGAAGCCATTTACGACATCGCCATCATCGGCAGCGGCCCTGCCGGATACACCGGAGCAATCCGCGCCGGCCAATACGGCCTCAAGACCGCGCTCATCGAAAAAGACGGATTTCTCGGCGGAACCTGCCTTCATGTCGGCTGCATCCCGACCAAAGCATTGTTGTTCAACGCCGAACTCTGGGATCACCTGAAAGAAGCGAAAGAATTCGGCATCGAGGGCGTCGATGCCCGCAAGCTCAACTGGGCCGCGATACAGGACCGCAAAAACAAAATCGTGACCAAGCACACCAAGGGTCTCGACTTCCTGATGAAGAAAAACAAGGTCGAGACCATTAAAGGCTACGGCAAGCTGACGGGTCCTGCGCAGAACGGAATTCACACAGTTGAAGTCACCAACGGCGGCAAAGCTTCGAATCTCAAGGCGAAAAACGTCATTCTGGCCACTGGCTCCGAAGCCCGCATGATCCCCGGCCTGGAAGCCGGAGACCGCGTACTGACCAATATCGAAATTCTGAGCCTCAAAGAAATTCCGAAATCGTTAGTCATCGTTGGCGCTGGCGCCGTCGGCGTCGAGTTCGCCTCAATCTATCGCTCGTTCGACTGCGAGGTCACAATCGTTGAGATGCTCCCGCGCCTTGTGCCCGTTGAAGACGAAGAAGTCTCGAAAGAACTCGCGCGAGTCTTCCGCAAACGCGGAATCAACTTCCACACCAACGCGAAAGTCGACAAGGTCGAAAAGACAAAGTCCGGAGTCGCGGTAACCATCACCGCCGAGGGTAAGCAGCAAAAAATCGAAGCGGAGAAAATCCTCATCGCGATCGGACGCAAGCCGCGCACGCAAAACATCGGCCTCGAGCGCACGAAAATCAAGCCCGACCGCGAATTCATCAAAACCGATTCCTGGATGCAAACCGCCGAACCCGGTGTTTACGCCGTAGGTGACATCGTTCTCGGAACGCCGCAGCTCGCACACGTGGGCGCAATGGAAGCGCTGGTAGCGGTCGCGAAAATCGCCGGCAAACCCGGCAAGCCGATCAATCCGGAGCACATCCCGGGCGCGACCTACTGCCATCCCGAAATCGGCAGCGTCGGCCTCACCGAAACCAAAGCCCGCGAAGCCGGATACAACGTGAAAATCGGCAAGTTCCCGTTCACCGCCAACTCGCGAGCCAGCATAGTCGGCCAGCACGAAGGCTTCATCAAAATCGTCAGCGACGCCGACTATGGAGAAATACTCGGCGTCCACATCATCGGCCCGCAGGCGACCGAACTGATCGCCGAAGCAGTAGCAGCCATGGAACTCGAAGCAACGGTAGAAGACCTAATGTGGACAATCCACGCCCACCCGACACTAGCAGAAGCCATGCTGGACGCTTCAAATAGCGTGTACGGATTAGCCATTAATGCCTGAACTTCTTAGCCACGGATTTGCGCAGATGAACACGGATCAAAACATAGAAGATACGCTCTGTCATCCTGAGCGCGTCCTTCGCGCGAAGGACCCATGCATTCCTCTGTGTCCCTCTGTGTCCTCTGTGGTGAAGATTTTGATTTTGATCCGCGCGAACCCGCGCAAATCCGTGGCCAAAAGATTTTGATCTCCGTCATCCAACTCGGCACCATTGACTACGCCACAGGCCTCCGCCTGCAACAACAGCTTGTCGCGCTGCGAAGAGAAGAAAAAATCGGCGACGTCCTCCTCCTGCTCGAACACACACCAGTCATCACGCTAGGCCGCAACGCCAAAGCCATCAACGTGGTCGCCTCACCAGAACTCCTAGCCCAGCGCGGCCTCGAACTGTTCGAATGCGATCGTGGCGGCGACGTTACGTTCCACGGCCCCGGCCAGATCGTCGGCTACCCTATCTTCGATCTCCGAAACCACACTCGTACAGGAACCAAAGCATCCGCCGACGCGAGCGAGTCGCCAACTCAGCCTGAGCCTCGCAAGTATCTCGGCGCTGTCGATTTCGTCCGGCGTCTCGAGGAAGTCCTGATCCGATCCTGCGCCGACTTTGCGATCGCGACGAAGCGAGTGCCCGGTCTAACCGGCGTCTGGACCGATCCTGATTCCACTTCCTCCCGAGATGATTTGAAAGAACTGTCATTCCGAGCGGAGGAGAACGATTCGAAGAATCGTTCTCTGGAGTCGAGGAACCTGCTGTTTGCCGGCGCCACCACGAACCCAGAAGCCAAGCTAGCCGCCATCGGCATCCACATCTCCCGCTTCGTCACATCCCACGGGTTCGCACTCAACGTCAACACCGACCTCAACTATTTCAACCTCATCGTCCCCTGCGGCATTACGACCAAGCCGGTGACAAGCATGCAACATGAACTAGGCCGCCCACTCGACCTCAACGCCGTAGCCGAATCCATCTCGCGAAATTTTGGAGTCGTTTTCCAAACGCAAATCCTCTGGCTCGAATCGCTCGACGCGCTTCTCAGTCTATGTGGCGCGGGCGCCCCCGCCCGCGTGCTCTAGCCTTCTCGGCCCTCTCGCGATACCATCAAGAAACGCGCATTCCGTGCCGCGATATGGCCATCAAAAAGAACAACTCCTCTGTAAACGCAGCTTCCAACGGCAGTCGCCCGCGTAATGGCACTAAGTCCACCAACGGCGGTAGAGCCGCAAACGCCCCCGTCCGCCGAGTCACGCGCAGCGCAGCAGAAAATCAACGCACCTACTCGATCCCCGACTTCCGCCTCGAGCACCCAAACTTCACGGTCCGACAAGCCACCGAAAAAAACGGAAACGTCCGCTACGAAATCGAAGGCGACCTGAACACTCCCGTCCCGCCGATCCGCGATTCAAAATATCTGACCAGGCAGCAAGCCATCGAGATCTACCGCTATATGCTGCTCAACCGCAAGATGGAAGTCGCGCTGGAAAATCTCTACAAGCAAGGCAAGGTCGTCGGCGGAGTCTACTTCGGACTCGGCCAGGAAGCCTGCTCCTGCGCCTCCTCTTACGCGCTCGACAAAGACGACTGGTTCGCGCCCATGATCCGCAACCAGGGCGCGCTCCTCGTCCGCGGATTCGCCGCACGCGACACCATGATGCAGTACATGGCAAAAGCCGACTCGCCCACCAAGGGCCGCGACGGCACCAGCCACTTCGGCGACATCGAAAAGCGCAACATGGTCTCGCCGATCTCAATGCTAGGCGATCTCATTCCTGTCCTCTCCGGCGTAGCGCTAGGCGCGCGCCTGCAAGGGCGCAACATCGCCGTCATGACCTGGATCGGCGACGGAGGCCAGTCCACCGGCGTCACCTACGAAGGCATCAATTTCGCCGCGGTGCAAAATCTAGGGCTAGTGCTCATTGTCGAGTCGAATCTCTGGGCCTACTCCACGCCAAGCGAAATGCAATATCGCTGCAAAGATCTCGCTGAACGCGCCATCGGATACGGCATCCCCGGCATCATCGTCGACGGCACCGACGCCTGCCAGGTATACGACGCCGCCCGCGAAGCCATCGACCGCGCCCACCGGGGCGAAGGCCCCACGCTGATCGAAGCTAAAATGATGCGCATGAAAGGCCACGCCATCCACGACGCCGCAACATACGTGCCAAAAGAAATGCTGGACTATTGGAAAAAGCGGGACCCGATCGCGAGATTCGAGAATTATTTGGTCAACACGAAGAAGTGGCTAAGCCCAAAAGAAAACACGGCGCTGATCAAAGAAGTAGAAGAAATCATCGAAGCGGAACGAGAAATAGCTGTGAACTCCCCGATGCCGACACCAGAATCCGCCGAAGGCGGCGTCTTCTGCGAAGACGGCTGCCACGCAATCAAACCAAAATATGGCATGCCGAAAGTAAAGAAGAGCACGAGCAGCTACAAAGAAACCGAAGCCGCGGTACATCTGAAATAGATCTATCAGCGTTCATCCGCGCAAATCTGCGGCAAAGAAGCTTTTAGCTCACGACTCAGGACTAGCGACTCAGGACTAACATGCAACTCACCTACCTCGAAGCCATCCGCCAGGGAATCTGGGAAGAAATGGAACACGACCCGACCGTCTTCTGCCTCGGCGAAGACATCGGCATTTACGGCGGGGCTTTTAAAGTCACGGATGGTTTCATCGACCGCTTCGGGCCCGAGCGCGTCATCGACACGCCCATCGCCGAATCCGCCATAGTTGGCGCAGCTTTCGGCGCGTCGCTCACAGGCATGCGCCCCGTCGCCGAATTTCAATTCATGGACTTCATCGCCTGCGCCATGAACCAGATCTCCAACATGGTCGCCAAAACTCACTATCTATGGGGCGCGCCGGCGCCGCTGGTCCTCCGCGGCCCCAGCGGCGGATACGTCCACGGCGGCCCCTTCCACTCGCAAAATCCCGAGATGTGGTTCGTCCACAATCCCGGACTCAAAGTCATCTGCCCCGCCACGCCCTACGACGCCAAAGGCCTGATCAAAGCCGCCATCCGCGACAACAACCCGTGCGTCTTCTTCGAGCACAAATATCTCTACCGCCGCATCAAAGGCGAAGTCCCCACGGATGATTACGTTGTCCCCATCGGCAAAGGCAATATCGTTCGCGAAGGCCGCGACCTGAGCATCATCACTTATGCCGCCATGGTCCATTCCGCGTTAGAAGCCGCGGAGATCCTGAGCAAAGACGGAATCGAAATCGAAATCCTGGACCTGCGCTCGCTAGTCCCCATCGACCGCGAAGCCATCGCGCAAACCGTAAAGAAAACAAACAAAGTCATCATCCTGCACGAGCACTCCCGCACCGGAGGCATCGCCGGAGAAATCGCCGCCATCATCAACGAAGAAGCCTTCGACGATCTCGACGGCCCCATAGTCCGCATCGCCGGCATGGACAGCGCCGTCCCCTTTGCTCCGCCACAGGAGCACCACTACCTGCCGAAAGTCGAAGACATAGTCCGCGAATCCCGCCGCCTGAAAGCGTATTAACTCATGAAGCGGCGGACGCCCTCGTCCGCCGACCTGAACGGCGGAAATGTACTTGTAGCGACAGCCGCTCGGTCGTTCCGCGAGGGCGGAACCGAGCGGCAGCCGCAGTAACCCGCCCAGCCATATCTGCAACGAACTCGACTGCTCCATCGCCCATCTGCCACAATACCCCCGGAGGCATCATGGGCAAGTTCTTCCTCGGTGTCATTGTCACGTTACTCGTTCTCATCCTTGCCGGTCTCGGTTTCACCATGCTCGGATTTTTCCCCACCGCCGCCAACGTCGAACCCCCGCACATGGAGCGCTCCCTCGCCATGCATTCGCTCGACGCTTCGATGGACCGCCACGCGCCGCGCGTCACCAACCCGCTCACGCCCATCGACCAGAATCTTGAAGATGGCATGAAGCTCTACACCATGAACTGCGCCCTCTGCCATGGAGGCCTCGACCGCAAGCCGTCGCCCCTCGCCAACTCGTTCTATCCGCCGCCGCCGAATCTCATCTCCGATCCGCCCGACGACCCCGAATGGCACATCTATTACGCCATCCGCACCGGCATCCGCTACACCGGCATGCCCGCATGGGATAAAACTCTCACCGACCAGGACATCTGGAAGATCACCATGCTGCTCTCGCATCTCGACAAGCTTCCACCCACCGTCCAGGAATTTTGGAAGACAAACTTCAACGTGGTCGCACCCGCCGCCGACGAAAAGAAAGACGAAGACAAGAAGGAAGAAAAGCACGACCACCACTGACCTAAACAATGTGGCCTGCAGAACGCTGCTGCCGCGAAGAGTCCTGGCGTGTTGACCACCACAGCGCCGGCCACACCGTGGAAGAGCGGCCCTTCAGGGCCGCGTCAATGCGCTCGAAAAGAGAGGGGGGGCTTTAGCCCCCGCCACATCAACCCGCTATAATATTCATTTGCCCACAACCCTATTTTTCAAGCTGTGGGCCTCATTGGAAGGGAAATCATGGCAACTGACATCATCATGCCGCAGATGGGCGAATCCATCGTTGAAGGCACCATTACCAAGTGGCTGAAAAAGCCCGGAGACAAAGTCCAGCGAGACGAGCCGCTCTTCGAAATCTCGACTGATAAAGTCGACGCCGAAATTCCCGCTCCAGCCAGCGGAGTCTTACAAGAAATAAAAGTTTCCGAAGGCACAACGGTAGGCGTGAACACGATAGTCGGAACCATCGCCGCCGACGGCGAAGCCGCCTCCGCTAAATCCTCGGCACCCGCGAAACCACCAGCCGCCGCGCCGCCACCCAAAGCGGAACCGCCGAAAGAAGAAAAGAAAGCAGCTTCACCTCCGCCGGCTTCAGCACCAACTGCAGCTGCGCATGAAGAAGAAGGCGAAGAAGCCCGCTCCTCCCCGCTAGTCCGCAAAATCGCCCGCGAACACGGCGTCAGCCTCTCGCAAGTCTCCGGCACGGGGCTCGGCGGCCGCATCACCAAGCAAGACATCATGCAGTTCATCGAGGGCCAAGGTTCTGCGCAACCCGCTCCAACTGCACCATCTGCTCCGTCCGCAGCCACCGAACCCGCGCCGCGCCCGGCCGCTCCCGCGCCGATTCCGGGCGATCTCGTTCCCATGTCGCGCATGCGCTCTCTCATCGCCAAGCACATGATCGACTCGCGCCGCACCAGCGCGCACGTGCACTGCATGTACGAGGTCGACTTCACCCGCGTCGTCAATCTGCGCAACAAACAAAAGAACGGATTCGAGCAGCGCCACGGCGTCCGCCTCACTATGATGCCGTTTTTCGTCCGCGCCGCCATCATGGCCCTGCAGCAATGGCCGATCATCAACGCCTCGACCGAAGGCGAAAATATTCGCTACCACCGCAACATCAACGTAGGCATCGCCGTCGCGCTCGATTGGGGATTGATCGTCCCCGTCCTCAAGAATGCCGGCGACCTCAACTTCCTCGGCCTGCAGCGCGGCATAACCGATCTAGGCGAACGCGCCCGCAATAAGAAGTTGAAGCCCGAAGATGTCGAAGGCAGCACCTTCACCATCACCAACCCCGGCCAGTTCGGAGCCGTCTTCGGCCTCCCGATCATCAACCAACCGAACTCCGCCATCATGGGCGTCGGCGGAATCATGAAGCAGCCCATGGTCATCACCGATAAAGATGGCAACGACTCCATCGCCATCCGCTCAGTCGTCCATCTCACCCTAGGCTACGACCACCGCCTGATCGACGGCGCCGTAGCCGACCAGTTCATGGCCCAGGTCAAGAAGAATCTCGAAACCTGGACCGAAGAAGTCGGCTAACTAGGGAAGGAATCAGCTAACCGTGGAAGAGCGGCCCTTGGCAGGCCGCGTTTAAGGCCCTAAGATGAACCGGGGCTTTAGCCCCGGATCACCGTTCAGTGGTCCGGCACAGTCGCGCTTGCAAGACACCGCTCTGGGCTCACTGACTCGCAGACAACGGAGTTCCGGCCGCGTTCGGCTGGCCGCTCTTCTTCGCCCACGCTGACGCATTCATGCAAGCAACCACGCCGTTTATGATCTGAGAAACGCCATCGCGGAACTGTTCAGGAGCCACGATTTCCCGCGCGGCGATCGCATCGGTCATCGAAAGCGCACTTTCCAAAAACGACATCGCCGCATCTTTCTTCTCGGCGCCGCTCTTAGTTTCAAACATGCTCTCGATTCCATTCACTAATGCCGGAACAAAAGCAATCCCCCGCAACAACTGATTCAGAAAATCCATATTTCCCCCTTGAAGGGACGGACGCATTCGTCCGTCCTGGCCGCACGAAAGTGCGACCGCAAGAAACCCGCGTCTTAAACCAAACTCGCCAAAACGTTGTTGATTGTCGAAAGATTCGGATCAGACGCATCCGTTGCCTGCGCCAGAATCGTCAGGCAAGCCTTCAACTCCAGCGCCTTCGTCAACGCCAGAGCCAGCATGCCGCCCCGATCAATTCCCGCCGTATTCCCAGCCACCACGGTGTTCGAAGTTCTCGCCGTCACATTTTTCAAATTGCTGATAATCGTTGTGCTCGCCACCACACTCATTTTCTTCTCCTCAAAGAGTGAAATCAGAATCGCCATTACCGCCGCCGCAACTGCCAGATCCACTTCCAGCATCTGCCAAAAAATACCGTCGGCGCTCTTGGCTCGATCTTCGACGCTCATGATCTCTTTCGCCTAACGCTGCGTCGCCTTCCTTCCTCCCGCCTCGATCGTTCGCTTGACTTCGGCCTGCTGCTCGCGCAAGTCGCCGACTTGCACCTCCATCCGCACGCGCTTCTCTGTATTCGCGGTTGCCAACTCCTCGAGTTGAACCACCCGTGCCTTCATCGTCTCGACTTCCGCATCGCGCTTTGATGAATTCCTGGCATCCTGCAGCACGTACTCGGTCAGAGACAGCGCAATCGCCCCGACCGCAACCAGCGTTCTTGCATCGAAGCGCAACAGCTTGTTCTGCTCGTGGTTCCTCTTAATTTCGAGTTGAAGTGCCTCTTGCAGCCCTTGAGTAAGAGCCTGGACCTCCGCCAATTGCCCGAGCACTTCCAGTTGAAAATCTTTTGAAGTGTAAGAGGAGCCTCGGTTCTGCTTCGCTCCCGCAGCAAGGCGCGGCGAAAATACTTCATCGTCATCATTCATGAGAGTGGAATGTCAATATGCAGCGCCGCCGAATACCGTGAGTAGCGCGGCGGAGATGAACTATCAAAAAGCCGCAGAAAATAGGTCTGCGACCGCGTCAGCCGAGGCAGAGTGAAAGTCTCCGCGCTAAATCGTCCCAGCAGATTTCGATCGTTCGAAACGCCCCAGCCAAAATCATGGGCTCTGACCTCCACGCCATATCCCGAAGGCAGCGAAATTCCCGCATCAACCGAAACGGTAGTCGCCGTGGCCGACGTAATCTGCGCGTCCGTCAAATCCGCAAGGTAATACGCCCCCACTTGCGCCGTCGTCTGCGGCGCCGGCATGTCCTGCAACAGAACCGTCGTCACGCTTGCCGAATCCTGAATCGCCAGCGACGCTGCCAGATCGTTCGCAAACTCAATCGCGTACATTCCGCGGTCGCCCGCCGGATCGACCAGATCAATCGCGGCGCTTCTCACAATTGCGCTGAACACAGCATTTCGCGACGGCACATTCACCGCAACTGCGTCTCCAGGAAAAATATCCTCCGCCCCGCCGGGCAGAAAATCGCTCCAGGTCTCATAGATTCCAGTCCACGCCGCCCCCGTCGCGTCATCTAGGATCGCCAGCGCCGCATTCTCACAATCTGCTTGCGTCCGCGCGCTCGGCGTCTTGATCGCCCTAACAATTCCGCGCGTTCCATCATCCGCTCCAGTCTGCAAGCTTGCGATGCTGGCGCTGTTCCGTATCTCCGCCAAAGCGCGGCCGGCGCTCCGATAGCTCACCACAATTCCGCCGCCTCCAAGCGGCAGATATTGCGGGTAAATAACCAGCGTGGTTGATCCCGCGATCTCGCACTGCCCGCCCGCCGCCGGCGGCCCAACCAGTTGCGTCACGTAACTGGAACTCGGGGCCGCCGTTCGCACCTCCGCCAGCGAGATGTGCGCCGCGTACGTGTACGCAACACTGCACTGCATATTGATCGCGTCCACCAATGCGTAAGTAGCAAATCCCGGCGCGTTCGAAATCACTCCGTCATACAAAACCGTAGCGGCCGCGATTAACGTCGCAGGATTTCCCGGATCGATGTCCTGCACTTCGAGCACAAACCGCACATCCGCCGGAGTCGTCGCGCCACCCCAGCCGCTTCCCGCCGGATGCACCGACGAGTGATAAATCTCTCCCGACCGGTAAATTTCCATCGAATAGAGATAAGTCGTCAGCACATACCGATGCCCCGCCGCAGTCGTCACGACGGGTCCGGTCGGTGTTCCGCTGATCAACGCCTGAATGTTCGTTGCCGTCCCCGATGGCGTAATCTGAAATCCTGCCAGGCAATTCGCTTGAGAGATCGTTCCCGAATACAGTCCGCCAATCACTCCCTGCGATGCCGCAGTAAAGTTCACATCGCCGTGCTGCAATTCAAGAGCGCCGCCCAATTCAATCTGCTCAACGAATGCAACCGTGCTATATCCGTCCGAGCCCATGCCTCCACTGACCTGGAGAGTCTGCGACGCCACCGAAAATGCATCCGTCGGATCGCTCGCTACCCAGGTCGCCGGATCTAAAGTCGAACCGAGATATTGCTCGTCAATCAGTGCGCCTCTGCTCTGCTGCAACGGCTTCTGCGAGAGATAGAAACTTAGGCTCGATCCGTCACTTTCAAAGTAATCCCGCACGTAAGACTGCGGTTCATCCAATCCGATCGCCGTCACATCATTCGCGACCAGGTTCTGGCACTGCAGCGTGAGCCCGACGGGCGAAAAATTAGCATCGTTCTCGTTGATCGCATACGTCACTGCACCCACCGGGGCCAGCACCAGCGCTCCATCCATCGCGCGATAACTTGCCCGCGCCGAGAGCGCAATCTCAGCCGCATGAAAAGAAAACTTCTTCTGCGGATTCACCGCGTACGACGCCAGCACATCAACATCTTGCACCGAGCTCGTATCAAAAAATCCCGGCAGCAGATCTTCCGCCAGCCTCTGCAAAACAGAGCCTGCACTTCGAGCGACAAAGGGCGCTCGATTCGGAAGTGCCTTCTGATCCAGCAAAACTTCATCGCTCTCGGCGATCAACCCGTAGCGATACGCCGGCCCCGTCTCACCCACGCCTAAATATTCAAGATCAGGAGCGCCAGTCAGATACCCGGTAAAAACAAGACTTCCATCCGCGCGCGTCACAACTACACGCGCCCCCACAACCGGAACCACGAACCCCGAAGCTCCAGCCAGCAGCCCGCACCGAAACGAAGCCGGCAGATTCAGCTTCCGCTCAACCCGCGGCGCAATCGTCGCATCCAGAGCCGAAGTAAAATCCAGCGGCCCCTGCCCCTGCAAATTGTCAATCGTAATGTTCATCGCAATAACTGTGACTTCCTCTGTGTTCCTCTGTGCCTTCTGTGGTGAAAAAAGTTTTCTAAAAGCTGAGAGCGCGTCAATAAGTCGCCGCCATAGCAGCCGGAAAATAGCTCCGATAACAAAGCACGCTCTGCCCGTCATTCGTGTCAGTAAAAGGCAAAGCCAAAAAAGAAGCATGCAGCGAAACCGCCGCACAAGACTCAATCGCTGCAAACTCTTCCCGCACAAACTTCCCGCCCGGCACGCCTACAACCTTCGCCGATCGATTTCCCCCCGACCCACGCGTTCCGACGTTAGCCGAATCCCACCGCACCCCGCCCCCAGCCCCCGGATTCGGACTCAGCCGCGGATAATAAAAACAAACCCGACCACCCGATTCCTCTTCAGCCACAAACAGCGCCGACCATTCCTGAAAAAACGATCCGCCCTCCCGATCCAAGAACGCGATCACAACCTGCGCCGACGCCCCCGCAGCAGGCACGCCTCCAAGCAACGGCTGCGCCAGCAGCACCGACGTCTCCGTCACCTCCGCCACGCGTCCAACATTGAACGTCACGCGCCGCACATAATTCGGATCCTGCTTCACCGCCAGCGGATCGCTCACATAGGCCGCCGCAATCCCCGATCCCACATAGCCAATCTGCTGCTGATAATCCAAATCCACCGCGAGCAACTGTCCCGCAACAAACGTCCCCGCGACGCCCGTTCCGAAAACCAACTGGCTCGCAGTCGATCCCGCCAGCACCGCTGCTCCCGGCGCCGGTGTTCCGCCCGAAGGCGCCGGCGACACGCTCCCTCCCGCCGGCGCCAGCACATTCATATGCTCTGATCCTCCCGCCAGCGCCATCTGCAACTTGCCCCACTGGCGGAAATCAAGTTCCACGCGCGCCTCCAGCGGTCCACGAAACTGAACTGCCGGCTGCGCCTTCGCTCCCGACCGCACGACATCGGTCGGCGTTTCATACCACCGATCGAAATTTTCAATCCATCCCAAATCAACCCAGGGCGACGGAGGCGCGTTCAACAAAAACATTCCCGCCAATCCCGGATCGAATATCGTCGGCGTCTCCGTCGTCCGATTCACCGGCGCGAAATACGCCCGCATCTGCCGTGTCACCGGAACCATCGCAGCGCGCAGCGGAGTAGTGCTCATGACAGCGTCACCTCCGAAAAGAAGAAAACATTCAGCCGTACCCGCCGCTCAACACGCGCATCCGGATGACGCGCCGCCAGATCGTCCACCGCAGTCTTCTGTTTTTCTTCAAACACCGGCTGGCTCCAGAAAACCTTCGTCCCCAAATCCGCGCTCGGAGACTGCGAGTAATCGATCTTCTCCGTATTCGGCGGCTGACAAATCGCAAGCAACTCTTCATCCATCTGCCCGAGCATTCGTCCGCGATCCACCATGCTCGCCACCGATCCCAGCGTGTAATAAGAAATCACGCATTCCATGCTCATTAGCGCCGCGTTGCGGGCATGCCCTGCCACAACCTGCGCCGCGCCCCACTCGATATAGAACGCATTCGGCTGTGGCTCGGCCGATGACGGCGGCAAATTCTCCACCACCACAATTCCCGGCACAGTCGCGCCATTCAGCGTGATCGTCCGCCCCGGATCAAGCCCCGCCAGCCGCGACTGCAGCGCCAGAAAAAAACTGTCTTTCGCAAATTGCATGAATCAGCCCTCAGCCGTCGGCCCTAGGCCTCCAGCCGGTGTGAAGAAAAAAGTTTTGCCTGAAATCAGAGAACCTCTGTGCACCTCTGTGTCCTCTGTGGTGAAAGGTTTTTTCCGGGACCGCAACTACGGCTGCAGGTTTGCCCCTAGTCCCTAGCCCCTGCTGTCTCACTCCACCCCCGTAACCACATAGAAGCATGCGGTACCTGCAACGGTTTCAGGTACAACCGTCTCGACGTGAAACAGATTCCCGCAGTACATCAGCCCCAGCACTGCATTGAACAAATCATCCGCCGTCGCCATCCCCAAACTCGACAGCTGATCTCCGATCACCGACGCCGGCATCGTGAATTCAATCCTCCGCCGCGGTCCCAGATTCCCCGTAGTAAGAGGACGAGCCGCAACCGGAGAGATAATCACCTGCTGCACCCCCGGATCCACCAGCCCAAGCTGCCCCGCCGCATCGCTCGCCGTCGCCGAAGCCGGAACCAACAAGCTCACCGTTTCTCCCCCCAAAGCACGCAACATCGCATCCGCCGCCCGCACCAACGCCGCCCCACAAATCCCACCCATGAGCCCTCCCAGGTCTTCCACTGACTACTAACTACTGACCACTGACCACTGGCCACTGCTCAAGCTCCCTTTCGCGCCACATACGGCTCAAGCAAACTCGCCACGGTTTCATCGACAAGCTTCTCGGAGAAATATTCCAGCCTCATCCGGTCCAGCTTCCCCGACTTCACATTCAGCGCCGGAGTCGATTGCGCATTCTTCACGATCTGCGCGCACGCCACCTGCACCGGCGTCGGAATCGTCGTCCATCCCGCGTTGTAGACCACATCCACTTCGTTGAAGAACAGCCCGAGCGCATTCACGGGAAAAGTCAGCTCACCACTTGCCGCCCAAATATCAACCGTCGTCGGATCGATCGTCGTCCAAGATCCCGGAAGCGCAAACACCAGTGCGAATTCCAAACTCAGTTCCGGAAAGGGCCACTCACCGCGCCGCGGAATCCCATATCGCCCCTGCAGCGAAACAATCGGCGTCGTCGCCGGTGGCACCGTCACCATCGGCAAATAACTCAGCCGCACAGTATTCAATTCCGGCGGCATCTTCAGTCGCTCTTCATATTGATTCACGCCCAAAGTCGCGCGCCGGCAATGCGCGTCAATAATGGCCGACGCCGCCGTCACCCACGACGGATCAGTAGCCGCATCCAACCCGTAGGTCACGTAATCCGTACTCTCCAAATAATTCATAAGAAGTTCCATTCCACCTTGAATCGCATCTACTGCGGGGTGCCCCACCCTTGTCGCGTTGTGTGCGACAGGGTGGGGATTTTGACTGAGCAGGAAAACGTTAGCCAAAGAGCAATGGGCACTGAGTACTGACCACCGACCACTGCCCACCGACCACTGTCCACCGACCACTGTCCACTGCTATCTCTGCACCTTCACCTCGTAGTGCGCAAAGTTCGCCCCCTTCACCACCGGAGCCCCGAACTTCACCACGACTTGCTGCTGCGTCAATGCGCTAGGCAGACCCAGCTTGAACACCCGCGGGTTCGGATCGGTCAGCCAGTGATACTCGATCAGATCCTCGGTCACGATGTAAGCCGGCAGCACCGCGCTGCCGCTGCCCACCGTCCCCGTGTATCCGATCGCCCACTCCGGAATCAGCGGAAGATCGCCGGCCTGCGTCGACAGCGCTTTCACCCGGAACCCGCCGGTGATTTCGACAGTATTCAGCACCACGTTGAACTCCGTCTTCATCTCCCGGTCGATCAAATCCAGCAGCACCGGATTCGAATAAATCGCCGTCGGCCGCACCTGGTACGACGAACTCGCCACCATCGACGCCACCGTGCTCTTGATGCCGTCCACAATGCTCGAGGTCGTTCCAATCGTGGTCGTGTTGCCGCCCGCTTCGATCTGTCCGATCACACCGAAGTACTGCGTGGTGGTCGGAGTGCTCAGCGAAGTGTCGTTGCCGTTCCACAGCGCCACATCGTGCGTGCGCATCAGTCCGTCCACCGCATCGGCCAGGTCTTTCGCCTGCAAATAAGCAAACTGACTCTGCTGTGCAGTCACTTCCAGATCAAACAGGTTGTAGTTGATCTGCGAAACCAGCGCCTTCAGCGGCACCGACAACTCAACTCGCGTCGGAGCCTGCACCACCGGCGAAATATTCCGCGGATCCATAAATCCCTGCGCCGCCGTCGGAGACGCAATTGCCGTCTCCTCAAAAAACCGCGACGGATGCCCGGTCGCCGGCACCTGCTTGATCCGCTGCCCAAACGCGCCGCGCCGCCGCACGATGTCAAAAATCTCTGTCTGGTACCGGTTGATCTCCACCGCACCCGGCCCCAGAAAATCCGCCGCCGCCATCAAATCCAAAAACTGTCCAGTCATGTTTTCTCCTCGTTTGATTTCGTCCCGCTTGAAAATCGTTCTTTGATCTATGTCATCCTGAGCGAGGATTTTGCCCCGGCAAAGCCGGGGCAAAACCGCAGTCGAAGGATCCCTGCAACAACGAACACTTAGGGGTGTGTGATCTCCTCTGTGTCCCTCTGTGCTCTCTGTGGTGAAATCTTTTCCAAAAGAAAAAGCGAGACGTGAATAGCGTCTCGCTAGCCCCTAGCCCCTAGCCCCTAGTCCCTAGTCCCTAGCCCCTAGCCTCTGCTACTCAATCATTCCCGCACGAGCCAGCTCTGCCTTCACTGCAATCCGCTGCTCCACGCTCAAACTCGCCAGCGTCTTGTCGAGCACACCCTTGTCAAACTTTTCTCCAGCCTCCTCGCTCTTCGCCAAAATCGCCGACACCATCGGAGGCAGCGTCTTCCGCACCATCCGCGCCGCCTGAGCTTTCAAGTCGGAATTCGATTTCTCCAACTCCGCAAGCCGCTCATGCAACTGCCGAGTAATATCGTCCTCCGGATGTGACACCGTTTCATCCACCGCAGCCACAATCCGGTCTACTTTCGCGTTCAGCGCTTCCTGCTGCGCATCCAGCCGCCCCAACACGCGATCCAACGATTCCGCTGCCGTAGCCAGCCGGTCCGCCGTCGCCATCAACTGCTGCACCATCTCGTCATTCATGTTTTATTCCTCCTCCGTATTCCGGAACTCTTAGAAGTCATCTCCGACCTGCCGACCTGCGTTGCCCGACGTCTCGCCGCCTTTGCGAGACGGAAAACTTGCCGTAGCCCACAGGAGACTCAGCGCCAAAGTTGTCGAGCCTCACGACTCAGGACTCAGGGCTTAAAGCAATCCACGTATCCTCATACGCCGCCTTGTTCCGCCGCAGAATTGCCGCCCCGGTAAACGTCACCTTCGAAAGTGTCCACACTCGAGGTCTCCGATCCGCCACGACAACATTCGTCACCTCATACGACATGCCAAGTCCTGCCCCAGCCGCATCTAAGTTCCCAGCGCAGATGGAAGCGATCCGCGCCTCGTCCTCTCGTCGCAGCCCGGCAGTCAAACTCCTCAACCGCTCCACCGCAGCCCTCAGGGACGTGCGCAATCGAGTTCCCTCGCTCGACCCACAATTCTCAGCTCTCAACTCACGCGCCTGCGACTGAACGCCTGAGGTCTGAGCCCCGACGCCTGGCGCCTGACGCCCGACGCCCGCACTCCTCTCGATCTCCCGCACCACCTCCGGAAAATCCTTCGCATACAAATACCCACCAACCTCCAGGTTATTCCCGACGATCTCTGCAGAAGTGATCACT
Source organism: Candidatus Solibacter sp. (assembly GCA_035501655.1). GTDB lineage: Bacteria > Acidobacteriota > Terriglobia > Terriglobales > Acidobacteriaceae > Sulfotelmatobacter. Next base: position 472,365 of record DATJVU010000038.1, read on the forward strand.
CCAACTTTCCGCTGCACATCATGCCGGTCAAACGACGGCGCGTAATCCAGCGCCATCCCCAACAGCGAAGGCAGCGCAGCTTCAGCAGCAGCCCGCGTCAAAACCACTCTTCGCCCATTCGATCCCGAAGGCGCCCGCTTCGACGGTACATCGACCATCGTCAATACACCCCGAAACGCCGCCCGGTTCGGATGCCTCTTCACCTCCGGCATCTCCAACGCCATGCTCTCCAATGCAATCGTCATCAATCCCCCATGTCCCATGTCATCCTGAGCGAAACAGGCGAGCCGAGAAGCGGCTCGCCTGCGTAGTCGAAGGATCCCTGCTCACCGGTCGTGCCCCGGCCTCTCAAGGAGTTCTCTCCTCAATCGCTCTATGCTAAATTCGTCTTAGTTCTATGAAGTGGCTCGTCCTCTTCGCCGTCGTACTCCTCAGTTCGCTGTCCCTAGCCCAGGCCACCCGACCCTACTCGGAGGAGCATTCAAAAGCTAAACTCCTTACCGACCAGCAATTGATCGACTGTTTGAGAAGCCCAAAAGGCTGTGCTGTCGATTCTCGCGATTACTATCCCGGCGAAATCAGGCGGGTGCTCGCAGACCGCAAGCACCCGGACCTGATCATTGCCGCCTACAAGAAGGCAGACGAGATGGACCGCTTCGCCCTCGTCGAGACTCTCTGGCACATACACGATCCCTTGGTTGAGACCTTCATGCGTTCCATCGCTTTCGGCTATCCCGGCAATGGAATCGATGACGGCTCTTCCGTCTTCGCGCTCGACTACCTCACCGAACGTTGTGACTTGAATGCGCTCGCACGCCTCAACAGTGACGTCTACAAAAAATACGCGGTCATGGGTTGCTCGTACTTAAACGACTCCGTGCAACCTGCCTGGGCCGATGCGGTAGAAGCCTTTGGCCGCTGCAACTACGCGCCGGCGGCCCAAAATCTCGCCCGCTCACTAGATTCGCAATGTCTCAGCGCAAACAAAGCAGAACAAGCTTTGACGCGAATCTTCCCAGGCTATTGCCAAAACTACCGTTCCGTCGATGAGCAACAACAGTGCTACGAAAAGCTGCTGCACCCCGACCAGAAATGAGCAGAAGGCAATCCCAGCCCCTACTCCCTAGTCCCTAGCCTCTAGCCCCTGCTTCCAAATCCCCCAAGCCCCGCATCCGCCGAACCTCATTCACTGTCAGCACGCCGTTCTGCAAAAGAATCTGCTGAATCTGCGCCTCCTCCAGCGGATCGGTCGTATCCAGCTCCGCAAACACAAACTCCAGGTCGTTCCACCCCAGCTTCTTCCCGATCGCATCGCGCGTCAGCGACTCCGCCAGCAACCGTGCCGTCGGCACAATCGCCTGCCGGAACGCCAGGTCATTCAGTTCCTCCGCGGTGGAGCGGTTCACATCCCGCTCCACGCCCAGATAAAACGGAGGAAGATCGAAAGCATCGGCGACGACTCGCAGCAAAAATTCCTGCCACTGCAGTCGCAAGTCCGCATCGGTGCCTCCACCGAACCTCAGCACCTCCGGTTTGCTCTCGACCGATAGGATGGGCACCTTGCCCGTGCCCTCAATCTCGTCCTGCCACCACCGGATCAGCCGCTCATGATGCTCCGGCGTCAGATCCTGCAACCACAACGCATACTGCACGACGGTGTTCGAAGCCAGCCGAGCCGCATATCGATGCGCGCCCAGGAACGCATTGATCGTTTCAAACGCAACTTCAAGTCTCCCCAATCCAAACGGCGTATGCGTCCGCGGATTCAGCCGGATGTAAATCAACTCATCATCATCCAGTTTGATCTGCGTGTTCGAAGAATCGCTCACCTGCATATACCGCTGCGAAGTAGGCGACCCATCCCAATCCACATTCATCCGGATCGAAGCCCCATCCACCGGCCACAACACAAGTGGCATGGTTGATGTGGAGCGGGCGCCCCCGCCCGCTATATTTGAAGCGCGAACAGCCGCGGGTGCCCCACCCAACGCGGTTTTCGTTGGATGGGCAACTCCAGCCTGAAGAAGCTCTCCCTCACTCCATCCCGCATTCAACTGCACCTCGATCGCCCCATACCCGCCGACAATAATGTCCTCCAGCACCTGCTCCGCCAGCGAGCGAAACGAATCATCCGGATTCGGCGCATGAAAGTTTTCCGTGAGAATCCGCACCCGTTCCGCCCCGAACGGCATCGCCTCGAGCACATAGCCCTGCCGCGGCTGCACTCTCCACCGCATGCCGGCGATCCGATCCTTGATGCAGTTAATCGCCCGCCGCGCAATTGGCGTCTCCGAAAATCGCCGCAAGTTGTACGGCGTGGGTTTCGGCATCGCGTCATTCAACGGCCCATACGAATTAAAAATCGACGGCAACGCCTGCGTCCGTCTTTTTTTCGTCAACATCTCCGCCGGCGCACTCGCCGCCGACACTCCCGCCATCCGGCGCCATGCGCCGCGCAACGTCTCAGTAATCTTCATGAATTTGTCTCTATCGATCAGTTGGAATTAGAATGGCGGATAATCATATATACTGATATACGCTTATCCGAGGAATCATATGCCTGAAGCCGGACTTACACGTCTGACCATTAGTTGGTCCAAAGATACCGATCTGGCCTTGCGTTCTCATCTTGGCGCCCAGGGCCTAAAAAAAGGCGCCCTCTCAAAATTCGTCGAGGACGCAGTCAAATGGCGGTTGCTCGATCAATCGGTTGGCCATGTGCGTGACGCCTTTGCCGGAATATCGAGCAACGAATTGCAGAGTGTCATCGACGAAGCCGTCACCAGCATCCGCAAAGAAAAGCGTCAGCAGCGTAAACGCCGCTCGGAAAAATAATACGTGCGCCTCGTCATCGACACGAATGTTCTCCTCAGCGCATTAATGTCAGGTGCTTCTTCCTCTGCTCACATTTACACACTGTGGCGCGCTCGTAAGTTCGATCTCCTCACTTGCGCCGAGCAACTCGATGAAATCGCACGTGTCACCCGGTATCCTAAAATCCGAGCGCGGCTCACTCCGGCACTCGCCGGAAGGCTGATCCACCGCCTTCGTGATGTCGCTATCATTGTCGAGAAACTGCCCAAGATCGACAGATCGCCCGATCCTGGTGACAACTATCTGCTGGCATTGGCCGAAGCCGGACACGCTCAATTCCTCGTGACTGGCGACAAGCCGCTGCTTGTCCTCAAGCACCACAAATCAACTCGTATCATCACGCCCGCTGCGCTGGTTACACTTATAAAGACTCATCGCCGACAATAGCAATCGAAGCAATTCCAAGCCCAAACGCAATCAAAAACCGTCGTGTCGCACTTCCAAATGAACGCTTCGCACCCTCCGCCCACTCAATCCATCCTCAAACAATCAACATCAAAGGCAACAAACCAGCACGCGTCGAACTACTTCCAGCAGCGCAACGCTCACGCCCTCAACTCCAGCCGCGCCTCCTCAGCAACCGTCGTCATCTCGGCAGCAGTTCGAACCTTGATTCCGCTCTCCTGCATCATCCCCAAAGCAAACCCAATCTCACTCTCCGCTCGTTGCAGCCCGTCGTCGACCACAGCCGCCAGTGTAGGCTGCCACGCTTCATCCGAAGCCCGCATCCCCTCCGCAATCTTCGGATACCTCGCCGCCAGAGTCACCGCAGCATTCACATTCGCCTTGAGTGACACGGCGTGAAACAATCGCATCCCATTGCCTACCGTAAAACCAAAATCAAACTTGAACGGATCACCCACCTTGGTAAACTTCGCCACCGGCACCGGACGCATAAACTTCGCAATCCCTTTCGAAGCCCACGCCTCATTCATTACTTCCAAAATCTTCTGTCGTCCCGTCGCTGCCTGACTACGCGCCTGGCCTCGCGGCCCAAAATACAATCGCGCCATCATCTCGATTTCTTTTTCCGGATCCTCGGTCAAGCATCCCTTCGAACCCGACAACTGAATCAGATTCGAATACGAATCGGTCAGCCCATTCAGCACCGGGCCAATTTTTCTCACATCCACCACCCGCCGCCGAATCTCCGGCTCGAGCGCACGCAGCACATCAATATCCGCCTGCGGATCGATGCACCGCACCAGATCCCAATTCTGCGTGAAGCGAACGTCGGCAAATGTCGACGCATCGTTCGTCGCCTCGATCATCACAATCCCGATATCGACAAACGTCTCCCGCACCGCGTCGGGCACATACCGCAGCAAAAAATACTCAAGCTTTCGTCTCTCCGTCATCAATAGTTCACGATGTCATTCCGAACCGGCGCGAAGCGGCGGTGAGGAACCTGCTTTCCGCTCGCGAGCGCAAAATCGCACTCAAGCCTGTTCCCTCCACTCCGGAAACGGCCTCCGCACCGAACTCCGAAACGCCGCAATCAACTCGCGCACTAATCCGCGCCTGTCAAGCAACGCTCGCGCCAACTTCTCTAACTCCTCGTCCGCGCTCGCATACCACTCCGGCGGAATCCCATTCACCACATCCCACACGATCCCTGCGTCCATCGTCTCGACCCGCGTAAGCCAGGGCTCAAACGACTGCCAACCCCGCACGCTCTCATAAACTTCATTCCGTGCATAAACTCCGCGCAGCGGATAATCCGGAAATGTCCACTCCCCCGCGTTAAAGCAATATCCCTGATCGATGAACGACGCCGTATACAGCCGCTCCCGCGCCTTCCTCCAGAACGCCGCCTGTCGCCCGTTCGCGTTGCCCGTCCACTTGTCCAATACCAGCATCCCGGCAAATTGATTCAGATTGCGAACGCGCCCCAGCATCTCCACCGGAATGTAGTCGAACACCTGCCCGATCAGTGGATCGACAACGTACTGCGATCCAAATTGTAGTCCCGCCTCGCAACGGATTGTGTTGTGCGCCAGCTGTATGCTCAGCTCCGGCGTATGCTCCACCAGCCACGAGTCGACCTCAACAACTTCCGTGATCGGAACCTCCAACCCCGCCCGCTTCGCCAGCCGCGTCGCCAGCATCTCATTCGCCAGTACCCTCAAATGCTGCGGATTATTCTGAAACTTCACCACGTAGAAGTTTCCATCGGAGCAGCGCATCAAATGCCCCTGCGCCCCGCCCCGCATCCGCCGTACGTGTTGGACCGCCTCAATCAAAAATCAATCAATGTGGTGCGAGTGTGGCGCGGGCGCCCCCGCCCGCGCGACTGTGGTCCCCAGACAAAGCCCGCCATCATACTCCAACTCACCCCAAGAGGTCTGTGACGAATGAACATAAGCAATCGACCCCAAACCGGGACCGGCGCCCGAAGCCCGGCGCCCGAAGCCCAACGCCCGAAGCCCAACGCCCGAAGCCCACGCCTGACGCCCGCCGCCCGCCCTAACCCACCACCAAACTCCCCACCTCCACGCCCCCCCGCCGCCGCACCCGCCCCGCGTCTTCCCGCCGCACCCCATGCGCGATCGCCATCGCCATCACGCAATCATCATGCGCTCCCTCGGCTGCCGCTCCATTTCCATCCGGATGCCGCACAAACGTCTTCAACTCCGCCAGCAATCTCGGACTGTGAAACAACTCCGGCTGCGCCATCAACACAGCCGAAAGATTCTCCACCATCGCCGGACGCGTCACCACCGACGTCAGCCAACCCGCCTGCCCATTCTGCTCATAGAGATTCTGATAACCCATGTCTTTCAAGTGCGCCAGCACGCCGTATCCGTGATTGTTCCGTTCCACGGCAATCAGCGCGTTCTCATACAGCTGCCCCAAAGCCACAAGCCGCCGCGCCAGTTCATACGGAGGAAAATGCCCATGCAACTCCGCGCACTGCAATCCCATCGACCGCTCGATCACCTGCGCGCACGAGTAATCTCCCTCCGTCCCGCCTCCCGCCGTATCCACTCCAATGATGTATTGCCACTGCCCGCCGTGATTCGGAGGAAACCACACCACCGTCCGCCCATTCTCCTGCGATTCCACCACCCGCCCCGCATGCGCCGCCGCCTGCTCGATCGCCATCAGATCAAACACGCACTCGCCCGACGCCAGAAAGCACGACACCTCATCCTCCGCGTACTCCTGCGCCGCCTGCTCTCGCATCTGCTTCCACTTCTTTCGGCGCCACGCAATCTGCTCGTCGCTCAATCCAAACCGCTCAACCAAACTTCGTTCTTCGTCCGTAAGAGGAAGCACTTTATCCTTCACTTCCGCCTTGTACGAACTCTCAAACCACCACGGGAAGAAATGCGTCGCATATCCCGTCTCTGCCGCCCGATGCCACTCTTCATAGAAAATTCCCGACGCTCCATTCGGTGTCGACTCCAGCACGATCTCTCCATCCGGCACCACCGCAGCCTGCAACGACGCCAGCATTTCCCGCCCGCCGCGCGGCCAGTGCGCAATCTCCGAACAATGCAGCTGATGAATCGTCAATCCCCGCCCCGCATTGTCATCCGCCGTCTCCACCCGGTACTCGCTGTCCAGCCGCGGAAACACAATCTGCCGCACATTCGACCTCGACTTCACCAGCGCCCCGCGGTGCACGCGCTTGTTGGGCAGGTTCGCCCAAAAGCGGTGCACCATATTAAAAATCGCCTCCGCCGATTCGTCGCTGTGCGCCACCTGCACGGTCAGTGTCCCAGGCTTCGTGATCGTCTGCAGAAAAAATCGCGCCGCAATGTAAGTCGTAATACCGACCTGCCGAGCCTTCAGCACAATGTTCCGCTTCGTGCATCGCTCGGAATAAGCCCGCTGTGCCCGATTCAGCTTCAGATACTTCAACCCGCCCTTCTTCGGCCGAATTCGCAACAGCGACCGGATCAGCATATCCCGCAAGGTCTCCTCGCCCATCCGCACATCCAGGTGTGGCCCAAACTGCTCAACCAATCGAAGATCCGTCCAGAAATTCGCCATTGATCCAACCTATCTCTTAACTCACTGTCATTCCGACACGCGACGGCGAAAGCCGGAGCGAGGAGGAACCCGCTTTTCGCCGGGACTAAAATGTCCGCCGCCCACGTCTCGCCTCAGTTGCGAGACGTGGAACCAACGAAAGCGCCTTTCTTTGCGTCCTCTGCGGCAGTTCTCTGCGATCTCTGCGGTCAATTGCTTTTGCTTCACTGTCCCGCGGCGCTTCTGCTTAGAACAGCGTAGAAGCACACCCGCACAAATCACTTCAGCAACCCCGCCGATCCCCACCGCTCACCCTTCCCATGCAAATGAATCCGGAACCCCGCAGTAGCCCGGTCCAGCTCCGCATTTCCAGTCTTAGCCGTCAAAGTCGAATTAAACGAAGCCACAAAAGCGTTCCCCGACAAAGGAGCCTTAGTCACCGTAGCCGAAGTTCCTAGCCCCGAGCCCCTAACCTCTAGCCCCTGGTTCTTAACCAGCGGCACAATCGCCGCTAACGACTGCACCTCCGACAGCACCAACCCCACGACCGCAGCAATCTTCGCCTGCGTCGCCGCATCCTTTATATGTAGGCCGTTCAGCAGCCCCTGCAGATTCGCCTGGACAGAATTCACCGCACTCTGAATCTGATTCAGAATTCCCGGCTTCGCCGAAGCCTCCGCCTGCTGATACGCCGCGATCAGCGACTGGATGATCTGCAAGTCCGCCTCTGCCTGCGCTCCCGCAGACTGAATCGCCTGCATATCTGACCCCGACACCGTCTTGCCCTCGAGCACCGCGACCAGCGCCACAATATTTCCCGCCGCCGGAATCAGCGCCGCCACAATCTCCTCCCCCTGCGAAACCCAATCCGTCGAACACCCAGCCAGAACAATCGTCAAACACAAAACCACAGCCAGCCCAGCCTTCACGCAATCAACGCGACTCCTCATCGTCATCTCCTCATTTCGAATTCGGCCACCAATAAAAAAGGCCCGGCAATAGCCGAGCCCGTGATGCACCTCATAACCCTAAAGTTCTGTCATCCTGAGCGAGGATTTTGCTCCGCTGAAAGCGGAGCAAAACCGCAGTCGAAGGATCCCTGCAATCTCACAGGCAGCAGAAATGAACCCAGTCGCATTTCGCACGACAAAAGATTTTGACTTTCCTCTGTGTACCTCTGTGCCCCCTGTGGTGAAAGCTCTTGAACGCTCACGAAGAACTTTCTTCAAAGGCAGAGATGCCTGCAACCCACCGCCCCTAATAATTTCCCCCCACCACATTCCGCAAAGCCGTCATATACCCGGCCTGCGAATAAGCCGCATACCCACTGATATTGAATCCCGGACACAACATCGCGCACGCATCCTCGTAATACATCTCAAACGAAGTCGCATGATTCCGCGCCGCCCACATCAGCAAAGGATCCAGTGTCCCGGTCGTGACAGCCATGCCAGGGCAAGTCCCACTCTCATTCGTCGAAGCGCAACTCTGAAAAAACGTCTGCGTCTCCAGTGGAACCTTCCCCGCATAAGTCGCAAACAGATTGCACCAGTTCCCGCCGCATCCCGGAACATTGTTCACATCCGAAGCCATCAGCCCCTGCGTTCCAAATCCAATATGCAACGAAGCCGCCACCGGCGCCGTCGCATTTGGAACCGCTCCCTGCGATCCGCCGCTCGGCCCCATGGGCGTGATCGAAATCATCAGTTGCAAATGCGATTCCAGTCCCGCCTCGAACTGCATCCCGCTCTTCAAAAACGCATTCCACCCCGAGATCGTGTATCCCCAATCCGTAGTCAGCGTATTATTCCCGCCGCCATCCAGGCACGTTCCCGCCGCGTCCCAATTCGCAATCGGAGTCGTTTCTCCGCCCTTGCCCCAAGCGATGCGCACATACCCAATGCTCTTCGCGTACGACGCCGAAGCCAGGTGCGCCAAAGTCGCCGCCACCCAGTTCTGATAATTCGTCAGATAAGCCGAGTTCAGATAATTCGGAATTTGCTGGGTCCCGCTGCTCGTCGTGCACGTCGCATAATTCGACGACCCCAGCGCCGTCCACACATAAGTCGGCGTCCCATAATTTCCAACGCCGCTCGTCCCATATCCACCGCCGCCGTAACAAACCGAATCCGATCCTCCATACGTCACGCCGCCGAGCACAACAAAAATCTTTTTTCCGGCAGCAGCCCAACCATCCGACGCAATCTGATTGTCAAAATTCGTCCACGTATAGTGCGCCGACGTTCCATCCTGATCCGAACACGACCACCACAGCGGATAAACAATCCCGTTGATATAAGGACTCGGCTTCAGGTAAGTGTTCACCGCGGTTGTGCTCGCCCCGGCTCCCGGCGCCAGAATCTCGATCTTCGGTGGCAACGCCTTCGACCCCGTTCCACAAAAAGTCCCGCATGTATACGCCAGCCGCGTCTCTGCGTTGTCGATCGCACCAATATCCGCGCCCAGGTCCGCGCCATCGTCGGCATCGTTCGCCGCTCCAGCCTTGTATTGGCTCGTCGCCACCAGCGCGTAATTGTGATAGTCGGCGTCGTTCTCATCGAACGCCGCGCCGCTCATCATCCCCTGCATTCCCACGCAAGTCGAATCAGCCGTCCCACCCGAGCAAACAGTGCTCGCCGGGAATGTCAAAGTCACCGGCGGAATCGCACCCGCGTTCGCCCCACCCACTTCCATATACTTCGCGCCGCACCGCCCAGGAAAATCCGTATGCGTAGCCACCGAGTTCGTCACATCAACCGCATTCTCCGAACATCCGCTCGAGCTCGCACCCGACGCGCATCCTTCCTGGTCGCCATCGCCCTGCGTCACCCAACCAGTCCAACCCGAACTCCCAGAACCAGGACAACTCGCCGCCGTGCCGATATCAAACGCCAGCAAGTTGTTCTTCCACGTCGCGTTCTGCATGAAATGATTCGCCGGACAAGTGCCCGCCTGCTGCACAGTCCCAAGCGTAGTCCCGGTTTCATTCGCACCCGCCTGCATCCACTGCAAATTTCCACCGCTCTGCCCCAGGTAATAAAACGTCCCGGTGAAATCTCCCGAACCCAGCACTTCAACAATCGTCTGCGAAATTCCCGTAGACCACCCTGCAGTACTAGCCACCGCCGCCGTAACAATTCCGCCGGCCCGGCTCAACGATGTTATCGTCGTCGAGTTCGTCGCTCCCGCTCCCGTGCATCCTGCGTCGGTAAAAACTGTTCCCGCCGATCCGTCATACATGCGCCCGTTGTTACGGCTGCCCGCCGTCGTCTGCATCACCAGTGTGTTGTGCGCAAAATTCAGGTTCGCCGGGAAGCCTTCAAAATTCTGCACCAGGCATCCCGTCGCCGTGGAACTCACCGCCGCCGGATTCGAATACACTACCGTCATCCCCGTCGGATTTGTCCCCACCAGCGCCGTCGCGCCTTTCTGCGTCGTAAAACTTCCGCCCGGAACATTCCAAGTCGAGTCCGAGCAATCCGTCACCACAATCGGATCCCCCGGATTAATCTGCGTCTGCAAGAGTCCCGACGGTCCCTGCGTGCAATTCAAAGCAATAATCCCGCTAACATTATTTCCGCCGCACACATAAACCTGCCCGCCCGAGTCCGCCCGCAACCCATAAGCAAACGGCACCACATTCCCCGGATCGTAAAGCGGCCCATCGCCCAGGTCGTACATCAAATTGTTACTGACGTTCACTCGCCGCTCCGCTCCCGCCGCTCCGCCGCCGCTAGCCGGATATCCACTCCTCCCGATCATCAGGAACCCAGTCTCCGCGTGTCGGCAAATATTATTCGTGTAAGTAACGTCCTGCACCGACACCTGGTAGTTGTCGCAAGGTCCCGCCGAGCAAGCCCGCGGCTCCGAGTAATAGCACTGCCCCTGCTGCCCGCCGCTCGTATCCACATACTCCGCAATGTTTCCGTCAAACAAGCACCGCACACAGGCCTTCGTCTCCGACCGGTTCTTGATGACCAGTGACGATCCGCCGTACCCCGATCCCACCCAACTCGCCGGATTCGTCAGCCGGTTCTGCCAGATAAAAACATCCGACACCGTATAAAGAGGATCCGTCGCCGTCACTCCACCGGTGAAAAATGCCTCCGACCCGCCGCTCAGCCAGTTGTGCCCCACCAGCAGCGGCCCCGGAGTCTCATCCACTCCAATCACGTGGTTGTCGGCTCCCGTCGAAGTCACATAGTCGAAGTAGCTGTAAGTCACCGAACACCACGAGCACAGCTTCAAATGCATGAACGCCGAGATCTTGTTATTGCGCGGCCCACCCGCATTCGCCGATGTCGCGCACGCGCCGCTTCCCGTCGCCGTCGCGCACCAGTCCGTCGCATCCCCATGCCCGTACAAATTCACAAAATGAATGTGCGACGCCTCCTGGCTCCCGATCGTTGGCGCCGATCCCGCCGCAATGCCCACATCCGAATTCACCATGAACCCGGCATTCGTACTCGACGCAATCGGACGAAGCTCCACATCCTTGAACGCATAATGACTGGGTCCGACATTCGTCGCGCTATCCCACGCACCCGATTGAATCAGCATTCCAAAGTTGCCCGGACTCCAATTTCCCTCCAGCGTCCACATCGATCCAATATCGTTCGCGCACCCGTTATTCCCGCTCGCCCACCACGTCGAAATATCCCCGCTCGGCGGCTGCCGCGTAGCCGCCGCATCCGTGATCCCATGCGAGCAAACCGTCTGCCCCGAATTGAGCGGCGTGTCCGAATCAAACACAATAAATTTCGTAGGCGCTCCGCTACTCACAACTTTCGCCATCAGAGTCAGCGCGCTCACCTTGCTGCTACCCGTCTGCGTGCACGTATAACCGGTCGAAGTCGTATCGATCACAGTACCGTGCGTAACCTGCACCAGCCACCACTGATCCGGCGCCGCCGCCCAGTCGCAAATCGCCTGCTGCAGCTGCGCAAACGTAGTCGCCGTTCGCGTCACGTCATAAGTCCCGCCCGGCGGCGTAATCTCATTCGGATTCACCCAGTTCAGCGGCAGCTGCGCCGATCCCTGCAGCGGCCCCGCCGATCCAATCGCAAAATAAGTCCCCACCGGCGGATTGTTCTCCCCATAAGTCGACTCCGGCAGATAAGCATGCGCCCCAATCTCCCAGCCCGTGCCGTAGCTGTTCTGATTCACGCCATTAATGTCGATCGCATACGCCGATCCCAGATTCTGCCCTGCATCCACCACCGGCGAATTCGCCGTAGGACGAAAATCCAAAGTCGTACTAGTAGCCGGCGACTTGTAATAAAAATTCCCGTCAGTCCCCGATTCCAAGGTTCCCTGCGCGAGCAAGTTCACCAAAGCAGTGTTCGACACAATCGCGGCCCCGCTAGCCTTCAAATCCGCGATCAGGTTCGTGATCTCCGTCGAACTCAGCTCGCCAGTGCCCGTCGACGAATTCCAGTGCCAGAAAATCCCCCACGGCACTCCCCAAACCTGCTCCTTCCAAACCAAAGCCTGCACCTTCTGCTGCAGCGCCTGCGGCGTCAACCCCATCCACGACGGATTCACTCCAAAGCTAGTCACATTCTGAATATCGAATCCGCTGGCGTACGTATCCTTCACTCCCAGGTCTTCCTTCAGCGCTCCGCGCGCCCCGCCATAAGGCACGCCCGCCGTAATCCCCTGCATCGTCGTCGTCTCATATCCCCCCGGATACACATACACCGGCGTAGCTGGCAGACCCGTCAAATTCGTAGTCATCCACTGCCGCGACAAAGTAATCTCGTCAGTCGTCAGCCGCGTCACATCCAGCTGAATTGCGTACACCGCGGTCTTCACATCCACCAAACTGATATCCGCTAGATCCTGCGCCAGCAGCGCCCCCTTCGTATAAGCCGAACATCCCGTCCCATAAGGCCCCTGGCAAGTCGGATTCTCCGTCGCCGTAAATTTCCCCGTAGCCGTCAGCGCCTGCTGCAAACCAAGAATCGTCCCCTGCGTCTGCCCCTGCGCAACGTTGTAAGCAACGCTGTCCGCCCCGGCCGAAATCACCAAACAAGTCGGCGCCGCAACTCCCAGTGATGAACAAGTGCTCGAGCTGTGAGAAATACTCAGCTTCGCAGTCGCGTTCGTGCCCGAATACTGAATGTCCAAAGCATCGGTATTCGTGTAATAAGTGTGCGACCACGAATGCGAAGTAACATCCCGCCCCGCGTTGATCCATCCCTGAAACTCCGACACCAGCGTCTGCGCCAGCGGATACCCCACCGTAATCGCCGCTCCCACCGGAACACCCGCCGCATCCGCAATCGGCAGCACCGTACTCGAGTAATACGTATCCGTCCCCGAAGTCATCCCCGCATCATCCACCGTCAAAGTCACATTCGCCGGATACCTCTGCCAAACCTGCACATTCGCCGGCGTATCCACCGCAACATTTCCCGCGCCTGCCGTCGGCCCCGTCCCAATCGTCCAAGTCACGTCGGTCGATCCCGCCACCGCCAGGCTCGACGCATAAAAATGACAGTACGAATAAGTCACCGCCTCCGTGTTATCCACCAGCGCCGAATCGCGATTCGCATAAGCCTTGTCGTTCACCATCGTCACTGCAGTCGCCGCCCCATCAAAGCGGAAACCGTCATAGTTCATGTGCGCTTCCGCGTTGTAAATCTTGATGTCCCCCGGCCCCGGCGCCGCTTCATTCACATAAAATCCCAGCGGCTGTGTCCCCTGCGGAATCATCGAGTCCGCTTCCATGTTCGCGAACACCAGGTGATCGCTCGCGCCCTGCACATACACGCCATACTGGTCGAACCAGTTCACCAGGAAGTGCTGCATCACCAGCCACGACTTCCCATTCACGTTAATCACCGGCACATTGCTCAAAGCCATCGGCGCAATCGTAGCGTTGTAATACGTCGCCGGAGACCCCACCGAATAAACGTAGACATATCCATTCGCCAGATAAAAATCCCAGGCCGCCGTCAGATTCGAAGTCGACGCCGAAACCTTCTGCCCCCAGATCGATCCGAACAAGCAAAAATTGATCGTCGAATAGCCGCTCGGCAATGGCGCCTTCCACGCATTCCCAATCACATGAATCCAGGCCGATCCCGGCACCGAGTAATAACCAGTCAAATTCGGTGCCGCCCCAACCCCATAGGCGTCAAACGTAATCGGATTTCCCGAAACACCCGAACTAGGCGGCACCAGGCTCTCATTCCAAACATCCCCCCGTTTGAACAGAATCGAATCCCCCGCCCCAAACGTCTGCCCATTCACCTTTGCAACCGTCCGCCACGCATTCGCCGTAGAAGTCCCGCTATTCGCATCATTCCCCGAACTAGAACTCACGTAATAAGTAGTTGCCGAAGCTAGACCGCCCAACAGCCCGGATGCCCCAAGCAGCACTCCGAAGACTGTCATCCTGAGCGAGGATTTTGCCCCGGCAAAGCCGGAGCAAAACCGCAGTCGAAGGACCCCGCGTTTCTTTTCATTACCACCGGCTTGAACAGGAATTCTCACGACACTCATCTCCGTCAATCTGTACTTCAGAGCTCGAACTGAATTAGGACTCCAAAACAGTGACCCCACCGTTGTCGCGTTTGTGCGACAAGGTGGGGCTTTCCCGCCATTCCTAAATCGATGTCATCCTGAGCGCGGCCAAAGCCGCGCGAAGGACCTTACATCAGCCAGATCCACCGATGCCGCTGAAAGGATCTCAACGTCCACGAGACGCCGGGGTAGCGATAGAACTACCGCCCCCGAGCCACAATCTCCTCGCACCCACTCCGATAAGTAACCCGAGCACTCCGACACTTCGGAGGCTCAACCCGAGCATCACACTCAACCATCCGCACTTCCGAAACGCATCCCACCGGAATCTTCATGTCCGGAAAAAACGGGTGCGCGCCTCTGCGCGCGCACCCAACCGTCATCACCAACGCCGCACCCAAAACCAAAAAACAAATCCAACGCCCTGTCATGCTGAGCGAGGATTGCCCTTCGCGTTGAGCGAAGGGCAACCGCAGTCGAAGCATCTCTCCCAGCTCCCCAAACCCCGCCATGTCAACAATCCTCACGAAGCCCGCTCCAATAAAAAAGGCCACCAGCCGCAGCCAATGGCCCAATCCAATTTCCAGAAATTGCCGGGGTGCCCCACGTCTCGCCGCCTTTTGCGAGACGTGGGAATAGGTACAAACGCCAGTCAAATCACAGCCGCTCTCACCCACCCCCCAAACGCACCAAAAAGAAAAGAGAACCAAGCCTCAGCAGCGCCCTTCTCTGCGCTCTCGGCGGCAGTTCTCTGCGTCCTCTGCGGTTTAAGATTTCATCACACTCAACCCGCAGCGCCGATCAATCCAAACTAGTACTCCAACCCCGCATGTGAATCCTCTGTGCCCTCTGTGGTGAAAAGGTTTTTAGCGTGCACCCTCTCCTAGTTCTGCATCTGATAAGTAACCGTAGCCACCACGTTCGCCGCATTCGTAGTACACCCAGCCGCAGCCGTAGTCACCTTCAACCGCAGCGGATGCCCCGAAGCCACACTAGTACTCCCCGTCACCTGCGTTGCGAAATTCGTCCCATTCGCCATCGTGACCGAGTAACTCCCCACCTCCGATCCCGACGAGTTCCCGTCCCAAACCTGCACCACCGGAGAAGTCGTGCACCCCGCGGGCGCAGTCGAAGCTGCCAGGTCAAAGCCAGTAATCGTCAACCCCGCCGGCAAAGTCCAGTTGCAATACTGCGCCACCGAAGTCGTTCCCCCAATCGGACAACTCCAAGCAAACTGTGCCTCACTCTTCACATAAGCCGTAGTAGCCAGCTTCGTGCTGTTATCTCCCGCACTCTGCGTAGTCCCCACGCTCCCGCTCGGCAAAGTCACCGTGCCCGTAAACGTAGGCGATGCCAACGGCGCCGCCCCAGTAATCTGCGACACTGAATAATCCCCGCTGGTAGCCGTCACCGCCCCAGTCCGACCAAACACCGAACTAACCGAACTCGGCCCCACCGACGATCCCGGCATATCGAAAAACATCTGCGCCGTAGCACTGCCCGAAGTCGCCTGCAACACTCTCCCTAAGACCTGTTGCCCGCTAGGCAGAGTCGATCCCCAATCGTGACAAAGCGGAAAGAATCCCGAATTCGCGGTACTAGATGCCACCACATAATCGCCCACCACAGTCGGGCTCGCATCAAAGCTGCAGAACGCCGATCCCGTCCGCACCAGCGTCACCGTCCCGCTCGAGCCAGCGTTCGCGATGACCACCCCGATCACTCCAGACGTCGCCGCGCTCGCCGGCTTCACTGCGCATCCCGCCGAGGTCAGCACCGCCAGCCCGTTAATCACCGTTCCATTCGTCGTGTCATTGCACAGCTCATAACTATTGTTCGCGAATTTGCCCAGCTCGAATCCGCTGTCGCTGCTCGAATTCCCCGCCACGTAAACCGTCGCCGGACGCAGCCCGATCCCGCTCGATCCGCTGAACGATCCAATGTTGAACGCCTGGTCTGTCCACGGCTTGAAGTTGCTCGTCGCATCGATCACCCACTTCAATCCGCTGTTCAGCCAAAAACCCAACCCCGGCGCTCCGCCCGAAGTCGAACTCTCGCTCTTCACCACCGCGTATCCATCCGCAGTGTCGTAGCCAACAGACGTCCTCTGCCAGCTGGTCGGGCTTGCGTACGCCGAATACACATGCATCGCCTGCGGATTCGCCGTAGTCTCTCCCACCACAAACTGCCCCACGTCGTAGTTGTCTTCCTGCGTCAGGTTCGTGAAGAACGAACTCGACGCCGAAGTCGCCACCTTCGCCGGAGTCCCGCCATTCGCCGAAATATAAAAGTTCCCGTCATTCGAAATTCCCAGCGCCGAAGTCCCGCTCCCCGCCGCGCTCATCGCCGTCCCCGGAATCGGCGAACTCACCATCCAAGGTCCCGCCACAAGCAGCTGCCCATTCACCGTCACGTTCCCGCTGAAATTCCCGCTCGCCGCCGAGATCCCTCCGCTGCCTGCATAACTCAGCGTCGTCCCCGAATCCGAAAGCGAACTGTCGCCGCTCACCGCCGTCCCGCTCCCCGAGTAAACCGCGACCTGCGACGCCAATCCTCCATTCACCGTCCCCGATCCCGCTCCGCTCCCGCAATCCGCCCCGGTCCCTGAAACCGCTCCCGTAGCGCTCACGTGCAAGCATTGCGATCCCGATCCCGTCACCGGCAGCGTCACCGTCCCGCTCGCCACCGTCAGATTTCCATTCACCGTCACCGGCACATTAAACGTCTTCGCCGCTCCCGTCAGTCGCTCCAGAAAATTTGTCCCGCTCGGGATCGCATTGATGTATTCGGAAATCGAAGTCGCCGCTCTCTGTGCCATCCCGCCCGTCTGATCCAGGCCGATCGCCATATCCCCCGCATCGCTCGATGGCCGCTCACCCGAGGTCGCCATCGTCTTCGCGAAATTCGAATCCTGCAGCGTCACCAGATCATTCGGCGTATTGTTGATCGGCCTCCCGAGATTCAGGCGTCCCTTGCTGTTCGTCACCGGTCCCCCTCCGGACTGGTCGAGTTGCTGATACACCGTCGCAATGCTTCCCGATCCGCCGCTGCCGTCGCTCGTACTGCACGCGATCCAGATCGGGCTTCTCTGCGCCAGTGGTCCCGCCGATGAGCAACGGTCGGCTACCACCGAGACTCCCAACGTTCCCACGGCCGCCACCGCCGAAGGTGTTGTTTGTACCGTCGGCATGAACACCATCCCCGAATTCATCGCGAGCGTTGTCGGCCAGAACCACATCGTCGGCACATATTGTTGTGCCGGCACGCTGTACGACGTCGGCGCCGCCTGCGTATCCACAAAACTGCACATGCCATTCGTGCCGCACGCGCTCCCAAATGTGATTCCTGTGGCCACCGCATAATTCCCCGTTCCTGCCGGTGCCGTCGCGCTCGAACCGATGGTCACCAGCAGATCGAACGTCAGCGTACCCACCGATGTCAGCTGCGGAGACGGCCACTCCGTCGTGATGTTCACTCCTCCGGAATTAGACGCATTCGATTGCCCGATATACATCACCGGCCCCGCTCCCAGCGTCGAACTCCGCGGCACCACAAAGTAATTGCGCACCGTCGCCGCCGATCCTCCGCTTGCCGACGGAAACGTCGGCGAAAATCCGTTCGCCGGAAAACTCCCTACCATGTGCACCAGCCCTGACAGCACATATCCCGCTTGCGCCGCATATCCGTATAGCGGATTCACCGTCCCGCCCGTCGACTCCTGGTAGACGCTGTTGATGGTCGCCGGCTGAACTCCGAAATATCGAACCCCATACATCGGAAATCCCTGGCATACGCTGTCGCTGATCACCATTCCGTTTCCGCCGCCACTCACGCAGTTCAACCCCGTAAACTCCGAATTATGCAGGTACGTGATGCCGGCATTCCCCTGGTCGGTGCGCTGGTACACGAACGCGCCGATCGGCCAGTTCGCCGTCGCATTCACAATCAGGCTTGAGCGGTTCGAGGCTCGCTCGATGATGAACTGCTGGTCGTTGTCATTGACGATTCCGTAAGTAAAAAATCCCATCCCGGCCGGATTCGACTGGAACAGGTTGATGTCCTGCACCGCCACGTGATCCGAATTGTTTTCGATGAACGCATTCAGCAGGTTGCAGAATCCAAACGTGTTCGCCCCGGCGCTCCCGCTGAACGTGCCAAAACTCACCGTGAATGTCGTCGAGTTCGGCACCGACAACACCGGCGCACTCCAATGGTGGTCCACGGTCTGTGAGTGCGTCTCGCAATCCACCGTGTCGCCCAACACAAAAGGATGCGGGCTCGCAGTTGTGATCGTGTAAGTCCCGCTCGACGCCGCCTCACTCGCCACCTGCACCCCGTCCACGTTCACCGTCGATGCGCCCGACAGGTTGTACAGTTTGTGATGATTCACGAACGGACGCCCCTGCGTCGTTCCGATATAAATGCAGCGGTCCCGCGTCGAGCACACAATCAGCGCTCCCGCCCCGTCCAGCACCCCTCCTCGTCCTCGCAGATACACCGTGGCGTACACGTTGTACTGCGTGTCCGCAGTCAGCTTCACATACGGTGCAACCAGGCCTGCGCCATTTGTGCCGATCCCTGTATCGCTAACCCACGCATCATTCCACGCTTCCTGGATTCCGCTGCTCGCCGAACTCACCGTATAGCCGGCGGCATGCGCATTCGCCGTCGTCACCGCGATGGTTCCGCTGCTCGCTCCCGGCGTGCACGTTCCGCCCGTCACCGGCACTGCTTCCGGCGTTCCTTTCGCCGCGATGTAAACCTTGTACGAATAAAAATTCGACGATGATGCCGTATCCAGTCCCAGCGGGCACGGGCTCAAGTGAATCGTCAGACTTCCCGGCGATCCCAGGTTGTCCGCCGGTGTCTGCGACCAGTTCCAGCTCGACGTCACATATCGAATGTTTGCCAGGTTGTTCGACGAAAACTGTGTCCCCACTGGCTGCGCAATACTCTGCGTCGCCGTCGGATTCGTCGACAGATTTCCCGTCCCCGTTCCCCCGCCGCATGTGCCCCAGGTCGCCGCCGATCCATTTCCCAGCAGGCAACTTCCGGAACTCGCCGCCCCTGATCCCAACTCCGTCGCCGGCACCAGTCCCGCCACCACATCCGCCTTCGCCGCGAATCCCGTATCCACATAATTCTTCGTCGAAGCCTGCATCGGCGCCGCCGGGTCCGCCGGCAAGGTAATCGGCCCGGTCATCGTTCCCCCAGCCTCCGGCAGAAAAACTCCCGCGCCCACGCTGGATACGGAGGCATCGACATAAGCTTTGTTGGCTACCTGAGAAGTGCTCGTCGGATTCGGTACCGTCGGCGCGCTGGCAAAAGTCTTCGTCCCGCTGATCGTCTCCGTCCCGCTCAAATGCACCACGCTGCTGTCATTCGCCTTCGTCGCCAGCTGCGAGTTCACATACTGCATCGATACCGGTTGCGCCGCCGTTCCCGTTCCCGGAGTCGTTCGCACTGTCGCCAGGCTCGCCGGAGAAGTCGTCGGCACCAGCCAATACTCCGTCTTCACTTCACCGGGCCCGAGTTGATAGACAACCGTGTAATACGCTCCTGCCGGGGTCGCCCCCGCGTTCGGAATCAGCGCGATGCTCAGCGCTCCGCCCGCGCCCAGCGCAGTCGTGGTCACACCCGCCGCCACCGCCGTTCCGCTCGTCGTCACAAACGCCGGCCACGAGATGATCAGGTTCCCTTGCGCCGGCGTTCCATCGGCCAGCAACACCGTGTCGGCCACAGTCGTCGTCCCGCCGCTCTGCGGCACCGGCGTCGCTGACGCCGTAAGCCGAAAGCCAAACGCCGCCATCGCAGCCACCGCGAAACAAAAAAGCCGCCCGAACGGGCGGCGGCCCAAGTCAACCATCGTCTCCTCCATCATCTCGAATCCCTTGTGTTCAACCAGCCCGGTTTCGGCCGAGCCGAAAAAACGCTAAAGCAGCCTCGCAATCGAGGCATCCCCAAATTCCATTAACCCAAACGATGTCATTCCGACGCGCGACGGCGCAGCCGGAGCAAGGAGGAACCTGCTTCTCCCTCCCGGCGAACTCCTTAATGCTCCTCTGTGCCCCCTGTGGTTAAGGTTTTTGAACTCCCAAAAACCTCTCCACGCTCCGCACATACACCTCAGGAAAATCCGCGACCGCGCGTCTTCCTTCGATCAACGTCATCGCGTCGCTCACATCCCATCCCATCGAACCCAGCAGCGCCAGCGCCATCATCGGAGCCCGATGCACTCCCGCCGCGCAATGAATAAATATCCTCGCCTCCGCCTCGTCCAGCGCCGCCAGCGCGAAATCTACGCCGCGCCGGAACAAATCCGCCGGCTTCTCATCGAAGTCGTCGTCCGTCGGATTCCACAACACCTTGATGTCGTAATCTGCCGCTAGAGGCGTGTCATCGAACTCGATCTGCATGTCGATGATGTGCGTGATCCCTGCCTGCGCCACGCTCGCCATGTTGTACGGCGTCCAGATCCCGCCCCCGACCGCAATCCGGTCGGTCACCCACGTGATATCCATTCCCTTCCTGCGCGGCGCTGCAGATCTTTCTGCGCGTCGCCCCCGTTTCTTCTCACCGCGATCAGAATCGCTTCGGGCACTTTGGGCGCGAGTGGGAATTCTCTTCTCCCCAACCCAAATCGAAATCCCCAAAGCGTTCGCCTCATTCTACGGGAATCACAGGATTCAGATTTCTCTGATAAATCAGCTGACACTGGGTGCCCCACCCTTGTCTTCGCGTTTTTGGCGAAGACAGGGTGGGGAGTTTGACTTTCGTCACACTTCAGTTCCCTTGCCTCGGCCCGTCTCCACCGTCTCACCGCTCGATTCCAAGGGCTCACCTTTCGCATCCGCCGGAACCACCACTTCGTCCTCGTCATCGTCCTCGTCCAGCTTGACCGGTTCCGTCGGGAGATTCAGTCGCTGCAGCAGCGTCTTCGCCAGGCAGTCTTCCTCGTCGGTCGCGACGCTCCCATCCGTATTCGCCGGGAACAC
Organism: Candidatus Solibacter sp.; assembly: GCA_035501655.1. Classification (GTDB taxonomy): domain Bacteria; phylum Acidobacteriota; class Terriglobia; order Terriglobales; family Acidobacteriaceae; genus Sulfotelmatobacter. Next base: position 493,742 of record DATJVU010000038.1, read on the forward strand.
TCCAGCCAACTCCAGCAGATACTTCGTCGGCACCAGTTGTCCCTTCTTCGCTTCATCCACCACGGCCTGAGCCATTGCGACAGCTCCCTCCATGACAATTTGCGAGATGTCTCTCCGCACCTCCGCCGGATTCATCTCCTTCTTCGCCGCAGTGTCCTTCGTGGTTGTCGTTTTCGTTTTCTTGCTGCCAGTCTTGCTGTTCCCCACTTTTTTGCTTGTCCCCATACTCGGCCCCTTTTTCCCCAAACAAATCGGGGCGGACGCATTTGTCCGCCCCCACCATTGCTCGCGCGCAATCCTCAAACGCGATGTCATCCTGAGAGCCGGCATAGCCGGCGCGAGGGACCTTACGTCCGTCTATCCCCCAGATGCAGTCGCAGCCGCCACCGCTTTACCCAAAGTAAAAGGCGCGCCCGAAAGGACGCGCCCTTTTTTCTTACTCTCTATTTTCAGAATATCAAATCGCCCAGGGGTAAACGGACATTTTTCGAAATTTTTATTTGCCCTCCTCACAATCACTTACAGAATTTTGCTCTTCAAACCCCCCTTGACAAGAATTTTCCGAATTCAAGTCCAGCCGGTCCATCAGTCCTGCGTCGAGCAACGCCTCGGTCATCAGGTCAAGCGCCATCGGAGTCAGCCGGCGAACCGTTCTCTCGTTGCAATGCAACAACTTCGCCGTCTCCCAGCAATCGTGCTCCTGCAAAATATGCCGCGCAATCAACTGCTGCGAGAACTCGTCCAGCTTTTTCAGGCACATCTCCATGTCGTGAACGAAAATCACCCGATCCTCAAACGTCACCACCGTGTGCGAAGTCACCTGCGTGCGGAAAAACTCCCGCCCCAGCAGCGACGGCAGCCGCCCGCACTCGATTGCGTATTTCATATACTTCCGCAGCAGAGCAATCGTCCTTGCGCGATAGATTCTCCTTTCCCGGTTGTTGTATTCGGCATCCGCCTCGCGATACTCCTCGATCAGCGCCGCCTGGTACTCCACCGACCCCGGCAGAACCGCGCCACCAGCACCATCCCCCGAGACATCAGGTTCTCCGTTGTGTTCCTCTGTGCGCTCAGTGGTGAGAGCCTTTGATTCGGCAGCCCCGGCAATCCGTGCAGGAAACGAGTGCGCTTCCAGTTCCCTCAGCTCTTCGTCGCTAGGACCACTCCCACGTCGCTGAATCTCCTCTCCTCCATCCCGACGCTCCGCCTCAGCTGCAATCCAGCCAATCATTTCGCTCATGCTGCACCTCCCGCCGCCTCAAAGTCGTCGACATCGTAGCCATCCATGCCGTCGTCATCGCACGGATACTGCTCGACCGCCGTATGCGGCCGCACCGGCAATCCCACTCGGCCCGGCTTTTTTTTCGGAACTGGCAAGTCGGCCACGACAGGCCGGCAGTTTTCGCAGTACGCGACTCCGGAGCCGCATTCGCGCAGCCACAAGCCGCCGCAGTGTTCGCAATACTTCAACTCGACGCGTATCTCTCGATCTTTCTCATCCACCCGACTGCTTTTCATTACTTCCTCCCAAGTGTTTTTTGAAGAGACCTGGTTGTGCCCTGCACGCCCTTGCCGATCCGACGAATCGCGCCGCAAGCGTGTGTGTCGAGATGCTCGACAGGCGATGCCACAACTGCCACAGCCGATCACTCAAAGCTCAAAGCTCAGAGCTCGCAGCTCGCAGCAAAAGACAAAAAAGCCCCGCGCTGGTTCCTCACCGGTTTTGCGGGGAACCAGTCGCAGGGCTCGTTTCTCTTACGATGGCCTGCTTGCGCTATTTAGTTTTAGGAGTTCCAGCCGGCGCTCAGGAACGGTCCATGCGCCCGCCGTTTCGATCGATGTTTGCCGTTTTACTCCCTCCGCTTCTACAGTTTGTTGCGCGCGCTCTCGCCGTCTACCCCAGCTCGTCTCCGCGCTGGCGGAAATATCCTTCCTCGTAGCCCGACTTCAGCACGCGTCCGTTTTTCATCACAACGCTTACCCGTCCTGTAAAGCGAAGCGTCAGCAACAGCCGCTCCATGGAGGACGACAGCACCTCCGCCGACCGCACTTTCCGGCGAAATTCAAGGAAGGTCTTCTCTTCACTCGGCTGGTTTTCATTCGTCATCATGGCTTTCATCCATTGAGCGGAAATTCTTCTGACTTTGCGCCGATCATAGGTCTGTGAATTTTCTCAGTCAAGGTTGGACGAACAATCCTTCACGCGCCCTGTGGAAAACTCGTCCACAATCGCCCGTGACTTGCTTAGAGTTGTCTGCGCTTGATTTTTTTTGCGAATTTTCCTCTGTCGGAGCTGCTCTTATCGCAGAAGCATTTTTCCGGTTCACGCGCAAATCCACCGGCAACTGAGTGTAAAGATCTCGGCAGACTACATCGTTTCCCCGAGCCACTCCCCTGTTAGCCTGGTGCTATACTTCCGGCCTATGAAGTTCAAAATCCTGCAGGATAATCTTCGCAAGATCCTCTGGGATCGCATTGAATCAGGTGACCTTACCGGCCTTCACCTCGCCCAGCAAACCGGATTCAAACAAGCTCATATTTCGAATTTCCTCAACAAGAAACGCGGCCTCAGTCTGGAAGGCATGGACAAAGTCCTGCAAGTCCAGCATCTCTCGGTCCTCGACCTGCTCGATTCTTCCGAAGTCAACAAGCGCGCCTCAATCCTTCCGCCCAGCGGCGATGAATTCGAAAATGTCCTGCTCACCGACTCCGCGACCGCGGCGACCCAGCCGCTGATCACCAGCATGCACGTCAAAGAAATCCTTAAGTTCAAGAAATCATTCCTCAAAAAGCTTCATGCCAAGACCGAGGGCGACCGCTCCGCGTGGCATCGCTTCGTGCTCATCAAGGCAGATGCCAGAGATGCAGCCGGCATGCATCCGCGGCTGACGGCCGGAGCCACGGTGCTGATCGACCGCCACTACAACGCGCTCACCCCCTACCGCAAAGGCGAATTCAATTTGTACGCCGTCCTGAGGAACAACCGTTGCACCATCCGCTACGTTGAAGTCGCCGGCAACCAACTGATTCTTCGGCCTCATAACCCATCCTCCCCGATCGAAGCCATTCCGATTGGAGACTCCAAAGCCGCCGCCGACTATCTTGTCGGACGAATCTGCCACGTGGGCCTCGAAGCTTAATCAAGTCACAGTCAGGTCAAGGGAAGTGGAGGGAACTGAGGAAGGTTAAGCAAGCGCCGGAGGTGCAATCCAATGCGTCGTCTCCCCGTACTGCTGCTGGCAGTTTTGTTCCTCGTCGGATGTAATAAACCCGTCAGCGATCTCTCGCCCGCGAACCGTGCGAACATCGAAACCCAGGTGCGCGGCTTTCTTGCCGAGGTTTCTCGCGACGTTACCAGCGAAGGTCCATCTGCGTGGCAAAAGGAGTTTGCCGACGACCCTGCCTTCTTCATGGCCGCCGATGGTTTCCTAGCGTTTCCCAACCGACAGGCTGCAACCCGGGGAATTCAGCAATTACCGAATGTCATCAAGAAGATAGAACTCCGTTGGGGAGACGATCTTCGGGTCGATGTGCTGGCACCGAACCTGGCCATGGTGGCGGCATCCTACCGTGAATTGCAAACCGATCCGCAGGGCCATCAGAAAGCCGACAACGGATTCTTCACCGCCATCGCCGAATTCACGCGCCACGCGGGCCGGCCGCTGGCAGTTCCGCAACGCGCACTGGTCGAGCGCGCTTCCTGCGACACCTGCCACAACCCCTTGAGCGCGAGCATCCGAAGAAATGAAGCTGATTAATGGAAACGAGCAGGTTTATGAAATCCGGAGGCGGAGCACTTGGAAGAGGCAGCGTGATTCAAAACACATAGGATGTGTTTTGCCACACCGTTCAGAATTTGGTGGGAATGTAGCTGCGAGGTATCGGACGGGCGGCGGCGTCCGTTCAGGACCTAACCCTACTGAGGAAGCGCATCGGAGCTTCGTGATTCCTACCGCGCAACGCCTGACCGCCCTTCAGGCTGGAATGATTTCAGGTGTTGAATTTCGCCACAATACAGAAAAATCCCTAGAGGCGTCTGCGCGAGGTAACTCACTGCACATAGGTCAGAACCGTTGCGCCGGGATAGGACGCCGGCGAACCCACTGGCGCGAGCGCTCCGCTGGTGGCGTCAATGGAGAAGACTTGCAGGCCTTCGGGCCCGGAGGCGTAGAGAAATGCCCCCTGAGGATCGGTGGTGAGCGAGCCCGCGACGATGGCGAATGGCGAACTGGCCAGCGGGCTAAGTACACCCGTGGCCACGTCAATGCTATAACCGGATACGTTAAGGTCCAGGGCATTGGAGACGTAGAGAAAGTGGTTGATGGTGGTGACGGCGAGCGGGGATTGGCCGGTCGCGAACGGCGAACCGGGAACGGGATTGAGCACACCGGTGGTGGGCGCGACGGAAAACGCGGCGATCTGATTCGTGGCCAAAAGCGCGACAAACACAAAGCTGCCGGTGGAGTCGACGACGATCTGGTTGGGCTCGGTGTTGTCGGGGAAAGCTTGAGTTACAGGAAAGGGCGATCCGGGAACAGCAGCCGGGTTCCCCAAGGCATCCAGCGTGAAGGCATAGACATAGCCGGGGGGCGTGATGTCGGACGAGAATAGGAAGCGATTTAACGGGTCGAGCGCCAGATACTGGCCGATGCCTGCCAGGGTAGAGCCGCTGGACTGGAGCGCTCCGCCGTTGAGAATGGACATCTGGTCGATTTTGCCCGCGTCGGCCACGTAGAGCATGCTGGCCGAGTCGTTGACCGCGATGCCGCCAAGCACGCTGAAAACGCCCGTGAGAAATGGAGACCCCGCGATCGTGGTGAGGGCGCCCGTGCTCGGATCGATGGTCCAGGCGTCGATGCCGCCTCCGGACAACTGGTCTCGATTGCTGGCATAGAGAGACTGGTTGCCCAGCGAGGCTAAGCCGTTGGAGGCGACGGGACCGCTGACCGACGTGGGTGATCCCAGGGTTCCGGCGCCGGGAGTGACCGGAAACGAAGACACGTGGCCGTCGATGGCCGCGGCAAACAAATGCGGCGGCGGGGCGGGACACGCGGCGTCGCTGGAGGCACAACATCCGGAGGCTCCGGCGGCCAGGGGACAGACATGAGTGCTTGAACCGCAGCCGTTAAGCAGAAAGAGCGCCAGCGTGGCGGTTGCCACGGAGACGGTGAAAGTTCGACGAAGAGCGCTTGCAGGCATGAACCCTCCTGGGATAGGCGCGGGCCTTCAGCGTCAAAGCATCAGCGCCAAAGCAATCGATCAGACCCTGGTATTGCCAGTGGAACATTTCTATTTCTACGGATGCAAAGCGCGGCAGGGGTGCTGCCTTGGGACAGTTTTATGACTGTCACTGGTGGCACGCGATTCAATGTTGCGCGAAATGGCAGTGCAGACGCATTCGTCCGCCCGGGAAGCGGCAGGGATTTATGGTCGAGAGTTGTGGCGCTCGAGACTTTCGATGCTCGAGCGTCGTGACGCTCCCTCCCCGGACGAATGTGTCCAGGGCTCCATTTCGCGGAGGATTTCCGCGTCCTCGCCGGGCGTGGTAATTTGCGTATGGGGGACCACGCAATGATGACGTCGGAACCAGGAGCGGAAGTGACGCGGCTGGGTCAGATTCAACTTCGGGCGCACGACGTGGACCGCGCGGCGAAGTTCTACGAGGAGGTCGTCGGGCTCAAGTTGCTCTTCAAAGCCCCGCCAAACCTGGCGTTTCTCGATTGCGGTGGCGTGCGCCTGATGATCGACAAGCCGGAGAAACCAGAATTCGACCATCCCGGTTCGATCTTGTATTTTGTCGTGCCCGACATTCAGGCCGCACACGCCCGGATGAAGGCCAGCGGCGCGCACTTCGAAGACGAGCCCCACATGATCGCGAAGATGCCCGACCACGATCTATGGATGACATTCTTCCGCGACACAGAAGGAAATTTGATGGCGCTGATGAGTGAAGTGAAGAGATAGCAATTTGGGCGTCAGGCGTCAGGCGTCAGCCGTCGGCATTCAGCTCTGCGCTCATCCTTTTTCCCATTGGCGGCTCGGTCTGATGGGTGGTCTACTTCGATGGCGTCATCCCGAGCGTAGCCGTTTTTCAGGCGGAGCGAGGGATCTCCCTCGCGCAGGTCTGTGGTTAGGGAGATCTCTCGCCCCGCTGGAGAAAACGCGGGGCTTCGAATGACGCCTCACTTGCTTCCCCCTAAGAAATTCAGAGCGTACCCATAACTGCAGCGCTCGCTCTTCGTTTGCGTCGCAGTTTGCGTTATGCTCTATCGTACTGCTCCGCGTAGACGTCCGCCGTCTCCCATGCAGCAGCAAACATCGAGCAACGAGTCTGGTTTTGGGCGCGCCTGGTTCGCCTTGACCGTGGCGTTTGCCTTGCACGTCCTCGACGAAGCTACCACCGGATTTCTTAGCGTCTACAATCCCACCGTGACCGCCTTGCGCGCGCGCTGGGCATGGTTTCCCATGCCCACGTTTCAGTTTCGTGACTGGCTGGTGGGATTGATTGTCGGCGTCGTCGTCTGCATTGCGCTGACGCCGCTGGCAGCGCAGGGAGCGCGCTGGTTGCGGCCCCTCGCGTGGTTCTACGCCTTGATCATGTTCTTCAACGGATGTGGACACACCTTGTTCACGATCCTGGGCCGCACCGTCGCGTCGGTGACGTTTTCGCGGCCGGCGCCGGGATTTTATTCGTCGCCATTTCTGTTCATAGGATCGATCTGGCTGATGAGTCGCTTATGGAAGACGCGAGCAGTGGGCAGTGGCTAGTGGCCGGTGGCCAGTGGCCAGAGACATCGCTAATTGTCAATTGTTCATTGCTAATTGCTCATAGCTCATAGCTCACCGCTCATTCGCTGGTTTCCCTTGCCAAGTTGCCCCTGAATCGTCAGAATCCTCTGCCATGAGCCGACGGCATGATCGCTCTCCGCACAAGGCGCACGATCCCGCACACTCCACCGCAGATCCCGAGCACGACGCAGCCATCGCAACCTCGCATCCCATGCCTTCCGAGCACCGCAAGGGATTGTTGCCTGAGCTGTATTTTCGCTGGCGCGGCGGCGAGATCACGCGGCTGGAAGCGTTCTGCGACGTGGTCTTCGGATTCGCCCTGACGCTGCTGGTAGTCTCGCTGGAAGTGCCGCGCAACTACGAAGAACTCATGGCAGCCATGCGGGGATTCGTTCCGTTCGCCGTCTGCTTCGCCCAACTCATCATGATCTGGCGCGCGCACTACATCTTTTCGCGGCGCTATGGCCTCGAAGATTCCTACACCATGGTCCTGAACGTCGTGCTGCTGTTTGTTGTGCTGTTCTATGTGTATCCGCTGAAGTTCGTGTTCACTCTTTTATTTCAGCAGCTCACCCGCGCGGCTAACTCTGCCGACCTCAGCATGTGGCAGGCGACCGTAGTGATGCGCATTTATGCCGCAGGATTTGCCGCGGTGTTTGTGCTGTTCGGGCTGATGTACCTGCATGCCTACAAGCTGCGCCGCCAGCTGGAACTCGATGCGGCAGAGGTACAGGAGACGCGCAACGCGATTCAGGAAAACGTGCTGATGGTGGCGATCGCGTTGCTATCTTTCTCGTTTGCCATCTGGTATCCCGCGTTAGCGGGATGGACATATGCGCTGATCGGGCCGGTACTCACCGTGCACGGCACGATCTTCGGCAAGCGCGTGCGGCTGTTGGCAGCGGCACGATAAGGTGGGCGTCAGGCGTCAGGCGTCGGGCGTTAGGCTTCTGACTTGATACCATTCGCTGATGCAGAATCCATTCACATAAACACATGCCCAGGACCAAACACGCAGGACCGATCCTGGCGACCTGCGAGATACAACCCAAACACTGACCTCCCGAGCCGAAGCCTGAAGGCCGAAGCCCGAGGTCCGCCCTCTGCTATGATCGCAAACGGAGTCATCCGCAATGATGGAAGAAGAATTCGAAGACGAACAGATTCCTACGATCAGCGGAAGAGGAGAGGGAATTATGGCAGAAGCTCCATCCACCGGCGGCGGTGGCGGACGCCGCAATGAAGACATCGCACTGGATCTGATGAAGTTCATCGCCATGACGACGGGATACGGGCGGACCTCTTCGTCGGGTGTGGGATTTCAGGGCAGCGGCTCGGCCGCCAAGCCGGAAGATTACGCCAGCCACCTGCTCGAGTTATATGGCAAGTGCCTGGGCGCGGTCGGGGGCAAGGGCTAGCGTGGTTCGGGCGTCAGGCTGCGGGCGTCGGGCTTTCGACCTCGGACCTCAGACCTCGGCCTTTCGCCTTGAACCTTCGGAAGGTTTGAGCAATTCGAAGTTGAAACTCCCAGGTTGCACTAAGATCGCGACTTTCTAGGTAAGTGGGCCCCGCATTTTGGTTGTGCAGGGTAGTCCCTCTCGATGCCACGAAAAATTGTTCTGGCCGCGTTCGCGCTTGGCGGATTGGGCCTGTGCTCTGCCTACGCGCAAGTTAAACCTCCCGAAAAAACTCCTGACAAGCCTTCCACTCCCGCCGCGCAGGATTTTTCCAAAGAAGCCTACGTCCTCGAACGCTACGCCATGGTCATCAAGGCGGAGAGCGACGGCACGGGTACGCGCGAGGCCACCGCCGAAATCAAGATGCTGGCCGATGCAGGGGTGAAGGCTTTCGCCGTACTCAACTTCGTCTACACCAGCGCAAATGAAGTCGTGGATGTGGACTACGTCCGGGTGCGCAAGGCCGACGGCACTATCGTCAAGACTCCCGACTACAACATTCAAGACATGCCGGGCGAAATCACGCGCACGGCGCCGCTCTACAGCGACGTCCACGAGAAACACATCGCGGTGAAGGGTCTGGGAGTGGGCGACACCCTGGAGTACGTGATCCGCACGCATGTCGTGAAGCCCGAGGTACCGGGGCATTTCTGGTACGAACATTCGTTCACCAAGGATGCGATCAGCAAAGACGAGAGCCTCGAACTGAATGTTCCCCGCGACAAATATGTCAAGGTCATCAGCCCCGAGTACAAGCCGGAGGTGAAGGAAGAAGGCGACCGGCGCGTCTATCGCTGGAAACACCAGAACCTCGTGCTGAAAGAGAAAGATCCCGACGAGCTGCCGCGCCGCCTGCTGCCCACGCCCGACGTGCAGGTGACGACGTTTGCCAGCTGGGAGGAAGTAGGGAAGTGGTACGGCGGCTTGCAAAAGGAGCCACTGACGGTGACTCCGGCGATCCAGGCGAAGGCGGCGGAACTGACCAAGGGATTGAAGACAGACCTCGAGAAGGTTCACGCGATCTATAACTTCGTCTCGCTCAAGTTTCACTATGTAGGGCTCGATTTCGGCATCGGGCGCTATCAGCCGCACGCTGCCGACGATGTGCTCGACAACGGGTACGGCGATTGCAAGGACAAGCACACGCTGCTGGCCGCGCTGCTCAAGGCGGCGGGATACGATGCCTGGCCGGCGCTGATCAACCCGTTGCGCAAGCTCGATCCGGATGCGCCCTCGCCGGCGCAGTTCAATCATTTGATCACAGTGGTGCCGCTGAGCCCGCCGATCTGGCTCGATACGACCCCGGAAGTTGCACCGTTTCAGCTCCTGCTGCCGACGCTGAACAACAAGCAGGCGCTGGTCATCCCCACCGACAAGCCGCCTCTGCTCATGACGACGCCGGCGAATCCGCCGTTCTTGCAAGAGCAGAAGTTCACGATGGAAGGAAAGCTCGGATCGGATGGAACCTTCACCGGGCATGCCGAGCACGCGTTTCATGGAGAGGCCGAACTTGCCTTCCGGGTGCTGTTCCGCCAGGTGCCGGAGTCGCAGTGGAAAGAAGTAGTACAGCGCTTGTCATACCGGCTGAATTTTGGTGGAGATGTCAGCAACGTGGTGGCAACCCCGCCGGAGAATCTCGACGAACCATTCAAGCTTTCCTACGACTACGTGCGAAAAAACTATAGCGGCTGGGAGGATCACGAGATCGTGGCGCCCCTGCCGCCTTTGGGAATCGAATTTCAGAAAGATACGAAGATCAAGCCGGTCGAGCCGTTTTTTCTTGGCTCGAAGGGAAAAATCGTTTATCACGCGCGGGTCGTGTTGCCAGCGAATTATCTCGCAGTGGCTCCGGCGGCATGCCACCGGGTGGAACCTTATGGCGAATATTCCGGAAGCACGGTGATCAGCGACGGCATGATGACGACGAACCGGGAATTCATCGTCAAGCAGAATGAGCTTCCGCTGAGCGATTGGGAGAGCTTCCGCAAATTCGGGCGCGACGTTTTCGATGATGAATACGCGGTGGTGCGCATCACCCGCAAGGACGGAGGAGACTCCGTTGATGCGGAAGAGACAGCCGACGCCGATTTCGATATCAACCATGGCTTCCAGCGCGGCCTCGATGCCCTGCGCCGCACTGATAACCGCGAGGCGGAACGCATGTTTCGAAAGGTCATCGCCAAAGATCCCAACTATAAGGGCGCGCATCTCGGACTGGGAACTGCGCTGAGTATGACCGCGAGGTCGGGCGAGGCCATGGCGGAATTTCGCAAAGAGGAAGAAATTTCTCCGGATGACGTGAGCGCCTACAAGACCGCCGCTGCCAATCTGCTCCGCATGGGAAAGAAAGACGAGGCACTGGAGGAGTGGCGTAAGTTTTTGAAGGTCGATCCGAAGAGTCGCGAGGGAGTGCTCGCGGTCAACGGGATGTTGGCCGAGGACGGCAGGTATGCCGAAGCGGCGCAAGAGATGGAGAAAGCAGTTACCGTTTCACCAGATAATTCGAATTTTCAATTTGTGTTGGGATATGACTTGTTGAAATCGGGAAACAAAGAAAAAGGCACCGCCAGCGTAAAGAAGGCGGTCGAGTTGGCGAACGACGATCCCGAGATGCTGAACAACGCGTCCTATTCCCTGGCCGACAGCAACGTCAGCCTCGATCTCGCGCAGCAATTGGCAGAGAAAGCAGTCACGAAACTGGAAGAGAAGGCGCAGGGTGCCGAGTCTGCTCCAGAGGTCGGCATGGCCGTTACCTATCAGCTCTCTCTCACTTGGGACACGCTGGGCTGGGTCTACTTCCAGCAAGGGGACGCGAAGCGCGCGGAATCTTTCGTGAAGGCGTCGTGGCAGTTGGGAGAGGTCGCGATCGTCGGCGAGCATCTGGGCGAGATTTACGAGAAGCAGGGCAAGACGCAATTGGCGGCCAAGGCGTATTTATATGCTCTAGCGGTTTCTCCCATGGCGATGGTCACGAATCTCATCGGACCACAGAACAATTCGCTCATGGCGAGCCAGAAAGAAGCGGATGAGATCCAGCACCGTTACGAAAAGCTGGCCGGGAAGAAGCCCGACTTGCGAAGCAGTACGCGCTTGCCCAACGGCGAATGGACGCTGACGCCGGCCGAACAGTTGCGCCGCACGCGCGAAGTGAAGCTGGCGAACGAGAAGAAACTCGCTGGCAACGCACGCTTTACGCTCGTCTTCAAACCGGGCCAGGTCGAGTCGGCCGAGCAGGAGTTCGGCGATCCGGAGTTTGCCCTCTTCGCCGACAAACTCAAAGCGGCACACTATCCCATCGAGTTTCCCACCGAGAGCGCTGCGGTCCTCGTGCTGCGCGTGGATGTATCGTGCAAGCCTGCAGAGCCCTGCGTGGGGACGCTGGTGAATCCGGTGCCGCCGACGGCTCCGAGCCCAACTCATTGAACACATTGTGTGTTGCGGGCGACGAATCTCCTTCCTTGGGTTCGCCCAATTCCCTTTAGTTTCAGCTGGTTTGATCTGGACCGCAACGTGCTGTGGAAACGATATGAGGTTCATGTTCAGCCTACCGAATCCCGCATCCCGACTGCGACGCGGGATCCGCATGTCTTGGACTGCGTTCTCAATCGGTTGGCTCACCTTGTTGTTTTCATCTCCAGCGTCGTCGCAGGCGGATTGGCCGGAGGTTCATCATGGGGTGAAGTTTGTGAACGGGGGCGACGAAGGGTTGATCCATGGGCGGCTGACTTGGGCCGGACAGAAGTCGACAGCTGACGATGAACTCGACGAGGTGATGTTGAAAAACGACTTCGATGAAGACGTGACCGGTTTTCAGGTCGGATGGGTGCTTTACATTCCCGACGGCTGCGGCGTGACCGAAGACGGCGTCCCGCGAAGGGAAGTGCATCTCGCGGCGTATCGTGAGGGCACCGTTGCGGCAGGACAGACGGTCAAGACCGGGCCATATCATCTCAGCCCGGAGTCGATCCGCAACTTTGCTCGGCACGCGCATTCTCCAGCGGTGGTCGTGCAGGCCGCGGTGGTGCGGTTGCGATTTGCGAACGGCGGTGAAAGTGTGAGCGACACAGAAGGGCAAGGACCGTTCATGAAAAAGGCGGCGTCGTATCCCTGCGAGGCATACCAGAAGTCGGCCGACGCGGAGAATGCGCTGAAGACGTTTTTCGGCAGCGAGTTTCGCCTTCAGTACGCGAGCCTGCTGATCCCCTGCGAGAGAAAAGTTCAAGGCGACAGCGATTACTGGGCGCAGGCCTCATGCAATGGATATGGAGGTGTCTGCGACGAACCGAGCAGCGGGATGGACGAAACCATTGCGTGTTTCGCTTATCCGAAAACAAAGTTCGCCGATACTCCTACGTTCCAGGCGGCGGCATTCGCGGTGGCAACGGTACAGGCATCGAACGAGAAGGGCTGCATCAGCCATCTCCCCGGCTGGGAAAACGTTTCGAAGCCAGTCGAGGACGTGACTATCCATGGTGTCAAGTTTCATGGATTTGAATTTGGCGAAGGCGGCATGAGCCAGAGCGTGGGCGGAAGAGCATATTCGACCTGGCACAACGGTAAATGCTATCGCCTGTCGATTTCGGAGGCGATGGTCAGCAGCGGCGCGTTCGATCCCGGCGTGCAAGAACTTAGTCCCGAAGATCTGGTGGAGATTCACAAGCGCCTGGAGGCGGTTCGCGATTCGTTTGAGTTTATGAAGTGAGTGAGCCGCTCAGCATGACAACACTAAAAAAACCGCGCTCGCCAGGAGGGTGAGCGCGGTATTTTGCAGGGGAGGTGCCCGGGGCGAGTTCGCGCCTTAACGGCGCTTCTTGCCCTTCTTTTTTGTAGATTTCTTTTTTGCGGCCGGTTTTTTCTTGGCCGGCTTCTTCGCTGCTTTTTTCTTGGCCGGTTTTTTGGCGGCTTTCTTTTTGGCCGCTGGTTTCTTCTTGGCGGCGGCTTTCTTCTTGGCCTTGGGTTTGCCGCCTCCGCCGCTGGGTGCAGCCGGGGCGGGGCGGGGGGCGGGCGGAGGCGGTGGCGCGACCGGTTCCGGTTCCATCGCGTCCGGAGCGGACATACCTGGTTCTTCTTCCTCCTCTTCCTCCTCTTCAAAATCCTCTTCCAGCGACTCGCTGTAGGCGCCGGTGTCGCCGAATTCTTCGTCTTCATCACGTCCGTAGAGCGTGGGGTCGTAGAACGTCATTGCTCCTCCTGATCTTGGCGGCCGGTGCGCACATGCGCCCTGGCTGCGGGCACGAGAAAAATTTGAATAGACCACCGAAACTTCGTCTGGAACGGCGCGCGGATTATAGCACGACGTTCGGTGCACGCTGCAAGGACCGGTATCACCAGGCTGCTGGCTACCGTGTTACCACAGCGAAGCGGGAAAGGGAAGAATCACGGTCGCAAAAAGTGCGCGGAAGCAACCACTCGGCAAAACTCTAACCAAGGCGGCCCGACCAGCAGGTTTCAGGGCAGAATCCCAAGTCCCAATTTGGAACTCGTCGTTCGACCTACGTAACTGGTCGAGCGGCTGAAGGCGTCTAAGGCCCGCCCGGGCTGGGATAGGGTGGAGAAGTGCATCGGGTTGCGCGGGCAGCGCGCCGGATGCATGAGTCTGCTCGCGCGGGAGACTTCATTCGCGCCAAGTGCACATCAACAACCGGGGAGACCTCAATGTCGCACCACGAATACAGCAAGCCGGCAGCCACCAACTTGGCTTTGCAGCGTGTCTTCAACGGGAAAGGCGACCTGCTGGCCTCGATTCCCAGCGTGCCGGCGGTGCTGCAGACGCTGCTGGACGAACTGAATCAGCCGGCCGACACCGTCAACCTGCTGCGGGTGGCGGAAATCATCGGCCGGGATGAGACCCTGGCGGCGCAGAGCCTGCGCATGGCCAATTCGGCGCTGTTCAGCCGGAAGCCGGCGGCGGATTCGCTGCGCGGCGCGGTGCGTACCCTGGGCATCGACCGGATTCGAGACATCGCGATTTCCTGCGGCCTGATGCGCATTGTGCCTTCGGCTAAGGAGATCCTGGACCCGCTGATCTTCTGGCAACATTCCCTGGCTTGCGCCATCATCGCCCGCAAGCTGGCGCGCTCGGTGGGATTCGGCGATCCGGAGAAGGCGTACCTGGCCGGATTGATGCACGACATCGGATACGTGGTGAACCTGGTGGTGTTACCCAATGAGACCAAGGCGGCGATGCTGAAAGCGCGCTCGGAGGGCAGATTTGCGGGCGAGGTGGAGTTTGCCGAGCTTGGCTTCACGCACTGCCAGAGTGGAGAAATGCTGGGGCGGCAGTGGCGGCTGTCGGACGGACTGATCGAGGTCATTCTGTGTCACCACGATTCCCGCGCGGCGGAAATCAACCCCGCCCTGGTCGCCATCGTTTCGCTTTCCGACCGGTTGTGCCGGGCCTCCGACCTCGGCCTGGGCTATGCGGAGACTCCCGGTCCGCTGGAAGACTGGCGGGAGGACTGGGATGTGTTGCTGGCTAAGTGTCCATTCGCCGCCGAGGTCACGTGGGAAGCCTTCGTCGCAGACTCGAAGAACTACGTGGAAGAGATTCACAAGCTGGTCGAGGCGCTTTACAAAGCCTAGTTGGGTATGTGCACATCTCCAGCGGACGAAATCGGCCGGCGAAGCCTGGCGAGCCACTTCCTGGAATTCCTACGAAGCCAAGCTAGCCCAAGCATGGCGAGAGTGATCGTCAGCAGGCCCAGAGTCGCCCCGCGGATGCTTTGCGAGTGTTTGGGCAGGATCGAGACCCGCCCGTAGACGAATTCGATGTGCACCCAGTAGACCAACAAAGACTCCTGCCCCAACAGGATCAGAGGGCTGAAGCCCCACTGCGCCAGGCCCCATCGGCACCAGACGTAGCACCCGGCCAGGATCATCCCCAGCATGCCTACGCGAAGCAGGAAGAAGTTGGGACTGGTGTGCCAATAATCGTAGACGGGATAAAGCTGGAACGACATGCGGTCGAACCAGCGCGATAACAGGATCAGTACGACACCCGCGCCGCCCAGCCAGAGGAACGGACTGGCGCCGCGGGCGCGTGACCACGGGCTTTGCAGGAGGAATCCGACGGCGAGACCGGCGAAGGCGAAGGCCGTCCAGGGGAAGATGGGGAAAAGCCAGGGTTGGGGCGTTCCGAGATTGTGGACGCCATTGATGTAGGACTCGACGGGCCAGGGGAGAAAGCTTGGGCGCCAGGTGGTCCAAAGCAGGGGAGTGAGGAGGGAGATGGCCAGGGAGGTGGCGATCGCGGCTAGAACCAAGGCTGTACGCGGCATCGTTTCCCACCCTTGCCGCACAGAACGCGGCAAGGATGGGGCACCCACTGTTCTTTTAAGCCCTGACCAAAGCGATCCAACGATCCAGCACATTGCGCCCATCAGGATCATGGAGAGGCCGATCGTGTTGAGAATGTCTACGCGGAATAGGTCGCTGATGGGCGCCCATCCCCAGGAGATCGCGAACTCCTGCAGGCGGAAGAGCAGGCCAAAGCCGAAAATCTCGGCGCCGCGGCGGATAGTGGTAACGGCGATCTGCGCGGGCGGCAGATTTTTCTGCCAGAGTTTTTCGGTGACCAGGGCGAATGAGATTCCGGCGAGAAAAAGAAACAGCGGCGCGGGAAATGTGCCGCCCAGCTGGGAATACATGAAGAACGTCGACTGGCGGGCGGAGGGGTTTAGCCAGGAATCGTAGCAGTGGGTCTGGAACATGAGCACGCAAGCCAGGCCGCGCATCCAATCGATGTAGGCGAGGCGGGATTGGGCGGCGGGCGGGTTCATGGGTGAGGAATCAGGCCGGGGGAAGTATACGGCAAGCAATTGAGTCACTGAGCCATTGAGTCATTTAGTCATTGAGTCATTGAATCCGGGACCAATCACTGAATGGCTCAATCGCGCGATGGCCAAATGACCCTCAAGTCGTTTCCTTCGCGGTCTTGCACTTAGCAATTTTGACGTTCGCTCGCCCGCGGTTACTGCGATTACCGTCACTTGCTCCGCGCTGCGAATGTTACTTCCGGACTTGTTAACTTTCTGTCTTCCATACAACCTTCGTCACAACTGTCTTGATCAGACAGGGTTAAAGCCGTGTAAGCTGGAGTGCATCGGCCGATGCAGCGATCTTTAGGGGGACGTTCTATGTCGAAGAGCAGTCGTGTATTCGTGTGTCTAGGGTTGATGGCGCTCGTTTCGAGCCTGAGTTTTGCGGTCACGCCCGACCGGATCGCGGGGGCGCTGAACAGCGGGCAGACCGTCACGCTGCGCGGAAACGTGCACCACAACGCGCGGCAGCAGTTTGATCAGGGCCTGGCCGATCCGTCAGTGCGCTTCGGCTCTTTGACTCTCTTGATGAGTCCCACCCGGAGCCAGATCAAGGCGCTCCAGACGCTCGTCGCCCAGCAGCAGGATCCGCGCTCGCCTAACTACCACAAGTGGCTGACGCCGCAGCAGTGGGCAGACCGGTTTGGAGTCAGCACCGCCGACATCAACAAGATTACGCAGTGGCTTAAGTCGCAGGGCTTCACGCTCGAGAGCGTGGCCAACGGCCGCAACTGGATCAAATTCGGCGGAACTGCCGCCCAAGTGGAGAATGCGTTTGGCGTACAGATTCACCGCTACAAAGTGAACGGCGAAATGCACGTGGCGAACGCCACCGCGCCGAGGATTCCAGCAGGGCTGGCAGGCATTGTCACCGGCATTCGCGGGATGCACGACTTCCACCTTCGGCCGATGGTGGCCCGGCATAATTTCGCCGCGCGCCCCAACTACAACAGTTCAAACTTCGGAGACCTGGTTGCGCCCGGGGACATCGCGACTTTGTACGACATCAACGCGCTTTACCAGCTTTCGACCGCGATCGACGGAACCGGACAAAAACTGGCCATCATCGGCCAGACGGATGTGTTTCTCGCAGACCTAACCGACTTCCGCTCGGGATTCGGGCTCTCATCGATCAGTTGCACCACCACCACCACTGGAACGGTCGGCGTGATCAGCGCCTGCAACGATCCCCACCTGAAATATGTGTTCGTGAATGATTCGACCCACACCGATCCTCTAGTGCCGTTGTCGGGCGATCTGTCTGAGGCCGACCTTGACCTGGAATGGTCGGGCGCGGTGGCGCGCAATGCGCAGCTCATTTACGTGAATGCCCCAGCAGTCCTAAACAATCAGGGTGGATTGGTCAGCGGCGGTGTTTTCGATGCCTTGTACTGGGCTGTCGACAACCACCTGGCGCCCGTCATCAGCATGAGCTACGGCTTGTGCGAATTCTTCGACCAGGGCTTCATTATCGACCCGAGCACCGGCCTGCCGGCTTCGGACGAACTAGAGTTGATGAAGGCGAATTCGCTTGGTATCACGGTCGTTAATTCGAGCGGCGACTTTGGCGCGGCGGAATGCGATTCCATTAACACCCTTAACATAAACGGCGAAGCGACGCAGGGAATCGGCGTTGGCTATCCCGCCAGCAGCCCGGAGGTTACGGGCGTCGGTGGCTCGGCGATTCCACTGGCAAACTTCAGCGCGACGTATTGGGGAGCGACGACAGGAAGCGACGGAGGATCGATTCTGGCCAATCCCGGCTATATTCCGGAGCAGGCCTGGAACGACGACGACGAAATCGGGCAATTCTGCACGGAGAATCCAACGAACTCGTTCTGCACGGGAAACGGCATTACGGACGCGCAAAGCACGCAGAGTGTGATCGGAGTCTCGTCGACAGGCGGTGGCGCGAGCAATTGCGCCATGCCGGACACGACCGGCTCAACCTGCGTAGCTGGATTCGCGCAGCCCACATGGCAGGCGGTAAGCATATCGGGGCAATCGGCGGCGCGCTTTTCACCGGATGTTTCGCTGCTGGCTACGCCCAACTTTCCCGGCTACATCTTCTGCACGCAGTTGTCAGAGTTGAACGTTTCGGGCACGGGCAGCGCCTGCAGTCCGGGCGGCTCGGCTGGAATCGCCAACGCTCTGAACCTCACCGACAACAACGGTCAACTGACCGGCTCCATCATCGGCGGCACGTCGGCCTCGGCGCCGGTGTTCGCCGGAATTGTCACGCTGCTGAACCAGTTCGTGAACGGATCGTCCCTGGCCGGACTGGGGAATATCAATCCGACTCTCTACGCGCTGGCAGTGGATCCCACCAATGGCGCTTTCCATCCGATTACGGCCAGCAGCAACCTGGTTTACTGCGTGGGAGGCACTCCGACGAACATGCCGTGGACGCTGCAATGCCCGGTGACCGACCTTCTCGGTTTCTCGGCCTCCAGCGCGGACGCAACCACCGGCTACAACCTGGTTACAGGCCTCGGTTCGGTGGACGCCGACAACCTTGCCGTAGCCTTCAACCAATTCACGACGCAGGGCGCGTTTACGATCTCGCCGTCAGTGACTTCGTTGAGCGCGTCGGCCGGATCGGCCAGCAATAGCACGACGATTTCGGTTGCGCCTACGAACGGCTTCACTGGAACCGTCTCGTTTGCGTGCTCGAATCCGCCGACCGGCACGACGTGCAATTTCACTCCCACCAGTTCGACCACCAGCACCAGCCTCAAGATCCAAACCACAACGGGGATGAGCAATCTACAGGCTGCTTCGATTGTGGTGACAGGCACCAGCGGCTCGCTCGTCGGATCGGCCGCGGTCAGCCTGGATGTCACCGGCGGAGGTTCGTCGTTCACGCTCAAATCCAACGTTACCAACGGAACCCTGGCCTTGTCGCCCGGGGTGACGGGCATTGTCAATCTGGGTGTCTACAGCACAGACGGCTTCGTGACCAACACGGGCGGAAACTCGGCGACCATTCAGGCCGTTAGTTATACGTGCACCGGGTTGCCTTCTGAGTCGACTTGCCAGTTCTTGCCGAGCAGCAGCACGACGGCAACGGCTGTGACGCTGAACATCCAGACGACAGCGCCGACCGCGCGGCTGGAACACGGCTCGAAGATTTTCTATGCCGCGTTGTTGCCCGGATTGCTCGGCATCGCGTTCACCTTCGGTTCGCGGCGCAGGCCGACTGCGCTGGTACGGATGGTTACGCTGATCGCCATTCTTGGCTTCTCGACGATGTGGATTGCGTCGTGCGGCGGGAGCAACGGAGGCGGTGGCGGCAATAAGGGAACGCCCCCAGGGTCTTACCCGATGACAGTGAATGCCACGACCAGCGGCGGACCGTCATCCAGCATCAACTTCACGTTGCAGGTCAACTGATTCGTTCGATTGATCAAGCGCTCCGCTGCGGCGGGGCGCTTTTTTATTCTGGCGAATTTATGCGGCGATTCGCTGTGGGAGGAGCGCGCGGCGAAATTGCGCCGGAGTTGTTCCGGTCATGCGGCGGAAGATGCGGGTGAGGTGGCTCTGGTCGGCGAAGCCGCATTCGGCGGCGATGGCGGCCAGCGGCCATTCGAGGTCGCGCAGCAGTTCGCAGGCGGCTCGCACTTGCAGGCGCTGCTGGTACTCGCCGGGTGTGCGCGACTCGAATTTGCGGAAGACGCGCGCGAGGTGCACGGGATGGACTCCGGCGTCGCGCGCCAGTTCGCTCATGCGCACGGGGCCGCGGAACTCTTCATGCAGCCGTTCTTTTACGCGCCGAAACCAGCGCGGGGCGCGGCTTTCTCTCGCCACCGCCGGAGATTCGAAGGCGGTGAGCGCGCCGATGATCTCGAGCACGCAGGCCTCGAGCACACAGCCTTCCAGCACGCACGCATCGAGCGCATGCGGATCGGCGTTTGCCGTCTTGAACGCGGAGTAAAGCCGCAGCCCGGGCCAGAGCATCGCGCCCGCACCGCGGTCGAAGGTTGTGTCTGTTGGCAGTCGTAGGCTGAGTTCCTTCAACGCCTGATCGCGAAACTCAATCGTAAAAAACGATGCGCCCGCGGGGCCGATGACTGTGGAGTGCTTAATCCCGCTGGGATTGAAGACGGCCGTGAAGGGCAGCATCTCGTCGAGGCGGCGGTCGCCTTCGAGATAGTGTCCGCTCAAAACGATGGTGACGTAGGCGAGTTCGTGCTCGTGGCGCGGCACGGCTCGCGAGACTGGCTGGCGCAGCTCGGAAAGCAGGACGTCTCCGGCGCGCAGCCGCGACTGCACCGGAGAATAAAATTCACCTCCGCGCAGGACCTTGCCGGGATCGTTGGCTCCGGGACGATTGGTTGCAGGCACGATTTGTGAGACGGCGCAGCGCCGAATTTGTCACCGCTGATAGAGATACGCGGGTAGCGAGGCGTTGGTTCAGGTTTGGCGCAGGTTTAATTTGTTCAAGACGGGGAACCGGGTTCAGCATAGGATGGTCGATATTCGATGATTCCGATCCGCCTGAGCTGAACGCAAAAGGGCGTAAACCACGAAGGACACGAAGTTTTCACGAAGGAGTTCTCTCGAATGAAAAAACTTCTTGCTTGCGCAGTTATGCTGATTGTTTGTCTGGCGCTCGTCGCCGCCGCTCCGGATGCGAGTGGTCCCAAGCCGCAATATGACGCGAAGGGTAACCTGGCGCGTCCGGCTGACTACCGCGAATGGATGTTTCTCTCCGCCGGATACGGCATGAACTACAGCCCCGGCCCCGGCAGCCACGAAATGTTCACCAACGTCTTCGTGCAGCGCTGGGCCTACGACGAATTCGCCAAGTCGGGCAAGTGGCCGGAGCAGAGCATGTTCGTCATCGACGAGCGCGACGCCGCGAGCCGCAGTTCGATCAACCAGAAAGGTCACTACCAGACCGATCTCATGGGCCTCGCAGTTGAGGTGAAGGATTCGGCGCACAATCCCGAGAGATGGGCGTACTACGGCTTCAGCGCTGACGGGCAGTCGGCCGAGGCGATGCCGAAAGGCAACGCCTGCTACGCCTGCCACGACGCGCACGCCGCCGTGGAGCATACGTTCGTGCAGTTCTATCCCACGGTGAAGGTGGTAGCGAAAAAGTTCGGCGTATACAACGAATCGCGCGAGCAGGTCGCGGACGCGAAGTAGATCTCGGCCGCGGATTTGCGCGGATTTTCACGGATCAGGCAAGAAGAAATTATCCGTGATGATCCGTGTAGATCCGTGGCCAAAGGTGTGACTTCTGCCCTGCTAGACGGGTCCTCCTTCTGCGTTTTGCCATCTTACCTTCCATCTGCGAAACTGACCACTGGCCACCGACCACTGGCCGCTGCTCATGGGACGCATCCACGTTCTTTCTGAAAATGTCGCGAACAAAATCGCCGCCGGCGAGGTGGTCGAGCGTCCCGCGTCTGTCGTGAAGGAGATGCTCGAGAACTCGCTCGACGCGGGCGCGACGCGCATCAAAATCAGCGTGGAGGCGGGCGGAAAAAAGCTCATCCAGATCACCGACAACGGATGCGGCATGGTGCGCGACGACGCCCTGCTGGCCTTCGAGCGGCACGCGACTTCAAAAATAAAAAATGCGGAAGACCTGCTTAGTGTGGCCACGCTGGGATTTCGCGGCGAGGCGCTGCCTTCGATCGCATCGGTGTCGCGGCTGCGGCTGGAGACGCAGGCCGCCGAAGAGCCCGCGGGCACGGTGGTTGAAATTAACGGCGGAAAAATTGCGCGTGTCGAAGAGGCCGGGCTGCCGCTGGGAACCTCGATCACAGTGCGTGATCTTTTTTTTAATACTCCCGCGCGGAAAAAGTTCCTGAAGGCGGAATCGACCGAGCTTTCGCACATTGCGTCGCTGGTCACGCACTACGCGCTGGCGCATCCGGAGAAACACTTTGAATTGCACTCAGCCACGAACGCCATGCTGGTCGCCCCGCCAGTCGCGGGATACGGCGAGCGCGTCTACCAGGTATTCGGTAAAGAAACGCTCGATCAACTGATCCCTGTGGCCGCGCGCCTGGCGCTGGAGCGCGTAGGATTGCCGCAGCCTCCGCCGTGGCGGCGGCAGGAAGTGGATGAAGATGGCGAGCCGGTCCCACCCACCGATCCGGGCGAGATGCGCATTCATGGCTTCGTTTCGAAGCCTGAGATTCAGAAGCTGAATCGCAATTCGATTTTTGTTTTTGTGAACGGCCGGCTGATTCGCGACCGGCTGGTGCAGCATGCGCTGACCGAGGCTTACCGCAACATTATTCCGCCGACGGTTTTTCCCGTGGTGCTGCTGTTTCTGGAGTTGCCGGCGGGCGAAGTCGATGTGAATGTGCATCCTTCGAAGACCGAGGTGCGCTTCCGTCAGCAGACCGCGATGCACGATTTTGTGCGCGACTCGGTGCGGGCCGCGTTGATGAAGGCGCGTCCGGTGCCGCAGTTCGTGGCGGAAATTCGCGCGCACGCGACCGCCAGAACTTCGCTTGCTTCTGGAGGATTGAGTCCGGGAGCATTGACGCCGACTCTCACGCCGGGAGCAAACGGCCCTGGGATCGAAAACGCAGAGGGTGCCCCAGGTCTCGCCGGTTTTGCGAGACCTGGGAATCCGGATTTCGAGCCCAGGGGGCCGGCGCTCGAAACCGCACTCGGCTCCGGATTCATCTTGCAAGCGCCAGTCCCGCCGCCAGTTTCCGCCAGATTTCAGTTCGAAGGCGGAATTGCCGTTGAGGCGAATGCCGCGATCCCGGTCGCGCGCGGATTGGAGAATCTCCCGCTCACGCGCGCCGAGGCTGTGCCTGATCACGGCTGTGCTCCGGCGCTCGACGTTGGCGAAGAGGAGCCAACGCTTTCTTCTTTGAGCACGCTCCGGCCGCTGGGCCAGATTCGCAATTCGTTCATTCTCGCCGTGAACGAAGACGGATTGTGGATCGTCGATCAGCACGTCGCCCATGAACGCGTGCTGTTCGAACGGGTGCTGAAGCAGCGCGCCGCGCAGAAAGTCGAGAGCCAGCGACTGCTCATGCCGATCGTGCTGGAGTTGACTCCAGCACAGCAGGCCGTGTTTTCGGAGATCGCCGACGAACTCGCGCACAACGGATTCGAAGCGGAACCCTTCGGCGCGCGCAGCGTCGCGGTGAAAATCGCTCCGGCAGGCGTGGACGCGGCTGCTGTCGAGCACATGCTGCATGAGTTGCTCGAGCAATTTTCGCGCGAGGAGCAATCGCTGAACCTCGAAAAGATTCGTGCACGCATCGCCGCCTCGATCGCCTGCCACGCCGCCATCAAGGTCAACATGCCGCTCGAGCAAAATAAAATGGAGTGGCTGCTCACCGAACTCGCCAAAACCGATCACCCGATGTCGTGCCCGCACGGCAGGCCGGTGGTGTTGAGATATTCTGTTAAGGATATTCAGAAGGCGTTTAAGAGGATCTAGCAGTGAGCAGTGAGCGATGAGCAGTGAGTAAAACTTGGTTCTCGCTCGCTGCTCACAGCTCATTGCTCACTGCTTTTCTATGACCGATCTCGAATTGCAGCAGCTGCGGCGCGAAAAGTGGCGGCTGGATGGCAGGGCCATCCGGACGATCGAGCAGGCTCGGGCCTTCTTGGAGGAGGTCGGATTTTGCCTGATGTATCCGCAGCGGCCTGCGCTGCTGGGGCCGACATTTGTGGGCGCGTTTATTGGATCGGACGATCGCCTTCCGGAGTGGCAGCATGCGTTCAAGGATCCGCGGGCGGCGGAGGCGACCGAGTTGATGGTGCGTCTGCTGCGCGAGCGCTCTGCCTTTGAGGCGAATCTGTTCGAAGAAAACAACGGGCTTCTGATGGCGGCGCAGGTGTTTCCTTATTTCTATGCTCTTGTGGGCGAGCGCAACCCCAAGCAGGCGCCCCGAGCGGGTTCGCGCTCGCCGTATTCCGCGCTGGCCTGCGATGCATATGCGCTGATCGAGCGCGAGGGACCGATCGCGAAGCAGCGTCTATTGGAGCGGCTGGGCGGCGGTCTTTCGGTCGCTGCGGTCGACAAGGCGCTGGGTGAGTTGTGGTCGAAGCTGCGCATTACACGCGTCGACTACAAAGAGAGCGAAGGCTCGGTGTGGGATTTGATGCATCGCTGGGCGCCCGATGCGGTGAAAGAAGGCGCGGGACTTTCGGTGCTGGAGGCGCTGTCGGCGCTGGTTTCAAAGTATCTGGATTGCGTGATCGCGCTGGAGCAGGCGGAGCTGGAAATATTTTTTGGCCACCTGGTCGCTCGGTCCAGGGTCAAGGATGCAATCAACGCGCTGCTGGCCGCGCGCGAGTTGAGCTTTGTGCATGTGGGCGGCAAGTCCATGCTGCAGATTACGCCGGCGAAAGTGGCGGCACCTCCGCGCACTGCGGCGCAACAGTCTTGAAATGTCCGTGCGCGCCGCTATCGAGCAAGAGGGATTCGAAATTTTACCGGCAATCTTCTCGCCTGAATCGATCGATCACTTTCTACGAGAGATAGAAAAACTGAGTCCTCGGCGAAGCCGCGCCGGAATAAGGCATGCACTTGCTTTCGAACCGGTTGCTAGTCTCGCTCGACACCCTTCCTTGATGCGGATCGCAAGTGGAGTGTTAGGCCCATCGGCATTTCCTTTTCGAGCTACCGTCTTTGACAAATCGCCGCAGTCGAATTGGCTGGTGGTCTGGCATCAAGATACGGCGCTGCCCATACGGGCTCGAAGTGATGTCGAAGGCTGGGGGCCTTGGTCGGTTAAAGAAGGTATTGCTTACGCGCACGCTCCTGGCGCCACTTTGGAACACGTGCTGGCCCTGCGGGTGAGCCTGGATGATTCCACGCTGGAGAATGGCCCTTTGAAGGTTTTGCCCGGAACGCACAAACTCGGTGTCCTGACCGATGATGCGATTCACGAACTTTCGCTAAGACATGAGGCTGTCGATTGTGTTGTTTCAAAGGGCGCTGTTCTTGCCATGAGACCTCTGATCGTGCACGCCTCTTCGAAGTCACGAAGCCAAATATCGCGGAGAGTGCTTCACATTGAGTACGCCGCATCGGCCTCGATAGCTGCGCCGCTCGTACTTGCCGTTGCATAGGACGATGTCTACTTCTAACGTCTATCGCGGGCGTCTCGCTCCTTCGCCGACCGGATTGCTGCATCTCGGCCATGCGCGGACGTTTTGGGTTGCGGCCTCGCGTGCTGCGGAGCGCGGCGGGGCGCTGATTTTGCGCAACGAAGATTTGGACTCGCAGCGCTGCCGCGCTGAATTTGTGGGCGCGATGTTCGAAGACCTGCGCTGGATGGGGATCGGATGGAGCGAGGGGCCGCACTGCGGCGGGCCGTCTGCGCCGTACGCGCAGAGCGAGCGGCGTGGGTTTTATCTTGCGGCCTGGAAGAAGTTGCTGGATATGGGGGCGATTTATCCTTGCACTTGTTCGCGGAAGGATGTGGCGCTTGCTGCTGGGGCTCCGAATGAGGGTGATGATGAGCCAATGTATCCGGGGACTTGCCGGCCTGGGGCGGGGTCGTGTTCCGGGGCTGGGTCTGTGCCTGGGGCCGCTTGGCTTCGCCATCGCGGGACGGCCGAGGCGGCCGTCGCCACACGGCTTGTGGACGAAGCGTCCGTTTGTACAAAAGCATCTCCCGCTGGAGCGAATTGGAGATTTCGAGTGCCGGACGGTGAGGAAATCTGCTTTACCGATCGTCATCTCGGGCCACAGACGTTCGTCGCCGGACGCGATTTCGGCGACTTTATCGTATGGCGGCGCGACGATGTTCCGGCGTATCAACTTGCCGTCGTCGTCGATGATGCCGCGATGAAAATTACGGAAGTCGTGCGTGGAGAGGATCTACTGAAGTCGACGGCGCGGCAGATTTTATTGCTGCGCGCTTTGGGGCTGCCGATTCCCGATTACTACCACTGCGATCTGGTGCGCGATGAAGGCGGAGTGCGTCTGGCGAAACGGCATGATGCGCTCAGCATCCGCCAGCTACGCGAAGCAGGCTGGACCCCGGCGCAGGTGCGCGCAGGAGTTCTCCAGCCTTGACGCTCCGGCCAGGACCATCAAGATCAAGAATCGGTGAGGCGAAAGTTTGACCTTTCGCCTCACAAACTCTGTTTAGCAAACCCGCCTTTACAACGAACGCAGGAAGTTCAACAAGTCCTGCTGGTCCTGATCGGAGAGTTTTTTGAAATTCTTGACGACTCCGTTGGCCTCCGAATCAGGATACTGGCGGTTGCCATCGCTGGCGTGGTCAACAATGGCCTTGACCAGGTTCTTGGTGCGTCCATCGTGGAGGAAGAAGATACGCTGGCCGAGCCCCCAAAGGGGCGCGGTGCGGAATTCGTCTCCCTGGGCCTGTCCTTGCACAACGTTGTCGGCGAGGTCGGGTCCCATGTGATGGAGCAGCAGGTCAGAGAACAGGTTCGCGTTGACGTTGCTGAGCGCCGCGATTGAGGACTGCCCGGTCTTGAACGTCGGGGTATGGCACAGCGCGCAGCCGACCTGTTGAAAGACCTTGGCCCCGTTCTGGGTGGAAGCGCTGGAGGGACCCGGCTGGGGCTGATCCAGAAAGCGCATGAACGTCGCGAAACGAACGATGTCGCTCGGCTGATCGGGTCCGTTCAAGTCGAAGTTCGTCGTGTCTTCCGGAGTGGCGTTGAAGGTGCAGCCCGGAGTTTCGTCACGCTCGTTGGGAAAGAGTTCGTTGGTGACGCCCATTTCGACGTTGTAGGCTTCACCGGCGAAGATTTCGAGCGACTTGTTCTGGGCCTTCCAGCCGAACCGGGTCACGGTGCCGTCATTCCCGCTGGTGTTGGCGGTGCCGGAAACGTTGGGGCCCTGGTTGGTGTTCGCTCGTCCGCCAATGCCCATTTTGTGCTTCTGGTCGCTTTGACTGTTCACCTGGGCCAGGATGGCGGAGTCGGGAATCGATTCGATCAGGCCGGCTCCAAAAACGGGAGTGGGGATGCGGAAGATCACGTTGTTGGATTCCAGCGCCTGCTGAAAGTTCGGCTGCTTGAGGTTGCAGCCGAAGGCGTCGCCTCTGCCGGTGATGGTGAAAAGGTCGTGAACGCCGCCGTCGGCGTGGCGCAGGTCGGAAGTATAAGGAAAGCGCGCCTCACGTACGGGGCCGTTGGTGGAAATAAAAGTCGGGACCTGGTTACTTGCACCCTGATCGGTGGCAACTGCGACTTGCGGGTTGATGGCCGGGCTGCTGCCGCCGGTGGCCGGGGCGGCATGGCACTGAGCGCAACTCTCCGCGTTGAATCGCGGACCAAGGCCTGCGCCCGTGCCCGTGACCGTCCCTCTCACCGAGTCGATCTCGTTGAAGTCCGCCATGCCGGCAAGGAAGAACGCCTGCTGATTGGCCGTCAGGCCCTGGAGCTGCCCTCCGGCTGCGGCTGGACCACTGCGCACTCCCGGATCATGGGCGGATATCGCATTCTGCTGGCTGGCGGCCGGCAGGAGCAAAGCGGCCACGGCGAGTGTCGTGATGCGCGTGAATCTTGGTAATCTCAGATCTGTCTTCCGGCACGGGACTAGCTTTGTGTTCAGCGGCATAAATTCTCCTTAGACTGGTGGCGCCAGGGATACGGCGACCCCGAGCTACGAACTCACGAAGCCTCGTGCGATTAGTGAGACATTCTTGTCCCGTTTTGGGAACTGAGACAGATATCGAAAGGACTGTAGAGGGCTCCACAAGGCTTAATCTTCCTGGGAGTCTGGAGGGCCATGCTTCTGGCGCGCCGCCGCAAGGTGCGAGTGGGAAAAGGGACAGTGTCCTGATTCGTGATCCTACGGGCTCCCGAGCCGGGCGTGGCGAGTGTGTACAATCGCTACTTCGTCATGCATAGGGCGGGCAAACTGATCATCGCTATCGACGGGCCGGCGGGCGCGGGCAAGAGCACGATTGCCTCGCGGCTCGCGCGGAAGCTTGGTTACGTGAACCTGGAAAGTGGCGCGATGTATCGTGCCCTGGCGCTGAAGGCGATCGAAAGGGACGCTTCGTTCGACGATGAAACGGCGCTGGTGAAGCTGGCCGAAGGATTGCGGATTCAGCTGGAGCCGACGATCGGAGGAAATCGCACACTGCTCGACGGGCGCGATGTATCGGCGCGGATTCGCGAACGCGATGTCACCGAAGGAGCGTCGCGGGTATCGGTGCATCCCAAGGTGCGAGAGTGGATGGTAGCGCATCAGCGGGCGATGGGCGCGGGCGGCGGCGTGGTGATGGAGGGGCGCGATATCGGGACAAAAGTTTTTCCGGATGCGGACTTGAAGATTTTTCTGGACGCAGATCCGGTGGTGCGTGAGCAGCGCCGGATGGAGCAGCAGAAAATCAAAGGGGAAGTGGCGGCGAATGTGGCTGCGGAACTGCGCGAGCGCGACCGGCGGGACCGCACGCGGGCGGCGTCTCCGCTGGAGGCCGCGGCTGACGCGGTGAAGATTGACTCGAGCGGTATGAGCGAGGATGCGGTGCTTGAGCAGGTGGAGGAGCTGGTGCGGCAGAAGCTCTCTCGTTAGAGAAGTTCTAGGCGGGCGTTGAAGCTGTTGCCCGGCGCGCTAAGTCGGGGAATCGTCTCACTTTTGGAGTTCCCGCTTTTTTCGCCAGCCAGAGGTCACGCTGCACCTGCATTTTGAGCCAGAAATCCGGCGACGTTCCCAGAGCAGCCGACAGTCGCAGCGACATGGGGGCGGTGATACTGGCACGGCCATTTAGAATCCGGGACAGATGAGCGCGCGTTACTCCCAGGCGTTCTGCCGCTTCTCGAACGCTCATGCCGTTTAAGTAGTCTCTTAATACCTCGCCGGGATGTGCGGGATTGAAAATCATTTCTTCCTCAATGGTAGTCCTGATAGTCGAGCAGGATGACATGTTCGCCTTCGAATGAGAATGTCAGACGCCAGTTGCCACTGACGGCGACAGACCAATGACCGGCCAGGTCCCCCTTTAGCGCGTGAAGATTATTTCCCGGCGCATTCATGTCCTCAGGACGGCTCGCGACGTCAAGAGCAGTTAAGAGCCTTCTCAATCGTCCACTGTGCTTCGGCTGTATGCCAGCCTTCGATCCGGTTTCGGCGAACCTCTTCAGTCCTTTGATGCCGATAGCTGCGGATCACACGTATAGTGTATAGCTACGCTATACGGACTGCAATAATGATTGAAGGGATGCTTCGACTGCAAAAGAGCGCCGCTGTTCGCGGCGCCCTTTTTTCTCAGCATGACAAGGGGGTAAGGCTCTGCTCGGATTTGCCATCGCTGGACGGACGAATGCGTCCGTCCCTACATGGTTAGTTTTCGGTGGGCTCGACTTTGCCTTTTGGTGCCGGGAGCGTTTTGCCGGCCTTGCCGGGAGCTGGCGGCTCCGGCGGTTTGGGCGGCAGGTCGCTGGCTTTGCGAATCTGGATGCCATCGTGCTCGTTGTTGAGCACGATGTGCGAGGCGCCGTTGCCGACGCTGCCCGTGGCCTTGGCTTCGTGCTCGCTATTGTTCACTTTCAGCTCTTCAAACTCAGACTGAATCTCGCCGTCGCGAGTGCGCGCGTCGAGGCGGAAGCCGGCTTTGTCGGGCACCGCGAGCTGAATGTCGCCGTTGCGGTTGTCGATCTGCACGTTGCCCAGCGTGCGCATGATGACTTCGACTGTGCCGTTGTCATCCTGCAGGCGCACGTCGCCGGAGACGCGCTCCAGGCGGATATTTTTTGAACGCGTGGTCAGGCGTAGCGGGCCGGTGATCTCGTCGGCATGCAGATCGTCGGAGTCGAGATCGAGCGAGCCGTCGATACGCGAGAACTCCAGATCGGTGCGTGACGACTTGAAGGTGACGGACTTAGCGATGCGCTCCAGCTTCACGCTCTCCTGAAATTCACCCTCGAGTTGTACTCCGCCTTTGACGTCGGTGACTGTGATTTCGCTGACGCGTCCTTCCACATGCACGTCGCCGGTTACTTGCTCGACCTTCACCGAGCCTTTTTCCTGGCTGACTTTCACGTTGCCGGTGATGTCTTCGACAGAAGTGTCGGAGTGCTGCGTGGAGATGTCGATGTTGCCGCTGCGCGTGGCGATGTTCACGTCGCCGCGCCGAGAGTTGATGGTTACGGGCACCTTGCCGGGCACGGAAATGTCGAGATCGGTTTCGACGGAATGATCGCCCGCAGCCTCGGTTTTAGCGTCGACGGTAACCAACCCGCCGATGGTGGTGATAGTCGGCTTGGTCTGGTTGTTGTACTTGTCGGCGGCTTCCTGACTGTCGGCACCGAGCCGCTTGCGCACCACGATGGTGATCTTGTTGTCATCAGAGGCATGGACGCTGACCGCGCCACGCGTGTTGATGACTTTCAGGCTCGCTCCGGCGGGGAAGTCCTGCTCGAGATGATCGCTGAAGCTGTAGTTGTCGCCGAAGATGTTCTTGAAATCTTCGTCGTCGATGTTGAAATTGTCGCGGATGCCCGACCAGTTGGCGTGGTCGATCTGATGCGCGATGAGGCCGAAGACCATGATCATGATCACCAGGAAAACGCCGCCGGCGCCGATACCGCGGGAGCGCACGCCATCACGCTGCGATTGCTGATGCTCGACCAGCTTGACGATGCCCCAGAGAATCAGCAGCGCCGGCCAGTAGTTGGCGAAGATGTGCCACATGCGGCTGATGGAGAGAAAGCCCATCGTGCCCAGCAGGCAAACCACGCCGACGATGATCAAAACCAGCGGTCCGGCGAAGGAGCGGCGTCGCGGGGGAAGCGGCGGCTGTGGCGGAACCGGTGTGTATCCCGGCTGAACCGGAGGTTGCACTGTGCTAGACATTGGACACCTCCCCGGAAGAAGGCGGCTGCGTTCCCGTTGATTGATTTCCAGTTGACGAAGATTCCGCGGGCGCCGCTCCCGGAGGAGTCGGCGGCGTAGCGGCCGGTCCCGGCGGTAAAGGCCCCACGTGTCCCGCCGACGAAGCCGTGCTGCGCAGAAGCTGGATCACGCCGACGGCAAGAATCCAGGCGGGCCAGCTGCGATCGAGATCGACGGTGTTGGTGGTGTGCAGCAGAAGCAGCACGCCGGTGAGCAACACCATCGAGGGCGCCATGAGCCAGCGGGTGCGGCAGCGTCCGCAATTGCAGGCGCGGCCGACGCGCTCCCATTGCCGATAGAACATGAATATGCCCATGAAGACCAGAATCAGCGGCCAGAAGCGGTCGAGGCCGAACTCCCAGAAGCCCATGGTGTGCAGCAAGAAGAGCACGCCGAGTCCGATGAGGATGACGGCGCCAACGGGAACTTTGCTGGCCTCGAACTTTTCACCCATGCCGAAGCTCTGGCCCAGGCCGAGCGGATCGGGCGCGGGCTGTCCGGCTTGCAGTGCCTTGGCGGTGCGCACCGCGTCGATGATCTGGTAGACGTAGAAAAACGCAATGCCGATGCCGAAGATCCAATCCCAGCTTCCGGCGTGATCGGAGGCGAAGATCAGCATGGCGAAGATCAGCAAATGGGCCAATCCCTTGGCGTACTGCGAGCAATAGACCGCGCCCACGCCGAAGGGGAAGAATCCGGCGAGGATGCCCGCAACAGCGGGATTGGGGCCGGACGAAAGCCCGGACGTTGGCCCGGTTGCAACCCGCACACTTGGATCGGTGTAAGGCTGATATCCGGGTTGCGGCGCTTGCACGGGAGTAAATCCGGCGGCGGGCGCAGTTCCGGGAGCCGCGGCAGCGCTGTCAAGGCGTGCAGCCAGACAGCTCTCGCAGTAGATCACTCCGCGGACATCGCGGGTACAGTTTTGGCAAAGTGGCTTGCCGCACGTGCGGCAGAACGCCACCGCAGCTTGATCGCTGTGATTGGCGCAGTTCATACGAACCTCCTGTCAGTGGTCACCGACACCACAGGCAGATCCGGATTTGCCGGAGCATGCTCCGACGAATCAGAGGCGGATGGACCCACAGGAGCGCAGGCCAGTTGTATGAGACTTTCCGTCTGGCTGTAGTTGCGATCCTGCTTCTGCTCGGGCTGTTGCGTTCGGTCGTCCTTTTTGTTGTTGGTGTTGCTTTTTGGTTTCGCGGGGCCGGGCTCGGCGGGCGCGTTGCGGCGTAATTCGCGCAAGCGCGACTCGATCTCGTAAACCACGCGAACGTTTTCGTAATAGTGCACGAGCCGGGCCTGCGTCGCGTAATACGTGTGCCGGATGGCCGAAGGCCGCAGGCTGATCGCCCGCAGGTCGGCGGGTTTGACGCCCGCGACCGTCAGGCCCACCGACAGCGCAAAGAATGCCATGCCGAATGACATGGCAAAGCGCGGCTGGCGAACCATCGCCCAGATCGGCTCGAAGTATCCGGACACAGCAGCCTGCACCCGATCCAGCCAAGAGATGCTGTGCTGGGGCGTGCGAACTGTGACCCGCAGGCGTTGGGTGTCAACGCCCGTCGTGGATGCCAGGATGTTTGCTACCAGTGTGGCTGGAGGCTCCACCTCCGTGAGACCTTTCAGCCAATTGCGGCCCGCCTCAGCTTCAGCGAGCAGCGGCCCACAGGTTTTACAACCCCGGGCGTGGGCCTGGAAGCGGTCGAGCTCGGTCCCGCTCAGGACACCGTCAAGCATGTCCGCAAGCAGCAGGTCGAACTCGTGACACTGCATTCCGTTGCTGGTGTAGTCTGGCATCACATCACCTGCCTATAGGTACGTTGAAGAAGGCGTGCGAGTTCCGCCCTCCCGCGATTTATTCTGGATTTCACGGTACCCTCCGGAACCTTCAAAACAGCGGCAATTTCCTTGTAGTCCATATCCTGTAAGTCCCTTAGAATCACTGCTTCCCGAAGTTCGGGAGAAAGTTTGCCCAAGGCCTGGTGCACCGTCTCTGAGACCTCCCGCTGACGAACATGGGCATCTGGGGGCGCAGATTGGTCAGGTATTTGCTCACTGAGGGGCTGGGCGTCCTCGTGGTCGCTGGCGGTCGAGTCCATGGAGTCGGTCAGGCGGTCCTGCTTGGTCTTGCGGAAATGGTCGACCAGCAGGTTACGGGTAATGGTCGTCACCCAGGTCACGAACGCGCCTTTCGACGGGTCGTAGCTCGTAAGAGTGCGGTACATCTTGATGAAGACTTCCTGGGTGAGGTCTTCGGCGTCGTCGCCCGATCCGGCGAAGCGGTAGCAGATGTTGTAGATGCGCCGGTTGTAGTTCTGCACGATTTCCTCCCAGGCGGCGGCATCGCCGGCAATACATCGCCGAACCAGCATCGCAACGACCTGGACGTCTTCCACTTGCGCTCCCCGGAAATCGCTTAGCTAAGAGCTATGAGACCAGCTGTGAGCTTCGAGCGATGAGCTATCAGCAATGAGCAATGAGCTGTGTGTTTTTGAGACTTCAGGTTTTGCTCATTGCTCAGTGCTGACCGCTCACAGCTAACACAAGACAGTACGATTTTGTCGGCGTTCAAGTTCGCCGCCAAAGGTAACCATCTGGTAAGACAGGGAATTGTAGCAAGTGAGGGCCCGGATTGACTGTGATAGAAGATGGCCTCAGGCGTTGTCTTTTGAACGGGTGGAGAGTCGTCGCTACACGTCGCCTCATCTAGCTGACTTGCCCGGACGACACCAGAACGCTTGGTCCCTGACTGCTTGCCGCAATTTTCTTTTCCCGCAAGTTGATTTGCGAAGTGCGTTCATCTCCGCAGCAAGACGTTGAGGAGCAGGAACTGTGGAGGAGGCGAGATGCGCAAACAACGAGGATTCACTTTGATCGAGTTGCTGATCGTGCTGGCGATTATCTTGATCATTGCGG
Source organism: Candidatus Solibacter sp. (assembly GCA_035501655.1). Lineage (GTDB taxonomy): Bacteria > Acidobacteriota > Terriglobia > Terriglobales > Acidobacteriaceae > Sulfotelmatobacter. The sequence continues at coordinate 527,539 of DATJVU010000038.1, forward strand.
CGGCGGCGATTCCCAGCATTACTGGGGCGAAGATGAATGCGAATGAGACTTCGGCTGTCGTGTCGATTCGGGCAATCAATCAGGCCGAAGTGCAGTATCAGGTGGCGTATGGGGGATATGCGGACACGCTGGCGAATCTGGGCGGAGCCGATCCGTGCAAGAGGTCTGCCGAGAGTGCGTGCTTGCTGGATGACAGCCTGACCGGTGGAGTGAAGGCGGGATATAGCTTTACGGCAACCGGCAATTCGCCCGCGGGTGGGCAGAATACGGGATATGTTGCGGGCGCCGCGCCGGTGGCTTTCGATCGCACGGGGAAACGGCGTTTTTGCTCGACGGATAAGAATGTGATTCGCGCTGATTTGAATTCGGAGGGGAGTACCGTGCCTCCGGATGCCGAGCAGTGTGCGGGGTTTAAGGCGCTGAAGTAGTCTCAGCCATTGCCAGGGAGCGGACGCCCCCGTCCGCCGTGGGAGTGCAAGAGATCTTCGGGTCGATTGATGTCGGGGCTCCCTCCCCGGACGAGGGCGTCCGGGGCCCCATTTTCCACGCTTCCCAACGTTACTTTCGTAGTTACCTATGCACCAATTTTGATGCACTGTTCATCAACCCGTAACAATTGATTGCTAGAACAAGAGCATGGATCTGCATGCCTACAACACGCTGATCCTCTCCGATCTGCACCTTGGTGCGGAGACGAGCCGTGCGCGCGAAGCGACGCGCTTGCTGAAAGAGAGCCGATTCGAGCGGCTGATTCTGCTGGGCGATATCTTTGCCGACCTCAATTTTGCCCGCCTGACCAAAGACCACTGGAAGTTCCTCGGTTATATCCGCAAGCTATCGAATCCCAAGCGGAAGATTGAAGTGGTATGGGTCGAGGGCAACCATGATCACGGCCTCGCCGATATCATGTCGCACTTGGTGGGCGTAAAAGTTTACGAGAGTTACGAGTGGGACGACCGCGGGTTGCGGCACATTGCGATTCATGGCCACCAGTTCGATGGATTCCAGGTGAATCGTATCCGGCTGAGCCGGCTGGGGACTTCGCTCTATCTGCAACTGCAGAAGCTTGATTTCAAGAGCAAACCGATCGCGCGGCTGATCGACCGGCTGAATACGCGCTGGCTGCGCATGTCGCCGAAGGTTGCCGCCGGCGCCATCGCATACGCGAGACAGCACGATGCTGACAGAATTTTCTGCGGGCACACGCATGAAGCCATTCACGTGCAGCAGGATGGGATCGACTATTACAACTCGGGCGGGTGGGTCGACTCGCGGCTGACGTATCTGACGATCGACGAACAGGGGGTACAAATTCATGAATACGACGAACAACAATCCGGGGAGCGAACTGACGATCGTGATTCCGGCGAAGAACGAAGCGAAGCTGATTCCGCGCTTGCTGACTTCGCTGACGAATCAGGACTACTCGATGTCGAGTACGAGAGTGTTGGTCGCTGACGCCGCCTCGACCGATGGGACCCCGGAGATTGTGCTCAGCTTTCGCGATCGCTTGAATATAAGCGTGATTCCCGGAGGGATGCCATCAGTAGCACGGAATCACGGCGCTACGCTGGCGGATACTCCCTACGTCTTGTTTCTGGATGCGGATATTGAATTGGCGGACCGGACGCTGGTGCGGCGTTGCGTGGAGCGGGCGCAGGGCAAGCAGATGCACTGCCTGACCACGAACATCATCTGCCGGGACGGAAGCTGGATCGACAAAGTGTTCTACGCGGTTAGCGATGGCTTTCAATACTTGTCGTACCTGCATCGTCCCTATGCGACCGGGATGTTCATGATGTTTGAGCGGAAGAAATTCTGGGAACTGGGCGGGTTTCATGAGCAGATCTTGTTCGCCGAGGATTACCGGCTGAGCCAGCAGGTACAGCGCA